>CAZMCK010000005.1:0-104981 GCA_964565075.1 uncultured Dehalococcoidaceae bacterium
CCGGCGCCGACGGTCGGCGGCGGGGGCGCCTCGGCGGCTGGCGCCGGAGGCGCGGGGCTCGCGCCGTTGGTCGCGGCGATGGAGACGATCGCCTGGCCGACGCGGATCACGTCGCCGACCTCCACGAGGACGGCCTCGACGACCCCGGCGTGCGGGGACGGCACGTCCAGGTTCGCCTTCTCGGTCTCCACCTCGATGAGTGGCTGTTCAGCCTCGACCGTGTCGCCGGCGTGGACGAGGACGCCGATGACCTCGGCCTCCTCGATGCCTTCGCCGAGGTCCGGCAGCGCGAATTCGTCGGCCATGCAGTCCTCTTCCGCCTCCGTCGACGCGATCGCTCAGGCGAGCCGCGGGTTGACCTTCTCCGGGTCGATGCCGAGCTCGGCGACCGCGCGCACCGGCACGTCGGCGGCGACCGCGCCGTCCTCGGCCAGCGCGTACAGCGCGGCGAGGGCGATGTGCTTTGCGTCGACCTCGAAGAAGTCGCGCAGCGCCTCGCGCGTCTCGCTGCGGCCGAAGCCGTCCGTGCCGAGCGAGAGGAGGCGGCCGGGCAGCCACTTCGCGACGCCGTCCGGCAGCGACTTCATGTAGTCGGTCGCGGCGACGAACGGGCCTTCGGCGTCCGCTGTGACCTCGCTGAGGTAGGGGCGTCGCGGCGGCTCGCCGGGGTGGAGCATGTTCCAGCGGTCGGCGTCCTGCGCGTCGCGCCGCAGCTCGCTGTAGCTCGTGACCGACCACACGTCGGCGGCGACGCCGTACCGCTCGGCGAGGAGCTCCTGCGCGGCGACGACCTCGTTGAGGATCGCGCCGCTGCCGAAGAGCTGCATGCGCGGCCCATCGAGGTCTGAGGTGCGGAGGCGGTAGATGCCGCGGAGCACGCCGTCCTCGACTCCCTCGGGCATGGGCGGCTGCGGGTAGGCCTCGTTGGTGACGGTGAAGTAGTAGAAGACCGGGTCCTGCTGCTCGTGCATGCGCCGGATGCCCTCGCGCACGATCAGCGAGACCTCGTAGGCGTACGCAGGGTCGTAGCTGACCAGGTTCGGCACGACCGAGGCGAGCACATGACTGTGCCCGTCCTGGTGCTGGAGCCCCTCGCCCTGCAGCGTCGTCCGGCCCGCCGTTGCGCCGACGAGGAAGCCGCGTGTGCGCGAGTCCGCGGCGGCCCACACCAGGTCGCCGACGCGCTGGAAGCCGAACATCGAGTAGAAGATGAAGAAGGGCAGCGTGCACGCTCCGTGCACCGCGGGGGCCGTGCCCGCCGCGATGAACGAGGCCAGCGAGCCCGCCTCGGTGATCCCCTCCTCGAGGATCTGCCCGTCGGTCGTCTCCTTGTAGTAGATGAGGCTGTCGGCATCGACGGGCTCGTAGAGCTGCCCGACGTGCGAGTAGATGCCCGCCTGCCGGAACAGCGTCTCCATGCCGAACGTGCGCGCCTCGTCGGGGACGATCGGCACGACGTGGTCGCCGATGACGTCGTCGCGCAGCAGCCGCCCGAGCAGCCGCACGAACGCGAGCGTCGTCGACACCTCTCGGCCGTCCGAGCCCGCGTAGAACTCGTCGTAGACCGACTCGGCGGGCGCGATGCCCGCGCACGAGATGGTGCGGCGCAGCGGCAGGTAGCCGCCGAGGGCTCGCCGGCGCTGCTGGAGGTAGCGCGCCTCGGCGCTGTCGTCGTCGGGCCTGTAGAGCGGGGCGCTGCCGACCTCTTCGTCGCTCAGCGGGATGCCGAAGCGGTCGCGGAAGTGCATCAACTCGTCTTCGTTGAGCTTCTTCTGCTGGTGCGTGATGTTCTTGCCCTCGCCGGCCTCACCCAGGCCGTAGCCCTTGATGGTGCGGGCGAGGATGACCGTCGGCGCGCCCTCGTGGCGGACGGCGGCGTGGTAGGCGGCGTGCACCTTCTCCGGGTCGTGGCCGCCGAGGCGCATCGACCACAGCTCGTCGTCGCTCATGTGCTCGACCATGCGCAGCAGGCGCGGGTCGACGCCGTAGAAGTGCTCGCGGATGTAGGCGCCGCCGGCGACGGTGTACTTCTGGTACTCGCCGTCGACGATCTGGCCCATGCGCTTGGTGAGCAGGCCGTCATGGTCCCTCGCGAGCAGCTCATCCCACTCGGCGCCCCACAGCACCTTGATGACGTTCCAGCCCGCGCCGCGGAACACGGCCTCGAGCTCCTGGATGATCTGGCCGTTGCCGCGCACCGGGCCGTCGAGGCGCTGGAGGTTGCAGTTGATGACGAAGATCAGGTTGTCGAGCCGCTCGCGCGCCGCCAGCGAGATCGCGCCGAGGGCCTCCGGCTCGTCGGTCTCGCCGTCGCCGATGAAGCACCACACGTTCGCGTCGGTCTGCTCCTTGAGCCCGCGGTCGACGAGGTAGCGCATGAACCGCGCCTGGTAGATCGCCATGAGCGGCGAGAGGCCCATCGAGACAGTCGGGAACTTCCAGAAGTGGTTCATGAGCCACGGGTGCGGATACGACGGCAATCCGCCCCCCTCGGCCAGCTCGCGGCGGAAGTTGAACAGCAGCTCCTCGCTCAACCGGCCCTCGAGGTATGCGCGTGCGTAGATGCCCGGCGAGGCGTGGCCCTGGATGTAGATCAGGTCGCCCCCGCTGGGGTCGTCGGCGCCGCGGAAGAAGTGGTTGAAGCCCACCTCATAGAGCGTCGCCGCCGAGGCGTACGTCGAGATGTGGCCGCCGATACCGTCGTGGCGGTTGTTGGCGTCCACGACCATCGCCATGGCGTTCCAGCGCACGAAGCTCTTGATGTGCTGCTCGAGTTGGCGGTTGCCCGGGTAGGGGGGCTGGCGCTCCAGCGGGATCGTGTTCACGTACGGCGTGCGCGAGGTGACCGGAAGCTGCGCCATCTCGCGCTGCGCCTCGATCTGCAGGTCGGCCAGCAGCTCCGCGACGCGCTCCGGCCCGCGGCGGTAGAAGACGTCGTGCAGCGACTGCCGCCACTCCTCCGACTCGATCGCATCGAACTCCGCCTCGAGCGCCGCGCGTGAGGCGGCCTCGTCGGCGCCGTTGCCGCCAGCCGCGCCATCGACGGCCGCAGGGGTGGTGCGAGGTGTCTCGGTGGTCATGGCGTCGATCCTTGCTGCGCCGGGCCGCTCACGCCCCGGCCCGTTCGGCGGGCCTCAGCGCGATCTCGCCGTGCGGTGTCGCCGCCCCGGACTGCTCGGCGGCGTGGTACGAGCTGCGGACCAGGGGGCCGCACTCCGCGTGGGTGAAGCCGATGGTGTGCGCGTAGTCCGCGATCTCCGCGAACTCCTCAGGGTGCCAGAAGCGCTCGATCGGGAGGTGCTTCAGTGAGGGGCGCAGGTACTGCCCAACGGTGAGCAGGTCGCAGCCGTGCTCGCGCAGGTCGTCGAGGACCGCGCGCACCTCGTCCATCGTCTCGCCGAGGCCGACCATGATGCCGGACTTCGTCGTCATCGCCGGGTCGATCTCCTTGACGCGCCGGATCAGCTCCAGCGAACGCCGGTAGCGCGCCTTCGGGCGCACGCGGCGGTAGAGCCGCGGCACGGTCTCCGTGTTGTGGTTGAGCACGACCGGCCCCGCCTCCACGACGGTGGCGAGGGCGTCCCAATTGCCCTCGAAGTCCGGGATCAGCACCTCTACCTGCGTCCCCGGCAGGCGGTGGCCGATGGCGCGGATGCAGGCAGCGAAGATGCCCGCGCCGCCGTCCGGCAGGTCGTCGCGGTTCACCGACGTGATCACGACGTAGTCGAGGCCGAGCCGCTCGACGGCCTGCGAGAGCCGGTACGGCTCCAGCAGGTCGAGGCCGACCGGCTTGCCCGAGGTCACATCGCAGAAGCCGCAGGCGCGGGTGCAGATGTCGCCGAGGATCATGAAGGTCGCCGTCCCGGCGTTGAAGCACTCGCCGATGTTGGGGCAGCGCGCCTCCTCGCAGACGGTGTGCAGCTCCTGCTCGCGGAGCAGGCTCTTGATCTCGGAGAAGCGCTCACCCGCGGGGAAGCGCGCCTTCAGCCATCGTGGCTTGCGCGGGAACGGTCGCACGGCGGTCTCAACCGGCATGCACGACCTCCTCGACCATGGGAGCGTCACGCGGGGCTTCGAGGTCCTCGACGATGCGCACGCCGAACGCGCGCTCGAACGCCGCGACCATCGCGTCCTCCACCTCGCGCATCGGCGGCGCGCCGCAGAGCAGGCGGTCCATCGAGGTCACCTCGGCGTCCGGGATGCCGCACGGCACGATCTGGCCGAACCACTCAAGGTCCGTCGAGACGTTGAGCGCGAGGCCGTGGCGGCTGATGCCGCGGCTGATGCGGACGCCGATCGCGGCGATCTTGGCGTCCCCGACCCATACGCCGGGACGCCCCTCGACGCGCCCGGCGGTGATGCCGAAGGCGTCGAGGGTGTCGATGATGACCACTTCGAGGCGGCGCACATACGTCGCCGCGCCGAGCGAGCGGCCGCGCACGTCGAGGATCGGGTAGGCGACGAGCTGGCCGGGGCCGTGGAAGGTGATGTCGCCGCCGCGGTCCGTCGGGACGACCGCCGCGCCGCGCGCCGCGAGGGCGTCGGGCGTGGTGAGCAGGTGCTCGCGGTTCCCGCGCGCCCCGAGTGTGAAGACCGGCGGGTGCTCCAGCAGCGCGAGCGACTCGCCCTCGACGCCCGCGAGGAGCGCCTCGCCGCGTGCCCGCTGCCACGCGAGCGCGCGGTCGTAGTCGACGAGGCCGGGCCGCCAGAGGCGCACGACGCCACCGGCGCGCGTCGGGCGGGCGCTGCTCGTGGCGGTCATGCGTACGTCCTCGTCCAGCGGGCCCCGGAATCCGTGCAGGCCAACGCATCCAGTATATGAACCTGGCGCCCGTGGTGCGGAAGCGCGCTCGGTGCCCGCCCTGGGGCTCCTCGGCGGTCAGGCGCGCGCCTCGAAGCGGTCGAGGCGGAAGAGCGAGATGTCGTGGGCGGTCTCGCCGCGCGTGGCGAGGTCCGCCATGATCTCGCCGACCACACCGCAGAACTTGAACCCGTGCCCGGAGAACCCCGCCGCGACGAAGACGTTGGGCGCATCGGGCAGCGCGTCGATGATGAAGTGGCCGTCTGGGGTGTTGGTGAACATGCACGCCTTCATCGACAGTACCGGGCCGTTCGCCTGCGGGAAGTACCGCGTGAGGCCCTCGCGCAGCACCGCCTCGTCCTCGTCGTCGCACTCGCGCCTGAGCGAGTCGGCGGTGGTCTGCTCGTCGAGGTGGTGGTACTTGCCGAACTTGAACCCGGGGATCCCGAACACCGGCAGCGAGTAGTACAGCCCGCCCTCGAGGTCCGCGATCACCACCGGGCAGCGGTCGGGCGTGAAGTGCGCTGGTTCCAGCGGCTGGAACCACCCCAACACCTGCCGCTCCGGCACCACCAGGTGGTGCAGCGACGGCAGCAGCGGGCCCGCCCACGCCCCGCTCGTCACGACGAGCGCGCCTGCCTCGTACGACCCGCGCGTGGTCGTCACGCGCACGCGGTCGCCGTCGGTGTCCCACTCGAGGACCGGCTCCCGCGCGCGCACCTCGGCCCCGTGTTCGAGTGCGCCGAAGACGTGCGTCACGATGGCGCGCTCCGAGAGCACGAAGCCGGCTTCGGGCTGGTAGACGGTCATCGTGTCGGCGGGCAACCGGATGCCGGGGAACCGCTCGCCCAGCTCGGCGCTGGTCAGCACCTCGTGCGCGAGGTCGTGCTCGATGCACGACTTGAGCGCACCCCGGAAGACCTCGCCGTCCTCTGCGCTGGAGTCGATACCTCCCGTGATGTGGAGCAACTGCTCCCCGCTCACCGACTGCAGCTCGCGCCACAGCTCGTAGGAGCGCCGCAGCAGCGGGACGTACGAGGGGTCCTCGTGGTAGGCCATGCGGATGATCCGCGTCACGCCGTGCGAGGAGCCCATCTCGTGCGGGATGTCGAACTGCTCCAGACCGAGCACGCGCTGCCCCCGGCGCGCGAGCTCGTAGACCGTCGCGGACCCCATGCCGCCCACGCCGATCACGATCACGTCGTACGTGCCGGTCGTGGTCATACCGCGGTCCCCTCACGTCGCCCCGGACGCCCGCGACCATTGTAGGGAGGGGCCGGACGCGCCCGCCCTCCGCGGCCACGCCCTGCGGCGGCTGAGACGGCCCGCCGCTATGCTCGCGAGGCCGCAACGCGACACACATGCGGCGCGTGGACGGAGCCTCGCCTGAGCACCTCGCAACTTCGTCGCTGGTCCGGCTTCGCGCTCGTCGTCATGGGTGCGGGCATCCTGCTCGCGACCCTCACACCCATCGAGGGCGCCGAGGACGGCTGCCCCCTAGGGCTGCCGTGCCTGGCGTGGCACTTCGGCCTGTTCGCGGCGCTCGGCATCGCGATCGCCGCGCGCTACGCGACGAGCGACGCGGCGCGGCGCTCGCCGCAGCGTGTGCTCGGGATGGTGGTGCTCACCATCTGGATGTTCGCCGCCGCGACCGAGATCGGCCAGGGATGGGTCGAAGGTCGCGAGCCGCAGCTCATCGACTGGGTGGCGAACATGGCCGGGGCCGTCACCGGCCTGCTCCTGGGCAGCGTGCTGCTGCGCTGGCTCCTCGAGAGGCGTTAGGCCTCGTCGCCCGCCGCGTCTGCGTAGACCCGCAGGCCGTAGTCGTTGTAGCGCCGCTCCGGGGACAGCGAGGAGCGCGCGGTCACGCGCGTGACCTTGACGCGGTGACGCCACGACCCGCCCCTGGACGCGCGGCGCACGCCGTCCTCGGGACCGCGCGGGGCGTCCACGTCGGCCGGGTCGTAGGGCTTGCCGTACCAGTCCGAGCACCACTCGTGGACGTTCTCCGCCATGTGGTACAGGCCGAAGGCGTTGGGCGGCGTACTGCCCACCCGGTACGGGCGGTCCGTGCCCTTCGACCCGAGCGCGAACAGGCCCTCGACCCACGGATCGTCGCCCCACGGGAAGTGTGTCGGGGTGTCCGCGCGCGCGGCGTACTCTCGTTCCGCCTCGGTCGGCAGGCGACAGCGCCGGCCGAGGAGGTCGCTCAGCCACTCGCAGTATGCGTTCGCGTCGAACCACGAGACGCCGACGACGGGGCAGTCCGGCGCGTTGAAGCGCCCGTCGTCCCAGAAGCGGGGCTCCTCGTGGCCGGTCGCATCGAGGAACGCGCGGTACTCGCCGTTGGTCACGGGCGTGATGGCAACGGCGAACGCACCAACCGTGACCTCACGCTCTGGCTGCTCGTCGTCGCGCATGGGGGAGCCCATCGTGAACGAGCCGCCCGGCAGGCTCACGAACGGCGTGGCCGCGGGGCCCTCGGCGAGCAGTCGTTCAATACGCGGGTCGGCTGGAGGCGCGACAGGCTCTTGCACGCTGTGATGCTACCAGTGTCGGTGTGGGCCGAGAACCGGCAGGCGCCTGCGTGACGGGGCTCGGAACAGCGCGAATCAGGCGCCGCGGATGGGCACACTATTACGTCATTATATTGAATACTACCTTTGTGTTAGGCTGGCTCGCGATATTGAGCCAAGCACTCGAAAGTGAGGATGTGTGCCGCTCAAGATCCCCGAGGTCGTGATTGAGCGCCTCCCCACATACTACCGGCAGCTGGCCGAGTTGCGCGCCGCCGGTGTCACCACCGTCTCCTCCCAGGAGATCGGCGAGGCACTCGACGTCACACCCGCCCAGATCCGCAAGGACCTCTCCTACTTCGGACGCTTCGGGAAGCAGGGCCGTGGCTACCCGGTGGACCGGCTCACCGAGGAGCTCGAGAACATCCTCGGGTTCAACCGCCGCTGGCGCATGATGCTCGTCGGAGGCGGCGGCGTTGGCCGGACCATCGCCTCCCTCAACCACGGCAGCTTCCAGCCGTACGGCTTCGACATCGTCCGCGTTTACGACGTCGACCCCGAGCGGATCGGCGCCCTCGTCAACGGAATCCGGGTCCGCGACCTGGCCAACATCGAGGCCGACATGCGCGAGGACCCCATCGAGATCGCCGTCGTCGCGACACCGGGGATCGTGGCGCAGGAGGTGACGGACGCGCTCGTCGAGGCAGGCGTGCGCTCCGTCCTCAACTACACCACCGTGGTCGTGCAGGCCCCGCCCGAGGTCGAAGTGCGGCACGTCAATCCGCTGCTCGCACTGCAGACGCTCACCTACCACCTCACCAACACGCGCGAGCCGATCACCACGCACTAGCGTGAGCGCTCCGACGCGGCCTGCTACGGCTGGTCGGCGATGAGTGACTCCTCCTCGGTCGGGATGCTGCGCGCGATCACGTCGAAGTAGTCGAGCGCCGCTCCCGCGCCCTTCGCCACGCAGCGGTCCGGCTCGTCCGCGATGTGCACCGGGACCCCGATCTGGTCCAGCAGCAACGCGTCGAGGTGGCGCAGCCGCGCGCCCCCACCCGTGAGCACGATGCCGTGGTCGATGACGTCGGCGGCAAGCTCGGGCGGAGTTCGTTCGAGCACGGAGCGGACGGTCTGCACGATCGCGCCGAGCTGCTCCTGGATCGCGAGCGTGATCTCCGAGGACTGCACCGTGATCGTGCGCGGCAGGCCCGTGATCTGGTCGCGGCCGCGCACGCGCATCGTCTCGTCCGGCTCCTGCGCGAGCGCGGAGCCGATGGCGATCTTGAGCCCCTCGGCGGTGCGTTCGCCGACGATGAGGTTATGTCGACGCCGAATGTGGAGCCCGATCGCGTCGTTCAGCCGGTCGCCGGCCACCCGCACGGAGTCTGCGGCGACGATGCCGAACATCGAGATCACCGCGGCCTCGGCCCGTCCACCGCCGATGTTGAGCACCATGTGCCCGCGCGGCGAGCCCACGGGGATCTCTGCGCCGATCGCGGCGGCCAGGGGTTCCGGGATGAGGTGCGCGGGGCGCCGCGCGCCCGCGGCCTCGGCGGCGTCGCGCACCGCGCGCTGCTCGACGCGCGTCACGCCGTAGGGCGTGGACACCATGACCTCCGGGCGGATGATGCGGAAGCGCCCCATCACCTCGCCGATGAGGTAGCGCAGCAGCGCCTCCGTGATCAGGTAGTCGGCGATGGCGCCGTCGCGCATGGGCCGGATGACCTGGATGGTGCCCGGCTGGCGGCCGATCATCTCGTACGCCTGGTCGCCCACGGCGATGACCGTGTTGTCGCGCTCGGCGAGCGCCACGACCGCGGGCTCTTCAAGCACGATCCCGCGCCCGCGCTCGAAGACGAGCACGCGCGCCGTGCCGAGGTCGATGCCGAGTCGCTTGGTGACCATGCGCCGCCTGTCAGAGCCCCGGGGACTTACCTTAGCGGGCGGACACCTCCGCGCCCAGCGCCTCCAGGCGCTCCTCGATGCGCGGGTAGCCGCGCTTGAGGTGCACGATGTCCCGCACCACCGTCTCGCCTTCGGCCGCCAGCCCCGCGATCACGACCGCGGCCGCCGCGCGCACGTCGAGCGCGCGCACGGGACTGCCGACCAGCGCGGTGGGGCCCTCGATGATGACCGACTGTCCCCCGGTGGTGATGCGGCCCCCCATCGTGCGGAGCTCGCCGACGTAGAGCAGCCGGTTCTCGAAGACGCGCTCGTGGATGATCGAGATGCCCTCGGCCTGCGTCAGCGCGGCGGCCATCGGCGCGTGCAGGTCCGTCGGGAAGCCAGGGTACGGCACGGCCTGCAGTTGCACGGCGCTCAGTGGGCCGTCGACGCACGCCCGCACCGACCCCTCGTCCACCTCGACCCGCGCGCCGGCCTCGCGCAGCTTCGTGAGCAGCGAGTCCATGTGCGTGGGGTTGGCGCCTTCGAGCGTGACGTCGCCGCCCGTGGCGAGGCCCGCGAGGAGGAACGTGCCGCCCTCGATGCGGTCAGGGATGATGCTGAACTCCGCGCCGTGCAGCGTCTCGACGCCGCCGACGGTGATCTGGTTGCTGCCGTGGCCGGAGACGCGCGCGCCCATCGCGTTGAGCAGGTCGCCGGCCATCTGCACCTCGGGCTCGGCGGCGGCGTTCACGATCGTCGTCGTGCCGCGCGCGAGGGTGGCCGCGAACAGCACGTTCACCGTCCCGAGCACGCTCGGGTAGTCGAGGAAGACCCGTGAGCCCTCGAGCCGCGGGCTGTGGGCGACGAAGTTCTGTCCCTCGCGCCGCACCTCCGCGCCCAGCGCGCGGAAGCCCGCGAGGTGCACGTCCACCGGCCGTACGCCGATCGCATCGCCGCCCGGCGAGGGGCATCCCGCCTCGCCGAAGCGCGCGAGCAGCGGCCCCATGACGAGGAACGACGCGCGCAGCGCGACGACGTGCTCGGGCGCAGCGACCGTCTCCGTCACCCCGCTTGCGTCGAGCGTGACGTCTTCGCCCTCGATGGTGACCTCGCCACCGAGGGACTCGATGAGCCGCCCCATCTCGCCGATGTCGCGGATCTCGGGCACGTTGTGGAGCCGCACGGGCTCGGCCGTGAGGAGGGCGGCGGCGAGGGCGTAGAGGGCGGCGTTCTTGGAACCCGAGGCGGGGAGGCGGCCGCGCAAGGGCCGTCCGCCCACGATGGCCAACTGCTGTTGCTGGCTCATGGCGTCCGCATCACCCGCCGCGGCGTGTCACCGCGCGAGGCCCGCACCGCAAACCACGGCACGATGCCTCGCGGCTCCCAGTGTAATGCGAAGTGAGCCAACCGGCGTAGCGGCCGATCAGATCCAGAGCTATGCGCCTTCGTTCTTCCCCGCGAGTTCCTGCGGAGTAAGCACGCGCGCCCCACGCAACTCGTGCAGCGACATCTCGGCCAGCAGATCGCGCTTCATCTCATCGACGCGCTCGCGGCGCTCCGGCGTGAAGTCACCAGTCAGTTCGGAGAATGGATGGCGCCTACTCATTCGGGCTCGGACTCGAGTCGTAGCGGCGGCGAGGCCTATCCGTGCGGGCCGACGAGCGTTACATGCCCCGGTACTTGCGGTAGATGCGGATCCGGGCCTGGGCGCGGAGTAGCGCGAGGCGGGCGCGCGCCATGTCGAACGCCTCTTCCATGGTCACGCGGCCCTCGACGCGCTCCGAGGCGCGCTCGCGGGCGGCCTCGGCTCGCGCCTCATCGATCTCGTCGAGGCTCTCGGCCGCGTCGGCAAGGACCGTGACCCGGTCGTGGAGGATCTGGATGAAGCCGCCGTGCACGACCATCGGCTCGCGGTCGGCCCCGGCGACCGTGACCATCTCGCCGATGTCGAGGCTGGCCATCAGTGGAGCGTGGCTGGGGAGCAGCGTGATCTGGCCCTCGGTCGTGGGCACGATCAGCCGCTGCACGTCGTCGCGCGAGCTGATCTCGCGCTCTGCCGTGACGATGGAGACCTGCAGCGGCATCTCGGCCTACTCCTCGGCCATGGTGCGGGCCTTCTCGACGGCCTCGTCGATGTTCCCGACCATGTAGAACGCGTTCTCCGGCAGGTCGTCGTGGCGGCCTTCGAGGATCTCCGTGAAGCCCCGCACCGTCTCCTCGACGGGCACGTAGCGCCCCTCGAAGCCCGTGAACTGCTCGGCGACGAAGAACGGCTGCGTGAGGAAGCGCTGGATGCGGCGCGCCCGGTTCACGGCCTGCCGGTCCTCGTCCGTCAGCTCCTCGATACCGAGGATGGCGATGATGTCCTGCAGGTCCTTGTAGCGCTGGAGCGTGCGCAGCACGCCCGAGGCGGCGTCGTAGTGCTCTTCTCCCACCACGTTGGCGTCCAGGATCCGGCTGAACGACGTCAGCGGGTCCATAGCCGGGTACAGGCCCTGCTCGGCGAGCGAGCGCTCGAGCGCCACCACCGCGTCGAGGTGGCCGAACGTCGTCGCCACGCCCGGGTCGGTGTAGTCGTCCGCGGGGACGTAGATCGCCTGGAACGAGGTGATCGAGCCCTTGTTCGTCGAGGTGATGCGCTCCTCGAGCTCACCGACCTCCGTGCCCAGCGTCGGCTGGTAGCCGACTGCCGAGGGCATGCGGCCCAGCAGCGCCGAAACCTCCATGCCGGCGAGGGTGTAGCGGTAGATGTTGTCGACGAAGAGCAGCACGTCGCGGTTCTCGTCGTCGCGGAAGTACTCGGCCATCGTCAGGCCGGTCAGCGCGATGCGGAGCCGCACGCCCGGCGGCTCGTTCATCTGGCCGAAGACCAGCGCCGTCTTGTCGAGGACGCCCGACTCCTCCATCTCGTGCCAGAGGTCGTTGCCCTCGCGGGAGCGCTCGCCCACACCGGCGAAGACGGACAGACCGCCGTGCTCGGTGGCGAGGTTACGGATCAGCTCGGTGTTGACGACGGTCTTGCCGACGCCCGCGCCGCCGAAGAGGCCGACCTTCCCGCCACGCGCCAGCGGGGCGATGAGGTCGACGACCTTGATGCCCGTCTCGAGCATCTGCGCCTCGGTCTCCTGGTCCGCGTAGTCCGGAGGCGGGCGGTGGATGGGGCGGCGGATCGCGTCCTCGGGGATCTCCTCGCCGGGGTCGATGGGCTCGCCGAGGACGTTGAAGATGCGTCCGAGGGTGGCCGGGCCGACCGGGACGGCGATCGGCGCGCCGGTGTCCTCGGCCGGGGCGCCGCGCTGGAGGCCCTCGGTGGCGTCGAGCGCGAGGCAGCGCACCCAGTTGTTGCCGAGGTGCTGCTGCACCTCGGTGACGAGCGTCTTGGTCGAGCCGTTGTCGCCCATCTCGACGTTGACCGCGTTGAAGATCTCGGGAAGGTCGCCCGTCGGGAACTCGACGTCGATGACCGTGCCGATGACCTGCCTGACGTACCCGGTTGCCATGGTTCGCTCCCGTTCGCCGGACGCCTGCGCGCCCGTGCTCCTAGCGTTCGACTGCGGCGGTGCCGCCGACGATGTCGAGCAGCTCGCTGGTGATGAGTTCCTGTCGTGCCTTGTTGTAGGTCAGCGTGAGGCCGCCGACCATCTCCTCGGCGGCGTCGGTGGCGGCGCGCATCGCGACCATGCGCGCGGACTGCTCCGAGGCCATCGACTCGAGGATCGCGCCGTAGACCTGCATCTCCACGTAGCGCGGGAGCAGCGTCTCCAGCAGCCCGGCCGGCGACGGCTCGAAGATGAAGTCGACGGAACCACCGGCTGCGGCGGCCATCTCCTCGCCCATCTCGTCGTCGTCCTCGGGCGGCTGGATCGGGAGGATCTGCCGCACCGTCGGGCGCTGGATCGCGGTGTTCACGAAGCGCTGGAAGCCGATGTAGACCTGGTCGATCTCACCGGCGATGTAGTCGTTCACCACGATGCGCGAGATGGGCAGCGTGTCGGACATCGTCGGGTAGTCGCCGAGGTCCGTGAACTCCGCGAGCTGCGGGAAGCCCGCGCGGCGGAAGAAGTCGCGCCCCTTGCGCCCCACCGAGATCACCGAGACGCGGTCGACGTCCGGCTGGTGCTCGAGGGCGAGCGCTGCGCCGGCGCGGTTCATGTTGGAGTTGAGGCCACCGGCAAGGCCGCGGTTCGCGGTGATGTGGATGAACGCGAAGTGCTTCACGTCGCGCTGCTCCAGCAGCGGGTGCGAGTCATCGCCGCCGCTCGTGTCCGTCGAGGACGCGAGCCGTAGCAGCACGGCGCGCATCTGCTCGGCGTACGGGCGCGCGGCGAGCGCGCGGTCCTGCGCGCGCCGCATCTTCGACGCGGCGACGAGCTCCATGGCCTTGGTGACCTTGGCCGTGTTCTCGACCGACCGCATGCGGTCGCGGATGGCACGGACCTGGCCGGCGCCTGGCATCTAGTGCTGCTCCTCTGCCTTCGCTTCGTCCGCGCGGCGCCTAGTAGGCGACCGTGCCCTTGAACTGCTCGATGGCGGCCTTCAGTTGCTCCTCGGTGGCGTCGTCGATCTCGCCCGTGGACTGGATGGACTCCAGGATGCCGCGGTGCGTCGCGCGCATCTGCTCGTGGAAGGCGCTCTCGAAGTCGGCGACCTTGTCCACGGGCACGTCGTCCATGTAGCCGTTCACGCCTGCGTAGAGGATCGTCACCTGCTCGGCGAGCGTCTGCGGCTGGTACTGCGGCTGCTTCAGCAGCTCGGTGAGCCGCTGGCCGCGCTCCAGCTGACGCCGCGTGGCGGGGTCGAGGTCCTCGGTGCCGAACTGCGCGAACGCCTCCAGCTCGCGGAACTGCGAGAGGTCCAGGCGCAGGCTGCCGGCCACCGACCGCATCGCGCGTCGCTGGGCGGAGCCGCCCACGCGCGAGACGGAGATGCCGGGGTTCACCGCCGGCCGCTGGCCAGCGTTGAACAGGTCGTTCTCGAGGAAGATCTGGCCGTCGGTAATCGAGATGACGTTGGTCGGGATGTACGCCGAGACGTCGCCGGCCTGCGTCTCGATGATCGGCAGCGCCGTGATCGAGCCGCCGCCGATGGATGCGTCGAGGCGCGCCGCGCGCTCCAGCAGCCGGGAGTGCAGGTAGAAGACATCGCCCGGGTAGGCCTCGCGGCCCGGCGGGCGGCGCAGCAGCAGCGAGATCTGGCGGTACGCCCACGCGTGCTTGGTGAGGTCGTCGTAGACGATCAGCACGTCGCGGCCCTGCTCCATGAAGTACTCGCCCATCGCGCAGCCCGCGTAGGGGGCGAGGTACTGGAGCGCCGAGGACTCCGCGGCGCCGGCCGTGACGATGATCGTGTGCTCCATCGCGCCGTTGGCCTCGAGGATGGCGGCGGTCTGCGCGACCTTCGCGTCCTTCTGGCCGATGGCGACGTAGATGCAGATCAGGTCGCCGCCGCGCTGGTTGATGATCGCGTCGATCGCGATCGCGCTCTTGCCGATCGAGCGGTCGCCGATGATCAGCTCGCGCTGGCCGCGGCCGATCGGGATCATCGCGTCGATGGCCTTGATGCCGGTCTGGACCGGCTCGCTCACGCTCTGGCGGGAGACCACGTCCGGGGCGATGCGCTCAACGGGCCGGCGCTCCGTCGCGGCGATGGGGCCGCGCTCGTCGATCGCGTCGCCGAGGGGGTTCACGACGCGGCCGATGAGGGCCTCGCCGACCGGGACGGCGGCCACGAGGCCGGTGGTCTTGACCTCGTCGCCCTCCTTGATGTCGGTGTATTCGCCGAGAATGATCGCGCCGACCGTCTCCTCCTCGAGGTTCAGCGCGAGGCCACGCGTGCCGTTGCTGAACTCGACGAGCTCGGAGGCCAGGGCCTCACCGAGTCCGTGGATCCGGGCGATGCCGTCCGAGGCCTCCACGACGGTGCCCACGTTGGTCTCCGTGACACCGGCGTCGAAGGTCTCGATCTGCTCCTTGAGGATCGAGGCGATCTCTTCTGCTCGTACCATTGTTCCCCCGTCGTCTCCCGGCGCCGCGGCTCAGCTGAGCCTCGGGCGCAGCTAGAGGGTTCCCTGCTCGAGGCGCTGCCGCAGTCCGCGCAGCGCCGCGCGCGTCGACCCGTCGATCAGGCGGTCGCCGATGCGAATCACGGCCCCGCCGATGAGCTCCGGGTCGACCTCGGTTTCCAGTTCCACCGCGCGCCCCGTGCGCTCCGCCAGCTCCGTGGCGAAGCGCTCGCGGCGCTCGTCGTCGATCTCGACTGCGGTCCGCACCACCGCCCGCGCCACCCCGCGCCGCTCGTCCAGCAGCTCGCGGTAGTACGACGCGATCGAGGGGCCGAGGCCCAGCCGGTTCTTGCGCCGCAGCAACCGCAGCAGGTTGAGCTGCGTTCCCCCGATGTCCGGGAGCACGCGACGCACGATCTCCTGGAAGAGCTCGTCCGTCATGCCGTCGCCCTGCAGCGCGGCCACGTACGAGCCGTCGCTGGTGAGCGCATCGAGGGCGTCGACGGCGCCGGTCCAGGCGTCGGCCGTGGACTCGTCCTCGTCGAGGAACGCCATGATGGCGAGCGCGTAGCGGCGGCCGGCTACGTCTCGGGCTTCACCCTCGGGCATTGCCGCCTCCGCTCCCGGCCTAGTTCTGGTCGCCTACGCCGCCCTCGACCAGCACCTCGTCGATGAGGCGCTGGTGGGCGGCGCGGTCGAGCGACTGCCGGGTGACGCGCTCGGCGGCGGTGATGGTGAGGTCGGCGAACTCGCGGCGCAGCTGCTCGATGGCCTGGTCGCGCTCGACCGCCACCTCTTCACGTGCGCGCGTGACGATCTGCTCCGCGTCGGCACGGGCGCGCTCCTCGAGCTCCGCGCGCAGTTGCGCGGCGCCCTCCTGCGCCTGGGCCACGAGCTCCCGTGCCTGCTGCTGGGCCTCCTCGATGGCCTGCCGGGCCTCGGCCTCGCTGGCCGAAGCCTCGGAGGCCGCCTGCTCGGCCCGTTCGAGGCCTTCCTGGATGCGCGCCTTGCGCTCATCCAGCAGCCGCAGGATGGGCTTGTACAGGAAGAGCCGCAGCACGATCAGCAGGATCGTGAAGTTGATCAGGTTCGAGACCAGCGACGGCAGGCTGAAGCCGAGCGCGGCTATGCCGCTGGCCTCCTCCGCCGCGCTGGCGAGCGCCGGCGTCGCCGCGAGCAGCGCACCGCCGGTGGCGGCCGCTGCCCGCTTGCCGGGCGCCGGGATCCAGCTCGGTCGTCGATCGAACATCGTGACGCCTCGCTTGCTGCTGCCGCGTCCTAGAAGACGAAGCCGATCAGAATGGCGACGACCAGCGCATAGATGCCGATCGCCTCGGTGAACGCGATCGCGAGGATCATGTTCGTCTGGATGGGGCCGGCGGCCTCCGGGTTGCGGCCCAGCGCCTCCATGGCCTTGCCACCGAGGAAGCCGATGCCGATGCCCGGGCCGAGGGCGCCGAGGCCCATGGCCAGACCGGCCGCGATGAACTTCATCGCGTCGGCGGTGTAGGTGTTGTCGGCCTCCTGCGCACCGGCGATGCCGCTTGCGGCGAACCATGCCAATGCACCCAGCCCGAGCGCCATCAGGCCTCGTCGCGCGACTGCTCCGACTGTCATTCCGGCGTTCCCTCCCAACAGGACGGCGGCCGTCCCTCGCGGCTCCGGCTTCCGGCCGGCGCCGTTATTCATGCGCTGCTTCATGCTCCCCGTGGTCGTCGTGGTGCGACGTCACCGCGGACTGCGCGAACACGAGCGTGAGCATCGCGAACACGAAGGCCTGGATCAGCCCCACGAACAACTCGAGGCCATAGAACACGTTGATGAGTACCAGCGGCACCATGAAGCTCATCATCAGCAACAGCACTTCGCCCGCGAAGATGTTGCCGAAGAGCCGGAACGTGAACGACACCATCCGGCTCAGCTCCGAGATCAGCTCCAGCAGCCCCACGAAGACATCGATGATGCCCATCGGGCGCAGCCGCAGCAGGTTGCCGAAGTCGAAGAACTTCTTCAGGTAGCCGAGGCCGAGCGTACTCAACCCCCAGTACTCGACGAAGATGAACGACATGATCGCCAGCGCCAGCGGCGCGTTCACGTCCGTCATCACGGACCGGAACAGCGGCGCCAGCAGCCCGCTGAACGAGTCGCCGGCGTGCTCCGCCTGGAGCGCCTCCTCCTGCGTCGTGTCGACCGTATCCGCCTGGATCGGGATGTAGGCCACGTCGATACCGGCGATCGAGGTCTGCTCGAACACCGCCTGCACCTCGCCGGTGCCGGGGTGGGTGGCGCCGACCGCGAAGTTCATCGGCAGCAGGCCGACGTAGTTGGAGACCAGGACGTAGAGGAAGATGGTGGCGACGACCGGGAAGAAGCGGCGCGCGTTCGCCTCGCCGACGATCCCCTCGGTCATGGTGTAGAAGCCGCCGATGAACGCCTCGATGGCGCCACTGACGCCACTCGGCACGAGCGACATCGAGCGGCTCAACCAGACGGCGGTGACGACGAGCAGCGCGACCACGACCCACGACGTGAACATCGTGTTCGTGACCTCGAGCGGGCCGATGGAGAAGATGTACTCCGGGGCGACGATAATAGCAGGCGTCGGCGGCTTGATGAGGACAAAGCCACCAACGATCAGGACGACGATCCCGGCCACGACGAGCCAGCGCACGCGCAACCCCCCGCTATTGCTTGTCGGCCTGGCGGAGCACCCAGCTCAGCTGCCGATACGCGCCTGTGAAGCCTACCAGCAGCCCCAGTACGAGGAAGGCCAGCGTCAGGACCGGATCAGTGTCGAACCGCCGGTCCAGCAGGTTCCCGATGACCGTCAGTCCGACGATCGACGTGGCCAGGTAGAAGCCGATGCCGATCAGTCCGGCGGCCGGGGATCTCCACAGGCCCACGTCCTCGTCCCTTCGGGGTCGAGGCCGCCGGGAGCCTAGCACGGGCCGATCCCTCGATCAACGCGGGCAAGCGCGCATGTCCCGCTGCGGCCTCAGCTCTCCTGCGGGTCGTCGTCTTCGCCCAGGTTGTCGAGGTCGAGCTCGTCGATGAAGTCGCTGAACGCCGACAGTTTCTCGAGCTCCTCCGGCGTCACGGCCGCGGGCGTGTCGGGCCCCTCGACCTGCTCGCCCTCCTCGTTGAGCAGCACGCCCGCACGGTCCAGCACGGACTCGTTGGCGTAGATCGGCACGCCCGCGCGCACCGCGAGCGCGATGGCGTCCGAGGGCCGCGAGTCCACCTCCAGCGTCTGCCCGTTGTGCTCGACGTTGATCTTGGCGAAGAAGGTGTCGTTCTCGAGGTCGTTGACGATCACGAACTGCACCGTCGCGCCGAACTCGCCGATGACGTTGTTGAGCAGGTCATGCGTGAGCGGGCGGGCGACGGTCTGTTCCTGGAGCCGGACCGCGATGGCGTCCGCCTCGGCGGGGCCGATCCAGATCGGGAGGTACCGGTCGGAGCCCTGCTCGCGCAGGATCACGACCCGCTGGTAGTTGCGCAGACTCACCCGGATCGACTCGATCGTCATCTCGATCATGCGGGGCTCCGCCTCGGCTCCCGGGTGGCAATGGAGTGTAGGTTCGCCGCTCTCAGGGCGTCAACGAACGCACGGCCCAACGGGGACAGGGACTATCCACGGTCCGCGGTGGCCGAGTCGTTGGCCTCCAACGCCCGCTCGATGGCGGGATCGAGGGGCGGACCGCGCTCGATCACCCGCTCGGCGCGGCGGCGCAGGGTGGCGCGGTCGAGCATGACGCGCCGGTCGCAGGTGCGGCAGCGCAGCCCGATGTCGGCGCCGGTGCGCACCACGTCCCACTCGAACCCACCGCAGGGGTGCTTGCGTTTCAGCCGCAGCACGTCGCCCATGCGGATGTCGAGGACCATGCTCAGCCTCGCCGGGCGGCGTTGATCGCGTCGCGCAACCGGGTCGCCTCGGCGCGTGAGGCCGAGGCGTAGTCGCCGTCGCCGTCGCCGCCCGCGTAGAGCACGCCGCGCGAGGCGTTGACGAGGATCCCGCCGCCGTCGCCGTCCACGGCCGCCTGGACGGCTGCCTCGAGGTCGCCCGCCTGCGCGCCCACACCGGGCATCAGCAGCAGCATGTCAGGGCAGAGCGCGCGCACCTCGCGCGCCTCACCGGGGTACGTCGCGCCCACCACCAGCCCGACGTTGCCGCGAGCGTTCCACGCGCTCGCCGCCGCGGCGACCTGGAGGTACAGCGGCTTCCCGCCCTCACCAACCGGCAGGTCCTGGAAGTCCCCCGCCCCGGCGTTCGAGGTGCGGCACAGCACGAAGCTGTGGCGGTCTTCGTGCTCAAGGAACGGCTCGACGGCGTCGCGGCCCAGATACGGGCTGACCGTCACGCCGTGCGCGCCGAGTTGCTCGAACACCGCGCGCGCGTAGTGCTCGGCCGTATGGCCGATGTCGCCGCGCTTCGCGTCCAGCAGCACCGGCACGTCGTCGGGGATGCCCGCGATGAGCGTCCGCAGCTCCTCGACGCCCTCCGGCCCCCGCGACTCGAAGAACGCCGCGTTCGGCTTGAAGCAGCACACGAGGTCTGCCGTCGCCTCGACGATCGACTGGAGGAACTCGAGCATCCCGACGCCGTCCGGGATGCGCCCCGGATCCGGGTCGAGCCCGACGCAGAGCAGCGAGTCGTGGGCCGCCGAGGCTGCCTCGTAGCGCTCACGGAACGTCGGGCCTGTCGTCATGCGGGAACCTCCTGTGCCACCTGCACCAGCGGCAGGTCTGCTTGCGCCTCGCGCAGTCGCGCGAGCGTTGTCTCGAATGTCGTGGCGCCGCCCGTGGCCACGCACTGCGCGGGGACGGGCGCGCCGTCCGGGATGGTGCTGCCGTGTGCCTCGAGCTGCTGCCGCACGCGCCGCGCCACCGGCTCGGCCGTATCGATAATCTCGACGCCGGGGCCGAGCAGCGCGGTCAGCGCCGGCCGCAGGAACGCGTAGTGCGTACAGCCGAGCGCGACCTCGTCGACCTCGTGCGCGCGCAACTCCGCCACGGCCGCATCGAGGATCGCGTCGACGCGCGGCCCGGCGATCTCACCGGCCTCGACCAGGTCGGCGAGGCCGGACATGGGCACGGTCAGCACCTCGCGGTCGCCCGCGAAGCTCGCGCGCAGCCGCGCGAGGCGGTCGCCTCCGGCGGTGCCGGCGGTAGCGAGGACGGCGACGTGCCCGCTGCGCGTGCGCTCCGTCGCCGGCTTGAGCGGCGGCTCCATGCCCACGATCGGCACGTCGAAGCGCTCGCGCAGCAGCTCGAGCGCAGCCGAGGAGGCCGTGTTGCACGCTACGACGAGCAGCGCGCAGCCCTCGTCGATGAGGCGCGCGCCGAGCTCCAGCGTACGTTCGGCCACCTCGGCGGCCGGCCGGTCGCCGTACGGGAAGCGGGCGGTGTCGGCGATGTAGCGGACGGGGAGCGCGGGCATGACGCGCTGCATGGCGGCGACGACGCTGAGGCCGCCGACGCCGGAGTCGACGACCCCGACGGTGGTGACAGCGGAGGCTCCGGTAGCGCTCATCTCGCTCCGCCCCACCATACGTCGAGGGTAGGGGGGAGGCGGGTGAGCGGGCAACCATGAGCCATGGCGCCGGGCGAACGCAGTTGACGTCCCTGACCGTATTGATACGATGTATCGCTTCGCCGTGACGCGGCACAAAGCCATGTCGGCGCGTCGCGCGCGAGGGCCGCGGAAGGTCGGCGGCGAACAGGGAGCACGGCGGGATCATGGACACAGCAGTTGCGTGCGGGGACGTTTCGTTGAACAGCACTCACGTGGCGTCGCAGCTGTCACCGGGCGATGCAGGCTGGGTGGAAGCGGCTGAGGTGCTGATGCACGACCAGTGCTGGTGCTGGGGCCAGGATGTGCTCTATCCGGGCGGCAATCTGCTCATTCGCTACGGACTGGAGCGCATCGCCGCCCACGGGCCGGACGGGCGAACGGCGGGCTACACCTGCTCGATCAACGATCGCGGAGGCGTCTGGCTGCGCGGGGCCGGGGTGTTCTACTCGGGCGGGTGCGGCCAGGGCATCTTCCTCGGCCGGTACGACATGCGCCCGCGAGTGATCACGTGCGACGCCCCTCCGCTCAAGACGTGGCTCGAGCAGGGCGTCGACGCCTTCCCGCTCGCCGGCACGTCGGAGCAAGGAATCGAGGCAGCGTGCCAGCTGGTGCCAGAGGCGTGCGCCTGGATTGAGACCTACGAGCGCTGGATCACGGACGCCGTGGGCCTGGCGCATCGAGAGCAGTGCCTCGAGCGCTGGCCGCAGGGCGAGACGCCGGCCGGGGAGTTCGCGCTGCGCTGGGGCGCGCTCCGTCATGGCTTCGGGACCGGAGCGCCTTCCTACTGGTGAGCGACCGGCCGCTGCGCCCGGTCAGTGACATCGCCGCACTAGCGTCGTGCCAGGCTCCCCGCACTGCGTGACGCTACAGGTCCTCCGGCAGCGGGTGCGCCTCTTCCCACTGGTCCAGCCGCCGCTCGAGTGCGTCGAGGTCTCCTTCGTCAGGCTCGTGGCGGCCGTAGCGGGTGCGGTCGAAGCGGTCGGCGATGTCCGGGAACGGCGGCGCCTGAAGCCGCCGCCCCGCGTCGGCGCCGAACTCGATGGGTGTCTGGCCCGCGGCGCGGTCGATGCCGCGTGCATGGGCGTCGTCCAGCATGCGCGCAAAGAGCTGGTAGGCGCGGCTCTGCGACAGCCACTCCCACGTCTCGCCGCCCGCTCGCGACCTCGGCACCACGCGACGGAACAGCGAGGCCAGGCTGCCGCTGCTCCGCGAGGTGGCGCGCACCTCGTTGTACGCCTCCTCGCTGCCGCTCCGGCCGCGGCGGAACAGGAACAGGCCGACCCGGTACAGCAGCACGAGGATGACCGCGACCGCGAAGCCGCGGATGGCGTCGGGCAGCCAGCCGGGGAAGCGGATGACACCGTCCCGGACCTCCTCGTCCTCGGCGGTCGTCGCCTCCTGGATGTCCATCCCGACCTGCTGGAACTCGACCTCGCCGACCAGCGAGCCGAGCACGAACTCCACGAACCAGGCGACGGGCGTCAGGATGATGATCAGCACCCAGGTCAGCAGCCACGCCGCCGCCGCGCCGATCGGGTCGAACGCGCGCTGGGCGTCGATCAGCATCAGCAGCCCGAACAGCAGCGCGATGGCGGCCAGCAGCCCCACGGTGCCGACCACCGAGATGGCCCACGGCGCGTCGCGCCGCACGGCCGTGTCGTCCTCCGGCGCGCGCGCGGCGTGCGACGTGGCCAGCGCGAGCGAGGCGATCACGAAGTACGGCAGGACGAGCGCCCCGGCCACGTCGGCGCCCGCGGCATGGCCGAACAGCGTCGTGACCACCACGGCGGCGAAGCCGATCCCGAAGCTCCGCAGCACGCGGTCGAACGTGACCGGACCACGCCCGGCGAAGAGGAAGCGCAGCCACAGCACCGTGAGCCCGACCACGGTGACGGTGCGCGACACGCCACGCAGCCGGTCGATGTCCGGGTTCGCGACGAACTCCTGGACGCCCACCTCGCTGACGATACCGGCGAGGAGGCCGCCCTCCCAGGGTGCGCCCTCGGCGAGCGAGACCTGGATGCCGACCGTCAACATGAGGATCGAGCCGCTGACTCCGGCCGCGGCGCGCGCCGCGCCGGGCAGGTCGGACATCGACAGCACGCGCATCAGCCCGAACGCGGCGAAGGCGAGGGCCAGGACGACGACGATCGGCGCGCCGCCGACGGCTGCGTCCGCCGCGATCTCGGCCATGGCTCGCGCGTTCTGTGCGCGGTCCGGCTCCAGGAAGTCGCCGGCGCGGATGCCGCGCTCGATGCCCCGCACGAGGTCTTCGAAGCGGTTGCGCTCGACGCTGCTCGCGAACGTGCGCAGCACGATGAACCACAGCAACGCCTCGGCGAGGAGGTACAGTCCGACCGCGAGCGGTCGTCGCCAGCTCACGCCGCGACCCTCACCGTCCGACCTTCACCACCTGCACGCGCGAGCGCGTCCACGGCTGGCTCTCGTCCTCCTGGGCGGCCTGCTCCTCCAGCGCCTCCATGCGCGTGGCGACCTCCGTGACCGGGATCGTGCCGAGGGACTGCTCCCACGGGTCCTCCGAGGTCTTCACGACGTGGACGGTGTGCCCCTCGTGGGTCAGCCGCTGCAGCGTCGCCGAGAGGTCGGGCGGCATGAGCGCCGCCACGACCACGATCGTGGCTCCCAGCGACAGCGCCTGGCCGGGGCGCTCGAGCTCGGCAGAGAGCGGATGCATCGCGAACGGGTTCGTGCCGGCGAGCGCCTCGAGCACGCGGACGAGCTGGTCCGGGCGGCGGCCCGCGCCGATCCGCACCGGCCGGTCGGCGTCTGGCAGCGCGCCGTTGGAAATCAGCCCGATCGCCGACTTGCGCTCGAATGCGTCGCGCGCGATCGACGCCGCCACCACGACGGCGCGCTCGAGGAGCACCGGGTCGGAGCCCTCCCACGTGTGCTCCAGCGTCATGACGTCGAGCGCCACGATGAGCGCGTACTCGCGCGAGGGCTCGTAGAGCCGCGACTGCAGCCGCTGGGCGCGCGCCGTGGCGTTCCAGTCGATCTGCTTGAGCGGGTCGCCGGGGATGTAGTCGCGCACGCCCACGACGCGGATCGGGTCGGGGAAGATGCGCGACCCGCCGCGGTGCTCGCCGAACGGCCGCGAGCTCGCCAGCCCGAGGTCCCCGATGGGGTACGTGCGAGGGTAGACGATCAGCAGGTCCTCGCCGCCGTGGTACTCCTCGCGCTCGAAGAGGCCGAAGAGGTCGCCCGACTTGAGCCGCGCGGGGCCCATGCGCTGGTAACCGCGCGTCACCGTGCGCATCTCCAGCGGCCACTCCAGGCTGTCGCCGGAGCGCAGCGCCGTGGTGCGCGTGAGGTAGACGAAGCCCGGCGTGCCCGCCGGCGAGGTCCTGCCGTCGATGACCGGCGCGTCGTCCGGCAGGCGCTCGCGCACCTCCAGCCACGGCACGGGCAGCACCTTGTCGTTCTTGAGGTGCATCGTCAGGCTCACGCGCTCGCCGACGAAGGCGCGGTGCTCCGACAGCTCGCGGCGGTACTCGACATCCTCGAGCGACAGCCGCGACCACAGCCGCGATGCGCCGCCTGCGCCGAGGACGAGCGCGCCGAGGCCGAGCAGCGGCACGGACTCGATGGTGAGCCCGACCACGACCAGCAGCAGCGACGCGGTCAGCCATGACTCGCTGAGGAGGGCGCGCATGAGGCGCTACGTCGGCTCGGGCCGCGACCACTCCGGGAGCTCGCCCGGCGCGCCGTCCGCCCCCGCCAGCGAGGCCTCGGGTGTGGCCTCACCCGTCGCGGCCTCCGGTGCGCTGCCCTGCGAGTCCGCCAGCGGCACGGGTACGTCGCGCAGGATCTCGTCGAGCACCTCGGCCCCGGCTCGGCCGCGCAGCTGGCTCTGCGAGCTCAGCAGCAGGCGGTGCGGGAGCACCGAGGGCGCGAGCCGCTTCACGTCGTCGGGCCGCACGTAGTCGCGGCTCTCGATCGCGGCAAGGGCGCGCACCGCGCGGAAGAGCGCGAGCGACGCGCGCGGGCTCGCGCCCAGCTCGAACGCGGCGTGCTCGCGCGTCGCGCGGATCACGCGCACCAGGTACCGCGCCACCGCGTCTTCGACGTGCACCTCGGGCAGCATCTGCGACAGCCGCAGGAGGTCCGCCGCGTCGACGACGGGCTCGAGGGTGTCGAGCGGCGAGGAGGTCTCGAAGCGGCGCAGCACGCGCACTTCGTCGTCCTCGGTCGGGTAGCCGAGCCGCAGCCGCAGCAGGAAGCGGTCGAGCTGCGCCTCGGGCAGCGGGAAGGTGCCTTCGAGCTCGATCGGGTTCTGCGTGGCGAGCACGAGGAAGGGCTGCGGCAGCGCGCGCGTCTCGCCGTCGACGGTGATGGTGCGCTCCTCCATCGCCTGTAGCAGCGCGGACTGCGTGCGCGGCGTGGCGCGGTTGACCTCGTCGGCCAGCACGATGGGCGCGATCAGCGGCCCCTCGCGGAACTCGAACTCGCCGGTCTTCTGCGAATAGAAGTGCACGCCGAGGATGTCCGACGGCATGAGGTCGGGCGTGCACTGGATGCGGTGGAAGTCCGCGCCGATGGAGCGCGCGAAGGCGCGCGCCGTGACCGTCTTGCCCGTCCCCGGCACGTCCTCCAGCAGCACGTGCCCGCCGGAGAGCAGCGCGACGAGCAGGAGCTGGATGGACTCCTCGGCCCCGACGATGACGCGCGCGACGTTCTCGCGGATCGCCTCGGCGGCCTCGGAGAGCTGTCGGACGGCTTCGGCCCTGTCAGCGGGCCGTGCGGAGTCGGTGGCGGTAGTGTCCTCGGCCAAGGGGGACCCCCTGTTACGTCGTCAGTCGGATGTAAGCGGGGAGCATAGCAGGTGCGAGCGTATCGGCAGCGTAACGGCCAGCGCGGGGCATGGATCAGGCTGGTCAGCAGCGACCTGCGGTGTGACTCAGGAGGTGGAGGTAGTGAGCGTCGAAGCTCACCTCGATCGCCCGTATCACATCCGCCTTCAGCAGCGCGACGATGGCGACGGCCCGTACTGGCTCGCCAGCGTCGAGGAGTTGCCCGGCTGCATGTCGGACGGAGACACCGCGAGAGAAGCACGTTCCGCGATCCGCGACGCGATGCACGCCTGGCTCAGCGCGGCCCTCGAAGACGGACGCCCGATCCCCGAGCCACAGCCCGCCGATCCCGACCGCTAACGCGCCGACCGTGTAGGCTTCCGCCGGAGCACAGTGTCCCGACAGATGGAGGCGCGCGCATGGCGTTCACCAAGGTCCACCACATCGGCATCCTCGTCGAGGAGCTCGAGGTCGGCCGCCACGTCTACTGCGACGGCTGGGGCCTCGCCGTCAACGAGCATCGCTCCCCCTGGCCCGACGGGCGGCCCGGCACCATCGAGGGCACCACCTCCATCGAGATCCCCATCGGCGAGATGTACCTCGAGATCAGCGCGCCCGACGGCGACACCGGGCCCGCCGCCGAGTTCGTCGCCGACCGTCGCGCCGGCATGTACTGGATCGCCCTCGCCTCCAGCGACATCGCCGCCGACGTGGCGATGCTGCGGGCGAACGGCGTCGCGACCGAGGGCGAGTGGGACGGCGAGGGCGGGGTGTTCCTCGACCCCGCCGACACGCTCGGCCTGCGCATCCGGATCGTCCCCGAGGACGGCTACTACACCCACCCGCACTACCTCGGCGCGGGCATCCTCACCGGCATGGGCCACGTCGGCATCGCCGCGCGGTCGATGGACGAGATCCGCGACCTCTTCGGCACGAAGTTCGGCCTCGCCGAGGACCCCCACGAGGAGCGCGGCCTCGACACCGACGACTACGAAGACGACGGCGCGGACCGCAACGCCGACGACCCCGTGCATCTCGTCGAGTACCCGCTCGGCGGGTGCGTGATCGAGATCAGCGTGCCGACCACCGACACCAGCGGGACGGCGCGGCTCGTCCAGAACCGCGCGCCCCTCGGCGCCGTCTACCACCACGTCGCGCCCTACGCGCCCGACGTGCATCGCTCCGCCGAGACCGGCGTGGCCGCCGGGCTCGTGCTCATCGACCCCGTGCCGCCGCGCGAGGAGGGCCGCGACGTCTACGTCGCGTGGTTCCACCCGCGCACGTGCGCGGGGACGCTCGTCGAGATCTGGGACCGGCCGCCCGGCGGCGGCCACATGCTCCAGTACGGGTAGCAGGAAGGGATCGCCCAGTGCTTCGCAGCTTCAACGGCAAGTCGCCGAAGGTGCACCCCACCGCGTTCGTCAGCGAGGCGGCCTACGTCGCCGGCGACGTCGAGATCGGGCCCTACTCCAGCGTCTGGCCCGGCACGATCATCCGGGGCGACCACCACAAGATCGTCCTCGGAGCGTACGTCGACATCCAGGACAACTGCGTGGTCCACACCGACAGCGACGCCGTCTACGGCGACTACGTCACGCTCGGCCACCACGTCATCTGCCACGCCAAGGCGGTCGGCACCAACTCGCTGATCGGCAACGGCGCGGTCGTGAACGGCGAGGTCGTCGTCCGCGAGTACTCGATCGTCGCGGCCGGCTCGCTCGTGCTCGACAACGCCGAGTTCCCGCCCAACTCGTTCATCGTCGGCTCACCCGCCGAGGCGAGACGCGAGACGCAGGAGCGCCACCATGAGATGGCGAAGGGCATCGCGCTGGGGTACGCGCGCAACGGGCAGGACTTCAAGGAGGCGGGCCTCGGCGACGTGCCCGAGGAGTTCCTGATGCAGGACGCCACCACCGACGTCCCTCCCCCACCCGAGCGCACCTCGATGTCCCGGGACTAGCGACAGCCGCGGTCGCCGGCAAGCCCGTCGAGCTCGTGTCGTTCCGCCCGCCGCGGGCGCCGCGGTTGCGGGTGTGAGGGCTACGGCGCCGAGCGCCGAGAAGACCCCGTACCCCACGGCGCTACTCGAACATGCTCTCGGCGAACGCGATTAGCGTCGCCGTGTCGGGGGATCCACGGAGCATGTAGAGCACGCCAGTCGCCTCGTCCCAGACAAGCACCGTGACGCGGAACTGCCTGTCGGTGATGCCGCGGTGCACCCGCGCGGGTCGACCCGCGATCTGCAGCGTCTCGCGGACGCTGGTCTGGCTGCCGTTGTTGGTGTAGGTCGCGCTGGCCGCTGCCACCCCGTACTTCGCGGTGATCCCATTGGCGGAGACCACGAGGCGGTAGCCATCATAGAACGCCTCGAAATACCCCACCTCGACTTCATCGCCGCTCGACGCGTAGGTGAATGTCCAGCCCTCCGGCAACTGCGGCTCGCGCCAGTGGGGGAACGTGCGCGCCTCGGCCAGGCTCGTCGTCTCAGCGAACGGGATCGGCGGGCCCGCCGGGAACCGCGGGCCCACCGGCTTCGTCGCACCGGTCCAGCCGGCGGGGACAAGCTGGAAGGGGCCCTGCACGATTGGTGCGGTCAGCGAGGTCCCGCCGAGGTTGGGCAGCGCACCCCAGGTGATGCTGGTGGTGGAACTGCTGGCCGAGTTCGCGGCGGAGCCGGAGGCGGATCCGGTGGTGATCGCCCCGCTGCAACCCGTGAAGGCGTACGCGATCGACTCGACCCCGAGCAGCTTGCGCGGCACGGTCCCGGCCGGGTCGGGCTTGACCTCCGTCACCGCATAGCGCACGAAGCAGTCGTTGGCCTCCTTCCACTCGAAGAGGTCGCCCGCCTCGACCGTGTCGAAGACATCGGCTTGCGAGGTTCCGGCCGCGTCGGACTTGTGGATGAGCAGCGCGGTCGTGGTGCCGTCGCGCAGACCCTCGTAGGTCGTGACAGCCGTCGTACCGCTCTCACCAGAGAGGAAAACGTAGCTACCTGCAGTCGTCACCGCGCCCGTCGTGTCGTACGTGTCGTAGGTCAGCGTCGTGGGCGGGAGGGCGCAGGGCTCGATGTCCGCCCGGTCGAAGTCGCTGAGCGCCGCAGCTGTGAGCGGGTGGGGGATGCACCCCGTCAGCGCGTTCCCGGACAGCGTCACGTCCCTCAGGCCCAGCTCGCCGAGCGCCGCCGGAATCGTGCCCCAGAGGTCGTTGTCGCGGAGGTGCAGCGCCTCGAGATGGGAGAGCCGGCCCAGGCTTGCCGGGATCATTCCCGTCAGCCGGTTCCCCGACAGGTCGAGCTGCACCAGCGCGTCGAGGTCACCGAGTTGCGGCGCCACGATGCCTGTGAGCCCGCGCAACGGCAGCACCAGGTCCGTCACGCGCGGCGGCTCGCCCGCCATCATCACCCCCTCCCACGTCGCGACGGGACGATCCGCGCTCCAGTCGAGTACGCCCGCGTCCCCGGCGAGCCGGTCTCGCAGGCCGAGCAGTGCGGCACAGTCGGAGACGAGGCCGGGGTTGGTGGCGGGGTCGACTCCCAGCGTCGTCTGTGTACACGCTGCCGCTGACGTCACTGTCGGCGCGGGTGTGGGCACGACGGCTGGCGTCGGAGTGGCTTCAGGCGTCGTCACAGTCGGCGCGGGCGTCGAGGTGGGATCGGGCGTGGCGGCCGGCGGGAGGGCGACCGCGGGCGAGTCGCCATCGCCGCCCACCACGACGAGCACCACCGCGACCGCCACGACCGCGGCGACCACGGTCACGGTCACGCCCACCGCAGCCGCCGTGCCCAGTCCCACCCACACCAACGGCCGCCCGACGTAGGCGAGCGCGGCCGGGACGGCGAACCATGCCGGGAGGCGGCCTCGACGCTCCTCGGGACGCCAGGCGGCGAGCGCGTGGCGGTCGCGCAGCTCCAGCTTCCCGAGCATGTTCGAGACGTGGTACTTCACCGCGTCGGCGCTGATGCCGAGCCGCGCGCCGATCTCGGCGTTCGTCCCGCCCTCGCGCAGCGCCTCCAGCACGCGCCACTCGGCCGGCGTCAGCACGTCGGGATGCCGGGGGCGTCCGCCGCGGTTGCGCTCCATCCCGCCATGCTACGTCGCGCGCCCGCGAGGTTTCCCTACCCGACCCCATTGTGGGGCGGACGAGCGCCGCCCGGCGGGCACGAGGGCTCCTTGCTATCCTCGACGCATCCCGGCCCACTGCCGGGCGGCGGCGAGGGGATGGACGGGATGCGGGCGGAGATCGTCTCGATCGGCACCGAGATCCTGCTCGGCGAGATCACCGACACCAACGCCGCCTTCATCGCCTCGCAGCTCCCCGAGTTCGGCATCGACCTGCTCTACGTCACCCAGGTCGGCGACAACCCCGGCCGCCTCCACGAGGTGCTCGCCCGCGCCCGCGAGCGCTCCGACTACACCTTCGCCACGGGCGGCCTCGGACCCACCGAGGACGACGTGACCCGCGAGGCCGTCGCCTCCGTGCTCGGCGAGGACCTGTACGTCGACGACGAGCAGCGCGCCGTGCTGGAAGAGCGCTTCGCCGAGCGCGGCCGCACGCTCATCGAGCGCAACATGAAGCAGGCATGGCTCATCCCCTCGGCGCGCGCCATCGCCAACCCGCGCGGCACCGCGCCCGGCTGGTGGGTGGAGCGCGACGGGCGCGTGACCGTGCTCATGCCCGGCCCCCCGGCCGAGATGACCCACATGTGGGAGCAGCAGGTCGCCCCGGAGCTGGAGCGCCGCGCCGACGCCATCCTCATCTCCCACACCATCAAGACCGCCGGGCTCGGCGAGTCGATGGTCGACCAGATGCTGGAGGACCTGCTCAGCACGTCGAACCCCACGATCGGCCTCTACGCGCGCCGCGACGGCGTACACGTGCGCATCGCCGCGAAGGCCCCGACGCGCGACGAGGCGTGGGCGCTCATCGACCCCGTCGGAGACCGCGTGCGCGGCATCCTCGGCGCGCACGTGTGGGGCGAGGACGACGACACGCTCGCCGCCGGCGTCGGTCGCATGCTGCGCGAGCGCGGCATGACGCTCGCGGTGATGGAGTCGGCGACGGGCGGCGCGATCGGCAGCGCGATCACCGACGTGGCGGGCTCCTCGGAGTACTTCCGCGGCAGCCTCGTGACCTACGCGACCGAGGCGAAGCTCGCCCACGGCGTGCCGCCCGAGGTGCCCGCCGCGCACGGCGTGATCTCGCGCGAGACGGCCGAGGCGATGGCCGACGCGGCCCGCATGAGCCTGGGCGCGGACCTCGGCCTCGGGCTCACGGGCATCGCGGGCTCCGAGCCGGTCGAGGGCCAGCCCCCCGGCACGATGCACCTCGCGCTCACCGACGGCGAGGGCGTGTCGTACGAGACGTGGTCGTACTACCAGGGCCGGGAGGCAGCGAAGCGCCGCGCGACGACGCAGGCGCTGAACATGGTGCGGACGTGGTTGTTGGGTGAGGGGTAGCTGCCGCTACGTGGTAGCGACGCCTTCCGCGAGGGAGTCGAGGCGTTCGACGAACTCCGCCCAGTCCATGTCGCCTTCGCGGTACTCCGAGTCCCACAGCTCGAGGCGGCCGAGCATCGCGGCGACCTCGGACGGCGGCCGCACGGCGAGAGACCAGTCGATTGAGGCAAGGAAGTCAGGCAGGCGATAGTCGCTCGGGCCGCGCTCGATCGTCTCAGCGACGACCGCGAAGACCTGGCCCTGAGTCGGCGGCTGCTTGCTCATGCCGTCTCCCGTCGGTAGTGGTGGGGTGCGTCTGCTGCGCGCACGAGAGAGTGTACCCGCGTGACTGACCCGCTCCCCCTCCCCATCGGCGACAACACGCCGTACGCCCTCCCCCTCGCCGGGGGCGGCGCCGTCCTCATCGACGCGGGGCCCGACATACCGGACTTCGAGGGCGCTCCGGACGCCGGGGACGGCTCGCGCGGCGGGACGTGGGAACTGCTTGTCGCGCTGCTCGCAGCGGGCGGCGTCGCCGTCCCCGACGTGCGCGCCGTGCTCATCACCCACCACCACCTCGACCACGCCGGGCTCGCCGCCCGCTGGGCCGCCGAGGGCGCGCGCATCCTCGCCGGGGCCGCCGACGTGTCCGCGCTCGCCGGCGGGCAGGCGTGGTACGACGCTCGTCGCGCTGCGCGCGTCGACGCGCTGCTCGAGCACGGCGTCCCAGCCGCGGTCGTCGAGCAGATGTTGTCACCGGCGCGCAGGCGGCCGCCCGAGTACCGCTGGGAGCCGTGCCCCTTCGACGCCATCGAGGTGGTCGAGGACGGCGCGGAGTTCGCGCTGGCGGGCGGTGCGTCGCTGCGCGTGCTCGCCGCGCCCGGGCACACCCCCGGCAACCTCGTCGCGTTCGTCGAGGCGACGGGCGACCTCTTCTCCGGCGACACGCTGCTGCCCGGCACCGTGCCGACGCCCGGCGTGCACTTCGCCGACGCCCCCGACGGCGGCGCGGGCGAGCGCCTGCCGTCGCTCCCCGACTTCGTCGCGTCGGTGGCGCGGCTGCGCGCGCTCGGCGTGCGGCGGGTGCTGCCCGGCCACGGCGCGCCCGTCGACGGCGACGAGGCGGAGCGGCTCTTCGTCCGCTTCGAGCGCCACCACGAGCGCCGCCCGGCGCTGGTGCGCACGCTGCTCGAGGAGCAGCCGGACACGGCGTTCGGGCTCATCGGCCGCCTGTTCCCGCACCTCCCCGAGGCCCGCATCCCCCAGGCCATGACGGAGCTCATCGGCCAGCTCGACGTGCTCGTGTCGCGCGGCGAGGCGGTCGCCGAGCGGCGCGGCGGGGTGCTGGTGCATCGCGTTGCGTGACTGGCGCTGCTGCGGCGCGGGAGTGAGCGTGGCCCGCGCTCACTCCTCGAGCCGCACGCCGTCGGAGTGCCAGCGCAGGTAGTCGGCGTGCGCCCAGCCCTCGACGCCGTCGTCGGTGCGGATGTGCATCCAGAGGGACGCCCATGAGGACTCGAAGGTGTCCGTCTCAGCAACTGTGCCGTTCGGGAGGCAGGTCACGATCGGTGAGTTGGCGCGGTGTTCTTCGTGGACGTTAAGACATGCATCGGCGACGACCTCGACGGTCGGCGGGCCACTGAACGGTGGTTGTTCGATGACGGAATCTAGCGGTGGCGTCGGGTAGTAGTCGTACCTTTCCTGCGTGTGAAAGTACGATGTCCATACCCGGAGTATGCGGCTCTGAGCGCCCCACTCGACGCTCTCCCTGAGGATAAGGGCAGCATCGTACGTGGGGTCGGTTATAACTGCGCTCGGGGGGCCGAACGAGAGTGATGCCCGGACATCCCCCTCTTGATTGACGGCTGCGATGTTACCGCCCGGGATCGTCGTGCCGGGGTCCAAGAAGACGTCCCGCGTGTCAGGGGAGGCCCAACCCGGAGCGGGCCCCCATGATGCATCGAGGCCCGCAACCCGTGGTCCATCGCGGGTTAGAACGATGATGCCGGAGCTATCGGCGAGCCACACGAGCTCGTCGCCGCTGCTTCCGCTCCCTACCCACGAAGGATGTACGCCCAACAGGCGCAGTGTTTCAGTCCCTGTTGCCGCCTGGAAGATGGACATCACGCTGCCGACAGGCAGCGAGCCGTAACCGAACTCTTCAAGGCCATCGAGAGTGATGACTGCCGTACTGAGACCGTCCGGGGAGATTCGAGGGAGGCCTGCCTCACCCCACCATTCGAGCCATGGGACCCGACACGGGATAGGCTGGTCGGAGATTAGGACACCCTTCAGGTTGTAGCGCGTCACATGGCAGGTGGAATCGCCCACCAGACCAACGAACACGACCAGATCGTCGAGGAGTTCGATCCGGTACGCTGGGCCCCAGTACCTGGTGTCGACTGCCTGCCATGGCAGTACCCAGGTGCGCACCTCGGGGGCCTGTTCGTCCTCGAGGCTGACGAGATGGAACGTTTCGCCTGACCCAGATCCTCGCACGAGGATGTAGCCGCCGTTGGGGCCGGTAAGACGCTCTCCCGAGGGGAGCTGGAACTGGGCTACGGGCTGCAGATCCCCGTCGAGCAGGACGAACGATGCCCCGCCGGGGACTGCCATAAGAAGGCGCTCGCTGGTTCCGGAGCCCCACCATTGATCGAGGCTGCCTCCCAGTCTGTATGCGCGCTCGGTTTGCCGGTCGTATACGACACCGTGCAACTCCAGAAGGCGATTGCTCGGAGAGACAGCGATCTCCGGAGCGCTTGCGTTGGGCCTCCGTTCCTCCTCCGGGATGCTTGCGAGCGAATGTACCCACGCCTCCACCGCGCCCGACGCGATGTCGAGTAGGAACAGCCCTGGGTCCCACGGCACCTCATCGCCGGCCTCATAACGCACGTGCGTGAGGCCGGCGGCGGCGAACGCCGCGGCTGCGTCGACCTCGTGGATGCCAAGCTCCTCACGCGTCGGCAGCGGCGCGGCCACAGGTAAGTTTGTAGCCGACGGCGTAGGCGACGAGGTGGGCACCAGCGTTGGCGTCGAGGTGGGTGCGGGGGGAGTGGGCATCGGCGTGGCTGTTGCAGGAGTTGGCGTCGGGCTCGGCGAGGCTGTTGCAGGGGTCGGCGTGGGCGCGGGCGTCGAGGTGCTCTGGGGCGTCTGCGTCGGCGACGGGGCGAGGGCCAGCGGTGGGTCGCCGTCGCCGCCCGCGACGACGAGCGCGACGGCCACGAGCGCCACGACCGCGACCACGCCCACCACCACGCCCGCGACCGCAGCCGTCCCCGCCCCCACCCACGCGATCGGCCGCGCCACCGACCAGAGCGCCGCAGGCACCGCGAACCACGCGCCGAGGCGGCCCCGACGCTCCTCGGGGCGCCACGAGGCGAGCGCGCGGCGGTCGCGCAGCTCCAGCTTCGCGAGCATGTTCGCGATGTGGTACTTGACCGTCTCGGCGCCAATGCCGAGTCGCGCGCCGATCTCGGCGTTCGTGCCGCCCTCGCGCAGCGCCTCCAGCACGCGCCACTCGGCCGGCGTCAGGACGTCGGGGTGCCGAGGTCGGCCGCGGCTGTTGCGCTCCATGGGGCCATCGTAGGCCGAGCGCGGCCTGATTTACCCCACCCGGTCGCCCGCCGCCGGATGGACGGGCGGTCAGCTCGCGGCGGCGACCTCGGGCTCGGCCTCGGCGGGCTCGGTCGGGGGCGAGACGTCGTCGCCGCGCAGGCGGCGCAGCTCGGCCGAGGCGAAGTAGACGGCGAGGGCGAACGCGGTCACGGAGAGTGCGCCGGCCGCGATCGTGACGCGCACGCCGACGAACTCGGCGGCGAAGCCCGCGATGAAGCCGCCGACCGAGGCCAGGAAGTAGGTCATCGACCAGATGCCCATCACGCGCCCTCGGAGCTGGTCGGGGACCAGCAGCTGCACCACCGTCATGCCGATGATCAGGTAGACCTCGGCCGCGAAGCCCGAGACCAGCAGCAGCACCGACGCCGGCGCGAGGTGGTCGGTGGTCGCGAAGGCGGCGATCAGCACGCCGAACACCGCTGCCGAGGCGAGCATGAGCACGCCGGGCCGCCGCCCCAGCCCGTAGCGGATCACCCACCACGTCCCGGCGAGCGAGCCGATGCCTGCCGCCGCCTCCATGAACCCGAAGCCCTCGGAGCCGACGTTGAGCAGGTCGTCGGCGAAGATCGGCAGCAGGATCACGTACGAGCTGCCGAAGACCGAGGTGAAGAATGAGAGCCCGATGGTGGCGAGGAACACGGGGTGCGAAAAGACGTAGCGCGCGCCGCCCATGATGCCGCCGTCGTCCTCGTCGTGTTGCCCGCTCGTGTCGCGCCGGGGGACGCGGATCATGAGCATGACGATGAACGCGAGGCCGTTGACCGCCGCACAGACCGAGAACGCGTGGCCCGTGCCGACGAGCGCGATAAGCACGCCGGCGCTGGCGGGTCCGACGATGCGCATCGCGCTCCAGATGCCGCTGATGAGCGCGACGGCGCTGGCCATCGCGGGCGGCTCGATGAGCCTCGGGAGCAGCGTGTTCATCGCGGGCACCGCGACGGCCCAGAGCGCGCCGTTCGCGACGGCCCACACGATGACCATCCAGAGCTCGACGAGCCCCGACAGGATCAGCACCGCGATCGTCACGTGCCCGATGAGCATCACGAACTGCGTGACGATCATGAGCCGGTACGGGTCTCTGCGGTCGGCCAGCGACCCGCCGGGGAGCGAGAGCAGGATGGTGGGGATGGCGTTCGCGAGCCACACCGTGCCGAGCCAGAACGGCGACCGGTCGAGCTCGACGGCGACGAGCCAGCCGAGGCCGATGAACTGGAACTGGAAGCCGAAGACGCGCATGACCGCGGACACCCAGTAGCGCCGGTAGTTGGGATACGAGAGCGCGCTCCGGCTGGGAGCGTCGGTCGAGGCGGCGGTCATGCGTCGATGGTACCGCCGCAACACGACTCCGGGCGCCCGTACGGGCGCCCGGGGATGGACGAGCGGGGTGTGACCGCGCTACTCGGTGGCGAGCACCCGGTAGAGCGAGGTGAGGCGGCGCGGCAGCGACTCGATGTTGTCGACGACCTCGTAGCCGACGTCGTCGCACATCTCCTTCAGGTAGTCGTGCCCCTCCTTGTCGACGGTGATGAGGAAGGGCGTGACTCCCACCTGCTTCGCCTCGACAAGCGCCTGGTGCGTGTCGTGCACCGCGTACTCCTTCTCCGTGCGATCACGCCCGTAGCCGTGGTCCTGCGGGCGGCCGTCGGAGACGAGGATCATCAGCTTCACCTTCGCGTCGTACTCGTTGAGCTTGGCGACCGTGTGCCGGATCGCCGGGCCCATGCGCGTCGAGCGGATCGGCGTGATCTTGTCGATGCGCCGCCGCGTGCGGTCGCCGAACATCTCGTCGAGGTCCTTGATGACGTGGAACTCGACGTTGTCGCGGCCGTAGCCGGAGAAGCCGTAGATCCCGTACGTGTCGCCGATGGCCTCGAGGGCCTCGACGATCAGCACCAGCGACTCTTTCTCGAGGTCGATGATGCGCTTGGGCGGCGCGGCAGTGAACCGCGCGCGGCGCTGGGTCAGCCACTGGAAGTACTTCCGCGGGTCGTCGTCGAAGTCGTCGTCGGACGGCTGGTAGTTCGACTGCGTCTTCTCGATCTCCTCGTCCGTCGAGGCCGACATGTCGAGGAGGAACGCGACGGCCACGTCGCGCTCGACCTTGTTGCGCCTCCAGTAGACGCGGCCGAGCGGGCCGACGCCCGCGCGCTTGTCGACGATGAACTCGAGCGCCTGGTCGAGGTCGACGTCCTCGCCGTCCTCGAGGCGCTTGATGCGTCGGAAGTGCTCCGGGCGCAGCAGCTCGAACTGGCGGCGCGTCTCGGTGACGAGGCCGTGGTGGCGGCGCAGCGTCTCCTCGTAGTACTCGAGATCGCCCTCCTCGCCGGGGCGCTCGCCGACGCGGCACCAGCGCGGGCGGTAGTCGCCGGCGCGGAAGTCCCACTCGTCGTAGTACGACCAGTTGACCTCGATCGGCAGCTCCGAGGAGCCCGTGCCGCTCGACGAGTCACCGGCGTCGGCGCCGTCCGGGGTCTGGCCGGGCGGGCCCTGCTTGGCGTCCAGCGCCTCGCGCTCGAGGTTGGTGAGGAACATGCCCATCGAGGAGGCGATGTCGCCCTCGGCGATGTCGGAGATGACGATCTCGACGGACTTCTCCAGCAGCGCCTCGAGCTGCTCCTGGGTGAGCTGGCCACCCATCGGCTCCTCGCCCTCGGACTGCTGCTTCAGCTTCATCATCAGCTGGACGATCTCGGGCTTGAAGTCGCCGCGGAACTCCGGCTGGTCGGGGGCCGAGAAGTCGGACTCCTCGCCGGACGGCATCTCCGGCCCGTCGGCGCCGCCGGCCTCCGTGGTGAACTGGATCATGTCCTCGTCGATCTCGTCCCAGTCGATCTCGGCGTAGGCGTTCGCGATGTTGGGGATGCTCTCGACGATGTGGTAGATCACCGCGGCCACCTCGGCGGAATCCTGTACGTCCGCGCCGGGCTCGTCGACGATCTTGAGCTGGTCGATGCCGCGAGCCATCAGCGGCATGAGGTCGCGCGGCCAGCGCATGGTCTGCGGCTGCTTGAGCGAGGCGCGCAGCAGGTTCTCGAGGTAGGCCTCGCGCAGCGCCATGCGCGAGATGTTGGTGCGGTTCGCCGCCTCGTGCGCCTGCAGCTCGCGCAGCGCGGGGCGGATCCCGCCGTACTCGCGCGAGATGTACGCGTCGACGCGCGCGTCCTCGACGATCGTGAAGAGGCCGGAGATGAGCTCGCGGTCCTCGAACAGGTCGAAGTAGCGCTCCATCGGCGTGGTCACTGCGACGGCCTCGTGGCCGTTGCTGGAGAGCTTCGTCTCCTCGCGCTCGATCAGCGTCGAGGCGGTGTGACTGCCCTGCGCCTCGAAGTCGAACAGGAACGAGCCGAACTCCATGCGGCCGCTCTGGTGCGTGGCGTAGACCTTGTAGCTCAGGAAGTTCTGCCGCTGCTCGTTGAACGTGCTCACGTACGGCGGCAGGTAGATCGCGGAGCCCTCGGTGGTGGCGACGGACTCCTGCACCCACCCGATGCCGGCGTCGACGAGGTCCTCGGTCGAGCGGATCGCGATCTGCTCGCCGGTGAGCGCCTTCGCGTAGAGGCGGAGGGTGTTGCTGACGTTGCGAAGCTCGATGCGGGCGGACAGCGTCTCCAGCATCTCCTCGGCGCGCTGCGACTCGAGGCGGAAGTAGGCCTCGGCGCCCTCGACGTTGCCCTGCTCGAAGAGCAGCGACCAGCCGCCCTCGAGCCAGCGCTCCAGCTGGTCCGCGGTGAGCCTCGTCAGCACGGTCGGCGAGGAGCGCAGGAACGACATCGCCGCCGTCGGGCTGCCGGCCGCGAGCCGGCGCGCGAGGTCGACGAGGGTCTCGTGGTAGGTCAGCTCCACCTGCGCGAGCGATTCGGCGGCCTCGATGAACAGCGGGTAGCCCTGCCGCCCCACCTGCTCGGTGACGTCGGCCGCGAGCTGGAGGAAGGACGCGCGCTCGTCGCGATCGATGTTGGCGATGAGCGACGGCCCGCGCTCGAAGTAGAGCCGCGTGTCGGCCCACGAGGCCTGTGCGACGGCCCCTGCGAACTCGAGGAACGGCCGCCGGTCCGGCGGCGCGAGGTCCGCGAACAGCTCGCCCGAGCGCTCCAGGCAGCTCGCGGCGAGCTGGTAGGAGCGGTCCGACAGCCGGTCGACCACGTCGATCAGCTCGCCGACGGCGTCGAGCGGCAGGGCGTGCAGGAGCGCGGGGCTCTGCTCGAAGAACGAGGCGGCGAGGGCGACGGACTTCCAGTTGCCGTGCGCCAGGCGCTTGCCGAGCGCGGCCCACGGGCGGACCTGCTCGCCGGGGCGGCCGATCCACTCGCCCATGATGCCGAGGTCGCGGGTGTCGGCGCCCTGCAGGGGCTGGAGCACCTCGGGCGTCGCGCGCACGAAGGCCGCGGCGATCATCGAGGAGCTCTCCGCCAGGTCGAGCGCGACCTCCTGCCAGTCCAGCAGCTCATCGAACGAGAAGGCGGGGAACAGGCGCGGCGAGACGCGGAAGTACTCGCCCGCGGCCTCCCACGAGCGCAGCGAGTGGCGCGCGAGCGCGACGCCCGCGGCGGCCCAGCGGTCCAGGTCTTCCTCGCTCAGCCGCCGCTCCAGCGCCCGTGCGCCGCCGGCGAGGTCGTCGGGGAGCGAGGGCCCGAACCCCTGCAGTTCGTCCGTGTAACGGGTCAGGACATCGTCGGCTGCGCTCATCTTGGTGTTCCTACTGGTGGCGGACCTGGCGGTCGCCTCGCTGCGTGGTTCCCGTGCGCGGGCTGGTGCTATCGATGCAGTTGTACGGCCCCTCGTGGGCGCCGGGTACGACGCGGGCGCCCGTGCCCCGCAGCGTGCGGATCACGTCGTTGGGGAAGCGGAACTGGAAGATCGCGTCGCCCGCGCACAGCACCTCGTCGACCCGGCCGCCCGTCTGCCCGAGCGCGATGTCGAGCGCGGCCGCACTACAGTGAATGTCCCGGACCAGGCCGAGGCGCAACGCACATGCTGCCTATTCGGGGAAGATCGAGGTCACAACCTCCTCGATCGAGCGCTGCACCTCGGGGTCGTCGGTGAGCCCCCACACGACCGCGGTCTGGCAGGCCCGGAGGGCCGGGATGCCGCGCGCGATCAGCCGGCCCGCGTAGACGAGCAGGCGTGTCGAGACGCCCTCGCCGAGGCCGTGCTCCTTGAGGTTGCGGACCTTCTCGCCCAGCTTCGCGAGTTCCAGCGCATCCTCGGGGGTGCAGCCGGACTCGTTGCGGATGATCTCCGCCTCCTTGTCGCGCGGCGGGTAGTCGAACTCGATGGCGATGAAGCGCTGCCGCGTCGAGTGCTTCAGGTCCTTGAGCGCGGACTGGTAGCCCGGGTTGTAGGACAGCACCAGCAGGAAGCCCTCGGCTGCCTCGATCAGCTCACCGCGCTTGTCGATGGGCAGCAGGCGACGGTAGTCGGTGAGCGGGTGGATGAGGACGGTCGTGTCCTTGCGCGCCTCGACGATCTCGTCGAGGTAGCAGATGGCCCCCGCCTTCACGGCGCGCGTGATCGGCCCGTCGATCCAGACCGTGTCGTCGCCCTCGAGGAGGTAGCGGCCGACGAGGTCGGAGGCGCTGAGGTCCTCGTGGCAGGCGACCGTGATGAGCGGGACGCCCTGCGTCTCATCGCCGAGGTGCTGGTGCAGCCGCCACGACATGTACTCGACGAAGCGCGTCTTGCCGCAGCCCGTCGGGCCCTTGAGGAGGACCGGGATCTGCTGCTCGTAGGCGGTCTCGAAGAGCTCCACCTCGTCCTCGACGGCGAGGTAGAACGGCTCCTCGGTGAGCCGGAACTCCTGGACTTCGATCGACTTGTATGCGGTCTGCGTGTCGGTCTCGGCCGTCGTGGTCACCATTAGCTTCCGCCTCCGCTGCTGATCCGCTCCTGGAGCTGCTCCCACTCACCGTCGAGCGCGGCGATGAACTCATCGACCGAGCCGCCGTTGGCGATGTCCACGTCGGCGTGCTCGAGCCGCTCCTCGTTGGTGATCTGGGAGTCGATGCGGGCCTGGGCCGCCTCGGCGTCCAGGTTGTTGCGATCCATGAGCCGCTTCTTCGCCGCTTCCGGATCGACGTGCACGACCCACACCTCGTCGGCCAGGTCCTGCCACTCCGCCTCGATGAGCACGGCGGCCTCGAGCACGATCACCGTCTCCGGCTCGCTCTCGCGCAGCTCGCTGATCTCAGCCGTGGCGAACTGGCGGATGACCGGCCAGACGATGTCGGTGAGACGCTTCAACTGGTCGGGCGCGCCGAAGACCTTGCCGCCGAGGATGCGGCGGTCGATCTCGCCGTCCTCGCCGACGATGTCGTGGCCGAACTCGTTCACGACGGCGTGGAAGCCCTCTGAGTCCTTGTCGTACGCGCGGTGGCCGTAGCGGTCGGCGTCGAGCACGATGGCGCCCAACTCCTTGAGCCGCTCGGCAGCAGTGGACTTGCCGGAGGCGATCCCTCCAGTCAGACCAAGGACTCTCATGATGACTCCTGCGAGGTGGCCGGCGTGCCGCGTGCCCCTGCACGCATTGGACGCCGAATGGCGATCTTAGGTTCGCCCCGAAGGGCACGCAAGACGGCTCCGCGCGGGGCGCGGCGCCGTCTTGCGCATTCCGCGGCCGGCCGGCCTAGTCGAGGGCGTTGACGGCCTCGATCAGGGCGGGGACCACTTCCTTGTAGTCGCCCACGATGCCGTAGCGGGCGGCCGTGAAGATGTTCGCCTCCGGGTCGCGGTTGATGGCGACGATCGTCTTCGAGCCGCTGCAGCCGGCCATGTGCTGGCTGGCGCCGGAGATCGCGATCGCCACGTACAGGTCCGGCGTCACGACCTTGCCGGTCAGCCCGACCTGCTGCGACGTGGGGTACCAGCCGAGGTCGACTGCGGCGCGCGAGGCGCCCACGGCTGCCTTGTCGGTCCCGATCGCGGCTGCCAGCTGCTCCACGACCTCGAAGCCCTCCGGGTCGCCGAGTCCGCGGCCACCCGAGACGACGATCTCGGCGTCCTGGATCTGCAGACCCTCGGAGACCGCAGCCTCGCGGCCCACGATGGTGGAGCGGCTGTCGCCGGCCCCGGACAGCTCGACGGTGTCGCCGCCGCCGCTCGGCTCCGCGAGCGGGTCCTGCGACTTCGCGCGGATGGTCGCGACCGCGGGGGAGGTGGCGAAGCTGTAGGTCGCCTGCGCGCTGCCGCCGTAGCAGGAGCGCGTGGCCTTCAGCTCGCCGCCGTCGTCCTCCACGGAGACGCAGTCCATCGCGACCGCGGTGTCGTTGCGGAACGCCAGGCGCGGACCGAGGTCGCGGCCGGCCATCGACTGCGCGATGAAGACCGCGTCCGGCGAGGACTGGCCCATGGCCTCCTCGACCGCCGCGACCCACTGGTCGGAACGGAAGTCGTCGTAGCCCGCGTCGGAGCTGACGTATGCGGTGTCGGCGCCGGCCGCGTGGGCTGCGCCGGCGGCGTCGCCGGCGCCGCTGCCGAGCAGCGTGACGCTGACCTGCCCGCCGTCGACGAGCCTCGTGCCCAGCGCGAGCAGCTCGGCGGTGGTGCTGGAGAGCTCGCCGCCCTCCAGCTCACCGACCACCAGGATGTTGCGTGCCATGTTCGGTATCCCCCTCGCCTACAGGATCTTCGCTTCGCGCAGCGCGGCGGCCAGCGCCTGCGCCTGCTCTTCGGCGGTCTCGCCCTCCATGAGCTCGACTTCGCCCTCGACGACCGGGATGAACAGCCGCTCGAGCTTCAGGCGCGCGCCGGCGTCACCGACGGTCGACGGGTCGAGACCCAGCTCGCCGGCGTCGAGGCGCGTCACGGTCTTCCGTGCGGCCTGCATGATCTGCTGCAGCTTCGGGTAGCGCGGGTCGCCGATCTCGTTGGAGATGGTCACCACGGCCGGCATCGGCATCGAGACCGTCTCGAAGCCGTCGCCCGTGACGCGCTCGACGACCATGCTGCCGTCCTCGACCTTGGCGTCCTTGCCGATGATGGCCGAGGGCCAGCCGAGGATCTCGGCGATGCCCAGGCCCACCTGGCCCATGTCCCAGTCGGCGGCCTGGCGGCCGCAGAACACGGCGTCCACGTCACCGAGGTGCTCGATGGCCGCGGCCAGCGTGCGGGCGGTCGTGTAGGAGTCGCCGCCCTGCAGGACCTCGTCCTCCAGCAGGATGCCCTCGTCGGCGCCCATGGCGAGCACCTGCTTGATGGCGGCCTGGGCGCTCTCCTGGCCGAGCGAGATCACGGTGATCTTGCCTTCGCCGGCGCCCTCGATGATGCGCAGCGCAGCCTCGGCGGCCATGCCGTCGAACTGGCTCAGCACGGGCGGGATGCCCTGCGCCGGGATGACCTCGTTGTTGGCTTCGTCGATGCGGAACGCCGCGGGCGGCGTCTCCGGGTCCGGGATCTGCTTCGCGCAGACGACGAGATGCATATCTGCTCCCCCACCTCCGGCCCTGCCGGGCCGATCCTGATTTCCCTCGGCCCTGGCGGGCCGATCCTAACTTGCTGCGTGGCCCTGCCGGGCCACTCGTTCACCATGTCAGGGCGGGCTTCGCGGACTTGCCACCGCGCGTCCCGCCGGACTGCGTTACCCCTGTGGTCGCCTCCTCCGTCCGGGCTCGGACTGCCTGCCTAGCTGCCGTTACCGTTCGGCGTGCCGAGCACGGAGCGCTCCAGCAGCTCCGCCACGTCGAAGGGGCGGATCCGCCCTTCCTCTTCGGGCTGGATGGCCGGGGCCCCGTCTTCGAACATCTGGATGCAGAACGGGCAGTTCGAGATCACCTCGTCCGCGCCCGTGCCAACGGCTTCCTCGGTGCGCACGTGGTTGACCCGGCGCTCACCGATCTCTTCCTGCCACATGTTGCCGCCGCCCGCGCCGCAGCAGAGCCCGCGGCTCTGCGTGCGCCGCATCTCCGTCAGGTCGACGCCCGGCAGCACCTCGATGATCTGGCGCGGCGCATCATACACGCCGTTCATGCGCCCGAGGTAGCACGAGTCGTGGTACGTCACGCTCGTCCCCACGCTGTGACGCGGCGTCAGGTCGCCGTCCTCGAGCGCCTGCTGCAGGAACTCGGTGTGGTGCAGCACCTCGAAGTGGCCGTCGAACTGCGGGTACTCGTTGCGGAAGGTGTTGAAGCAGTGCGGGCAGTTGGTGATGACCTTCTGCACGTTCTTCGCCTTGAACGTCTCGACCAGCTGCATCGCGAGGATCTGGTACAGGTACTCGTTGCCGAGCCGCCGCGCCGGGTCGCCGTTGCAGGTCTCCTCCTGCCCCAGCACCCCGAAGCTCGCGCCGGACTCGCGCAGCAGCCGGAACACCGACTGCGTGATCGGCATGTTGCGCTCCACCAGCGAGCCCGAGCAGCCGACCCAGTAGAGGTACTCCTGCGACCCGTCGAAGATCGGGACGTCCTCGAAGTCCTCCATCCACGACTCGCGGGTGAGCGTGGTGCCGCGCCACGGGTGGCCGCGCATCTCGATGTTCTCGAGGGCGCCCTGCGCCGCCGGAGGCACGCGCGCCTCGTTCATGACCAGGTAGCGGCGCATGTCGACGATGGTCGGGACGTGCTCGATCATCACCGGGCACTCCTGCATGCAGGCGCCGCAGGTGCGGCACGCCCACAGCGTCTCGTCCTTGATGACGTCGCCCACCATCTCCAGCGGCGAGACCGAACGGACATCGCCGCTGGTGTGCCCGGCGTTCTGGAGGTCCGGACCCACCGAGGCGAGGTGCGCCTTCAGGTCCTGGATGAGGTGCATCGGCGAGAGCGGCTGGCCCGAGACGTCGGCCGGACAGACCTCGGTGCAGCGTCCACAGCGCACGCAGGCGTCCAGCTCGAAGAGCTGCTTCCACGTGAAGTCCTGGATCTGCCCGACGCCGAACACCTCCTGCTCCTCGATGTTCTCGATGGTGGCGAGGCGCCCGGGGGCGTCGGTGCGGAGGAAGAACGCGTTCACCGGCGCGAAGATCATGTGGTCCAGGCGCGTGAACACCAGCAGCCCCAGCCAGCCGAACGCCAGCACCACGTGCCCCCACCACGACCACGTGTGGGCGGTGAGCATGTGGCCCTGCGTGGGGCTGAAGATGTTGAGGAACTCGGCGATCACGTACGAGACGAAGGACCAGCGCGCCCAGTCAGGGTGCGCCTCGAGCTGCGTGCCGTCCTCCAGCACGAAGCCGTGCAGCTCCGTGGTGTAGATGCGGAACGCCTCCACCATGAAGCCGGTCACGAGGATCAGGCCGAGGCCCACGATGATCGCGTGGTCCTCGATGCGCTCGTCCCAGCGGATGCGGTGGAAGTCGTCGAAGTAGCGGCGGTACAGCGCCATCCCGACGCCGATCAGGCCGATCAGCCCGAACAGGTCGCCGTAGAAGGAGAAGAAGAGGTAGTAGTCGCCCTTGAGGAAGTTGAGCGGCGTGTCGTCCTCGATCGCCACCTGCGCGGTGACCAGGGTGAGCACGATGATCGAGGAGAAGATGCAGATGTGCATGATCCCCGCGTAGCGATCGCGGCGGACCTTCTCCTGCCCGAGGCCCAGCCGCATCGCGTTGCGGACCCGCATCGGGATCTCGCGCAGGATGCCCGGCGTCGGCTTGCCGATCGCCCAGAGCGTGGCGTGGCGGCCGAAGCCATAGACGAGCAGGCCGACGAGGGCCGCCAGCATGACGTACACAGCCCACGGCTGCGCGACGTTGAAGAACACCTCGCGGCCGGCGTCGGTACGGTCCAGCTCGATGGCCGAGACGACGCCGAGACCCGTCAGGCCGACGGCCGGGCCCCACCACGCGCCAACCAGGCGGACACGCTTTGGTCGCCCGCCTTCAGAGGCGGGCGACCCAGCACTTCTCTCGCGCTCGGATACGCTCATACGGTTCCCCTTGCGGTCGCGCGCGAGCGTATCACCAGTGCGCTCTCAGGGCTCGCCTCCACGCGTCCGGTCTTACGACGCCGACGGGGTCTGCGCGCCCCAGCGGTCGCGGATGTCGTTCTTGAGCAGCTTGCCGAGGTGGTTACGCGGCAGCGGCTCCGAAATCCACTCGTACTGCGAGGGCGCCTTGTAGGAGGCCAGCCGGCTCTTGACGAACGCCGTGAGGTCCTCGTCCGAGGGCTTCTCGGTGTCGCCGCCGACGACCACGGCCTTCACGATCTCGCCCCACTCGATGTCGGGCACGCCGATCACGGCCACGTCCTCGATGCTCGGGTGCTCCTCCAGGATGCTCTCCACCTCGCCGGGCGAGATGTTCTCGCCGCCGCGGATGATGAGGTCCTTGAGACGCCCGGTGATGAATAGGTAGTTGTCGGGGTCCAGGTAGCCCGCGTCGCCGGTGTGCAGCCAGCCGTCGACCACGGCCGAGGCCGTGTCCTCTTCGCGCTTCTGGTACTCGCGCATGATGCGGTCGCCCCGGATGCAGATCTCACCCTCTTCGCCCTGGTCCTGTATCGAGCCGTCCGGCTTGAGGATGCCGACCTCGATGTCCGGCATCGGCCGGCCCACCGAGCGCAGGCGCTTGATCTTGAGGTCGTTCTCCTCGGGCGTGCCGTCCAGCCGGTGGTCGTCCGGGCCCAGGTAGCTCATCGTCGAGGTCGACTCGGTCTGGCCGTAGGCGTTCATGAGGCCGCAGTCGAAGACGTCGATGGCCTGGCGCACGACCTCGAACGGCATCGGCGCCGCGCCGTAGGTGATGAGCTGCAGCGTGGAGATGTCGTAGTTGTCGAAGTCGTCCGCCTCCATGACGCGCTTGAGCATCGTCGGCACCACGAAGGCGTGCGTGACGCCCTCGCGCTCGACGGTGTCGAGCCAGGCCGAGGGGTCGAACTGCGGCAGGATGGCGAGCTTCCGGCCGGCCCACAGCGAGCCGAGCATCGTCGTCGCGCCGGCGACGTGGAAGAACGGCACCGCGACCATCGTCACGTCCGGGTCGGCGGTGGGGTCGACGGGGTTCTGGGTGTTGACGACGTAGGCCGTGAGCGTCTTGTGCGTCAGCACCACGCCCTTCGGCAGCGCCGTCGTGCCCGAGGTGTAGATCACCATCGCAGCGTCGTCGTCGTCGACCTCGGTGAAGAACGGGACGTCCTCGCCGGTCTCACGGAGCTGCTCGATGGTCTCGACGCCGTCGGCCTCGAAGCCGACCGTGTAGACGTGCTCGACCTTGGGCAGCGAGGAGCGGATCTCCTGCAGGATCGGGTAGTAGCGCTCGGAGACGAAGAAGACGTTCACGTCCGAGGCGTCCGCCATGTACTGCAGCTCGTCGGTCTTCGCGCGGAAGTTCAGCGGCACGAAGGTGGCGCCGACCGCGGCTGTCGCGTAGTAGAGCTCGACGAAGTTGCAGGAGTTCACCGACATGATGCCGACGTTGGCGCCCTTGCCGATGCCGATCGAGGCCAGCGCGTGCGCCAGCTTGTTCACCCGCGACTGCAGCTCCATGTAGCTGAGCGTGTCGTCCGGGTCGCTGACCGCGACGCGGTCCGGCACCATCGAGCCGGCGATCGTGAGAATGTCCGCAGTATTCATCTCTGCACCCCTCTGCCTCGGCCGGTGTGAGCACGCCGGCCCGGCTGGTTCCCGAGGCGTGGCTCCGGCCACGCCATCATCTACGCTCGTCGTATGCGCGAGGCTTGTTGCCTCCCCCGCCGCCCCGTGTGCGACGCGCGGGCGCCCCACCCGGTGCGCACCGAGGCGCGCTCAATATAAAGACGACGCGGCGCTGCGGCCAGAACCCCTAGCGCTCACGCTCAGCTTCCGCGAGATTCGGGCGCCCGATCACCTCGACTTCGACGATGCGCTCGCACTGCGGATTGATTGGGAGCGGCCTCGTTATCTGGAACGCGTGCAGCGCCTGTGTCGTGCGCGCCAGGGCATCACCATTCAAGTACCAGACCGCCTGCGAGCAGTGGTCAACGTAGACTCCCGGCTTTCCGAGAGGATTCAGCACCGTCCCCCGCGGGTCGTCAGGCACGAACTCGATCACGCATCCGGTTCCCGATGGCGAAATCGCGTCGAGAGCCCGGAGCTCCTTCGCAAGGTTCGGGCCGTCGGTCGACCCTCCCTGAGCTGCTCCGGCCTGAGCGCACTCATCCCTCCTGACCTGTCCCAATCCCTCAACCGGCTCTTCGTCCAGCGAAATCACGAAGATCCGTGCTTGCGGAAAGTAGCGAGGCTCACCGACTTCGTAGCTGTCGAACGGCCCGGCATCGAAGTAGAAGACATCGAAGTCCGGGCGATTGGCGGCGCCGTAGAAGATCGCGCCGATGGCCGCGACGATCACGAGCAGCAGGACGACAAGGCCAATCGGCAAGCCGCGGCGCGGCGGCCCGGTCCGTACGCTGCTCATGCCGCGACTGCCACGCCAGCGGCGAGCCGTCGCTCGAGCGCGAGGCCGTCCGCGAGGGTGAGGTCCAGGCCGCGTACGACGGCGCGCTTCGTTGCGCGCGTCGCTCGCGGGTCGCGCGCGGCCAGCGTGTCCGCCCACTCGGCGGCCGCATCGTCCAGCTGGTCGCGCGGGACCACGCGCTGCACGAAGCCGAGCTCGTACGCGCGCGCGGCGGTAACCGGGTCGCCGGTGGTCGCCATGCGCAGCGCCTGCCCGAGCGGCACGTGGCGCGGCACGGTCTGCGTGCCCCCTGCCGACGGGATGTAGCCGAGCGTGACCTCCGGGATCGCGAACAGCGCGTCCTCGGCGGCCACGCGCAGGTCGCAGTACAGCGACATCTCCAGCCCCGCGCCGTACGCGAACCCGTGCACGGCCGCGATGAGCGGGATCTCGAGCTGTGACATCACCCCCCACAGGTCGCGGCGCACACGCGCGTCACGCGCATCGACGAACGAGGGTGCGGTGCCGAACTCGGTGATGTCGGCTCCTGCGGAGAAGGCGCGGTCGCCCGCGCCGCGCAGCACGGCGACCCGCACGGTGGGGTCGTCGCGCAGCAGCTCGAGGTTCGTCCACAGCTGGTCGCGCATCTGGAGATGCACGGCGTTGAGCCGCTCGGGGCGGTTGAGCGTCAGCCAGACGGCGTCGCCCCGGCGCTCAGCGATGACGAACGGCTCGGCCACGGTGTGCGCGCCTACACCCAGTCCGGCTTCTGGATGTGGCTGCGCTGGCTGTGGTCGTGGGTGCGCTGCACCTCTTCGTTGATCTTCTCCGCCAGCCGCGCCATCTCGTCGGACCTGGGCGTGATGTGGTCGTTGCGCCAGCGGCGGATCGCCGCCAGGTCGCTACGGCTGAACTCCTCTTCGCCCAGCCCGTCGAGGACCGAGTTGGCCATGGCCAGCACTTCGTCGATCGTGAATTGGACCTTCATGGCTAGCTCCACCGTTCCGAGGCGGTCTCGCGCTCGAAGCGCCCGGCGCGCATCGTCCGGCGCCGGGTGGACTCGTCCAGGAGGTCCCACAGCTCGTCGTTGAAGCGGTCCGCGAACTCGTCGAGCTCGCTCGACCCCGGACCGCGGTCGCTGCGCCACGTGCGCACCGTCTCCTGGCCCTCCTCGCTGAGCTCGACGCTGTCGAGCAGCCGCGAGGTGACGAGGCCGATCACGGCGTTCACCTCGCCCGGGTTCAATGTGATGTTCATCGGTCCTGACCTGCCTTACTCACGCCTGCTCCCCCTCGGTGGCTCCGCGCGGCGTCCCGCCGCTGCTCGTGTTTCGTTCGAGGCTACTCCCCCGTGAACTCCGGATCGCGCCGCTCGACGAACGCGTCGACGCCCTCGGCGCGGTCGGCGGTGGTCTGCAGCAGCACCGTCAGCTCCAGCTCCAGGCGCAGCGCCTCGGCCAGCGGCACCTCGATGCCGCGCCGGATCGCCTCCTTCGCGAAGCGCGTCGCCAGCGGCCCCCGCGACGCGATCGCCTCCGCGACCGCCTGCACAGCGTCATCGAGGTCGGCCGCGGGCGCCACCTCGGAGACGAGGCCGATGCGCAGCGCCTCGGCCGCGTCGATGGTCTCGCCCGTGAGCAGCAGGCGCAGCGCCTGCGCGCGGCCCACGGCTCGAGGCAGCCGCTGCGTGCCGCCGCCACGCGGCACCAGGCCGGCGCCCGTCTCCGGCATCGCGAAGGTCGCGTCCCCGGCGGCGATGCGGATGTCGCACGCGAGCGCGAGCTCCAGCCCCGCCGAGTGCGCCTCGCCGCGGATCGCCGCGACCGTCGGCTGCGGCACGTCCGCGAGGGCGTCGAAGCCCGCGCCGATGGGCCCGAGGATGTCGCGCAGCATTGCGTCGTCCTCGATCGCGGCCGGGTCCCACCCGCTGCCCAGGCCATCGCCGGCCGAGGTCACCACGACCACGCGCACTGCCGGGTGGCTCGCGGTGAGCTCGCCTGCGGCGGCGGTCAGCGCCTCGCTCAACGCGCGGTCGTAGCCGCCGGACGGCGGGTCGACCGTCAGCGTGGCGATGGGGCCGGTGGCGTCGAGCGTGACGGACATGCGCCGAGGATCGTACGGACGCCCGATCGAGGGCGTCAACGTGCGCGCCCCGCGCACGGCCTCGCCCGTGCCGTCGCTGGACGGGGTAGCCTATCGCTGCGAGGATTCCCAGCGGACGGAGCGGGCATGGACCTTGAGCTGACCGGACGTTCGGTCATCGTCACCGGCGCGAGCCGTGGCATCGGCCTCTCGATCGCCGAGGCGTTCGCGGCCGAGGGCGCGCGCCTCACGATCTGCGCCCGTGGCGCGGAGGGCCTCGAGGCCGCCCGCGCCCGGCTCGCCGGGAGCGGCGCGGAGGTCGTGGCCGTGCAGGCCGACATCATGGACGAAGGCGACTGCGCCCGCGTCGTCGAGGCGGCAGTCGAGGCCCACGGCGGCGTCGACGCGCTCGTGAACAACGCCGGCGGCCGGGCCGGCGAAGGCAGCGCCGAGGCGATCCTGCGTGGCACGATCGAGGTCAACGCGGTCACCGCGTTCCGGCTCGCGGAGCTGGCGCGCCCGCACCTCGCGGCATCGCCGAACGGCGGGGCGATCGTCAACATCTCCTCGATCTACGGCCGCGAGAGCGGCGGCGGGGTGGCGTACAACGCGGGCAAGGCCGCGCAGATCGCCATCTCCAAGGCGCTCGCGCGCGAGTGGATCGCCGACGGCATCCGCGTCAACAGCGTCGCGCCGGGCTCGATCGCCTTCGAGGGCGGCTCGTGGGGCCGCCGCCTGCGCGACGACCCGGACGGGATGGCGCGCTTCATCGAGCAGGAGATTCCCGGCGGCCGCTTCGGCCGCCCCGAGGAGGTAGCGGCGGTGGTGGTGTTCCTCGCCTCGCCTCGCGCCTCGTGGGTGCTCGGCGCGACGGTCAACGTCGACGGAGGGCAGTCGAGGTCGAACATCTAGCCGCGGGGCGGTACAGTCTCGGCGGTCACGGGAGGAAGCGATGCGGTTCACACGCGCGGATCTGCCCGGCATCCTGATCGCGGGCCTCGCCGGTCCGCTGCTGATGCTGCTCTTCCTGGCGGCGTTCGAGACGTGGGGTCACCACGGCACGCCGCTCATGGGCGCGATGGGTTCGAACCTCGGCGTCGCGGTCGGCCTCGCGGCCGTGTTCTCGCGCTTCATCCGCAAGTGGGACTGGCCGCTCGCCTTCGTCGGCGTGGTCCTCATCTCCGTGGCCTCCGTGTACTGGGCGCAGAAGAGCGGCAACGACGGCACGCAACTCGCGACGGCGCTGAAGTGGCTCGGCGTGATCGGCTTCGTCGGCCTCAACATCGCCGTGCTGTGGCAGATCCTGCTCAACGGCATCTGGCCGGTCGTGGAGCGCTTCGAAGCGCGACGCGCCAGCGAGTAGCGCGCGACGCATGCCCGACCCCCCGGACGCAAGCGAGCCTGCCGCCACCCGGCAGCAACACCTCGCGCTCTCCATGCTCTCTGGCTGGATGAGCGAGCGCTGGTTCCGCACCTTCCGCCCACGCCTCGACGAGCCGACGGCGTTCGACGCGCTTATCGCGCGCCGCGAGGCGCGCATCGGCGTCACGCTCGGCCTGCTGTGGGGCGGCGACCCCGCTCCGAACGCGGCGCAACTGGAGTCGCAGCTCAACGCAGACCTCGATGACGACCTCGGCGCGTACGCGCTGTGGGTGCCGCCGGGCGGCGAGCTGCCCGGCGAGGAGCCCGGCCTCTCCTCGCTGCGCCTCATGGCCTCGCGCGGCTTCGGCGGGCTCGAACCGGCGCAGCGCCGCGAGCTGCGCCTGCCCGTCACGCTCGCCCTCGCCAAGGTCGACAACGAGGGCGCCTACGTCTCCGTCACCGGTCCGCTCGCGGCCGAGTGGACCACGCTCTCCGAGGGCATCGTCGGCGCATACCACCTGGACGCGCGCGCGCTGCGGCGCATGCCGGAGGAGCGCGCGGAACTCGACATCGTGCTCACGCGCCTCCGCGACCTCGCCGCCGCGCTCAGCGTCGAGGAGATCGCGCCGGCCGAGGTGCACGACTACTGGCTCGTCTCCCGCCTCCCCCTCGACGAGCCGCGCGGCGCGACGGTCTTCGGTGCCGCGCCGGACTTCGACCCCTCCGACGGCGCCGTGGTGCGCCGCGAGCTGCGCAGACAGCTACGCCGCGCCGACGAGCAGCGCGAGGCCGCGCGAGCCGCGGGCGAGGAGGTCGAAATGACCGCCGTGCTCATCGGCGCACCGCTCGCGCACATCGGCGAGGAGCTGGTGACGGCGTCGTTGCGGGGCATGAGCCCCGCGGCCTACGGCGGCTCGGACCTCGTCGCGCTCGTCGCGGACGGCTCGGTGCGCCAGGTCCTCCAGCCGCGCTCGCTGCCCTGGGAGACCCAGCGCTAGCCTGCCAGCGCCTCCGCGACCGCGCCGGCAATGTCGGCGTCCTCATCGGCAACAACCACGACCACGCCCCGAGGCCCCCACTCCGCCCGGAGCGCCTCGACGTCCTCGACCGGGGCAGGCAGCACCACTGCCCCCGCGCCACGCTCCGCCATCCGCTCGGCCGCGGCCCGCGCGAGTACGTCAGGCGGGTCTGCGGGGGGCAGGGGCGCAACGACCGCGTCGAGGGGTGCGAGGTCTGCCTCGAGGTCGTCAAGCGCCGCCGCGACGGCGGCCTCGTCGGTGAGGTCGAGCGTGAGTGCGCGGCCCTCGTGGCCGAACGTCCAGCACTCGTTGAGGATCGAGTTGGCCGTAACCTCCTCGGCGATCTCGGCGCGTCGCGTCGTCACGCTGACGGCGGCGCCCGCCTCCGCGAGCGCGACGGCGAGCGCGCGCCCGTCCGGCTCGCGCACCCCGGCGACGAGGACGTGACGGCCGTCGAGGGCGCTCACGGGGCGTCGGCCGCGGAGAGCACGCGGCCCGTCATCTCGGCGGCAGGGCTCGCCGCCACGTGCACCGCGAGGCGCGCAAGGGGGTCCGCCTCGGCCTCGTCGGCGTCGGCGATGGCGTTGGCGAGGTTCCCCGCGGTGGCGTCGAGCGCGACGGCGCCGCGGAGCAGCGTGGTGATCGCCACGTCGGGCTCGGTGTGCTCGGCGGTGAGCGTGCGGGCCAGGCCGAGCGTCGCGGCGCACGCGAGCGCGTACACCCCCGCGCCGGGCGCGGGCTGGTCGCCGAGCGCGTGGGTCACGATCAGCAGGTTGCCCCGCCCACCGCGCCGGAACTCGCCGAACGCGGCGCGCGCGACGTAGGCGTGGGCGTAGCAGTTCATCGTCATCGCCTGTGCGAGTTGCACCTCGGACGTGTCGGCCATGGCCTGTGGCATCGGCTCGTCGGGGGCACTGACGACGATGTCGAGGCCGCCGAGCTCCTTGGCGACCTGGCGCGTGGTGACGCGCGCGTTCTGGCCCAGCGTCACGTCCAGCGCGTAGGTCATCGCGGTACGGCCGAGCTCGCGCAGTTCGCGCTGCAGCCGCCGCGCCGTCAGGACGCCCTCGTCGGGCCGCATCACGGCGAGCGCCACGTCGGCGCCCGCCGCGCCGAGCGCCGAGGCTATGGCAGTGCCGGTCGTGGTCTCGACGCCGACGACGAGCGCCCGCCGGCCCGCGAGTGGCGCGTCGGTCGGCTGCGTGTCGGCGTCGGTCATGCTTGCTCCGTCACCGATCCATCGTAACGGCGTGGGTCAGGCGTGGAAGGCCCCGGCCGCGACGCCCGCGAGCACCGCCGCGCCCAGCGCGAAGCGGTACCACGCGAACACCGCCAGGCCGTAGCGGCGGAGGAAGCGCAGCAGCCCGCCGATCACCAGCATGCCCGTGACGAACGCCACCATAGCCCCGAGCGCCATCGGACCCCACTCGATCCCGGAGTGGTCCTCGACGGCGTCGCTGATGAGCAGCGCGAGGGAGCCCGCCGTGATCGGCGCCGACAGCAGGAACGAGAACCGTGCGGCGGCGTGACGCCCCAGGCCCGCCATCCTGCCCGCCGTGATCGTGATCCCGGAGCGCGAGGTGCCCGGGATGAGCGCCAGCGCCTGCGCCACCCCAACGAACAGCGCGGTCCGGCCATCGACGTCGCGGACCGTCCGGTCGGTACGGCCGCGCGCGTCGGCGAACCACATGAGCGCGCCCACGGCGATGAGCATCACTCCGACGACGGCCGGCTGGCGGAGTCCCTCGCCCGCGAGGGCCTGGACCAGCGCTCCCGCGACGAACGCCGGTATCGACCCGAGGGCGAGCAGCAGCGCGAGCCGGCCGCGGCCACGCCAGCGCCGCAGCGCCAGCCCATGCCGGCCGAGCTCGCGGCGGGCGGCCAGCGCCATGACCGCCCAGTCGTCGCGGAAGTAGACCAGCACCGCCAGCAGCGTGCCGCCGTGCAGCGCCGCGTCGTACGAGGCGTCGTTGGCGCGGTCGCCGACCAGCTCGGCGGCGAGGACGAGGTGACCCGACGACGAGATCGGCAGGAACTCGGTCAGCGCCTGGATGACCCCGAAGACCGCAGCGTAGACGTACTCTCCCACCGGCGTCCTCGGGCGCTGCGCCGCGGGGGCGGCGCGCTACAGGGCTTCCCAGCGGTAGCCGCCGTCGACCTCGCGGACCTTGCCGAGGCTGAGGATCGGGAAGTGGCCTCCGCTCACGATCGCGTCGTGCTCCACGGCGAGGCGCGCCAGCTTCGCGCGCGACCGGCTCGTCTCCGCCTTGTCCAGGTCGACGCCCGGCACCCAGTCGTGCCGTTCGAGGTGCACCGGGTGGTGCGCGGCGTCGCCGAGCAGCACCAGGTGCTCGCCCTGCGAGGCGACCATCACGCTGACATGTCCCGGCGTGTGCCCCGGCGTGGGGATCAGCGTGACGTGGTCGCTGACGGCGTGCTCGCCCTCGGTCGTCTCGACGCGGCCGGCCTCGACCACGGGGTTGATGCGGAAGCGCGCCGCCTCCGCAAGCGGGTTGTCGTCCGCCGCCTCGCTCGTCCAGTACTCCAGCTCCGCGCTCGCGACGTAGAAGGTGGCGTTGGGGAACGTGAGCGCGTCGTTGCGCGACTCATCCACGTTCCAGCCGGTGTGGTCCATGTGCAGGTGCGTGTGGATCACGATGTCGATGTCGTCCGGCGAGACGCCGAGTTCGCCGAGGCGGTCAGGCAGCTCGCCGCCGCCGGGCACGCCCATCTCGCGGCCGGGCGGGCCGTACCCGGTGTCCACCAGCGTGTAGTGACCGTCGCCGCGGACGAGGAACGTGCCGAAGTTGAACGGCACGGGATCGGTGGGCGACGTGATCCCGATCGCGCGCGTCCACTCGTCGGGGTCGACCTCGTGGAAGAAGCCGTCGAGCTCGCGGTCGGGGGCGCCGTCGCTCAGCGCCGCGACGTCGAGACCGCCGATGGTGAAGCTCTCGCTCAGTCGTGACATGTGGACCTCCCAGCCGGTGTCAGGCTGTCGCGCAAGGCAGCATACCCGCCGCGCGTGCCGCGCCGGGCGGATCGGGCCGGTTGCCGCCTCGATCGGGCCAGCAATATCATCGAGGGCGTGCCGGCGCGGACCGCGCCGGGGAACGGATGGCGTTCGTGGCGACACCCCTGGCGTTCCTGCGCGGCGAGTTCGTGCCGCTGGCCGAGGCCCGGATCAACGTGATGACCCATGCCTTCAACTACGGCACGGCCGTATTCGAGGGTGTCCGCGGCAACTGGAACGACGACGAGCGGCAGCTCTTCCTCTTCCGCGTACGCGAGCACGTCGAGCGCCTGCGCCAGAGCGCCAAGATCATGCGCATGGAGCTGCACTACTCCGACGACGACGTCGTCGACTTCATCGAGCAGCTCGCCGAGCGCTCCGGCTACGAGGAAGACGTCTACATCCGGCCCATCGTCTACAAGTCCTCCGAGGTCATCGGCGTGCGCCTGCACGACCTCGAGGATGACTTCCTGCTCTACATCGCGCCCTTCGGCGCCTACCTGGATCCCGACGCGGGCGCGCGCTGCGTCACCTCCTCGTGGCGGCGCGTCGACGACACCTCGATCCCGGCGCGGGCGAAGGTGAACGGGCTCTACGTCAACAACGCGATGGCGAAGACCGAGGCGCAGCTCTCCGGCTTCGACGAGGCGATCCTGCTCAACCCCGACGGCCACGTCTCCGAGGGCTCGGGCGAGAACATCGTGATCATCCGCAACGGCAAGCTCATCACGCCGGGCCCGCAGGACAACATCCTGGAGGGCATCACGCTCGAGACCGTGCTGCAGATGGCGACCGAAGACCTCGGGCTCGAGGTGCAGGTGCGCACCATCGACCGCACCGAGCTCTACATCGCGAGCGAGGTGTTCATGACCGGCACGGCCGCGCACGTCACGCCCGTGACCGAGGTCGACCGCGTACTCATCGGCGATGGTCAGCCGGGGCCGATCACGAAGGAGCTGCAGTCGCGCTACTTCAACGCCATCACCGGCCGCATGCCCCAGTACGCCGGCTGGCTCACGCCCGTCTACTCGAGCGCGCCGGTACGGGCATGACCGCCGCGGCCACGCACGCCGCGGCCTCCCCGCATCGCGGATAGGCCATGCGATACCGGCCCTCGCGCGCGCTCGGGCTCCTCGTCGGGAGCGTGCTCGCGCTGTGGGCTGCGAGCGTCGCGGTGCTCCTGCTCACCTTCGGCGTGCAGTCGGGGATCGGCCTCCTCGCGTTCCTCGCATACGCGGGGGCCATCGGGGCGGGTGTGCTCGCCGGGCTCTTCACGTACTGGAGCCACGCGCTGGCCACGCTCGCGTACGACCTCGACCGCAACGCGCTCGTCATCAGGTGGGGCCTCACCCAGCAGGTGATCCCCCTCAGCGCCATCGAACGGCTCGTGCCCGGCACGGCGGTCGAGGAGGCGCCCGTGCGCGGCGTGACGTGGTGGGGCTGCCGCGTCGGGCGGGCCGAGACCGAGGTGTTCGGCCCCGTGCTCGTCTACTCCACCGCGCAGGTCCCGGAGCAGGTGCTCTACGTCGGCACCCCGGAGCGCACGTATGCGATCACCGTCGAGGACCCCGTGGACTTCGCCCGGCAGGTCGTGGTCCGGCAGGAGCTGGGCCCGACGGCCGAGGTCGACCACCACGTCCGGCACACGTACTCCGACGTGCTCAGCATCATCGGCGACCGCGCGGCGCTCGCGCTCGCGGCGCTGGCGACGGTCGCCGGGGCGGCCGTCTGGCTCCAGGTCGCCGTCCGCTACGGCGCGCTGCCGGAGACGTTCCACGCCTCGTTCCCGCCCGGCCGGGAGGCCCCGATCGGCGAGCTCGCGGGGCCGTCGAGCATCCTCGAGGTGCCGCAGGCCGCCACGGCGATACTCCTGACGGGGCTCATCGCCGCGCTGGTGCTGCATCGCTGGGAGCGCGTCGCGTCCCGGCTCGTGCTCGCCGCCTGCGCCGCGCTGCAGGTGCTGTTCACCGCCGCCACGGCCATCGCCATCGGCTGAGCCGCCGGGGCCACCGCCTGACCGCAAGCGCGCCCCCGCCTACCATCGGCAGCGAGGAGCACACCGTGCAGACCGAGGTCGTCATCGTCGGAGCGGGGCCGGCGGGCAGCACCGCCGCGCGCGAGCTCGCCTCGCGCGGCGTCGACGTGCTGCTGCTGGAGCGGGCGAAGTTCCCGCGCGACAAGCCCTGCGGCGGCGGCGTCACCATCCGCTGCGACAACCTGCTCCCATTCTCGCTCGACCCGGTCATCGAGGACGTCATCACGGGCGCAGTGATCCAGCTCCGCGACGGCAAGGCCGTCACGCGCGACGCCCCCGCGCCGCTCACCTACATGACGCAGCGCCGCCACCTGGACCGCTACCTCGCCGAGCAGGCGCAGGCCGCCGGCGCCGAGTTCCGCGACGGGCGGCGCGTCGACCACATCGAGCAGACCCCGGACGGCTTCGAGGTGCGCGTCGCCAACGGCGCACCCAACGGCAGCCGCAACGGCGGGGGCGACGTCATCGAGGCGCGCGCCGTGCTCGGGGCCGACGGCGCCAACGGCGTCGTCCGCACCTTCCTCGGCTACGAGCACTTCGAGGAGAGCGGCGTGGCGCTGGAGGCCAACGTCGCCTTCCCCGACGGCATCCCTGCATGGCTGCGGGGCCGCGTCGTGCTGCGACTCGGCTCGATGCGGGGCGGCTACGGCTGGATCTTCCCCAAGGGCGACCACGTCAACGTCGGCGTCGGCGCCTGGAAGGCCGTCGCGGGCTCCGAGCTGCGACCGCAGCTCGACTCGCTCTGCCGGGGCTTCGATATGGACCCGGACAGCCTCGAAGGCATGCGCGGGCACCACCTGCCGATGCTGCGCCACGGCGCGGACATCGCGGCGCGCGGATCGGCGCTGATCGGCGACGCGGCGGGCCTGCTCGACCCGCTGTCCGGCGAGGGCATCTACGGCGCGATCGCCTCGGGCGTCGCGGTCGCCCCGGTCACCGAGGACTACGTGCGTGGCCGCGTCGACACGTTGAGCGGGTACCAGCGCGTGCTGGAGCGCGAGCTGCTCCCGGAGCTGGCGGTCTCGCACGGGCTGATGGAGGTCTTCCACCTCTGGCCGGCGCCGTTCGTGCGCTGGCTCCAGCACTCGAACCGTGTGTGGACGCACTGCACGCGCCTCGAACGCGGCGAGGAGACCTACCTCGACGTCGTCGCCTCCGGCGGCCCCGCCCGCCACATCGTCCACCCCCTCGGGCGCCTCGCCAAGGCGATCACGTCGAGGCGGTTGGGGCGGCCAAAGGCGTAGCCGCGCCGCCGCTACTCGCGGATCGTGAACCAGTACGGCTCAGACCAGCCCGTCCAGCCCGCCGGCTGCTGCTCCGCGATGCGGATGTTGTGCCGCCCGAGCGAGAGGTTCCGCAGGCTCAGGTCATCCGTCGCGACTCCCGGACTCGCGTCGATGCTGACTAGGACATTCCCCCACTCCACATACCCGACCGACCACATACTCCAACCCCCCGAGCGTGCTACCGGGGCTGCGTGGCACGCCTCGGACGAATCCCAGCCCCCCTCGCGATAGTTGCAGAACGCGAGAATCTCAAGAGGCGCAGCGCCGATGATTGTGAACCAGTACGGCTCCGACCAACCCGTCCAGCCAGCGGGCTGCTGCTCGCTGAGCCTTATCTGGTGGCGACCCGCGCGAAGAGTCCGGAACGTGAAATCCCCCCACGCGACGGCAGGGCCGCCGTCGATACTGTAGCGGTCATTCTCCGCGTCGAACGTCCCCCGTCGCCAGATGGATGGATAGGCCTCCGCAAGGATGCCTCGCTCGCCGGCGAGACGGCACGCCTCGCCCGACTCATGCTCGCCGCGATTGCAGACTGCGGTGATCTCGAGCGGAGCAGCGCCGGTGATCGTAAACGCGTAGGGCTCGGACCAGCCCGTCCAGCCAGCAGCCTGCTGCTCGCTGGCCCGAATCGTGTGGAATCCCGGCGTGAGGTTGCGCAGCGTAAGGTCCCCTAGCGCAAGAGCCGGGCCGCCGTCGATGCTGTACTGGACGTTGTTCCAGTCCGCTACACCGAGCGTCCACACGACTGGGCCGTCCTCGGCGAGGATGCCCCTAGAGCCCGCCGCAAAACACTGGTCGCTCGTGTCGTAATCCGCCCAGTTGCCGTTGCATACGGCAGGGATCTCCAGTGGCGCGGCCCCAGTGATGGTGAAGGCGGCGGCGGCGGACCAGCCCGTCCAGCCGCCCGCCCGCAGCTCGTTCGCACGGATGGTATGCCGCCCGCGCCCGAGGTCTCGCAGGCTCAGGTAGTCACGTGCTTCGCCGCCGTCGATGCTGTAGTAGAGGTTGTCCCAGTCCCGGACGCCGCGCACCCATACCTCCGGGGTGCTGGTATCGAGTCCACCTGCTGCCGCATTTCGGCAATCGCCTGAAGCGTCCCAGTCACCGTTGCAGATCGCGGTGATCTCTAGCGCCGTCGATGTTGGCGCGGGTGCTGTAACGGGCCGCCTCGCGTAGTGCGTGCCGGTGCGCAGGCTCGGGAGTTGCGCGGTGACTGTCTCAGTGGCGATCCCGAATCCGATGCCGTCGAGATCGCGGCCTCCCAGCGACGTCGCGGCCTTGAGGACAGCAACGCCAACCACTGCACCGCAATCATCTACGATCGGTCCTCCGCTGTTCCCTGGGTTGATCTCCGCGTCGATCTGGATCATGAGCCCGTCATCTGCGAAGCCCTGGAACTGCGAGAATGGCGCGTGCTTCGAAACAACGCCGCGGGTGAGCGACGGCGTTCCGGCAACGCCCGCCGGGAAGCCTATCGCCGACACGTCAGATGCCACACTCGGACGTGCTGCCGCGAAGCCGATAGGGACTACCGCTCCACTCGGATGTGCACTCAGCAAGGCGAGGTCGTAGCTCGGCAGGCTGCCCGTGACCTCGGCGCGCAGACGAGTTTGGCCGTGTACGAGCGAGACGGAAGTCGCGGTATCCACCACATGGTGGTTCGTGATCCACTCGCCGTTGCCGATGTAGAAGGCCGTGCCCGTGCTCGTCGCGGTCTGCACCTGGAACGTCGCAGCCACCACGCGCTCGACGTTGTCCGCGAGCGTACAGGCACCCGAGGGCGTCTGTGGCGCCGTCGGCGTCGGCATCGGTGCTGGGGTGGGCGTAGGCGTTGGAGCAGGTGTCGATCCCGGAACGCGCACCGTCAGCGGCGAACTCGCCAGCCACCGGCCGACGCGCGCGTTCGCAGGGAAGAAGCGCGACGAGGGGAGCCGCCGTTCACCCCACGACCCGTCCGCCTCGCGCTCCTGCAGCGCGAACTCTATCCGACCGTCAGCAACGAGCTGCGCCGCCACGCGCACCTCGACGCTCGCCCCGCCCGACGCGGTCTGCATGCCTTCGGGCTGCACCTCAACCGTCAGGGGTGAGCTTGCGAGCCAGCGGCCGACGCTCGCGTTCGCCGGGAAGAAGCGGCTCGACGGGAGCCGACGCTCACCCCACGATCCGCCGACGCGCTCCTGCAGCGCGAACTCCGTCCGGCCGTCGGCGAGGCGCTGCGCCGCCACGCGCACCTCGACTTCGCCCGGTGCGCTCTGGGCCGCAGCGCCCCGAATACCGAGCAGCGAGACAACGACGAGCATTGCCGCGACCATGGCCCATCGGCGTGAGGAGTCCACTACGTGTCGATCTCGTTCCAGTGTCGGACGTGCTTGAAGCTCGCCGCGCATACGATCGCGGCGGCGGCAGCCTATCGCGTTCGTGGTACGGAATACCAAACCTCGAACAATGCTTGTCGAGCGGGCCTGTATGATCCGTCCGTGCTTTGGTGCGTCTCTGAACTAGTGGCGTGTTGACGCTCGCGGGAGGGGGCGCGGATACTGTTCCACCATGATGAGGGCTGCACTCCCCACGACCTCCACGCCCATCAGGCGCTCCGCGCTCGCCGCGTCCCTGCGCCTGCTCGTCCTCGTTCTCGTACTGCGCTAGGCGGCGCTGCCACGTTCGCAGCGCCGCCACCAAGCCCGCGTGTCGGGCTCGCTTCGTTGCGCGAGCAACACCACCCATCGATGACCCACCACTGACCAGCCAGCGGATTCGGAACAGGCAGGACCTCCCATGAAGATGAGCGGCGCCGACATCGTCCTCGAGTGTCTGAAGCGGATCGGCATCGACACCGTATTCGGCTACCCCGGCGGCGTGGTCCTCCCCCTCTACGACCGCCTCCCCGCACACCCCGAGGTGAAGCACATCCTGGTCCGCCACGAGCAGGGCGGCGGCCACGCCGCCGACGCCTACGCCCGCGCCTCGGGCCAGATCGGCTGCGCCCTCGCAACCTCCGGACCCGGCGCGACGAACCTCGTGACCGCCGTCCAGAACGCGATGATGGACTCGGTGCCCACGCTGTTCATCACCGGCAACGTGGCCCGCAACCTGATCGGCAAGGACGGCTTCCAGGAGGCCGACGCCACCGGCATCCTCGAGCCGTGCGTGAAGCACAACTACCTGGTGATGCGCGTCGAGAACCTCGCGTACACCTTCGCCGAGGCCGCCTACCTCGCCACCACCGGACGCCCCGGCCCCGTCCACATCGACATCCCGAAGGACGTCTTCACCGACGAGGCCGAGTTCGAGTGGCCCGACGAGGTCAGCGTGCGCGGCTACCACATCCCGGGCGCCGCGCCGCAGGATGACATCGACGCCGCGGCCCGCCTCCTCGACGAGGCCGAGCGGCCGCTGATCATCGCCGGCCACGGCGTGATCCTCGGCGGCGCCTCCGAGGAGCTGCGCACCTTCGCCGAGCACACCGGCATTCCCGTGCTGAACACGCTGCTCGGCCTCGGCAGCATCCCGCGCACGCACGTCCTCTCGTACGGGATGATGGGCATGCACGGCTCGTACGAGGCGAACATGGCCGCCTCCAACGCCGATGTCGTGATCGGCATCGGCAACCGCATGGACGACCGTGCGATCGGGCGCTTCAACGACTTCAACCACAACGTCAAGCTCATCCACGTCGACATCGACCCCGGCGAGCACGGCAAGAACCTCCCGACCGCGGTGCCGATCCTCGGCGACGTGAAGCAGGTGCTCCCGCAGCTCACGGCGGCGACCCGCCAGCGCTCGCACATGGACTGGATCCGCTGGATCGACGAGGAGCGCGACGCACACGCGCGCTCGATGGCGATCCCGAGCGGGCCGGAGCTGACCACGCAGCACGTGATCAAGCGCATCTCCGACCTCAACGATGACGAGACGATCATCGTGACGGGCGTCGGGCAGCACCAGATGTGGGCCGCGCAGCACATGCGCATCACGGAGCCGAACCAGCTCATCACCTCGGGCGGCCTCGGGACGATGGGCTTCGAGGTGCCGGCCGCGATGGGTGCACAGGCCGCGCTGCGCGACCGCACCGTGTGGTCGATCTGCGGCGACGGCGGCTTCCAGATGACGCTGCAGGAGATCGCCACGATGGTGGACGAGCAGCTCCCGGTGAAGCTCGCGATCATCAACAACGGCTTCCTCGGCATGGTCCGCCAGTGGCAGGAGCTGTTCTACGAGGACAACTACGTCTCGGTCGCCATCAGCCAGCCGGACTTCGTGAAGCTCGCCGACGCCTACGGCATCAAGGCCATCCGCGTCACCGAGCGGGACGAGGTCGACGCCGCCATCGAGGAGGCGAACGCCCACAACGGCCCGGTCCTGCTCGACTTCCACGTCGAGGCCGAGACCAACGTGTGGCCGATGGTGCCCGCCGGCGCCGCGCTCTCGGAGACCGTCGAGGCGCCCGAGACGGAGACGGCGACCGAGGTGGCGTCGTGAGCGAAGCGCCTGCACGCTCCACGAAGCACACCGTCGTCGCGCTCGTCGAGGACCGCCCCGGCGTCCTCAACCGCGTGGCGTCGCTGTTCCGCCGTCGCGGCTTCAACATCGACTCGCTCGCGGTCGGCACGACCGAGGAGCTGGGCGTCTCGCGCATGACGATCGTCGTCGAGAGCGAGAACGGCATCGTCGACCAGGTCGAGAAGCAGCTCGGCAAGCTGATCGACGTGATCTCGGTGTCGGACCTCACGGACGAGGACGCCGTCTCGCGCGAGCTCGCGCTGATCAAGGTCGCGTGCACCACGGAGCAGCGCCGCGAGGTGCTCGACCTCGTTGACATCTTCCGGGGCCGCGCCATCGACGTGGCGCCGGGAAGCCTCATCATCCAGATGGTGGCGGACGAGCGTCAGCTCGACTCGCTGCTGGAAAACCTCGAGCCCTATGGCGTGATGGAGATGACCCGCACCGGGCGCATCGCGATGCTGCGGGGCGAGTCGACCACGGCGCTGCATGAGCCCGAGTTGGAGCGGGCGGAGCACGTCCAGCGGCAACTCGGACGGCGGCTCCAGGGCGAGCTGCCATACGTCAGCGACTAACGCGTTACCGGCCGAGCCGGTAGAGGGGAAACAACCGCGTGGCCAGGATCTACTACGACGAGGACGCCGACCTCGGACTGCTCGAGGGCAAGACGATCGGGGTCATCGGCTATGGCTCGCAGGGCCACGCGCACGCGCTGAACCTGCACGACTCCGGCCTGCGGGTCGCCGTCGGGCTCTACCCCGGCTCGCCCTCGTGGGAGAAGGCGCAGGGCGACGGCCTCCAGGTGGGGAGCGTCACCGACGTCGCGCGCGACGCCGACGTGATCATGATGCTCGTGCCCGACCAGGTGCAGCGCCAGGTCTACGAGGACCACGTCGCGCCGCACATCGAGGGCAAGACCCTCATGTTCGCGCACGGCTTCAACGTGCACTTCAACCAGATCAACGCCCCCGAGGACGTCGACGTGACGATGATCGCGCCGAAGGGCCCCGGCCACCTCGTGCGCCGCGAGTACACGAACGGCATCGGCGTGCCCGCGCTGGTGGCCGTCCACCAGGACGCCAGTGAGTCGGCGTTGCAGGTCGCGCTGGCCTACGGCAAGGGGATCGGCAGCACGCGCGCCGGGATCCTGCAAACCACGTTCCTGGAGGAGACCGAGACGGACCTCTTCGGCGAGCAGGTCATCCTCTGCGGCGGCATCACGTCGCTCATCAAGGCCGCCTACGAGACGCTGGTCGAGGCCGGCTACCAGCCCGAGTCCGCGTACTTCGAGACCTTCCACGAGCTCAAGCTGATCGTGGACCTGCTGTACGAGGGCGGCATGGAGTACATGCGCTACTCGATCAGCGATACCGCCGAGTTCGGCGACTACACCCGCGGGCCGCGCGTCATCGACGACGGCGTGAAGGACCGCATGCGCGAGATCCTCGGCGAGATCCGCTCGGGGCAGTTCGCGCAGGAGTGGATCGCCGAGAACCAGGCCGGCCGCCCGCGCTTCCTCGCGCTGCGCCGCCTCAACGCGGAGCACCCCGTCGAGGCCGTCGGCAAGGAAGTGCGCGCGATGATGGCCTGGCTGGGACAGTCCTAGACGTGACCACGACCGCACGCTCCCGCCGCGCGGAAAGCGCATCCGCCGTCGCTGTACGCGGCGACCGGGCGAGCGTGTCGGTTGCGGGCGCACCACCGATCGGGGTGCGCCCGCGTCGTGCTGCCCGTGAGCGCCTCGAGCTGCTTCGGCTAGCGCTCGTGCTTATGGGGCCCTCCACCGCGTGAGCGGGCGGAGGGCCAGGGCCGGAACCACCAGGCAGGGCACACCACGGGGACGAACGACACATGAGTGACAGCGACAAGGTCTACATATTCGATACGACGCTCCGCGACGGCGAGCAGTCTGCGGGCGTCGGCTTCACCATCGAGGACAAGCTCGAGGTCGCGCGCCAGCTCGCGCGCCTCAACGTCGACATCATCGAGGCGGGCTTCCCGTTCTCCTCGCCCGGCGACTTCGAGGCCGTCTCGCTGATCGCGCGCGAGGTGAAGGGCCCGATCATCGCCGGGCTCGCCCGCGCGAACTTCGACGACGTCGACTCGTGCTGGAACGCCGTGGCGCACGCGGAGACGCCGCGCATCCACGTCTTCATCTCGGCCAGCGAGATCCACATGGCGCACCAGCTGCGCAAGAACCGCGAGGACGTGATGGAGATGGCGCGCGCCGCCGTCGCCCGCGCGAAGAGCTACTGCGAGGACGTCGAGTTCTCGCCGATGGACGCCACGCGCTCGGACGCCGAGTTCACGTACCAGCTCCTCCAGGCCGCCATCGAGGAGGGCGCGACGACGGTCAACATCCCGGACACCGTCGGCTATGCGCTCCCCCAGGAGTTCGGCGCACTCATCGCCAGCGTCCGCGAGAACGTGCCCGACATCGACCGGGCACGCATCTCCGTGCACTGCCACAACGACCTCGGCATGGCCACGGCCAACTCGCTTTCGGGCGTGCTCAACGGCGCACGCCAGGTCGAGGGCGCCATCAACGGCATCGGCGAGCGCGCCGGGAACACCTCGATCGAAGAGGTGATCATGGCGATCAGCACGCGCGGCGACTTCGGCCACGTCCACACCGACGTGAAGACCGATGAGCTCTACCGCGCCAGCCGCATCGTCGAGCGCGTCTCGGGGATGGCCGTGCAGTCCAACAAGGCGGTGGTGGGGCGCAACGCGTTCCGGCACTCCTCGGGCATCCACCAGGACGGCGTGCTCAAGCTGCGCGAGACCTACGAGATCATGGACCCCGCGTCGATCGGCATCCCCGTCGGCGACTCGATCGTGCTCACCAAGGTCTCGGGCCGCCACGGCCTGCGCGCGCGCATCGCCGACCTCGGCGTGGACCTCGAGGAGGAAGCCCTCGACCGCGTCTACGAGGCGTTCAAGGACGTCGCCGACCGCAAGGACGAGGTCGACGACCGCGACCTGCAGGCGATCCTCGCCGAGCAGGCCTCCGTGCAGGTCCACGACCAGTGGCAGCTCGACCTCGTGCAGGTCTCGGCCGGCGACCACTCTGCCCCGACGGCGACCGTGCGGCTCATCGGCCGCGACGGCGCGGAGCACCAGGACGCCGCGATCGGCACCGGCCCGGTGGACGCCATCTACCAGGCCATCAATCGCGTCGTCGGCATCGAGAACGAGCTGACCGAGTTCAGCGTGAAGTCGGTCACGGAGGGCATCGACGCCGTCGGCGAGGTGACGATCCGCATCGAGGCGGACGGCCGCACGTACACGGGCCGGGCCGCGGACACGGACATCCTCGTGGCGTCGGCGCGCGCGTACCTGCACGCGCTCAACCGTCTGACCAACGTAGCGGCCCAGCCACAGCCCGTGACGGCCGCGCCGTAGCAGACCACACAACAACCACGCAGCGACCAGGTAGGGACACAGCATGACCGGACCGAAGACGCTCGCAGAGAAGATCTGGGACGCGCACGTCGTCGACAGCCCGCTGGCAGACGCCGCGCGCCGCGCCGCGCTCGGCGACGACGCCGACGACGGCGTCCCGACCGACCTGCTCTACATCGACCTCCACCTCGTGCACGAGGTCACCTCGCCGCAGGCGTTCGAGGGCCTGCGCCTCGCCGGCAACTCCGTGCGGCGGCCGGACCTCACGCTGGCGACCATCGACCACAACGTGCCGACCATCGGCCGCGACCTGCCGAACCCCGACCCGCTGTCGGCGCAGCAGATCGAGGTGATGCGCAAGAACGCCGAGGAGTTCGGCATCCCGCTCTACGACGTCTTCGACATGCGGCAGGGCATCGTTCACGTGATCGGGCCGGAGCAGGGCCTCACCCAGCCCGGCATGACCATCGTCTGCGGCGACAGCCACACCTCGACGCACGGCGCCTTCGGCGCCCTGGCGTTCGGCATCGGCACCTCCGAGGTCGAGCACGTGCTCGCCACGCAGACGATGCGGCAGGTGCGGCCGCGCACCATGTCCGTCGAGGTCACCGGTGAGCTCGGCCCGGGCGTGATGGCGAAGGACGTGATCCTCGCCATCATCAACGAGATCGGCGTCGACGGCGGCGTCGGCCACGTCATCGAGTACCGCGGCGAGGTCATCCGCAACCTCTCGATGGAGGGCCGGATGACCATCTGCAACATGTCGATCGAGGGCGGCGCGCGCGCCGGCCTCGTCGCGCCCGACGAGACGACGTTCGCCTACATGCAGGGCCGCCGCCACGTCCCGCAGGGCGAGGACTGGGACCGCGTCGTCGAGTACTGGCGCTCGCTGCCCACGGACGAGGGCGCGACCTTCGACAAGGAGGTCGTCCTCGACGGCGCCAACATCCCGCCGTTCGTCACGTGGGGCACCAACCCCGGCCAGAGCGTGACGGTCAACGACGCCATCCCGCACCCGGACAGCTTCGACGAAGCGACGAAGCGCGAGGCCGCCGAGCGAGCACTCGAGTACCAGGCGCTGGAGGCCGGCACTCCGATCCGCGACATCCGCATCGACCGCGTGTTCCTCGGCTCCTGCACCAACGGGCGCATCGAGGACCTGCGCTCGGCCGCGAGCATCATCGAGGGCAAGCGCGTGGCCGACGGGGTGAACGCGATGGTCGTCCCCGGCTCCGGCCTCGTGAAGATGCAGGCCGAGCAGGAGGGGCTGGACCAGGTCTTCCTCGACGCGGGCTTCGAGTGGCGCGACGCCGGGTGCTCGATGTGCCTGGGCATGAACCCGGACATCCTCGCGCCGGGCGAGCGCTGTGCATCGACGTCGAACCGCAACTTCGAGGGCCGCCAGGGCCCGGGTGGCCGCACCCACCTCGTGAGCCCGGCGATGGCCGCCGCGGCCGCGATCGCCGGCCACTTCGTGGACGTCCGGGAGGTGATCTAGTGGAAGCCGTCAGCAGCGTCACCGGACGGGCGATCCCGATGGACCGCTCGAACGTCGACACCGACCAGATCATCCCGGCGAAGTACCTCAAGCGCATCGAGCGCACGGGCTACGGGCCGTTCGCGTTCGAGGCGTGGCGCAAGGACCCGGACTTCGTGCTCAACAACTCCGCCTACGACGGCGCGGCGATCATGCTCGCCAAGCACAACTTCGGCTCCGGCTCCAGCCGCGAGCACGCGGTGTGGGCCATCGAGGGCCTCGGCGTGCGCGCGCTCATCGCCCCGTCGTTCGCGGACATCTTCCGCAACAACTGCTTCCAGGGCGGCATCCTCACCGTTGAGCTGCCCGAGGAGGACGTGGACGAGCTGATGCAGCGCGCCACGGACGACCCCACGACGGAGATCGAGATCGACCTCGAGACCCAGACCGTGCGGGCCGCCGAGTGGGAGCGGACGTTCGAGATCGACCCGTTCCGCAAGTACCGCCTGCAGCGCGGCCTCGACGACATCTCGATGACGCTTGAGTACGACGCCGACGTGGCAGCGTTCGAGGGGCAGCGCTCGCCGCTGCTCCCGACGACGGGCTAGCGACGACGGACCTCGCAGCACTCCTCGCGCGCGCCGTCCCCGGGGCCGACCCCGCGGACGCGCGCGTCATCGGCGAGGGCTGGGGCGCGACCGCCTACCGGCTCGGCACCCGCACGGTCCGCGTGCTCAAGCCCACCGCGTACACGTGGGGCATCGACGCTGGCTACGCGCGCGAGCCCGTGCTGCTGGCCCTGCTCGCCAACCGCGCCATCGCCGCGCCCGCCAACGCCGAGGCGATCCGCGCCGACGACGGCCGCGTGGTGGCCGTGGCGTACGACTACATCGAGGGCGTCACGGTGGACGCCCTCGGTCGCGCCGCACACACGACGCTCGCGCGCGAGGTGGGCGCGGCCCTCACGGCACTGCACGCCACGCCCGTCGAGGAGGCGCTCGCCATCGGCGTGCCGGAGCTCGACCTCGGCGAGGAGCTGTACCGCCCGATGGTCGAGGCGTGCCTGCCGCACCTCGGACCGCGCGGGCGGGCGTGGCTGGAGCAGCGCTTTGCCGCGTTCATCGACGCCGGGGGCTCGCGCGACGCCCCGCACGCGCTCGTCCACGGCGACCTCGGCGGCGGCCACGTGCTCGCCGGCGATGCGGGTCACCTCGCCGGCATCATCGACTGGGGCGACGCGCTCGTCGCCGACCCGGCGTACGACCTCGCCGCGCTGATCGCCAACTGCCCGCGCGGCTTCGCCGGGCGCGTGATCGATGCGTACGAGGGTCCTGCGAGCCACGACCCCGATATGCGTCGCCGCGTCGCGTTCTACGTCGACGCGCTCCCGATCTGGCAGGTGTACTTCGGGGGTGACATCGACGGGGGGGCGGAGCGCCGCGCGGGGGTGCGGCGCATCGCGGCCCGCGCCGCGGCCGCCGCACGGGGCCGGTGAGCAGGACATAGCTGGGCTCGCCTGCCGCTGGCCAGCGTGGCCGAGTATCATCGACGATATGGGAACGTTCAGCACGGCGCTGCGAGTCGAGAGCATGGACGGCCGGGAAGGCCGCGACATCGAGGCGGCTGTCGATACGGGTGCCGCATACACCACGCTGCCAGGGAGCCTGCTGCGTGAGTTGGGCGTCGAGCCTATCGGCACGCGTGTCTTTCTTCTCGCCGACGGGCGGCGCGTGGAGATGGACTACGGCCAGGCATGGGCGGTTATCGATGGCGAGAGCATCGTCACCATCGTGGTGTTCGGAGCCGACGACGCTCCCGCATTGCTAGGCGCGTACACGCTGGAGGGGCTCGCCCTCGCCGTGGATCCCGTAGCCCAGCGGCTCGTCCCCACCCACCTCATTCTCTACTGACTGCAACCGTCCGCGACTGACTCGCGGTGGCTGGTGCGCAGCCGGGTCTTGGCGCGTGGACGCAAGGCGCGCCCGCGCTACACTCCGCGCGGCCCGGCGCTCACCCCTCGGAGCGCGGCCCGCAGAAGGAGGCAACGGTGGCCGAGTTCGACATCCTGGTGCTGGCCGGCGACGGGATCGGCCCCGAGGTGACCGAGGAGGGCGTGCGCGCGCTCGACGCCATCGGCGAGCGCTTCGGCCACACGTTCAACCGCAGCGAGGACCTCGTGGGCGGCGCCTGCATCGACGCGCACGGCGTGGCCATCCAGCCCCACACCATCGAGGCCGCACGAAGCGCCGACGCGATCCTGTGGGGCGCCGTCGGCGGCCCCAAGTGGAGCGACCCGCGCGCGCCGGTTCGCCCCGAGCAGGGCCTGCTCGCGCTGCGCTCCGAGCTGGGGCTGTGGGCCAACCTGCGCCCCGTCGTCGTGGACCCGCAACTCGCCGACAACACCTCGCTCAAGCCGGAGGTGCTGGAAGGCGTCGACATCCTCGTGATCCGCGAGCTGACCTCGGGCGTCTACTTCGGCCAGCCGCAGGAGCGGCGCACCGTGGACGGCGGCCGCGCCGCGGTGGACACGATGTACTACCACGAGGAGGAGGTCGCGCGCGTCGCGCACCTCGGCTTCCAGCTCGCGCGCGACCGGCGCGGCAAGCTCACGAGCGTGGACAAGGCGAACGTGCTGGAGTCCTCGCGGCTGTGGCGCGAGGTCGTCGAGGAGGTCCGCCCGGAGTACCCGGACGTGGACCTGGAGCACATCCTCGTCGACGCAGCGGCGATGCACCTCATCCGGCGCCCCTCGGACTTCGACGTGGTGATCACCACCAACCTCTTCGGCGACATCCTCACCGACGAGGCCTCGATGCTCGCGGGGTCGCTGGGCATGCTGCCTTCGGCGTCGCTCGGCGAGCTGCGCGAGGACGGGCTCGGACTCGGCATGTACGAGCCGATCCACGGCTCCGCGCCGGACATCGCCGGGCAGGGCATCGCGAACCCGGTGGCGATGTTCCTGTGCACCGCGATGCTGCTGCGCCACTCGTGCGGCCTCGAGGCGGAGGCGCAGGCGCTGGAGGCTGCGGTTGCCTCGGCGATCGGCGACGGGCTGCGCACGGCGGACATCGCCGTGGGTGACGAGCAGGCGCTGAGCACGCGCGAGATGGCGGACGCGGTCCTCGAGCGGCTGGCGGATTAGCGTCGGGACTCGAGCTCAGGACGGTTCCGGGTTGGTGAGCTCCGGGAAGTAGGTCGAATAGAAGCGCTCGTCGCGTGTCAACAGCGCGTCGGCCGTGACCGTCGCGTGCGCTCCGATGAGGAAGTCGGCGAGGATCCGCTGACGTGGCCCGCCCGCACGACGGTACCGCCCCCAGCGTGTCCCAGCCTCCCACGCGATCGCCGTGTCGATCGGCGACACCTCAGCGCCGATCCGCTGCAGGACCACGTCGAGCGCCTCGCGCCTCCCAGCCGTCGGGGCCAACTCAGCGTAGACGATGTCGCAGATGACGACAGAGCCCTGTCCGCGGGCCACAGTGAGCCGCGCCCGTGACTCCGACTCGTGAACGCTGTCTTCCATCATGAGGTCGAGCATGACGTTTGTATCGACTGCTGTGATCACCTGCCGCGGATTTCCTTCATGTACTCGTCGGTACTCCATCCGGGGCGCTTGAAGATGCCGACGATAGCGTCGACGGGGTGCATGCCCTGCGCCACCCGCTCATCGAGCACACGCTCGACCTCGGCGGCGTCGGGTTGGGGATAGGCTTCGTCAGCCTGACTGCGGTCAGGGCTGTCGGCCGGGTCGCTGTCGGCGCTGCACTCTCGAATGAGTAGTCCGTCCTCGGTGGGTACGACTTCCACCTCGACATCAGGGTGCATGCCGAAGCGGTCCCGCAGCTTCTTCGGGATGGTGATCTGGCCGCGCTGGGAGATACGCACGATGTGCTCCGTCACAGGCCCGTGGCTCATCGGATCGTAGCACCCACGCCCGGCGATGTGGGGCGCCATAACAAACCCGATACGGTGAGCTCCGAGTGCTCTGTTTGTTCGTGTTTGCCGCCCGCACCTACAATGCCCCCATGACGCATTACGCGATCACACGCACGAGGGCGAGGCGCGCCGACCGGCCGACAGGGCCGGCGGCGTCCATCATCGCGCGCGGCTAGCGCATCCCACCCAACACTCCACGGCGCTCACCGGCCTGCGAGGCGGCTTCAACACGCCCCACGACCCATTGAGCGCGCCGGCCAGGACGGCGGTACACGATGACCAACAGCGCGGCTGAGCCGAATCACGTCCATCTCTACGACACCACCCTCCGCGACGGCCTCGGGATGGAGGGACTCTCCCTCTCCGTCGAGGACAAGGTCGCCATCGCGCGGCGCCTCGACGAGCTCGGCGTCGAGTACGTCGAGGGCGGCTACCCGGGCTCCAATCCGAAGGACGCCGAGTTCTTCGACCGCATGCGCGAGACGCCCCTGCGCAACGCGAAGCTCGTGGCCTTCGGCTCGACGCGTCGCGCGGGCGGCGATGCGGATACCGACCCCGCCCTCACCGCGGTGCTCAATGCCGAGACGCCCGCCGTCACGCTCGTCGGCAAGTCCTCCGCCGAGCAGGTGCGCGAGGTCCTCGAGACCACCGAGGAGGAGAACCTCGCGATGATCGCCGACTCGGTGCGCCTCCTCGTGGAGCGGGGACGCGAGGTGATCTTCGACGCCGAGCATTTCTTCGACGGCTTCGCCGACGACCCCCAGTACGCGCTCGCCACCGTGCGGGCGGCGGCGGGCGCGGGCGCGTCCACCGTCGCGCTGTGCGACACCAACGGCGGGTCGATGCCCGAGGACGTGGTGCGGGGCGTCCAGGAGGCGGCGCAGGTGGTGGACTGCGGGATCGGCATCCACGTCCACAACGACGCCGACCTCGCCGTCGCGAACACGCTGCTGGCCGTGCAGGCCGGCGCGACGCAGGTGCAGGCGTGCCTCAACGGCTGGGGCGAGCGCTGCGGCAACGCGAACATCATCTCCGTCATCGCCAACCTCCAGCTCAAGCTCGGCATCGAGGTCGTGAGCGACGAGCAACTGGAGCGGCTCACCGAGCTCTCGCACTTCGCCACGGAGCTCGCGAACCTCGCGCCGAACCCACAGCAGCCGTACGTCGGGACCAGCGCCTTCGCGCACAAGGCGGGACTGCACGTCGCCGCCATCACGAAGTCGGCCGGCTCCTACACGCACGTCGACCCCGGCGCCGTGGGGAACACCGAACGCGTGCTGGTCTCCGAGCTGTCCGGGCGGCGCAACATCGTCGCCAAGCTCGCCGAGCAGGACGCCGGGCTCGCCCTCAGCGACTCCGAGGCGAGCGCGCTGGCCGAGGACGTGAAGGACCGCGAGGCGCGGGGCTTCCAGTACGAGTCCGCCGAAGCCTCGTTCGAGTTGCTCGCGAGGCGCTCGCTGGACGGGTACGTCGCGCCCTTCGGCCTCGAGGACTTCCTGATCGTCGGGCGACGGCGCTCTACCGGCGCGCAGGCCGAGAACGAGATGCAGGCGGAGGCGATGGTCAAGGTGCGCGTTGGTGAGACGCTCAGCCAGACGGCCGCCGACGGCAACGGCCCGGTGTCCGCCCTGGACGCGGCCGTGCGGCGCGCGTTGCTCGAGTCCTACCCGGACCTCGGTCGCGTGCACCTGGTGGACTACAAGGTGCGCATCATCAACCCGGACGGCGGCGCTGACGCCGCCGTGCGCGTGCTCATCGAGTCCTCGGACGGCATGCACCTGTGGCGCACCGTGGGCGCCTCGACCGACGTGGTCGAGGCGTCGTGGCTGGCGCTGCAGGACGCCTACGAGTACTGGATCATGCGCTGGAGCGGCATGTAGCCGCACCCCGGAACGGGGCTCGCACCTACGCGTCCCCCTGCGTCGACGCGTCCGAGGCGATCGGGACAGAGGCCGCCGGCAGGCTCACGGTGAACACCGTCCCGTCGTCCGTGGTGGAGGTCACGCCGACTGCGCCGCCGTGTGCATGCACAAGCTCGGCGACGATGGCCAGGCCGAGTCCGCTGTGCCCGCCCCCGCTGCGGGCACGGTCCACCTGGTAGAAGCGGTCGAAAATGTGCTCCAGCTCGTCGCGCGGGATCGGCGCCCCGCCATTGCGCACGATCAGGAACCCCACCTCTTCGGCGTGCTTGGTACAGACCTTCACCGACGAGTTCGCGGGTGCGAAGCGGATGGCGTTCTCCAGCAGGTTGACGCACACCTGCTCCAGGCGCCGCTCGTCGCCGATGACGTGCGTCTCCGTGAGGTCGAGCTCGACGTCCACCTCGGATGCCTCGGCCTCGTAGCGGAGCCGCCTCGCGGTCGCCGTGACCAGCGCATCGAGGTCCACGTGGTCGCGTTCGATCTCCAGTTCGCCGGACTCGAGGCGCGAGAGATAGAGCAGATCGTCGACGAGTTCGCGCATGCGCTCGGACTCCTCGTGGACGACCTCGGCGAGCTTGCGCGCCTCCTCCGGGTCGCTGACGACGCCATCGGCGAAGGCCTGGGTGAACCCCTGGATCGAGGTGAGCGGCGTGCGCAACTCGTGCGAGACGTCGGCAAGGAGCTGACGCATGGACCGGTTGCTGCGGTTGACCTGTGACGACATCTGGTTGAAGGCGCGCGCGAGGTTCGCGACCTCGTCGTTGCCGCGCACGTCGATGCTCTGGTCGTAGTCGCCGCGCGCCATGGCCTGTGCGGCGCCCGTCATCTGCACGATCGGTCGCGTGATGCGCTGCGCGATCAGCGTGCTCACCACCACGGCGAACACTCCGGCAATCGCACCGCCGAGCAGCAGCCGGGGCAACAGCGCCGACCACGCCTCGGTGACGTCGCCGGCGGGCACGGCGATGTAGAGCCGCGGCTCGGTGGTGGGCAGCAGCCGCAAGACGGCCGCCTCGGACCGGTTGTTCGCGGCGAAGACGAAGAGGTCGTGATTGCCTGCGCGGACGCGGCTTGAGAGGAACGAGACGCCGTCGGCCAGGGTTGACTCCTCGCCGCCCGCTGCCCCGGACATGGCCACGACCTCACCGAGCAAGGAGTCGGTTGCGGAGCTGTCGAATATCACGCGGTCGTCACCGTCGACGAGCAGCACGCGCACGTCGAAGAACTCGGCGTAGGCAGTCAGCTGCGGGTCGATGCGCTGCCGTGACCAGCCCACGAACGCCATGTCGTCGTATGCGCGCGAGATCGGGCCGACGAGGTGGCCGATGCGCTCCTCTGCCCTGCGGGCCTCGTGATCGCGGAGCAGAAACAGCGAGGCGATCGCGACGAGCACGAGGCTGAGCGCAATGATCAGGCCGAAGCTGAGCAGGAGGCGGAGGCGCAGGCTGTGAATCATGGCGCGGTTGCCCGGGTGGGTGGAGTTACGACGTGCTGGCCGGGGTCAGCTTGTAGCCCACGCCCCAGACCGTCTCGATCTCGGCGTCGGCGTCGTGCAGCTTCTCGCGCAATGAGGCCACGTGCACGTTGATGGTGCGGGCATCGCCGTAGTAGTCGTGACCCCACACCATCGACAGCAGGCGCTCGCGGTCGAGGACCACGTTCGGGTGCGTCAGGAACGCGTGCAGCAGGTCGAACTCGCGATGCCGGAGCCGCACCAACTCCCCGCCGACGTGGACGTCGCGGCTCGACGGGTCGAGCTCGACGTTGCCGACGGTGACGACGGGCTCCACGCGCTCGGGATCGTCGGCGAGGTCCCAGTCGCGGCGGCGGAGCGCGGCCTTGACGCGCGCCACCACCTCGCGGGGGTTGAACGGCTTCGTGATGTAGTCGTCCGCGCCCATCTCGAGGCCGACGACCTTGTCGATGTCCTCTGTGCGGGCCGTGAGCATGAGCACCGGGACGTTCGAGACCTTGCGGATCTCCGCGCAGACATCCAGGCCACTGAGCTCGGGCATCATCAGGTCGAGCAGCACGAGGTCGGGCGACTGGTCGCGGAAGCGCTCAAGCGCCTCGCGGCCATCGCCGGCCGCGACCACGTCGTGACCTTCGTTCTGCAGGTAGAGGCGCAGGAGTCGGACGATGTTGGGTTCGTCGTCGGCTACGAGGATCTTGGCGGGCATATCACCGGTCCAGGTTCATCCATCGGACGGCCGCTCCTCGGAGCGGGCTGCAAGGGGGTCGGCCCGGTCGACCCGTGACGAAAGGTCTCCATCGTTCCCGTTCGCAAACCGCTCCCACCACCGTTGCTAGCGACAACGTTGGCCGGGCGCGACCCCTTCGGATCTATGGTGGTCGCGAACCGTCATGGAGCCGCCATTCAAGTGTAAACAAAGTATTACGTTTGGGCAGTTCATGGGCGCGACGAAGCCCGCCGCGCCAGGGCGACTACGCAAGGAACGAGCGATGGAGCCCACGACGCCACAACCGCCCGCCGACGGACGGTGGGCGCGGCTCACCGGCCGGAGCGACTCCGGCCGGGAGGATGTGGCGCAGCCCGGCGACTAGAGGCGGAGCTTGCCGTGCGAGGGCTGCCGACGCCGCTGCTTGCCCGCGGCGAGGCGCTCTTCCTCGAGCAGCTCCTGCGGGTCCGCGACCTCGGTCTCGTGGACGTGCCCGCAAGCAATGCAGCTTGCGAACTTCCCGTACCAGTCGTCCTCGACGATCATGAGCCCGCTGCAGCGCGGGCACCGACTGGGCGGTGCACTAGTGATCACAGCCATACCCCTGTGTAGGCGCCAGGCCGGAATCCCTCCGGCTTGGGGCTGGATCCGTGCCGCCGGGGTTAGCTGACGGGTTCGGGTCGACCCAGTCTGACCCGCCCTCGCTAGAGGGTTCACCCCAAGAGGTGGTTCCCCCGGTTCCCGCCCAGGCGGGAATTAGGCAGAGTGCAACGCACTCCAGGATTGCCGCCCACAGGCGACGCTGCGCAGGATACGGATTGCTGGCCGCTTGTCAACTCCGTCACAATCCGGGCCCGGGACTCCCGTCGCGGAGAGCCCCTGCGGAGCTCTCCATCCACGCCCTCGCGCCCTTCTCCGGGCGGCGGCATACTGCGGATCACCGGCTACAGACGGGTCTTCCGAGGGCGTCGCGATGTCATCAGCCTCTCCGCGCTCGAGCGCCATCGCCCGCGCCGTCGCCGCCATCAGCCCGCATGACGACGCCGCGCGCTCGGCGGCCCAGGCGCGACAGGACCGGCTCACCAAGCCGCCCGGCTCGCTCGGCCGCCTTGAGCAGCTTGCGACGCGCATTGCCGCGATAACAGGCCACGAGCGACCGCGCCTGAACGCGAGGCTCGTCGTCGTCGCGGCAGGCGACCACGGCGTGGTCGCGCAGGGCGTCTCGCCCTACCCGCAGTCCGTGACGGCGCAGATGGTGGCGAACTTCCTGGGGGGCGGCGCGGCGATCAACGTCCTCGCCGGCCACTCGGGGACGCGCGTGCGTGTCGTGGACGCGGGGCTGGCGACTGGGCTGCCGCCCGCGGTGGCGGACGATCCGTCCCTGCTTCGTGTGGGCCTCGGCCCCGGGACCGCCGACATCACGCAGGGTCCCGCGATGTCCCGTGCGTCCGCGGAGCAGGCCGTGGCCGCCGGCATCGAGCTGCTTGAGGCGGAGCGGCGCGTCGAGGGCGTCGACATCGTCGGCTGCGGCGAGATGGGGATCGGCAACACCACGTCGGCGGCCGCACTGATCGCCGCTGTCACGGGCCGCCCGCCCGCTGCCGTCACGGGCCGGGGCACCGGCGCCGACGACGAGACCTACGCCCGCAAGGTGCGCGCCGTGGAACAGGCGATCGAGGTCAACGCACCCGACCCGGCGGACGGCATCGGGCTGCTCGCCGCACTCGGCGGCTTCGAGATCGGGGTGCTGGCCGGCGTGTACCTCGGTGCGGCGAGTATGCGCGTGCCGGCAATGATGGACGGCGTGATCTCCGGGGCGGCTGCGCTGGTCGCCGCTTCGATCGCACCGGCCGCAGGCGACTACATCATCGCCTCGCACCGCTCCGCGGAGCCGGGCCACGCCGCCGTGCTGGAGCGGCTCGGCCTCGACCCGCTGCTGGACCTCGGGATGCGGCTGGGCGAGGGTAGCGGAGCGGCGCTCGGCATCTCGATCTGTGTCGCCGCGTGTCGGCTCCTGGACGAAATGGCGACATTCGGCGAGGCGGGCGTCGACGACTCGGACGCGGCTGTGCCGCCGGAGGCGTAAACTACACGCATGGGAACATCACTTCGCGCTCTTTTCATGTCCGCGCCCATCGCACTTGAGTTCCTGACGCCGCTGCGGCTGCGCCGCGTGCAGCGCTGGGACGACGCGACCTTCGCGAGTGCGCTGGGCTGGTATCCCGCAGTCGGCCTGCTGATCGGGCTCGTCCTGCTGGGCATCGACGTCGCCACCGAGGAGCTGCTGCCCGTCGAGGTGCGCTCCGCGCTGCTGGTCGCCGCGCTCGCCGTGCTCTCCGGCGGACTCCACCTCGACGGCGTCGCCGACACCGCCGACGGGATGGCGCTGCAAGGCGAGCGCAGCGAGCGCCTGGGCGTGATGGCCGCCGGAAACGTCGGACCCGCGGGCGCGATGGCGCTCGTCATCGTGCTGCTCGTGCAGTGGTCGGCGCTCACGGCCCTCGCCGAGCCGCTCCGCGCCGGCGCCCTCGTGCTCGCGCCCGCGCTGGCGCGCTGGACCGTGGCGCCCGTCGGGGTGCTGTTCAGCCCTGCCCGCCCGCGAGGACTCGGCGCAACGCTGCGACACGGCGTATGGCCCTTCGCGGCACCGCTCTCGGCGGTCATCGCGTTCGCCGCGGGCTACGTGCTGTTCGGCCCGGAGGGGCTCGTGCTCCCGGTCGCCGCGGCCGTGGCGGCCATCATCCTGGCCGGGGCCGCGTCGAGGATGATCGGGGGCGTGACCGGCGACACGTACGGCGGCGCGATCGAGATCGCGCAGGCCGCGACGCTGATCGTCATCCTCGCCGCCGCCTCGCAGGGCTGGCTCGAACCAACCTTCCTCGAGTAGCCGGCTCGCCCTCCATGGCCGAGCTCTGGTTCGTCACCGGCGGGGCACGCTCCGGCAAGAGCAGCTACGCGGAACGGCTGGCCGCCGCGACGGGCCGCGATGTCGTCTACATCGCCACCATGGAGCCGCTCGACGAGGAACTCGTGCGTCGCGTGGAGGCGCACCGCGCCGCTCGGCCCACCGGCTGGGAGACCGTCGAGGCGCCGCTCGATCCCGCAGCAGCCCTCGGGGCCGCTGCCCCCGCGCACTGCGTGCTCATCGACTGCCTCTCGCTGTGGGTGGGCAACCGCATGGGGCCGCTCGGCGAGGAGCCGCGCCCGGACGACCTCACACGGCTCGAGGCCGAGCTGGAGGCCGATGTCGGGCGCCTGGTCGAGGCGGTACGGTCACGCGAGGGCGAGACGATCGTCGTCACCAACGAGGTGGGTAGCGGGCTGGTGCCGCCCTATCCGCTCGGCCGCGCGTACCGCGACGTGCTCGGGCGCGTGAACCAGCGCGTGAGCGTGGCCGCCGACCGCGCGTGGCTGCTCGTCTCCGGGCGGGCGCTGGAGTTGCCCCCCGCCGGCCCGCCCGCCGTGTGACGCGCGGGCGACGCCTGCGAAGGATTCGGAGAACGAGCAGCCGATCGCGGGCGCTATCCGGGCCACATCCGCAGCACCGCGGTGAGCTCGATCACATTGCCGTCGCGGACCACGGTGAGCGTCACCTCGTCGCCGACGTCGCGGTCGTCGATGAGACGTGAGAGCTGGCTCATGGTCAGGATCTCGACCCCGTCGAAGCCCGTGATCACGTCGCCGCCCTGCTCGAGGTCGCCCTCGCCGTCGGGCTGCGAGGCCGCCACGAGGCCGGCTCGATCCGCCGCGCTGCCCACCACCACGTTGGTGACGTAGACCCCGCGGTCGGCGGCGACGCCAGCGTCGGCGGCGTTGAGGTTGTTGAGGGTGATGCCCGCGATCCCCAGCTGCGCGTGCGTGATCTCGGCGCCCGCGATCATCTCCGGGATGTACCGCAGCACCGTGTTCGAGGGCACCGCGTAGCCGATGCCGATGAAGAAGCTCTGACCCGCGGGGTTTTCGACCGCCGTCGTGATGCCGATCACCTCGCCACGTGCGTTGAAGAGCGGGCCGCCCGAGTTGCCCGGGTTGACCGCCGCGTCGGTCTGGATCACGCCGCGCACCGGGCGGCCGCCGCGATGCTGGTGCGACTCGCGGTCGATGCCGCTGACGATCCCCGAGGTCACGGTGAAGTCGAGGTCGAACGGGTTGCCGATCGCGAAGACCGGCTCGCCGACGCGCACGATGTCGGAGTCACCAAAGACGGCGGGTACCGCCGAGTCCGCGGGAATCCTCGCCCGGATGACCGCAAGGTCATTGCTCGGGTCGGATCCGAGCAGCTCGGCGGCCACCACGGTGCCATCGTGGAGTTCAACCACGATGGTGACGGCCCCCTGCACGACGTGGTCGTTCGTGACGATGTGCCCGCTGTGGTCGATCACCACCCCGCTGCCGATCCCACCGGTGAGCTGGCCGCGCGCCCGGATCTGCACGACCGAGGGCGTCACGCGCTCGACCATGTCGGGCAGGTTGTGGATCGCCGTGGTCGCGGCAACATCGGCCGCCGCCGGCTGCGGGGGCTCGGCGAGGACCACCGGGGGCTGTGTCGGCGTCGGCGTGGCGGCCGGCAGCGCAGGGGTCGCAGTGGCCGTCGCCGCAGGCACCGCCACCACGGTGCCCGTGGCAGCGTCGTCCCCGCCGATCGAGGTGGCGAGGAACGCGCCGAGGGCCATCGAGCCGACGATGACGGCGCCGAACAGGAATGTGAGGAGCCAGGTCCTGAGCGTCATGACGACCTCGTGTCCGCGGGGCGGGGCGGCACCATCGATGATGGCACGAGGATTGTCACCGGAGGATAACGGGCGGGGCGAGAATGGTTATGGATTCACCCGGTCCGTGCGTGCTCGGCCGCGCTTCCGGTCCAGACGGTGCGGTCCTCGATCCCGCTTGCGCGGTAGCGCAGCGCGTTCTCGTAGTACGGCATCGGGCCCTCGGACGCCGCGCGCATGCGGGCGATGCGGTCGGGCTTCGTCTGCCGCACCTCTCCCGGCACGCCGATGACGAGCGAGTACTCGGGCACCTGCTCCCGAGGCGAGACCAGCGCGCCGGCGGCGACCAGCGAGTGCGAGCCGATGACCGCGCCCGGCAGGAGCGTCGCGTTGTTCCCGAGCAGCACGTCGTCTCCGACCTCGCGGCAATGCACGACCACCGCGTGGCCGATGGTCACGTCGTTCCCGATCGTCAGCGGCTCGTCGGTGTGGATGACGACGTTGTCCTGCACGTTCACATCGGTACCGATGCGGATCGGCGCGTAGTCGCCGCGGATCACCGCGCCCGGCCACACCGAGCAGCGCTCGCCGAGCACCACGTCGCCGATGATGGTCGCGCCGGGTGCGATCCATGCGGAGTCGGCAATGTCCGGGGTCTTGCCCTCGAACGGAATGATCACGGACGCCCGCCGGTGTAGAGCGCGTAGCCACCGGCCGACGGCAGCGCCGCCTCCACGTCCATCAGCGCGGACTCGAGCAGCATCGAGGAGGCGCGGCCGAACAGCACCTGCCGCAACCCGCGCCGCGGGCGCACCAGGCGCACGCGCGGCGGAATGGTCGCCTGTGCCGCGACCCACTCCACCGCGTCCTCCAGGTCGCCCGTGTCGTCGATGAGCCCGGCCTCGAGTGCGTCGGCGGAGGTGAAGACCTCGCCGGTGGCGAGTTCACGCACCTGCTCGACGGGCATGTCCCGCGCCTCGGCGACGCCACTGACGAACTGGTCGTACAGCGCATCGAGGACGCGTTGCTCCTTCGCCTGCTCCTCGTCGGTGGGCTCGCGGAACGGGGAGAGCATGTCCTTCAGGCGGCCGGACTTGCTGACGCGCATCCGCACGCCGATGCGGTCGAGCGCCTCGTGCACCACGGGCCGGTACGAGATGACGCCGATGGCGCCGACGATCGCGGTGGGCAGCGTGATCACGCGCTGGGTCGCGGCTGCGATCATGTACCCGCCCGAGGCGCCCATGCCGCCGACGAAGCCGACCACCGGCTTCTCGTTCCGCAACCGCACCACCGCGCGCGTGATCATCTCGGCGCCGACGGCGGTGCCGCCGGGCGAGTCGATGTTGAGCACGACGCCGCGCACGGACTGGTCATCGCGGAGGCGCAACAGCAGCCGCGTGAACTCCAGCGGGCGCACCGCCGGGCCGATCATGCCCTGCATGTCGACGACCGCCACCGTCGGGGGCCGGAGCCGGCTCAGAATGTCCACCACAACCTCCTGCTCGTGCACAGAGTGTACGACAGCGCCTCCCCGAGGGGCCCTCGCCCGTGGCATGCGGCGGAGCCGCGCGGTACGGTTGCAGGGCCACCTTCGCATCCGCTTCGCCGTACTGATGCTCGAAAGGTCCCTCAACCGTGCGTGGCGCTGCCCCGACGCTGCTGCTCATGCTGCTGGCAACAGTCGCGCTCGCATGCGACCGCACGGCGGAGCTGATCCCAGGCTCCGAGGAGACGCCCACGGCCATCCCGACACCGCAACCGACGCGCGAGGCCATCCTCGCACCCGCCACGCTGCGCATCTCCGGCAGCGCCGCCGCCAACCCGTCCGGACAGGTGGGACCAGCCGACGCCGACCTCGCGCGCAGCGTGGTGCAGGTGCGTGTCATCGACCCGCAGGCCACCCCTGCCGAGGTCCGCGACGGGAGCGGCGTCATCGTCGACCGCGAGCAAGGTCTGATCCTCACCAGCGCACGCATCGTCGTCCCGCCGGGCGACGGCCGCGAGGACGCATACACGTTCGAGGTCTGGACAAATCCGGTCCCCGGCGGCGAGCCCAGGCCGACGCACGCGGCGGTCCTCGCCGGGTACGACGCCGTCTCCGATCTCGCCGTGCTGCGCGTGACCGGCCGACTGGCCGCCGAGGGCGACGACGACGGAGACGAGGGCTCGGACGGGGACGACGACGCTCCGTTCCTCGGCGAGCCCGCGGCCACGATCGGGAACGCGGCGGCGCTGCAGCGGGGCGACCAGCTGCGGATCTTCGGCCACCCGGGGCTGCACCCCTCGGGCGCGCACACGCCGCAGGCCGTCATGGTCACGATCGCGACCCTGATCGGGGTGCGTGCTGAGCCTGCCGCGGGTGCGCTGGCGTGGTTCACCACGGAGGCGCGGCTGCCGCACGGCAACGCGGGCGGCCCGGTGTTCAACAGCGCGGGCGAGCTGGTGGGCATCTCGACGCAGCTCATCTACAGCCTCACCACGCCCGTCGCGCACGTCCGGCCGATCGTGCTCGCCGAGGACCTGATCGCGGCCGCGCGCGCCGGGAGCGACGAGCGCGCGGCGCTCCCGCTGATGCACCCCGGGGGAGCGCCCGGCACCGCGCTGCCGGGCGTCAGCGGCGACATCATCGTGACCGAGCCCCGGTTCGCCCTCGAAGCGCTCGGGGAGGGTGGGGCGCGCGCGCTGTTCGACTACGGCCAGGTCTTCTCGGCGGACGCGCCGGAGCTGCACTACGAGTTCATCGTGCAGGGCGCGCCCGACGGCGCGCCGGTACAGGAGCTGTGGTTCCTGGATGGCGTGTTCCAGGACGACCTCTCCGCGTCCTACAACTGGCGGCTCGGCTCCTTCGCCCTCGTCTCCGACCGCCTCGCTTCGCCGAACCCCGCGGGTCCGCCGACCGGCGTATGGCGGCTCGAGATCTGGGTCAACGGCTCGCTCCGCGCCGCCTCGAGGGCGTACCTCGGCGTGAGCCCTCCGAGCCCGTCCGTGAGCGACTTCGCGTTCGGCGCCAGCCTCAGCCAGACCTACGGTCCGGCCGAGCCGCCCCGGGTGGGAGCCGACCAGGTGCTCGCGTTCTTCGAGTACCGGGGCGCGAGCGTCGTCAAGCGGCTGAGCTGGGTGGTCTACCGCAACGGCCAGGTGCACTACCGCTCGCCCGAGGTGCCGTGGCGCGGCGGCTCACAGGGCGTGTGGTGGGTCGGCATGCACGCGCCCGAGGGCCTCACGAGCGGCCGCTGGCAGTTCGAGATCCGGTTCGACGGCGAGGTGCTGGGTCGTGACGGCTTCACGCTGCCCTAGCGAGGAGCCGGTGAGCCCCTACCGCAGCTTCCCCGAGTCGTCGTACAGCGCGTCGACGAACGAGGGGTCGAACGCGGCCGCCACGTCCACGGGGCCGGCGAACTGCGAGTCGTAGCGGACCAGCACCTCCTGCAGCGCCTCCCACTGGTCCAGCGTGCCTCGCCCCATGCCGTCCGCGCGCTCGGCGTTGCGAAGGTCGGTGTCGAGGAGGAACCGCTGGTGGTCGCGGTCCGCGCCCTCGGCGTACTCCAGCACCAGGTCTATCGCCTCATCGGGATGCTCGGCGGCGTACTGCGCGCCCCGCAGCGTCGCCCGCAGGAAGCGCTCGACGAGGTCCCGTTCCCCGGCGGTGGTCTCCTCGTGGGCGATGTAAGTGACGCCGAGCGTGGCGATGCCGTGGTCGTGGGGGTCGAACACGCGGATGTCGACCCCCGCGTTGCGGATGCGGTTCGGCTCGTTGTTGAGGAACACCGGGAAGACGTCGACCTGCCGCTCGATGAACACCCGGTCGTCGAAGCCCACGGCCTGGAGCTGCACGTCGTCGGCATCGAGGCCCGCCGTCGCGAGCAGCGCGAGGAGCTCGGCCGGCACGACGCCCAGCTTGAAGCCGACGCTGTGGCCGGCGAAGTCCGCGGGGGTCTCGATGCCCGAGTCGGCATGCGCGACAAAGCCCTGGTCGCCGCGCTGGCCGAAGAGCGTCACGGCGCGCACGGGCAGGCCGTTGGAGCGCTGGCGCAGCACCTGCGCGGCCGTCTCCGTGCTGAAGTCGACCTCGCCCGCCAGCATGAGCTGGGTGTGCTCACCCTGCGTCGAGTGCCGGATCTCGACGTCGAGCCCCTCGTCGGCGAAGAAGCCACGTGCGTCGGCCGCGTAGACCGCGACGAAGGAGAGGTTCGCCTGCGCGCGGTAGCCTGCCATGAACACGACGTCCTCGAGGGGTTCATCACCCTCGTCGCCGCACGCGGCGGCGAGCGCGAGCGCAGCCGCGGCGAAGACGGTGAGCCAGGTGGTCCATGCGCGGGTCATTGATCCCCCGATCCGAGGCGGGAGTATCCGGTACCCGGCGCTTAGGGGCTCGGCTGGCTCGTGGCCATCGGCCTGAGACACGGCGATCTCGCGGTCGGTCAGGACTCGCGCACCGACTCGTGCCAGAACAGCAGCCGCCGCTCGATGAGCGCGACGGCGGCCGTCAGGCCGATCCCGATGCCCGCGAGCACGACGATGGCGCCGAACAGCGCGGGCGTGTCGTAGTCCCCATGCGCGATGACGATCAGCTGCCCGACACCCGAGTCCGCCGACATCCACTCGGCCACGACCGCCCCGATCAGGGCGAGCGGCACCGAGATGCGCAGCGCGGCGAAGACGTACGGCAGCGAAGCGGGAAGCCGCAGCCGCCGTAGCACCTGCCAGCGGGAGGCGTCCATCGCGCGGAAGTAGTCGTGCGCGGCGGGGTCGATCGAGCGCAGCCCGATCACGGCGTTCACGAGCATCGGGAAGAACGTGATGAGCCCGGCCACCACGTACTTCGGCCCGTCGCCGAAGCCGAGCCAGATGATGAGCAGCGGGGCGACGGCCACGATCGGCGTCACCTTCACCATCAGCGCGAACGGGTACAGCGCGCGCTCCAGGCGGCGCGAGTGCGCCATCGCCACGCCGATGACGAACGCGCTCCCCGCGCCGAGCACAAGCCCGCCCAGCGCATGCTGCAAGGACACTGCTCCCGCGCCCAGGAACCGCGTCGGGTCGGCCAGCAGCGCGTCGGCGACCGCCGTCGGCGCAGGCGCCAGGTACTCGGGCACCTCGCGGATCCGTATCCACGCCTCCCATGCGATGAGCGCGATCAGCGCCACGATGAGCGGCGGGGCCCCGACGCGCACCCCCGCGCCCAGCCACGCCCCTATGCGTGTCCTGCCTCGACGCTCCGTCTCGGTCGCGCGGGCCGCGTCCACGGCCGGCTCGCCGGGACCGGGCTCTGCCGGCGGGCGAGCCGGGGGCGTCGGGCCTCGCGACACGGTCGTGCCATCCGGCAGGTCGGCGACGTCGGACCGGTGTGCCGTCACGCGTCCGCTCGCAGCAGTTCGCGTACGCGCCCGACGAGGTCGAGGAACGCGGGTGTCTCCTCGAGGCCCGTCTGGCGGGGCCGCGGCAGCTCGATCGGCAGGTCCGCGACGACGCGGCCCGGACGCGGCGCCAGCACCACGACGCGGTCGGAGAGCAGCACCGCCTCGCGGATGGAGTGGGTGACGAACAGCACCGAGGGCCGGTCGCGCTCCCACAGCCGCAGCAGCTCCATCCGCATCTCCTCGCGCGAGAACTCGTCCAGCGCGCCGAACGGCTCGTCCATGAGCAGCAACCGCGGCCCGTGCGCGAGCGCGCGCGCCAGCGCCACGCGCTGCCGCATCCCGCCCGACAGCTCGGCGGGACGGTAGTCCGCGAAGCGCTCGATCCCGACGTGTTCGAGGAGCCCTCGCATCTCGCCGTCGCACGCCTGCTGGCCGGCGAGTTCGAAGCTGAGCGCGACGTTCCCGGCTACGGTGCGCCACGGCAGCAGTCCAGGCTCCTGCGTGACGAGACCGAGGGCGTGCATCGCCCGCGCCGCCCCCGGGTCGCCACCGAGCACGCGGGCACGGCCCTCGGTCGGCTCGATCAGCCCGGCGACGATGCGCAGCAGCGTCGTCTTCCCGCACCCGCTCGGCCCGACGATCGAGACGAACTCGCCCGGCTCGGCGGAGAGCTCGATGCCGTCGAGGGCGAGCAGGCGCGCACCGCCGTGCGCCTCGTAGCGGTGCGAGACGCCCTCGACGGCGACCGCGGCCGTCGCGGAGTGGGCGGCGGAGGACGTGGTCATGTGGTCGTCGGTCTCTCCGGCCTCGCGGCTGGCATCCATGCTGCGGTAGGCTGCGCGCCGCCCCATTGTAGTCGTCGCGGCACGAAGAGCCGCGGCGAGTACACCAGCGAGAGCGTAGTCGTCGCGGCGCGAAGGGCCGCGGCGAGTACACCATCGAGAGCGTAGTCGGCGCGGCGCGAAGAGCCGCAGCGAACACACCATCGAGAGGCGCGCACCGACATGCCGGAGACCATCGCGATCATCGGCGGCACCGGGCCTGAGGGCCGCGGCCTCGCCTCGCGCTTCGCACTCGCCGGCCGGCGCGTCGTCATCGGCAGCCGCGACGCCGCGCGGGGCGCATCCGTCGCCGCCGAGGTCGCCGCGACCCTGGGGGGCCGCCCGGGCGTCGGCCCCGTCGAGGGCTCCTCGAACGCCGAGGCGGCCGCCACAGGCGACATCGCCGTGGTCACCGTGCCGTTCGAAGGCCACCGAGCCACCCTCGAGGCCCTCGCCGACGCGCTCGCGGGCAAGATCGTCGTCGACGCCGCCGTGCCCGTGCGCTTCGAACGCGGCCCGCGTCCCGTCGAGGTCGCCGAGGGCTCGGCCACCGAGCAGGCGGCGGCGGTGCTGCCGGACTCGCGCGTCGTCGGCGCGTTCCACAACCTCGCGGCGGAGTCGCTGCTCGACCTCGACACGTCCGTCCACGCCGACGTGCTCGTAACGGGAGGGGACGCTGAGGCGAAGCAGGTCGTGTTCGCGCTCGCCGAGCAGATCGACGGCGTGCGTGCCGTCGACGCCGGTCCACTGCGCTACTCGCGCTTCGTGGAGGGCCTCACGGTGCTCCTCATCGGCGTGAACATGCGCCACGGGGGACGCGCCCACGTCCGCATCGAGGGACTGCCCGCATGACTACCTCGCAGGGCGGGGCCGGGGACGCCGAGGTGCGGGTGATCGGCCTGCGCGGCATCCCGATGGTGGAGGAGGGCGACGACCTCGCCGTGCTCACGTTCGGCGCCGCCATGGCGCAGGGCACGGCCCTGCGCCATGGCGACGTGCTCGTCGTCGCCCAGCGCATCGTCTCGAAGGCCGAGGGGCGCGTCGTGCCGCTCGACACCTTCGTCCCCTCGCCGTTCGCGCTCGACTGGGCGCGCGAGTGGGACAAGGATCCGAGGCAGATCGAGGCGGTACTGCGCGAGTCGGCGCGCATTGTTCGCCAGCGCGCGGGCGTACTCATCGCCGAGACGCGCCACGGCTTCATCTGCGCCAACGCGGGCGTCGATGCCTCCAACGTTGGCGGCGAGGACCTCGTCTCGCTGCTCCCGCTCGACCCCGACGCATCGGCGCGCCGACTCTGCGACGCGGCGCGCGAGCAGCTGGGCGCGGAGATCGCGGTCATCGTGACGGACACCTTCGGGCGGCCGTGGCGGCAGGGCGAGACGAACGTGGCGATCGGCCTCGCGGGCCTGCGGCCGCTCAACCCGCTGGCGGGCGTGCCGGACATCGACGGCCGCGAGATGCGCGTGAGCACGCCGTGCGTCGCCGACGAGATCGCCGCCACTGCGGGCCTCGTCATGCTCAAGACGGCGGCCATCCCCGCCGCTATCGTGCGCGGCTACCCCTACGAGCGCGGCGAGGGCTCGGCACGCGAGATCGTCCGGCCGCCGGAGATGGACCTCTTCCCGTAGCGCCATCCCCCGGCGCCGACTTTCCACACTCCACTTGCACAACTCGTCGCTCTCCCCGACGCCCCGGCCGGATAGGATCAGCACGGCAACGGGACACATCGAGGGACCACGATGGCGAACGACGACGGCGACGACGGCCAGGAGTCCTCCGGCCGGCTGCGCTCGCCCCTGCTCACCGACGGCCAGCCCAACTTCCACTGGTGGCTGTTCCTGCCGGGCGTCGGCGTCGCGCTGCTGTGGGCGCTCTACGGCGCCGTCACCGCCGAGGCCGACGCGATGGGTCGCTTCCTCGGCCAGCTGCTGTGGCCGGGCGCGCCCATCTTCGTCGCCGCCACGGCCGCCGCGTGGCTCGGCTGGCGGCTGGACATCGACTGAGCAGACGGGACGGGCGAGGCGCGCGTGCTGCACATCTACACCGGCTCGACGCAGGCCAACCGCGGCTCCGATGAGTTCCGCCTGCACGAGGCGTACCGCGAGTTGCGCATCCGCCTCGACACCGACGGGATGCTCTCGCTCAACACCACCGAGGTGCCCGCCCGCGGCGCGACGCCCGGCCAGCTCATCGAACTCGCCTCGACCATACCGTTCCTCGCGCAGGCGCGGCTCGTGGTGGTCGAGGGCCTGCTCGCCTCGCTCGGCGCGGGACGCGGCGTCGCCACGGAGTGGCAGCCGCTCGTCGACGCGCTGCCGGGCATGCCCGAGACCAGCCACCTCGTGCTCCTTGAGCCCGCGAGGCAGCGCGAGCAGCGCCAGGCGCTGGGCCGCTCGCCGCTGCTGCGGGCCCTGCGCGCGCTCGACGGCGTCGACTTCCGGCAGTTCGCCGAGCTGCGGCTCGGTGGGCGCGGCGGCAACGAGGTCGCCTCGTGGCTGCGGGAGCGCGCCGAGGCGAGCGGCGTGCGCATCGAGGCTCCCGCCGCTGCCCGGCTGAGCGAGCTGATCGGCGCAGACCTATGGGCGCTGAGCGGGGAGCTCGACAAGCTCGCGCAGTACGCGCAGGGACGGGCCATCACCGCGGACGACGTCGATCTGCTCACCACCGCCGCGCGCGAGGAGGACGTGTTCGCGCTCGTCGACGACGCGGTGACGGGACGCACCCCGGCCGCGCTCGTGCGGCTGCGCCGCATGCTCGACCGCGGCAGCGACCCCCCGGCGCGGATCCAGGGGCTGATCGCGCGGCAGCTTCGCAACCTCGTGCGCGCCGCCGCGCTGATCGAGGAGGGCGCGCCGCGCGAGACGATCGGCGAGGCGACGGGGATCTCGCACCCCTTCCCGCTCGGCAAGCTCGTCGACCAGGCGGCCGCGCTCGGCCTCGCCGCCGCCGAGGACGGGCTGCGCGCCGTCGAGGCGGCCGACCACGCGGTGAAGACGGGACGCTTCCCGGACGCGCTGGCGCTGGAGCTGCTGATCACGCGGCTCGGCGCCCGGCAGGGCCGTGCGGGCCGAGCCGGGCGCGCCCGTACCTCGCGTCGACGGGGGTAGTGGCGGGAACGACCGCGACTAGAGCAGGCGGCGGATCGGCTTGCGGCCCGGCCTGGGGTCGTAGTTGGCCTTGAACATCTCGAGCTTGTCGCGCTCGATGAGGTACTTGCCGGCGAAGAGCACGGCGGGGACGCGCTTCTGCTTGATGAGGCGTCGCAGGCTCTGGGGGTGGATGCCAAGCTCGCCGGCCGCCTCGACAAGGTCGAGGTAGTCGTCGAATGGGGAATCAGGCACGGGATCACTCCTGTCGGCGCGGAAACTGCTCACGTGCGTACGCGATGGTAGTTGCCAACATCGTTAGCGTAAAGCGCGTACACAGTTCCGGCCGGAGGTGCTCAGGCCTGCGATGGTGGCGGCTCCCCCAGCGCTTCGAAAGCTATCCGTCGGACCTCGGAGCCATTCACGACCAGAACGACCGAGTAGACACCCGGCGATGGGATTTCAACCGAGAGCGCACCTGCGATCTGGAGCAACTGACTCATCCCAGGAGTCAGGTCGCCATCATGAGCGACATTGAAGGTCCCATCCGCCTGCCCAGGGCCCAGCACTATTCCCGCAGAGTCCCGGATTTCCAGGCGAAAGCCATGCTCGACGTTGATCTCGCTGGATTCGACACGAATCCCGATCACGACAATGATGCTTCTCTGGAATGGGTAGGCTTGACCCGAATCTGGCCAGCAACGCGTCCACCCACCGCCGAGAACTGAGACCGTCCCGTCATGGACTTCGGCAGCATTCGCAAGCATGAACGTGTCGACCTGCATCGGGCCTCCCGACTGAATGTACTACATCTTATAATGCACTACTCTCGGCAGAGAGGCGCCGCCATCTGTTCGTAACGGATCTCCACTGGAACGACGCGACAGATGAAGAGCTTGCGGCGCACGGACTTCGAGTCGAGCATGCGTTCCAGGTTCTGGAGGAGCAGCCGCGGTTCTTTCGGCAACGCTCACGGCTGGAACAACGACCCGAGGGAGGAGTGGTGGAGCGACCTCCGCGCTTAAGGATGGTGGGACCCGATCGGTCGGGACGGGTGCTGACGATTATCATCGAGTACCCCGACTCCACTGGGGGTTCACACGTGATCACCGGATGGCCTGCGAGCAAGGACGAGCAAGCGCGATACGAGCAGGCGAGGGGGCGACGAACATGAACGAGACCGACTTCGGAAGCATCCTCGACGAGGAGGAGGTCGTCGTTGATGTGCGGAGGCCGATAGGCGGTGTGGTATCCATCCGCTTCAACGGAGATGAGATGCGGGTGCTCCGGAGCGAGGTGAATCGCACCAACGAGCGAATCAGCAGCTTCATCAAGGAGGCAGTCTTCGCCCACATCGCCTTGAGACGCCACGAGCGTGGGCCCGGAGTCCAGATGGCCATGGATGGATCACTGCACGGGTACGTGGCCCGAGGCATCTCGACCGGATTTCCGACTCTCGCGAATACCGGCGAGGTTAAGGGGTGGCCCGGGCGCGCCCTCAGCGAGCAACTTCCGCCCGGGGTCCGCTGAAGGGAACTCTCGCAGAAGCCCCCGCCGGAGCGGGGGCTTCTGCATCTTGCGAAGGGTCGAGGAGGTTGAGCTAGCTGCCCGCCTCCGTCACCCACTCGTGGTACTTGATCACCCGCGACAGCGCGAGGGCCGCGCGGTCGAAGCTGGGGAAGACGGCGAAGCCGCGCGCGACCACCTGGTCGCGGATCGGGATCACCTCTTCGTCGATCGCGCCGGCGTGCATCACCGTCACCAGCGGCAGGCCCGTCCGCTCGCGGAACCCGTCGAGCTCATCGAGCATCTCCTCGAGGCGCTCCGGCTCGTCCGCCCACATCCGCGCGAAGAAGCCGGCCGAGAACTCGAACACCATCGCGTCGATGTTCGGGTCCTCGCTGACCGCGCCCATGATGCGCGCGAGGTTCCCTGAGTCGCCCGCCATGCCGATGGTGTTCGCCATGTCGAACGGGTTGCGGAACGAGCCGCCGATGACGTTGAAGAACTCGCCGATCGTCTCGTAGGTCTTGTCGGCAAGCTCCGGCACCTCGAGGCCCTGCCGGCCGAAGGCGTCGGAGATAGCGACCGACTGGCCGCCGGTCATCGCCATGAGCGCGAGGCGGCGTCCGCGCGGGGCGCTGGCGTGGACCAGCACCTGCAACGCGTCAACCAGCTCGTCGACGGAGTTCGCGGGGATCGCGCCCGTCTGCTCGATGAGCGCGTTCCAGGTCGCCATCGGCGTCGCCAGCGAGGCGGTGTGCGAGCGCGTCGCGCGCTGGCCGGCGGAGGTCTGGCCGCCCTTCCAGATCACGACGGGCTTCTTCGGGGTGGTGGAGCGCAGCGCCTCGAAGAAGCGCCGGCCGTCCTTCAACCCCTCCAGGTAGACGCCGATGACCTCGGTGTCGGGGTCGTCACGGAGGTACTCCATGTAGTCGGCTTCGTTGACGACGCTGGCGTTGCCGAAGGAGATGCCGCGGCTCACGGGGATGCCGACGCGCTGCGCCATGGTGGTGGCGCCGATGGTGTGCGTGCCGCTCTGGCCCATGATCGAGACGCTGCCGCCGTCGCCGTGGTCGACGCCGTCGCTGAACTTGACGCCCTGGCGGCGGTTGTACACGCCCATGCAGTTGGGCCCGACGATCGGCATGCCCGCGTCGTTGGCGAGCTGGACGATGCGCTCCTCGAGCGCGGCTGCCTCCTCGTCGCCGGTCTCCGTGAAGCCGGCCGAGAAGATCGCCATGCCGCCGACGTTCTTCGTGATCGAGTCGGCGACGATGAACGGCACGATCGGCCGCGGCACCGCGCAGATGACGAGGTCGATGTCCTCGGGGACCTCCTCGAGCTTGAGGTAGTTAGTGAAGCCGCGCTTCTCGATCTCGGTGATCTCGTTCGGGTCGAGCTGCACCGAGTAGAGCGGGCCGACGAAGTTGCGGTTGTTCTCCAGCCAGCCGAAGTCGGGGCCCTTCGCCCCCACGACGGCGACGGAGCGAGGGGTCAGCGTGCGGTGCAGGCGGTCGCGGTCAACGGCCATGACGCTACTCCCCGGCGAGGACGACGCGCGCGTCGACGGCGATGGCGCCGTCGGGGTACGCGAAGACGGGGTTCAGGTCGAGTTCCGCGACCTCGGGGTTCTCGTTCGCGAACTCCGAGACCTGGAGGATCATCGACTCCAGCGCATCGAGGTCGGCGCCGGCCTGGCCGCGCACGCCCTCGAGCACCGGGTAGCCGCGAATCTCGCGCACGATCTGGCGCGCGTCGCGGGCCTCCAGCGGGACGATGCGGAACGCCACGTCCTGGAGCACCTCGACCATGATGCCGCCGAGGCCGAAGGCCAGGACGGGGCCGAACTGCGGGTCCGTGGTGGTGCCGATGATGACCTCGGTGCCCTGTGCGGCCATCTGCTGCACGGAGACGCCGTCGACGCTCGAACCGGGGGCGTTCTCCGCCACTGCGGCCATCATGCGGTCGTAGGCCTCGCGGACCGCGTCACCGTCGCCGAGGTTGAGCTCGACGCCGCCGACATCGGACTTGTGGGCGATGTCGCCGGAGACGACCTTGAGGACCGCCGGGTAGCCGATGTCATCGGCGGCGGCCACGGCGTCGTCGGCGCTCGTCGCGAGGCGAGCCTGCGTGACGTTGATCCCGGCTTCGTGCAGCAGTTGCTTGGACTCGACCTCGGTCAGCAGCGTGCGACCGTCCGCACGCGCGGCCGCGATCGGCCCGTTCCCATCGCTCATCTTGGAGGCGTCTCCTCGCTTCAGCCCCGCCGGTCGCGAGGCGCGCGGATCATACAGCACGTTGACGGAACGCGCGGCAGCGCGATCGGCCCGCCACAAGGCTCGATCACGCCGTCCTCGCCCGCGCGTTGCGCGGGGATGCACCGCGCCCGACGATGGGCGCATGGGCCTGCGACGCCGTTTCGCCGCCTTCCGCGACCGCGTCGGCGCTCCGCGCCCCGAGCCCGGCGAGCCGGACACCGTCGACGCCGCGGACGAGCCGGGCGAGGCCCCGCGCCCGCGGCTCATCGTCGGCCTGGGCAACCCGGGCCCGGAGTACGAGGGCACGCGTCACAACGTCGGCATGTGGACCATCCAGCGGCTCGCCGAACGCCACGGCGTCGCGCTCGCCCGCGACACGCGCGTGTGGCGCGCGACCGTCGAGGTGGGCGGCCGTGCGCTGCACGTCGCCGCGCCGCGCAGCTGGTACAACGAGAGCGGCCCCGCCGTCGCATCCGAGCTGCGACGGCTGCGGCTGGCACGGGGTCAACTCCTCGTGGTCCACGACGACATCGACATGCCGCTCGCGCGCGTGCGCATGCGGCCGCACGGCGGGCACGGCGGCAACAACGGCATGCGATCGATCCTCGACGCGCTCGGGGGCGGCGACTTCCCGCGCGTCCGCATCGGCATCGACCGCCCGTACGACCCCGACCCCGACGACCCGGACGGCGAACTCAGCCGCGGCCGTCCAGTGCGCGATCCCGACCGCGTCGCCGACTGGGTGCTGTCGCGTCCCGGCGCGGAGGAGCGGGCTGCCCTCGACACGGCCATCGCGGAGGTGGCAGACGCCATCGAGCTTGCGGCCGTCGAGGGTGTCGAGGCGGCGATGAACCGGCTCAACCGGCGGGCGTAGCCACCCCGCGCCCGTACGGGGCGGGCGTCTACACTGGATGGGCGAGCGGTCGCGACCGCAGGGGACTCCCACGGGGAGCGCCCCTGCTTCGGCGTGCCCCCCGGCACGCCCGTGGCGAGCCGCCGCTCGCAGCGAGGAGCCCACCCTGCAGCTCGCCCCCCTGCTCGGCAGCCTCGACCGCGTCGAGCCGCTCGCGGCGTCCGCCGCCCACCTCGGCTCGGGCGGACGCGCAACCATCGGCGTCATCGACGCCGCGAAGACGACCGTTGCCGCGTGGCTGTGGCGCAGGCTGCGGACGCCCGCGCTGCTCGTGGTCCCGCGCGAGACGGACGCCGACGCCGCCCTGGACGCGCTGCGCGCATGGGCCGGCGACGCCGCCGTCGTCTTCCCCGCCCGTACCGGCCTCCCGTACGCGCGCGAGGACGCCCCGACCGATGTCACGCAGCGCCGCCTCGACGTGCTGGCCCGGCTCGCCCGTGCCGGAGGCAGCGGCCCGCCACCGCTGGTGATCGCCTCGGCCGCCGCCGTGACCGGCCCCACCGCCCGGCCCGCCGACCTTGGCGCCGGCCCCGCCCGCCTCGCTGTCGGCGACCGCGTCACCCTGGAGGAGCTTGCGATGCGCCTCGTCGGTGCGGGGTACGAGGTGGGCCCGCTCGTCGAGCAGCCGGGTCAGGTCGCGCGGCGCGGCGGCCTCCTCGACGTGTTCCCGCCCACCGAACCCACGCCCGTGCGTATCGAGCTCTTCGGCGATGAGGTCGAGTCGATCCGCCGCTTCGACGCCGACACGCAGCGCACGATCGAGCAGGCCGAGGCCGTACACATCGGCCCGGCCGGCGAGTGGTTCCCGGGCCGCGAGGCGCTCAGCGAGCTTGCCGGCCACCTGGAGCCCGCGCGCCGCCGCGCCCTCGACGACCTCGCCGCCGAGGAGCTGGCGGCCCTCCGGCGCGGCGAGCTGCCCGCACCCGCCCGCTACGGCCCGCTCGCCGCCGGGTCGACGGTGCTCGACCATCTCGGGCCCGGGGCGCTCGTGATCGTCGACGAACCCGACTCTGTCTTCGCCGCCGCCGCCGAGCAGGACGCGCTGGCTGCCGAGCGCCGCGACCAGCTTGTCGCCGTGGGCGACCTCGGGCCGGAGGCGCCGCTCCCCCACCTCGAGGAGCAGGCGCTCATCCGCGAACTCGACCAGCGGGCACCGCGCGCCGACCTCGAACGCTGGGCGACCGGCCGCGAGCGCGACGGCTATCGCGTGCCGTTCGCACCGCACGACGCCTATGCGGGGCGGCTCCAGGCCGCGGCGAGGGAGCTCGTACGCAGCGTGCCGCGCGGCGACCGCATCGTCGTGCTGACACAGCAGGCGCAGCGCTTCGGCGAACTGCTCGGCGAGGCAGGCCTCGACACGACGGTCCTCGACCGCCTCGACGCGCCGCCCGAGGCGGGGTCGCTCGCACTCGTGCAGGGCTCGCTGCCCGGTGGGTGGCGGATCGAGACGCCCGAGGGCCGCGTGGCGCTCGCCACGGACGCGGAGCTCATGGGCTTCGTGCGCAAGCGCCGCGCGCTGCGGCAGTCGGCGTCGCATCGCGCGCAGTTCCTGGCCGATGTCTCCCCCGGCGACTTCGCCGTGCACTCGGAGCACGGCATCGCGCGCTTCGCCGGCATCGTGCGCCGTGCGGTCGGCGACGAGCAGCGCGACTACATCCAGCTCAACTACGCCGGCGACGACCGCCTCTACGTCCCGATCGAGCAGGTCGACCGCATCACGCGCTACGTGGCGTCCTCGGGGCATATCCCGCGGCTCACGCGGCTCGGCACGCAGGAGTGGGCGCGCACGCGCGCGAGGGTGCGCGAGGCCGTGGGCGACGTCGCCGCCGACCTGCTGCGGCTCTACGCCGCGCGCCAGCTGCTACGCGGTCACGCCTTCGGCGCGGACACCGAGTGGCAGCGCGAGATGGAGGCGGCCTTCCCCTACGAGGAGACCCAGGACCAGGCCGCCGCGATCACCGCGGTCAAGGAGGACATGGAAGCAGTCCGGCCGATGGACCGCATCGTCCTCGGTGACGTCGGGTTCGGGAAGACCGAGGTCGCTGTGCGCGCCGCCTTCAAGGCCGTCCAGGACGGCTACCAGGTCGCCGTCCTGGTACCCACCACCGTGCTCGCGCAGCAGCACGAGCGCACGTTCCGCGAGCGCCTCGCGCCCTTCCCCGTGAGCATAGAGGTGCTCTCGCGGTTCCGAACCGACGCCGAGGCGCGCGAGGTCGCCTCGGGCCTGCGCTCGGGCGAGATCGACATCGTGATCGGCACGCACCGGCTGCTCCAGGCGGGCATCGAGTTCGGGAACCTCGGGCTCGTCGTGATCGACGAGGAGCAGCGCTTCGGGGTCGGCCACAAGGAGCGGCTCAAGCGGATGCGGCTGGAGGTCGACGTGCTCACGCTCTCGGCGACGCCGATCCCGCGCACGCTGCACATGTCGCTGGCCGGCATCCGCGACATGTCGCCGATGGACACGGCGCCCGAGGACCGCCTGCCCGTCCAGACCTTCGTCGCCGAGTGGGACGACGCTCTGGTGCGCGACGCGATCCTCAACGAGCTTGAGCGCGGCGGTCAGATCTACCTCGTTCATAACCGCGTCCACACCATCGACCGCGTCGCGGAGCAGGTGCGCGCGCTCGCGCCGGAGGCGCGCGTGATCGTCGGCCACGGCCAGATGCCGAAGGCCGTGCTCAGGCGCGTGATGGAGCGCTTTGCGGCCGGCGAGGCCGACGTGCTGATCTGCACGACGATCATCGAATCCGGCATCGACATCCCGAACGTGAACACGCTCATCATCGACCGCGCCGAGCTGCTCGGCATGGCGCAGCTCTACCAGCTGCGAGGGCGCGTCGGTCGCGGGGCGCAGCAGGCGCACGCCTACCTCCTGCACCGCCGCGACCGGGTGCTCAGCGAGGTGCAGCAGCAGCGCCTCGCCACGATCTTCGAGGCGACCGAGCTGGGCGCGGGCTTCCAGGTGGCGCTGCGCGACCTCGAGATCCGCGGCGCGGGCAACCTGCTCGGCGCGGAGCAGAGCGGTCAGATCGCCTCGGTCGGCTTCGACCTCTACACGCAGATGCTCGCCGAGGCCGTCGCAGAGCAGCGCGCCGCGCACGACGGCGAGCCGCCGGTGGCCGCGCCGCCGCCCGTCTCCGTCGACCTGCCGGTGACCGCGTACATCCCCGAGTCGTACATGGAAGACATCGAGGCGCGCGTGGCGCTCTACCAGCGCATCGCCGGGCTGCGCTCGCTCGAAGCCGCCGCCGACCTGCGCGCGGAAGTCGACGACCGGTTCGGCGTACCGCCGCCCCCGCTCGAGCAGCTGCTCGGGCTGGTGCGCGTCCGCCTGGCGGCGGGCGCGGCGCGCGTCACGGCGGTCCGCATGGAGCGCGACGTGATCGTCCTCGGCGCCGCCGAGGACAGCCCGTTCAGCCGGCGTAGCCTGCCCGCGCTCCCCGCGGCGATCGAGGTGGGCCGCACGCAGCTGCGCGTGGTCCGCGACCGTCTCGGCGAGGACTGGCTGCACTCCGTCGAGCTGCTGTTGCGCCTCCTCGCCACCTCGCAGTCGGGCGCGGCGTCCGCGCGCGAGCCGGCGGCAGCCGGGACGCGCGCATGACCGCCGTTGAGCTGCGGAGCGTCGCCGCCGGCGAGCAGGCGGACTTCGTGGCGATGCTCGCCGACTACCTGCACGAACTCGACGCCTACGAGTTGCCGTGGGACCCGGCGCCACGGCCCGAGGAGTACGCCCTCGCGTTCGAGGACGACCCCGGCGGGCAGCGCATCGAGTGGATCGCTGCCGACGGCGCACGGGCGGGCTTCCTGATCTCGCGCGTCGTGCCCGACTGGCCCGAGGAGGACCGCATGGTCGGCGAGGTGATCGAGTGCTACGTCGCGCCGTCCTTCCGGCGCCTCGGCGTGGGCCGCGGGGCCGTCGAGGCGTGGCTGGCTCGGCAGCGCGCCGAGGGGGTGACGCTGGTCGAAGCGTCGGTGCTCTCGCGCAACACGCCCGCGCTCGCGTTCTGGGAGCGGATGGGCTTCGAGGTACGCGCCGTCCAGACCGTACGTCGGCCGTGAGCTATCCTCCGGTGACCGCGTTCACGACGCTTCGAGGGGGCCCCACACCGTGATCTGGGACGTCCACTGCCACTTCCCGCGCAACTGGGAAGACCCCGACAACAACGACCACACGGCGGCCATCGACAGCCGCGCCGCCGCGCTGCGCGCCGCCGGCGTGGTACGCGCCTCGGTGCTCTCGGGCGGGCGGCCGGAGTTCGGCCCCAGCCACGAGGAGGCGCTGGACTACCTGCGCCGCCACGAGGACCTGATGGTCCCCGTCGCCCACATCATGGTGGACGACACGCCGCGCGGGCGCGTCACGCAGCTCCACGGGATGGGCTACCGCGGCCTCAAGATCATCGGCTCGCGCCTCGCCTACGACGACTACGCCTACTTCCACATCTACCAGGAGGCCGAGGACCTGCACATGCCGGTCCTCTTCCACTGCGGCGTCATCGGCGGCGGCGTCGACTACGCGATCACGCACCCCCGCCGCGACCCGCAGGCCGCCGAGTCGCTCATGCGGTGGCGTGAGTTCCGCGGCCGCATGCCACGCGACGTCTCGGCGATGCGCATGCGCCCGTTCCACCTCGACACCATCGCCAACAACTTCCCCGACCTGCCGATCATCGGCGCCCACATGGGCGGCACCGGCAACTACGACGAGGCCGCCTCGGTCGCCCGCTGGCGGCACAACGTGGTGTTCGACCTCTCCGGCGGGGAGACCATCGAGCGCCACGCCTACGAGCGCGGGCTGATCGGCAAGGAGATCGGCGTCGAGAAGCTCGTGTGGGGCTCCGACTGCGGCGACCACGAGATCGGCCCGCACGTCGAGAGCCTGCGCGAGATCATGGCGAAGCTCGAACTGACCGAGGAGGAGGCGGACCGCATCTGGTACCGCAACGCCGCAGAGATGTTCGGCGAGGCGGAGCCCCAGCTCGCGTCCTTGCCGGTGAAGTGACGAACCCGACCGAACCCGCCGAACCCGACACGCCCGAGGACGCCTCTCCCCCCGTCGCGGATCCTGGCGACAGCCTCGAGACCTCCGGGGACTCGACCGCCGCGTTCCCGGCCGATCACCCCGGTCCACGCGCCCCGATGCCGATCGTCGACGTGCCCGAGGGTGTGCTGACGTTCGTCGTGACGCTCTCGTTCCTGATGTACCTGCTGATCGAGCCGTCCCCGGCGTGGCTGGCGCTCTTCGGAGCCGCGGTCGCGGCGGTGGGCGCGGACCGCGTGTTGCGGCTGGCACGCTCGGACTCGGTCGCGCTCGGCATCGACCCCACGCTGCAGGTCGCGCTGCCGGCCCTCTACGCCCTCGCGATCCCGGTGCTGCTCGAGGAGATGGTGCGCGGCTGGTGGGCGCTGCCCGCCGGCGTCGTCGCGGGCCTCGGCTTCGGCGTGGTCCTCGTGGCGCAGATCCACGCCGTGCGGCCGCATGAGCCATGGCTGGCGTTCGCGCGCCCGGTGGCGAGCGCAGCCGTCTACGTCACCGTGTTCGCGCTGTTCTCGCTCACCTACCTCTTCGAACTTGCCCTCGCGCCCGCGCTTGCGGCGGTGGCGCTCGCGGCCTGGCTGCTCGCGGTGGAACTGCTGCGCGACGGGCACGCCGACCCCTCCGACACGGTCGCGTTCGCCGGCGTCGTGGCGCTGCTCGTGACGCAGCTGCGCTGGACGCTGCACTACGTGCCGCTCGATGGGTACCTCGGCGCCCTCGCGCTGCTGCTCGCCTTCTTCCTTGCGACGGGGCTGCTGCACGCGCACCTCACGCTGCAGTTGCGGCGCGCGGTCGTGGCGCAGTACGTCGCGATCGCGGCGATGGGCGGCGTGCTCATCGTCGGCGCACGCAGCGCGGGGCTCGCGTAGGCGAGCGCGATGCACGCCCCGTCGCCCGCCCGCGAGGCGCCTGCTACCATCGACGGGTCGCCGCGTCGGGGAGTGGCGTAGTTTGGTAGCGCACCTGACTGGGGGTCAGGAGGTCGCCGGTTCAAATCCGGCCTCCCCGACCAATCCGACGACCGACGACGAAGGCGTTTCGTGGCTGACACGCACGACGATCCGACGCCTCAGCGCGACCGGCTGGATGCGCTCGAAGCCAGCTTCGGCGCCTGGACCGATCGCGACTTCGACGGCGCGACCTATGTGAAAGCGCTTCGTCGCGGTATGGCCGCTCGCCTGGATCGGCTGCAACGCAGAGCCTGACCCTGGAACCCGCGAGACACGCAAGAGGGGCGGCCTGATGGCCGCCCCTCAGGTTGGTCACGCCGTCGAGGACTGCTAGCCGGAGCGGCCCTCCACGTCCGGGTCGATCCAGGCCGAGTGCACCTGGTCGCCCCACGTGTAGTAGGAGTTGTTGTCGCCCGGGGCCGTGCCGGTGAAGCGCAGTCCGCGCACCCACGGCTGGTAGACCTCGATGCTGAAGCCCCACGGCAGCGTCGGGCGGTACGCCTGGTCGAGGTCGCGGTCCCAGATCTTGCGCCACAGGTCCGCGCGGGCAGCCGGGTCGAGCTCGACCTGCTGCGCCTCGGCCCAGACGTCGATCTCGGCGTCGCTCGTCTGCCAGCGGTTGCCCGGGGACTGCGAGTGGACCTGGCCGTGGAACCAGTTGTCGGCGTCGTAGCCGCTGGTGCTCCACGCCGAGGTCGAGAAGTCCGGGAGCTTCGAGGGGACCCACTGCGAGTTGAACTCCGTGTAGTCCACCTTGCCGCCACCCACGTCGATGCCGACACGCGCCATCTGGGCCTGCGCGATCTCCGTCATCTGCTCCAGCGCGCTGGTGTACGCGTAGTAGCTGTTCTCCATCTTGAGGCCCTCGGCGCCGGCCGCCGCGAGCAGCTTCCTCGCCTCGTCCGGGTTGTACTGCAGGTACGGCCCGACCTCGGCGCTGCCGACGGGCTTCTCCTCGCCGAACAGGAACGGCCACGGGACGATGTTGAGCGCCTTGCCCAACCCGTCGTAGACGATGTCGATCATCTCCTGGCGGTCGATCGACATCGCGATGGCGCGGCGGACACGCACGTCCTGGTACTTCGCCAGCGTGTTGTTCAGCCCCATGCTGATCGAGTTGTACGTAATCGGGATGAAGTTGACCTGGACGTCCGGGTTCGTCTCCAGCAGCTCGTTGAGGTCACGCACCGTCGAGACCACGCCGTAGGCGTAGTCGATGTTGCCGACGCGGAACTGCGCGAGGCGGGCCGGGTGGTCCGGCATGATCAGGAACTCGAACCCGTCCAGGAGCACTTCCTTCTCCCAGTAGTCCGGGTTCTTCTCGAACAGCACGTTCTGACCGAGCTCCAGACCCGTCAGGATCATCGGGCCGGTGCCGATTGCCGCCGTCTCGATCGTGCCGTCGTCGACGGTCTCGCGCGGGAAGATGGTCTGCTTGTTGCTGGCGAGCGGGTTCAGGAAGTCCGCCGTCGCCGCCGCCATGTTGACCTTGAGCGTCAGCTCATCGGTCGCCTCGAAGTCGGCGACGTTGGCGTAGTAGGACTTGTGGACGCCCTCGGTCGCGTAGCGGTTGAGCGCGTAGCGGGCGTCCTCGGCGGTGAACTTGCGGCCGTTCAGCGGCGCCACGTTCTGCCACGTCACGTTGTCCTGGATCTGGAACGTGAACGTCAGGCCGTCCGGGGAACGCTCCCACGAGGCGGCCAGCTCGGGCTCGATCTCCGGCTGGAACACGTCCGCGCCCGGACCGCGCTTGAAGCCGATCAGGCGGTTGTAGACCATGTTCGGCACCGTGACCGTGCCGCCCGCGGCCGAGGTGGTGGGGTCGAGCGTCTGGAAGTTCCAGGTCGCCGCCACCTTCATGATGCCGCCGGACTGCGGGGTCTTGTTCGGCTCCGGGAAGTTGTACGGGTACGGCAGCGCCGGGTCCTGGACGAGTTCGCCGATGGTCTCGGTCGCGTCGGACTGGGCAGTGGCGCCGTCGTCTTCGTCGTCGTCCTGCGTCGTGTCCGCGACGTTCACGCTCGGCGCCGCAGTGGCGGTAGCCTGCGCGGTCGTCGTGGTGGTCGTCGTCGTGGTGGTCGTGGCGGTGTCGTCGTCATCGTCGTCGCCGCCGCCGCAGCCGATCAGTGCCGCGGCCGCAAGGCCGGCGCCTCCGATGAGCCCTCCACGGAGCAGGGTCCGCCTGCCCACCGAGTGCGTCCACAAGCGGGACAAACGCTCTTCCTGATCAATGGCCATGGCTGGACCTCCCTCGTTGTGTGCTTCCTGCCAGCCTCGGATTTGGGGAGCCTAAAGGAACGATCGCTCGCGTTCCAGCCGAAAACGGGCCATTTTCCGAACATAACCGGTGTTTCTGGGCCCAGAGTCGCCGATCCGGCCCGCTCGCGACCCCGCACCCGGCCCCGATGCTAGGATCGACGCGGCCCGGCGCGGCCGACCCGCGCCCACCCAAACGCACGAGGGGGTTGCGATGCACGGAGTGCTCGCCCAGTGACCACATCGCCGCTCGCGCCCGTCGACGCCGTCGTGATCGGCGGCGGCCCCGGCGGCAGCAGCGCCGCCACGATGCTGGCCCGCAAGGGCCTGCGCGTCGTCCTGCTGGAGCGCGACCACTTCCCCCGCGAGCACATCGGCGAGTCGCTCCTGCCCGCGAGCCTCCCCATGCTCGAGGTGATGGGCGTGATGCCGGCCATCGAGGCCGCCGGGTTCGTCCGCAAGCGCGGCGCGACCATGGTGTGGGGCTCCGACCTGGAGCCGTGGAGCTGGTACTTCGACGAGGTCAGCGACCGCTACCCCACCTCCTTCCAGGTGGTCCGCTCCGAGTTCGACAACATCCTCCTGGACCACGCCCGCGCCTCCGGCGTCGACGTGCGTGAGGGCCACCAGGTCACCGAGGTGACCTTCGTCGACGGCCGCGCCGCCGGCGTGGAGTACCGCACGGACGAAGGCGCCGAGGGCTTCGTGCAGGCGTCGTGGGTGGTGGACGCGAGCGGCCAGACGGCGCTCCTGGGGCACGCACTGGACCTGCGCGAGTGGGACCAGTTCTTCCGCAACCTCGCCATCTACGGCTACTTCGAGGGCGCATCGCCGCTACCCGAACCCGACGACACGAACATCTTCATCGAGTCCTACGAGCACGGCTGGTGCTGGGCGATCCCGCTCCACACCGGCGTCTCCAGCGTCGGCGCCGTGCTCGACAGCGAGGAGGGCCAGCGCGCCATCCGCGAGGACGGCGTGGAGGCCGCCTTCCAGGCGCAGCTCGACCTGGCGTCACGCACCTCGGAGCTGCTCCAGGGCGCGAAGCTCGTCGACGGCCCGCACGTCGTGCGCGACTGGTCGTACCTCTCGAACCGGATGGTCGGGCCGGGCTACATCCTCGTCGGCGACGCGGCGTGCTTCATCGACCCGCTGTTCTCGTCCGGGGTGCACCTCGCGCTGACAAGCGGCACGGTGGCCGCGGCGTACGTGAGCTCCGTGCTCAAGGATCCGACGCTGGAGGGCCCGGCCGCCGAGGCGTATCGCGACCTCTACCTGGGCCAGTACCACAGCTTCCACCGGCTGGCGCAGCTCTTCTACTCGAGCAATCGCAGCGCCGATTCCTACTTCTGGGAGGCGCGCCAGATCGCCGAGGAGGACGAGTTCACCCCTCGGCACGCCTTCGTCCGCATGGTCGCGGGGCAGCCGCCGGTCGGCTACGAGCGCGCGGTGCTCGACCGCGGCGACGCGCCCTCGACGTTCGTCACCAGCGTCCGCGAGGTCGAGGACGAGCGGGCGCGGCGGCGGGCGCAGCTACAGGCGTCCTCGCCGCTCGCGATCGCCGCCTCGATCCCCGTCCTGGACCGGGACGAGCGGCTGGAGCGCAAGCCGATACTGGAGCGCGATGCGTTCGAGTGGGGCTTCGTGCTCACCTCGGAAGGACGCCCCGAGGGCGCGCCGGTGAGTATCCCCGTCGCGAGGCTGCTGCGCGGCGCCGACGGCCAGTCGACCATCGGGCAGATCGTCGACCAGATGGCCGTCGAGGCGCGCCTCAACAACGCGGCACGCCGGCAACTGCTCGACCAGATGGTCGTCGCGATCGGCATCCTCTACGTGGACGGCGCGGTCGCGGAGCTGCGCGGCCTGGGCGACAACGCGCGGTAGGCCCCGGGGCCTACTCGCTCGCCGGGCTCCCGCCGCCGTTCCCGCT
>CAZMCK010000006.1:0-62638 GCA_964565075.1 uncultured Dehalococcoidaceae bacterium
CGGGGTGACGGCGCGAGGGCCGTGCGACACTGGCGCCTCGAGGCCGGGCGGACGGCGAGCCCGAACGCCGGCCACCCGATGGCCGCGATGGCCGGCGCGCTCGGCGTGCGGCTCGGCAAGCGCGGCGACTACACGCTCGGCGAGGGGCTGCGCGAACCGACGCACGAGGACATCGGGCGCGCCTGCGTGCTGGCGACCGAGGCGGCGCTCATCACGGGCGCGGTCCTCGGCGCTGGGCTCGTGGCGGTGGGGAGCCGGTCGTGAGCAGCGAGCAGCCCATCCTCGACCTCGCCTCGAACCTGCACCCGCACGGGCCGCACCCCGCCGTGCTCGAGGCGGCGCGTAGCGCCGTGCTCGACCGCTACCCGGAGCCGAACGCGGACCTCGACCCGTCGTCGCTGCGCTGGCAGGTAGCGACGGAGATCGGGGTGTCGCGGGACCAGGTGCTGATCACGGCCGGCGCGACGGAGGCGATCCACCTCGCGCTGCGAGCCGTGCTGGGCCCCGACGATGCCTGCACGGTCTTCACCCCCGCGTTCGGCGAGTACGAGCGCGCCGCTCTCGCCTCGGGGTACAAGGTCGAGCGCCACGAGGCGTCCCCGCCGGACTTCACCCCGCCCGACGACCCGCCGCGCGCGCTGCTCACGCTGATCGCGAACCCGAGCAGCCCCGCAGGCGTCTACGTCGATGAGGCGACGATCCGGCGCGTGCTGCGTGTCGCGCGAGGCGTCCTGCTCGTCGACGCGGTCTACGAGCCGTTCGTCGAGGACGCGTGGGACGCGAACAAGCTCGTGCGCGACGGGCTGCCGGTGCTCGTCGTCCACTCCTTCACCAAGCTCCACGCGATTCCCGGCCTGCGAGTCGGCTACGTCGCAGGCCCCGCGCCGCTCATCGCGCGCCTTGCCGCGCTCCAGCCCGCGTGGGCCGTCGGCGCGCCCGCGATCGAGGCGGCCCGCGCCGCGCTGCCCCTCGACGCCGAGCGCCGTGAGGTCGTGCGCGAGGTGGCCGCGACGCGCGAGGCGATGCACGGGTTCTTCGCCGCGCGCGGCATCGCGGTGAGCCCGGCGCGGGCGAACTTCGTGCTCGCGCAGGTCGGCGATGCGGCGGCGATGCGTGCTGCGCTGCTCGCGCGCGGCATCGAGGTGCGTGACTGCGCGTCGTTCGGTCTGCCGGAGTGGGTACGGATCGCCACACCGGCCGCCTCCGAGCTGCCACGGCTCCTCGAAGCCCTCGACGCGGCACTGGGCGACCTCGCGTGACGCGCGAGGGCGGCCTCGCGCCGGTGCTGATGGTCGTCGGGACGGCCTCGTCGGTGGGGAAGTCGGTGGTCGTGGCGGCGCTGTGCCGCATCTTCCGGCAGGCCGGCGTGCGCGTCGCGCCGTTCAAGGCGCAGAACATGTCCAACAACGCCGCCGTCACCGCCGACGGCCTCGAGATCGGCCGCGCACAGGCCGAGCAGGCCGCAGCCGCGGGCCTCGAACCGCACGTGGACATGAACCCGGTGCTGCTCAAGCCGCAGGGTGACCGCACCTCGCAGCTCGTGCTGCGCGGCCGGCCCGCGGGGCTGCTCCGCAGCCGCGACTTCGTCAACCGCAAGCGCGACCTCTGGCCCGACGCCGCCGAGGCGCTCGACGCACTGCGCGCCCGCTACGACCTCGTCGTAGCCGAGGGGGCGGGCAGCCCCGCCGAGCCGAACCTGCGCGCCGGGGACATCACCAACATGCGCGTCGCACGCCACGCGCAGGCGCCGACGCTGCTCGTCGGCGACATCGACCGCGGCGGCGTGTTCGCGCACCTGCTCGGCACGCTCGAGCTGCTGCCCCCCGAGGACCGCGCGCTTGTGCGTGGGTTCGTCATCAACCGCTTCCGCGGCGACCCCTCGCTGCTCGGCCCGGCGATCGAGGAGATCGAGGGGCGCACGGACGTGCCGGTGCTCGGCGTGATCCCGTGGATCGATGACATCGGCGTGGCCGAGGAGGACGCGGTCGCCCTCGAACGCCCCGAGGCGGGTGTCGCCGACGCCGGGGCGGCCGAGGTGGACGTGGCGGTCGTGCGGCTGCCGCGCATCGCCAACTTCGACGACTTCGACCCGCTGGCTCGCGAGCCGGGCGTGCGTGTGCGCTGGGTGCGGCATGCCGGGGAGCTGGGCGCGCCGGACCTCGCGGTGCTGCCCGGCACGAAGGCGACCGTCGCCGACCTCGAGTGGCTGCGCGGGCAGGACCTCGACCGCGCGATCGAGGAGCACGCCGGGCGTGGCGGCGCGGTGCTCGGGATCTGCGGCGGCTTCCAGATGCTCGGCGAGCGGCTCGTCGACGACGAGGGCGTCGAGGCGTCCCCGGGCACGTCGACGCCCGGCCTCGGCCTGCTGCCCGTCGAGACGCGCTTTGTCGCGGCGAAGACGACACGGCAGGCCTCGGGCGAGGTGCACGCGTCGGCGGGCCCGTGGACCGGCGCGGCGGGGAAGCCGGTGACGGGCTACGAGATCCACATGGGCCAGCACGCCGGGGAGGGCGACGCGCGTCCGCTGCTCACCCTCGACGGCCGGCCCGACGGCGCTGTGTCGCCGGACGGGCGCATCGCCGGGACGTACCTCCACGGGCTGCTGCACAACGACGGCGTGCGCGCCGCGCTGCTGCGCGCCCTCGGACGCCGCGAGCACGCGGAAGCCGGCGTTACGTTCGCCGAGCAGCGCGAGGCGGCGTTCGACCGGCTCGCCGCCGTCGTACGGGAGCACCTCGACATGGGGCGCGTCAACGCGCTCCTCGGGCGCTGACGAGGCGCAGCGGGCGCGCTACGGGATGTCGGCGTCGTACTCCGTGCCGATGTGGCCGCGCTCGACGAAGCCCTGGTACTCGGCGTCCGAGTAGCCCATGACCTCCTTGTAGACGTACTCGTTGTCCTGCCCCAGGTGCGGCGCGTGGCGCGTCACGCCCATCGGCGAGCGGCTGGCCTTCCACGCGCGCCCCACGTAGCGCTGGATGCCGGTGTCGGGGTTCTCGACGGTCTGGAAGAAGTCGCGCGCGTGGTGCTGGCGGTCGTCGTAGGCGTCCGCCTCGGTCATCACCACGCCTGCCGGAATGCCGAGGGCCTGGAGGCGGTGCATGATCCAGTACGGATCGCGCTCCCGCGTCCACCCCGCGATGATCTCGTCGAGCTCCCCGCGGTTGGCGTGTCGGTCGGCCATGGTCGCGAAGCGCGGGTCGTCGGCAAGCTCGGGCATGCGCATCGAATCGCACAGCGCCTGCCACTCGCGCTCGTTGCGCACCGCGATCGTGACCCAGCGGTCGATGCCGTGGACCGGGTAGACGTTGTGCGGGGCGAGGAAGAAGTGGCTGTTCGCCATGTACTCCCACTGCCTGCCGTTCATCGAGTAGTCCATGATGAACTCGCCGATGTAGCCGACGAAGTTCTCGGCTGTGGCGAGCTCGATCATCAGTCCCTTGCCGGTCTGCTCGCGGTAGCGCAGGCCGTTCATGAAGGCGAACGCCGAGCCGACGCCCGAGGCCGCGTCGGATGGCACGCCGCTCGGGGCGCGCTCGAGGCTGTAGCCGGGGTAGGCGCGGATCACGGGATGCCCGCAGAGCGCCTCCATGTGGTTCCCGAACGTGCGGTAGCGGCGGTACGGCCCGGTGATGCCGAAGCCGGGCGCGCGCACCATGATCATGCGCGGGTTCACGCTCGACAGCCGCTCCCAGCCGAGGTTGTTGCGGTCGATGTTCGGCGGGAGGTTGTTCTCGATCAGCCCGTCGGAGACCGCGATCAGGCGGTCGAGGATCTCCTGGCCCTCCGGCGAGGCGTAGTCGATGGTGACCGACTTCTTGTTGCGGGCGTGGTGTGTGAACCCGGACCAGCGGTTCCACGGGCGCTCGCCCGGCTCGTTGTTGGGGTACGTGATGTTCGTCGGGCCGACGGCCTGCACCATCTCCAGCGGCGGCCGCACGAGGAACCCCCGGGACGTCGAGGGTGCGAAGTGGGTCGACTCCACGCGGATCACCTCGGCGCCCCACTCGGCCAGGTGCATCGTCGAGTAGGGACCTGCCCACACCACCGTGAAGTCGATGACGCGCAGGCCTTCGAGGGGCAGCCGGCCCTCGGCCGGGGTGATCACTGGCGTGGGCTCGGACTTCGGGCGCACGACGGGCGCCCGCGCCGGGGGCGCCTCGGCCAGCACCTCGTCCGTGTGCTCGCCGAGCATCGGGGCGTGCCGCCGCGGCGGCATCGGACCCTCGTCGCGGTGCAGCGTGAAGTGGTAGCCGGGGTACGTGAGCGGCCCGGTCTCGGGGTGCTCGATGGTCTGGAAGAACTCGCGCTCGACGAAGTTGGGGTCCTGCAGCAGGTCCTCGATGGTGTTGATGGGGCCGGCGAGGACGCCGAAGTCCTCGCACGCCTGGCGCAGCTCGGCCTTGGTGTGCTGCAGCGTGAAGGGCAGCAGGTGGACGTTGAACTCCTCGATGCGCTCGGGCGCGGAGCGCGCCGTGACCGTCGACCAGTCGGGGTGCTCGAGCAGGTCCTCGCGGCCGATCATGCGGATCACGCCCGGGAGGCGTGAGGGCCCCGAGCTGATGATGAAGAAGCCGTCGATGCACGGGAACACGCCCGAGCCGACCTGCGAGACCACGCCCGACCGTCCGGCGATGCCGCCCGTGTACTGGTGGCCCATGAGCTGCGCGAGCCGGGCGTCGATCGAATGCGTCGCCGTCTCGAAGAGCGAGAGGTCGACGTGCTCGCCCTCGCCGCGCTCCTTCGAGCCGTGGAGCGCGACCATCGTGGCGAGCGCGCCGACGAAGCCGCCGTGGTACCCGGTCATGCGGCCGGCGGTCTTCACCGGCTCGAGCTCGGCGTCGCCCGCGGCCTGCAGGTTGCCGCCCATCCCGAAGATCGTGAGGTCCGTCGCCTCGTAGTCGCGGTAGGGGCCGTCCTGCCCGAAGTTGGTGAGCGAGGTCAGCACGACCATCGGGTTCACCTCGTGCAGCACGTCGTAGCCGATGCCGAGCCGCTCCATGGCGCCGGGCTTGAAGTTCTCGATGACCGCGTCGGCGTCCTGCACCAGCCGCAACAGGTGGTCACGGCCCTCGTCGGTCTTGAGGTCGAGGACGACGCTGCGCTTGTTGGTGTTGAGGAACAGGAACAGGCCGGAGCGCTCGACGCCCGGCTCGTCCTGGTGGAAGGGCGGCGTGTGGCGCGTCGGGTCGCCCCCGGGCGGCTCGATCTTGATTACGTCGGCGCCGTAGTCGCCGAGGAGGCGGGTGCAGAACGGTCCGACCGTCCCCCGCGTCAGGTCGACCACGCGCAGGCCGTCCAGCGGCATCGTCCCGGTCATCGCAGCACCTCGCTCGCCGGGTGTGGGGTCCCGCACCCTCGTGCGGCGCGATGATACAGGCGAAGCTGCCGGACGAGGCGCGTAGGATGGACTAATGGCACCCAGCGCGGCGGCGCAGCCACGCATCTTCTACGGCTGGTACATGGTCGGCGGCGGAGTCATCGGCTCCTTCGTGGCCGTCGGCGCCGGCTTCGCCTCGATGAGCGTGTTCCTCAGCCCGGTCACCGAGGACATGGGCTGGACCGTCGCCGCCTTCACCATCGCGACGGCCGGCGCGAACGCCGTCAACGGCATGTCGGGCGTCATCGTCGGGCCGCTCGTGGACCGCCACGGCCCGAGGCCGCTCATGCTCTTCGGCACGGTCGCGCTCGCCGCGGCGATGTTCCTGACCTCGCAGGTCACGGAGCTGTGGCAGTTCATCGTGCTGCAGGCGTTCGGCGTCGGGCTCGGCATGGCGCTCGTCGGGCCGCTCGTCGTGAACATCGCGCTCTCGAAGTGGTTCGTGCTCGGGCGCGGGTGGGCGATCGCCCTCGGCTCGATGGGCATCTCGTTCGCCGGGATATTCGTCCCGTTCGTGATGACGCGCATCGTCGACGGCCTTGGGTGGCGCGAGGGCTACCAGATCCTCGCGGTCGCCGTGCTCCTGCTCGCGCTCCCGACGGCGCTGATCATGCGACGCCAGCCGGAGGACTACGGCTACCTCCCGGACGGCCGCCGGGAGGGGGGCGCGGGCACCTCGGCGGCGGACACCGAGGCGCTGAACCTTGACCGCCTCAACTCGTACACGCGCGGCGAGGCGCTGCGCACGCGCGCGTTCTACCTGCTGACGCTCGCGTTCGCGTTCTTCGGCGCGGCGGCCTTCACGCTGCTGATCCACGGCATCCCGTTCGTGACCGAGGCCGGCTTCACGCGCACCGAGGCCGCGCTGGCGGTGGGCGTCGCTGGCGTCGGGAACCTCGCGGCGAAGATCCTGTGGGGCTGGGCGCTGGGGAAGTGGCACCCGCGCGTCCTGTGGGCGATGTGCTACGGGCTGCTGTGCATCGGCTCGGTGCTGCAGCTGACCGCCGCCGGGCTCGGCCTGCTGCCGCTCATGCACGTCGCGTTCTTCCTGTGGGGGCTCGGCTTCGGTGGTGGCGTGCCGCTCGGCGAGTTCATCTGGGCGAAGTACTACGGCCGCGTGCACATCGGCGCGGTGCGCAGCGTCGGGATGCCCGCCGGGATCCTGTTCGGCGCGGTGGGGCCGGTGGTTGCCTCGGTGCTGTTCGACGCGAGCGGCACGTACGTCTCGGCGTGGACCCTGATGATCGTGCTCTACGTGCTGGGTGCGACCGCGATCCTGAGCTCGCGCGAGCCGCCGCAGAAGGTCACGGCCGCCCAGCTCGCCGCGATGACCCCACCCACGCCCACGCCCGTCCCCGCCGCAGCCCTCGTCCCGGCCGCCCCGGCGTCACCCATCGCAGCGCCCGCCACGGCCGTGGCGATGCCGCCCGCGAGCCTCACGCACGGCGGCCTCGGTGGGTTCGAGTGGACCCTCGACGGGGACGGGGTGGCGTCGGCGGCGGCGAATGGCGCCGGGGCGCCAGTCCGCAGCGCCGTGCCGTAGCGGCGAGGTCGACGACGTGCGCTCCGCCCGGCTCATCGCAACACTGGCGCTGGCCGTGGCCGTGCTCACCGCGGCGTGTGAGCGAGGCGACGAGCCACCACCGCCGACGCCAACGGCGACTCCCGGCGTGGTAGCGACGGCACCGCCCACCCCCACCGCGACGGTACTCCCAACGCCCCCGCCAACTCCCTCGCCCGAACCGGCGGCGGCACAGACAGCCACACCGACCCCGACGCCGACCCCTACGGCCACAGTCGAGCCCACCCCGCAGGGCACTCCCGCACCCGATCCCACGCCCGCGCCGACCACCGCCGCAAAGCCGACCCCTGAGCCCAAGCCGCCGCCACGGCACTGGCAGCCGGCGATCCATGAGATCGAGACGGACCATGACGCCCTCGGTCGCGTGTTCTTCGAGCGGGGCGACGAGATGGAGCTCGAGCTCCGCCATGCGTTCGGCCTGTTCTTCCTCGACGTCGGGACGGGTGGCGTCGAGGGCTGGACGTGGCCAGAGCCCCTCCTGCCCTCGCCGGGCAACCGGTTCGTGTACTTCCCTTCGGACGAGACGCCCGTGCTCTACGACCGGTTGACCGAGCGGTCGTACACATGGGATCCGGACGAGATGACCTTGATGCGTGCAGCGTACTCGCCCTCCCACCTCTCCTCGCTGCTCGGGTGGGGCACTGATGCAGGCGAGCATCTCGTGTTCGGTTCCGGGAGCGACTACGCAGTAGGAGACGCATCGATGTACGCGGTGATAGACGCATCGATGCATGCAGTCGCCTCGTTTGAGTTCACAGAGGCGGTCGGTTTGTTCGGGGGGTGGGCACACCCGAACGGTACGCACCTGCTGATGCGCTCGGCGCACACTGGGGATGACAGGCTCTATTCCGTCCACCTGCGTGCGGGCATGGACGCGAAGATACGGACGCGAACGTCGCCTCGCACTGAGCGGGGCTCCCGCGTTCAGGTTTCTAACGCGGGCGATGGCTTCGCCCTGATCTCACGGAGCGACGAGGGCACATGTTCCGTCGAACGCCTCGATTGGACTCTGAGCACGCTGTCGGACGTCTCGCTGCCTTGCGATCCCTGGCGCGGGATCGACCTCTCCCCGGACGGCAGGTTAGCTGCCACGGTGCTCCTTTCGGTAGGAGAAGCGATCGCGGAACCAGGCCTGTTCAGCAGACTGACCACTGTCTCGATCTTCGATGCCGCCACAGGGGAAGAGCGGCTCCGGATCAAAGGGGCGCTCTTTTCGGATGCTCTCTTTAGTGTTCACCGGGGACGGACCCGCTGGCTGTCCGACGGTTCGGGGCTGGCTCTGGACACGCGCGACGACACACGCATCGTCAGGCTCGAGGACGAGCAAGGCGGCGTGTTTGCACCAGATGCGCACTGGTGGTGGGGCCTACTGATTCCAGGGCCCGATCGCGCCGACCGTCTGGATCGCCCGTTCGCGCTCTACCTCGCGTATTGCGCGGCGGGCGATGACGAAGATTCCGCCGACGGGCGGTGCCGCGTGCTGCGCGCGAGAGTCGTGGATGACGCCGGTGGCGAAATCGCGTCGGCGCGGGTCACGCTCCGAATCGCGCCAGGGAGTGCCTGGGATGTCGGGCGAGGGTCGATTGACGCCGTGGCGTACGACCGGACTTCGTGGGTCTGACCAGCACCGAGCTTCGCATGCACCTCACCCTCGGCGGGCCCTACGAGAGCGCCGGATACGTCCCCGCACTGCCGTTCGTGGTCGACCGTCCACCGTTCACTCCACTCATGTCGTTGGAGGTCGCGGGCGATGAGTCCTGCGCGCATGTGCGCGAGGCCCCGGAAGGCGAGGCCGCCAGCCTCGCATGTCTTGCGGCGGGCACAGTCGTCGAGGCTGTGCCGTCCGAGAACGACACCGACTACGGCTGGCCGTACCAGTCGCCGCACATCGTCGGTGACTGGACGCACGTCGGGGCCGAGGACGGCGTCGAGGGCTGGATGCTCATCGAGAATCTGCGCTGGGCCGAGTAGCGCCGGTCAACGGGGCTGGGGCGCCAGCCCGAAGCGCTGCTCGATGACGCCTCGGCGGAAGTCGAAGATGGCCTGGAGGCGCGGGGCGATGATGCGCGCGTTCACCGGCCCGCCGAGGGGGCCGAACGGCAGCGCGTAGTGGACGATGTCCCGCACCTCGGTGCCCTCCGGCACCGCTCGGAAGTGGTGCTGGTGGTGCCAGAAGCGGTACGGCCCGATCCGCTGGTCGTCGACGAACAGCTCCTGCTCCACCACCGCCGTGATCTCCGTCACCCACGTCACCGGGATGCCGAGCAGCGGCCGCACGCGATAGACCACGATCAGGCCCGGATGCACGCGCTCCGGGATCTCCTCAGTGATCTCGAACCCCATGTCGGGCGGCGTGATCACCGAGAGGTTGCGAGGGTTCGAGAAGAACGCCCACGCCTCCGCGCGGCTCACGGGGAGGACCTGCACCGTCTCAAGTCGGTGAAGGCTCATCGGGGACTCCCTTCACGGAGTGGGAGCGTGGTTGCTACTCAGGGTCGTCGAGGGCCGCGCTCGCGATGGTCTCCAGCGCGCGCGCCTCGATCGGCGGGTTGATGAGCCCGCTGCGCACGTCGCGGAAGTAGCGCTCCAGCGGCTCCGAGCGCTGCATCGCGACCCCGCCGACGATGCGCATCGCGATCTCGACGACCTCGACGGCGGTGTTCGTGGCGAGGCGCTTCGACGCCGCCACCTGCGGGCCGAGGCGCGCCCGCGCCTCGGGGTCGCGCTCCCACGCCTCCGAGGTCTGCATGAGCAGCGCCGTCGCGGCCATGAGCGCGGCGTCCATGCGGCCGACCTGCTCGCGCACGTGCGGGACGGTGGCGACGGGGCCGGGCGCCCCGATGGGACGGCGCTCGCGAGCGAAGCGCACCGCGTAGTCGCGCGCCGCCCCGGCCACGCCGAGGCTCGTCGCGCCGACGAGGATCGCGAACCATGCCGCGGGCCGCTCGCGCTGGCGCTTCGGGTCGGAGCGGGTCAAGAAGTCCTCGTCCGTGACGAGCACGTCCTCGAAGCACACGTCGTGGGAGCCGCTGGCCCGCATGCCGAGCGCGTCCCACGTCTCCTCGATGCGCACCCCGGGGAGGTCGCGGTGGACCGCGATACGGCCGACCTCGCCGCTGCCGTCCTCGACGGCGACGTAGGTGACGAAGTGGGTGAGGGCCGGCGCGGCGGTGGTGTAGGTCTTGCGGCCACTCACGCGCCAGCGGCCGGGGCCGTCGGGCGTCGCGGTGGTCTCGGGGCGGCCGCCGCCCTGCGGTGAGCCGAGGTTCGCTTCGGCGGCGGCGTTGTTGAGCAGCGCGCCCTCGTCCACCGCGGCCCGGAAGATGCGCTCGCGCGCCGCCTCGGGCCACTGACGCGCCTGCCCCTCGGTGCCGCACATCATGAGGTGCATCGCCAGGCCGAGCGCGGTCGAGCCGTCGCCCCTCGCGAGCTCGATCTGCGCGAGCGCGACATCGTCGAGGCCGTGCCCGCCGCCGCCGTACTCAGCGGGCACCGAGGCCGCCGTGTAGCCCGCACGGCGGGCTGCCTCGAAGTGGTCGTACGGGAAGGTGCCGTCGCGGTCGTGCTCGGCGGCGCGCACGGCGAACTGCGCGGCGAGCGCCCGCGCGTGCGCCACGAGGTCTGCCTGTCGCCCGGTCTTCGGCTCCACCATTCGAGCGTAGCACCGGCGCGGCTCACGCGGACGCGACGAGGGGCCGGCGGAACCGGCCCCTCGGAGTGGTCGCGACTGCGTCTGGGGGTCTAGTACATGCCCCCGGCAGCAGCCTGCGCGGCCGCCAGCGCCGCCGCGTCGTTCGCGTCGGGCTTGTCGGTCACCAGGCAGTTGGTGGTCAGCACCATCCCGGCGATGGAGACGGCGTTTTCGAGCGCGGCCTTCGTGACGAGGGCCGGGTCGATGATGCCGAACTCGATCATGTCGCCGTAGCGCTGGCCCGCGGCGTCGTACCCCTGGCCGGGGTCGAGGCGCCCGATCTCACGGACGATCACCGAGCCGTCCTCGCCGGCGTTGGCGGCGATGCGGCGCAGCGGCTCCTCGAGCGCGCGGCGGAGGATGCGCACGCCGGTCGCCTCGTCGCCCTCGAGCTCGACGCCGTCGAGCACGTTGAGGGTGTTGAGGAACGCGACGCCGCCGCCGGGGACGATGCCCTCCTGGACGGCCGCGCGGGTCGCCGAGAGGGCGTCCTCGACGCGGTGCTTCTTCTCGGTCAGCTCGACCTCGGTGGCCGCGCCGACCTTGATGACGGCGACGGAGCCGGCGAGCTTGCCCATGCGCTCCTGCAGCTTCTCGCGGTCCCAGTCGGAGGTGGCGTTGTCGAGCGCCGCCTTGACCATGGTGATCCGCTCTTCGATCTGCTCGGAGGTGCCGTAGCCCTCGATGATCGTCGTCTCGTCCTTGGTGGAGACGATGCGGCGGGCGCGGCCGAGGTCCTCGGGCTGCGCCGACTCGAGGGTGCGGCCGAGCTCGGGGCTGATCAGCTGCGCGCCGGTGATGGCGGCGATGTCGCCGAGGTTGTCCTTGCGGCGGTCGCCGAAGCCCGGCGCCTTGACCGCGAGGGCGTTCATGGTGCCGCGCAGGCGGTTCAGCGCCAGCGTCGCCAGCGCCTCGCCGTCGACGTCCTCGCCGATGACCACGATCTCCTTGGAGCGCTGGAGCTGCCGCTCGAGCAGCGGGAGGATGTCGTTGATGGCCGAGATCTTCTGGTCGGTGACCAGGATGTACGGCTCGTCGATGACGGACTCCATGCGCTCGGGGTTGGTCACGAAGTACGGCGAGATGTAGCCGCGGTCGAAGGCCATGCCCTCGACGTACTCGATCTCGGTCTGGATGCCCTTGGACTCCTCGACCGTGATGACGCCGTCCTTGCCGGCGGCCTCCATCACGTCGCCGATGAGTTCGCCGATCTCGCCGGAGGCGGCGGAGATCGAGGCGACCTGCGCCATCTGCTCACGCGTGGTGACGGTTACCGAGTTCTTGCCGATCTGGTCGACGATGGCGCGCGCGCCGGACTCGATGCCGCGCTTGAGGGCCATGGGGTCGGCGCCGGCGGCGACGTTCTTGAGGCCCTCGTGGACGATCGCCTGGCCGAGGACCGTGGCGGTCGTGGTGCCGTCACCGGCGATGTCGTTGGTCTTGGAGGCGATCTCCTTGGCCAGCTGCGCGCCGATGTTCTGGAACTCGTCGCCGAGGTCGATCTCCTTGGCGATGGTCACACCGTCGTTCGTGATGGTGGGTGCGCCGAACTTCTTGTCGAGCACGACGTTGCGGCCGCGCGGCCCCAGCGTGATGCGGACGGCGTCCGCGAGCTGGTCGATGCCGGTCCGCAGTGCGTGACGCGCCTGCTCGTCGAACAGTAGATGCTTGGCCATGCGCTACAACTCCTCGTACTGCCTGCGTTGAGGGCTCTACAAGAGCGCCGCCGGACCGCCCTCCTGGTCCGTCGACGCCGATTGCTTCCGCCTGTGCGGCACTCGTTAGCACTCTCATGTGCTGAGTGCTAAACGTTTGTACCCAATCGGGCCACACAGCGCAAGTGCCCGCGCGTCCGGCGCGGGCACATCGAGGCAGTGACCAGGGTGTCGGCCAATTGGCCGCCGGGATCGCGCATGAACGACGGAAAGAGGACGTAGCCCGCCACGGCGAACAGGGCGGGACCGGCAACCGCACCAGCCAGCGCCGCCGTGAGCCGCGGAAAAAACGCCATCCCGAGATAAGCGGTACCCGCCAGAAGCGCGGTTCCGACCCAGCGCACCACTCCGAACTCGTCGGGCCCGATCAGTACGACGTGCCCTGTCGGCTCCGCCGAGCTTGGTAGCTCGTCGAGAACACGAAGCGGGGCCTCCGACCACGACCACCCGAGGTACCAGATCACTGCGAACGCCACGGCAGCGCCGAGTAGTGGAAGCCACGGGGCATTCTGGCTCGGAGCCTCGATCGCCTCTCCGGAGGACAATGCTGCGCGGCGAGGAGGCTCGGCGTTCGGCCCGATACCGCGCCATCCGCGCCGCTGCGCGGCACGCGCGCGCCGGATCGCCTGGCGCAACATCCCGGCGCCGATAGCCACAAGCGGGATGATCACGAGCACACTCTTCGGCAGTAAGGGGTACCAGATCACCATGCATACGGCGGCTGTCCCAAGGAGCGGGAGCCACAGGCTGCCGCTCGCGCGGGGCGCGCCGAATGCCGCCACACCCCAGCGCAGCCGGGCGGCGGCGATTGCCGCAAGCGGGACGGCTACGAGTTCAATCCCATGCCGCGCGAAGACCCTCTCATACTGGCCGGTCGCGTAGTCGAAGTACGTGACAGGGTTTCGGTGGAGCCGGTTGTCGATGCCCCACGCCCAGACGAAGTAGCTCCAGAAGAGCGTCGTCGGGAGGGCCACGACGAGGAACAGGACGGTGCTCCCGAGGCCATCGACCACTTGGCTGCGGCCGATGCCCGTCTCTCGCACCTGCACGAACTCCTACCCGGGCACCTCCTACTCCTCCATCGGCAGGCTCATATCCCGGGATGCGACCCGTTGAACGTACCGGACACGGCCATGCAGAGCGTCAGCGCGCCCACCCAGAGCGCGTAGCTCAGCGGATGCCGGCGCAGGCGCGCCGAGAAGCGCATCGCGAGGATTGCAGCGATAGCTACGGCTAAGGTTCCCAAGAAGCCCGCGCCGGCCAGCGCGTCGGCGAGGCGGGCCTCTGCGTCCGTGATCGTATTCAGGTCCGAAACTGCCCCCATGAACGACGGGAAAAGGGTGTAGCCAAGGACGGCGAACAGGGCCGGCCCGGCGACCGCACCCGCCATCGACGCCGTCAGGCGCGGGAACAGCATCATCCCTCCGTACCCAGCACCCGCCATGAGCGCGACGCTGATCCATCGCTGCACACCGAACTGCGGATGGATCCCGAACAGATGGTGGGGGTTGTACACCCACCACGCCCAATACCAGAACACGCCGGACAGCACCACGGCCCCCAGCAGCGGGAGCAGCGGGCCAACACGGCTCGCGCGGGATGCGGCGATCCAGCCCGCGCCCCAGCGCAGCCACGCGGCGGCGATGGCCGCAAGCGGGATGGCCACGAGGTCTATATGCACCCGCAGCGGGACGGTCGAGTCCTGTCCGGTCTCGGCGTCGTATGTGTAGACGAGGAAGTACTTGTGCAGGGACTCTTCGATACCGGCCCACAACAGCCAATAGTAGGCCCAGATCAGCATTGCACCGACCGCGACAACGAGCAGGACGGCGATCCCGAGGCGATCCACCAGTTGACCGAAGTAGCTGCGCGTCTCTAGTGAGTTCATGAACGTCTGCCCCCGCATCATCATGACACGGGTAGACCATCATGATATGGGTAGGTCCGGGATCCTCAGGGCGTATGCCGCCCGGCATCGCTCAGTGCTTCGGGCGTGCTTACCGCTGGAGCAGGGGCACCCCGCCGCTGCGCCGCATCGGGTCGTCGAGGCCCTCGTACGGCGGGAACAGCGATTCGAGCTCGGCGCGGATCGGGTCGCCCTCGGGCAGGTACGGCGAGAAGTCGCCGTCGGGCTCGAGGCGCTCGCGGACGCCGTGGGTGCCGAACTCGCGGATCTTGTCCTGCAGCATCATCAGGCCCTGCAGCAGCGACTCGGGCCGCGGCGGGCAGCCGGGCACGTACACGTCGACGGGCGAGACGAGGTTCACGCCTGGGAGGACCGAGTAACCGTAGGCGAAGGGGCCGCCCATGATCGCGCAGCCGCCCATCGAGATGACCCACTTCGGCTCAGCCATCTGGACGTACACGCGCCGCACGGCCGGGGCCATCTTCCAGGTCACGGTGCCGGCGACGATCATCAGGTCCGCCTGGCGCGGCGAGGCGCGGAACACCTCGGAGCCGAACCGCGCGATGTCGTAGCGCGAGGTCGCGCTGGCGATCATCTCGATGGCGCAGCAGGCGAGGCCGAACATCGCCGGCCACAGCGAGGAGGAGCGCGCCCAGTTCATGACCTGGTCGACCGAGGTGAGGAGGACGTTCTTGCGAAGCTCCTCCTCGAGGTCGGCCGGAGCCACGTCCCTCGACGTGTCGAAGAGCTGCAGCCGCTGCCGTGTCTCGGGGCTCATGCCTCCGTCGCTCACCACGGCGTCACTCCTCGCTCCCGGCTACCGTCGATCGGGCTATCGCCCCTGGGGCTCCGGATCGCGGCGATCGTAGCGGAACGCGCCGAGGGCGTCGAGGCGCGGGCAGCGCCCGGAAGCGTCATGCCCCGTTCGCGAGCCACGGCTCCCACTCCGCGGGCGCCTCCGTGACCGGCACCGGCGAGAGCGCGCGCATGCGCTCGATGATGCCCGGGAGCACCTCGAGCAGGCGGTCGACGTCGGCGTCGGTGTTGTCGCGGCCCAGGGTGAAGCGCAGCGAGCCGCGCGCGAGCTCGCCCGGCACGCCCATCGCCACGAGCACGTGGCTGGGCTCGACGGCCCCGGTCGTGCACGCGGAGCCCGAGGACGCCGCGATGCCCGCGAGGTCGAGCGCGAGCAGGATCGACTCGCCCTCGACGTACCCGACGACGGCCGAGACGTTGCCCGGCAGGCGGTGGTCGAGGTCCCTGGGGCCCGTGATGCCGAGCATCGGCACGCGCTTCGGCAGCTCCTCGATGAGGCGCTGCTGGAGCGCGCGCTCGTGCGAGAGGTCGGCCTCGCGGTGCTCCTGCGCAACCTCGATGGCGCGGGCGAGCCCTACGATGCCGGGCGTGTTCTCGGTGCCGGCCCGCCGGTTGGACTCCTGCCCGCCGCCGAGGATCTGCGGCGCGAGCGGCGTGCCGGAGCGCGCGTACAGCACGCCCGCGCCCCTCGGCCCGTAGAACTTGTGGGCCGTCAGCGTGAGCAAGTCCACGCCGAGGCGGTCGACGTTGACGCTCATGTGCGCGGCGGACTGCACGGCGTCGGTGTGGACGACGGTGCGGGGGTTGCGCTCGTGGACGGCGCGGCTGATGGCGGCGATGTCGTTCATCGCGCCGACTTCGTTGTTGGCGTGCATGATCGAGACGAGCACCGTGTCGTCGCGCACGGCGTCGGCGACGACGGCGGGGTCGATGCGGCCGTCGGGGCCGACGTCCACGAGCGTGACCTCGGCGCCCTCGCGCTCAAGCTGCTCTGCGGTGTCGAGGACTGCGTGGTGCTCGGCGGCGTTGGTGATCAGGTGCTGCCCGCGCGCGCGGCTGGCGGCAAGCACGCCGCGCAGCGCGAGGTTGTCGGACTCCGAGCCGCCCGAGGTGAAGATGATCTCCTCGGGCTGCGCGCCGATCCACGACGCGACGGTGGCACGCGCCTCGTCGATGGCCTGGGCGGTGCGCTGCGCCTCGACGTAGATCGACGAGGGGTTGTGCCACACCTCACCGAGGTACGGCAGCATCGCCTCGACGACCTCCGGTGCGGGGGGCGTCGTGGCGGCGTGGTCGAGGTAGACGCGGCGTGCTTCGGTCATCGCATCCAGCATACCGCGTGCGTGCCGGACCGGTGGCTCCCGGCGGGCCCTCGATGCCTGTGCATGGCCGAGACGTTGCCGCGTGCGTTAACGTGGAAGCGATGACGCTGCAGCGCCGGGCCGGCAACACGCGCGAGGCGATCCTCGAGATCCTGCGGCACTACGACGCGCGCTCCGTCGAGGAGCTTGCCGGTGAGCTGGAGCTCGCGGGCGCGACCGTACGCCGCCACCTCGACGTGCTGATCCGCGACGGCTACGTATCCGTCTCGCAGGTCCGGGGCCGCACCGGGCGGCCGCGCTACGCCTTCTCGCTGACAGAGGCCGGGGCCGACTTCTTCGGCCACCACTACGTGCGCATCACGCGCCGCCTGCTCCACGAGATCGCCTCGATGACCGCCGACGACACGTCGGGCCTCGACGGCGCCGGCCTCGCCGACCTCGTCTTCGACCGCATCAGCGACCGCCTCGCGGGCGAGTACGCGCCACTCGTCGACGGCTCGACGGCCGCCGAACGGGCGCACGACACGGCGCGGCTGCTCGAGGAGGAGGGGTTCGACCTCGAGATCATCGAGGAGGGCGGAGAGGTGCGCGTGTTCTGCCGCGACTGCCCGTGCAAGCGGCTGCGGCAGACCGCGAACAGCCCGCAGTTCGAGCGCGCCCACGGCGGCCGCTGCGACCACGACCGTCGCCTCCTGGAGACGCTGATCGGCGCCAGCATGGAGCCGTACGAGGGTGGCGAGGTGCCCGCGGAGTTCGCGTGCGCGTACGTGGTGCTCGCGCCGTGACTGCCACCGGCCGCGAACGGGCGGCAGACATCGATGCCGTCGTTGCCACGATGGTGCAGCGCCTCGCCAATCAGTTTGACCCCGATCGTGTCATCCTCTTCGGCTCGCGGGCTCGGGGTGACGCCAGGGAGTGGAGCGACGTGGATCTGCTCGTCGTCATGCCGGACGGCACAGATCGCCGCGAGGCCGCGGTCGATATGGGAGTGGCTCTCGGCGACTTGCCTGTGGCGAAGGACATCGTGGTCACGACGCGATCCCATATCGCGCAGCGGGGCGACGTCATCGGCACGGTCCTTCGCCCGGTGCTGCACGAGGGCACGGTGCTGTATGAGCGAGCCTGAGGCAGCATCCGAGCGCGCAGGCCGTTAGACGGGCCCGGCGCGACCTACTATCATGTGGACGAGCCGCGCGGCGTTGCCGCGCTCTGCCCTGAGGGGATTGCCATGACCACGCTGTTCGAGCCGCTCACCGGCCTCGTCACCATCACCGACCGCGCTGCCGAGAAGGCGCGCGAACTGCTCGTCGAGAAGGAGCTGCCGGACGGCGCGCTGCGTGTGTTCGTCGTCGGCGGTGGCTGCTCCGGCTACCAGTACGGCATGGCCCTGGCCCGCAAGCCCGAGGTCGACGACACGCAGATCGAGGCCGCCGACGGAGTCCGCATCCTCGTCGACCCCGAGTCGGTGCCGCTCATCCGGGGCGCCGAGGTCGACTACGTCGACGAGCTGATGAAGTCGGGCTTCACCATCTACAACCCGAACGCCGCCGCCTCCTGCGCCTGCGGCTCCTCGTTCCAGGCGCCGTCGGGCCAGCCGCAGGGCACACCGAGGGCCTGCACCTAGGCGCGGCGAGCCGGGTACACACCGCCGGGGCCCCGCTTGCGGGGCCTCTTGGCTTCCCGCACCATCGATCACAGCCTCCGGAGGCAACCTCGGCGTCCCCGAAAGGAGCACGCGATGCAGGCATGGATCGTCGTCGGCTCGGCCGACAACTTCGAGCTGCTGCGCGAGCGCGACTTCGATGTCGCGGCCTTCAAGGCCTCGCGCACGAAGCAGGCGTCCGAGATGCAGCCGGGCGACCGCATCGTCTTCTACCTGACGAAGGTGGTGGAGTTCGGCGGGGTCGTCGAGGTCACCGGTGAGGCGTTCGAGGACGCCTCGGACATCGGCTTGCGCTCCGACTCCAAGGAGAACGAGAGCTTCCCGAACCGCATCCACACGAGGCCTCACGTGATCCCGGAGCAGGGCGACTACATCGACGTGCGCGAGATCACGGACCTGCTGGACAAGACGCGGAAGTTCGGGCCGAAGAAGCTCGGGATGGCGTTCCGCGGCAACCTCCACAAGATCTCGCAGCAGGACTACGACACCATCGAGAGGTTGCTGCAGGAGCGCGCGCCCGTCGCCTGAGCGTGACGGCCCGGTCCCGGCGCAGCAAGGCCTCACGGCCCATCGGAGCAGCCATGACTCGGCCGCGCCACCCGTTTCTCGACGCACTCGACCGCGGCGTCATGCTCGCCGACGGCGCGACGGGCACCGAGCTGCTCGCGCGCGGCTGGAAGGGGCTGCCCGCCGTCGCCGCGATCGAGGCGCGTGACCTCGTCCGCCAGCTGCACGAGGACTACATCGAGGCCGGCGCGGACGTCATCCTGACCAACAGCTTTGCCGCCAACCCCGACCGCCTCGAGCGCGCCGGGCTGGCCGGGCGCACGCGCGACGTCAACTTCAACGCTGCCCGCGTGGCGCGCGACGCCCGCGAGATCCGCGGGGTCGACGTGCTCATCGGGGGTTCGGTCGGCGCGATCGGCCGGGCGTTCGCGGTCGGGGCGGTCACGCCGGAGCAGGCGCATGACGAGTTCGCCGAGCAGATAGGCGCGCTGATCGAGGGCGGCGTCGATCTGCTCGTGTTCGAGACGTTCCTCTCGCTCGCCGAGGCGCGCATCGCGCTGGCGGCCGCGCGCGAGCTCACCGACATGCCGGTGGTCGCCGCGCTCAACTTCGTCTCGGCGCTCACTACCTCGGCCGACGAGCCCTTCCCCGAGGTGCTCCCCACGCTGATCGCCGAGGGCGCCGACGTGGTCGGGCTCAACTGCGGGGTCGGCCCGCGGGCCGCCCTCGACGTGCTCGAACAGGTCGCCGCCGCCGACCCAACGGCTCGGCTCTTCGTCACGCCGAACGCGGGGCTGCCCCGCATCACCGACGGGCGGCCGTTCTATCCGTCGTCGCCGGAGTACTTCGCCGACTTCGCGCTGCGCGCCAAGGACCTGGGCGCGGCGATCGTCGGCGGGTGCTGCGGGACCACGCCCGCGCACACGCGCGCGATGCGCGCCGCACTCGACTCGGCCGAGCAGGTGCCCGCGTCCGTCGAGATCCTGTCGCGCGAACCCGCGCTCGCCGTCAGCGACACGCGCGGCGGCTACGACGTCACCGCGCCGCCGCCGGCCGAGGAGCCGCCCGAGCCCGAAGAGCCCTCGCGGCTGCGCGACAAGCTGGCGGCCGGGCAGTACGTCATCTCCGTGGAGATCGACCCGCCCCGCGGGCACAACCCGCGCAAGGCCGTCGAGGGCGCGGGGATGCTCCGCGACGCCGGGGCCGACGCGATCAATATCGGCGACTCGCCGATGGCGCGCGTGCGCATGAGCGCACTCGCGCTCGCGCTCCGCATCGAGCGCGATGTCGGCATCGAGACGATCATTCACCAGACCACGCGCGACCGGAACCTGATGGCGTTGCAGTCCGACCTGCTCGGCGCGCACTCGCTGGGCATCCGCAACCTCATCGCGCTCACGGGCGACCCGCTGCCGGAGGCTTCCGAGTCCTCGGCGGTGTGGGACGTGGATGCGATCGGGTTTGTGCGCATCCTCAAGCGGCTCAACGAGGGCGTCGACTTCGCGGGCAACTCGCTCGGGCGGCCCACGGACTTCTTCGTCGCGTGCGCGGCCAACCCCACCGCCGACGACATCGACATCGAGCTGCGCCGTGTGCGCGCCAAGCTCGACGAGGGCGGCGACATGCTGATGACGCAGCCCGTCTACGACCTCGCGACGCTCACGGGGTTCTTCGAGCGGCTCGGGCCCGTCGACGTGCCGGTGCTGCTGGGGATCCTGCCGCTGATGTCGTCGCGGCACACGGAGTTCATCCACAATGAGCTCGCGGGCGTCGTCATCCCCGACGACGTGCGCGAGCGGATGCGCGCGGCTGGCGACGCCGGCGCTGCGGCGGGCCTGGAGATCGCGTACGAGCAGATCGAGGAGACACGCGACTTCGACTGGGTGTCGGGCATCTACATCATGCCCTCGTTCGGTCGCTACGAGGTGGCCGCGGAGCTGATCGAGCGCGTCCGGGCAGCGACTCCGGTGCGGGCGGGGTAGCGAATCGCTCCACCCCGGGAAGGGAGAGGAGCATGGGACTTCGCGTACACAGGCTGGAAGCATGGGGTCTCATCGTGGGGCCCATCCTGGCGCTGTCGTTCTTCCTGCTCGAACCGGGCGCGCTGATCTTCGATCCGGTCGAGTACGGCGACGCCGACGGAACGGTTCGGGCGATGGCGTCGAATGCAGCCATCGCACAGGTGGTGGCGCTCATGGTGCCGCTTGGCCTGATCCTGATGCTGTACGGGCTGTCGGGCATCAACCGCTCGATCATGGGCGACAGCATGGCCCCCGCGCTCTCGCGGATGGGCATCCTGTTCATGACCGTCGGCGTCTTCGGCTGGATCGTGGTGTCCGGGCTGGCGCTCGTACTCGCCGGGACGGACCTCGGCTCATCAGCCGAGGTGGACCAGGCGCTCGCGGTCTACCGGGTCGATTCGGGGATCGCGCTGCTCTCGAGCATGGCCGTCGCGGCCGGGTTCCTCACGTTCAACCTGGGGCTGTGGTCGTTGTTCCGCGAGGGGCCGCGCAGGCTCGTGGCGCTCGCCGTGGCGGCGGTATCCGTCGTCTGCCTCGTCGCGCTCATCATCGGGCATAGTGCGTCCGAGCCCGCGTTGATCACGGTGGCGCGGCTCTGCTACTTCCCGTGGGTGGCCTGGACGGCGGCGCTTGGCGTCGGCTTCCTGCAGGGACGGGACCTCGAGTAGGGCGCGGGCCGTGCCGACGATCCTGACGGTGGGCCACGGCAACCTGCCGCAGGACACGCTCATCCGCCACCTGCTCGACGCAGGCGTCGCACGTCTCGTCGACGTGCGGTCGACGCCGTACAGCCGCTGGCACCCGCACTTCAACCGGCGCCGCATCGCCGAGGCCGCGGAGGCGGCGGGCATCGCGTACGAGTGGGAGCCGGCGCTCGGCGGCCGGCCCGACGACCCCGCTCTCCGGACCGCCGATGGGGCGCCGGACTACGCGCTGATGGCGCAGCACCCCCCGCTCCTCGATGCCCTCGACGGCGTCGTCGCCGCGTCGGGGGAGGCGAGCACGGCAGTGATGTGCTCCGAGGGCGACCCGGCGCATTGCCACCGCACGCTGCTGATCGCGCCGCTGCTCGTCGCGCGAGGGGTGACCGTGCGGCACCTGCTCAAGGACGGCACGGTGGCCGGGGACGTCGCCGGCACGGCGAGGCTGCTGTAGGCGTCGGGGCGCTGCGACTCGCCGGGGCGCGGGCGGGGGCTCAGCGCGACTCAGCCGCCGCCCTGGCTTTGCACCTCCACCAACCTCCGCTCAAGGCGGTTGAGGGACTCGCGCGCCGCCCGGAGCTCCGCGATCACCTCGTCGGCTGTCGTCGCTGTCTCCAGCTGTCGCAGGCGCTCCTGCTTCGCCTCGTCGAGGTTGTTGATGACGACCGCGATGAAGAGGTTGATCGTGACGAACGAGCCGAGCACCACGAAGCTCAGGAAGTACACCCAGGCGAGCGGGTGGAGGTCCATCGCCACGTACATGATGTCCGTCCAGTCCTCGAGCGTGACGACGCGGAACAGCGAGAGCAGCGAGATGCCGAGGTTCCGCCAGTGCTCCGGATCGTGCTCGTGGAAGAAGTGGTAGCCGAGGATCGCGTAGATGTACGTCAGGATGCTCATCACCACGACGATGTGCAGCATCCCGGGGATGGACCGCACCAGCGTCGCGACGATGAGGCGCAGCTCCGGCATCGCCGAGATAAGGCGGAGCACGCGCATCAGTCGCGCCATCCGCGCGACCACCGCGAACGGTCCGACTGCCGGGACGAGCGAGAGCACGATGATCGAGAAGTCGAAGATGTTCCAGCCGTCGTCGAAGTAGCGGTGCGAACGCGGCGCGAGCGCGAACATCTTCATGGCCGCCTCGACGATGAACACGCCGAGGATCACCGAGTGCGCTATCTCGAACCAGTGGAGGAGCGGGTCCCTGAGCTCCTCGATGGTCTCGAGGCCCAGGATCACGCCGCCGGCGAGGATCAGCGCGATGATGAAGTACTCGAAGGGCCGCGATCCCGAGATTCGTCCCGCAAGCTCCCGCATGGTCCCGCCTATCCCTGCCCCGCGTCGCTGCCCATCCGCGCGCCGCATTCTACGAGTGAATCTGCCGAAGGGGCGGGGCGCGAGCGATGTGGCGGGTGCGGCTATTCCTGGCCGCGGAACCACTCCACCGTCGCCGCCAGCCCATCCTCCAGCCTCGTCGTCGCCTCCCACCCCCAGCGCTCTCGCGCCCGTGACGGGTCGAGGTAGACCGCCTGCGGGTCGCCGGGGCGCTCGGGGGCGAAGACCGGCTCGCGGCTGTAGCCGGTGAGCCGGGCGAGGTGCTGGAAGATATCGAGCGTCGACGTGCCGACGCCGGAGCCGACCTCGCACGTCGCGGGCTCGGCGGTGGCGGCGAGGAGGGCCGCGTCGACGATGTCGTCGACGTAGACGTAGTCGCGCTGCTGGCTGCCGTCGCCGAAGATCGTCGCCTCGGCGCCCGCGAGCATGCGCGTCGCGAAGATGGCGACGACGCCCGACTCGCCCGCGGCGTCCTGGCCGGGGCCGTAGATGTTCCCCGGCCGCAGCACGGACAGCTCGAGGCCGAGATGGCGGCACAGCGCGCCGAGCTCGTGCTCCGCGGCGATCTTCGAGGCCCCGTAGACGGACTGAGGCTCGATTGGAGTGTGCTCGCCCGCGGGCAGGGTCTCCGGCTGGCCGAACAGCGCGCCCCCCGTCGAGAAGAAGACGAGCCGCCTCGCCCCGGCGGCGGCCGCTGCCTGCGCCACGCGCACGCTGCCGATCACGTTGGCCTCGATGTCCGCGACCGGGTCGCGCATCGAGACGGGGACGGAGGCCTGGGCGGCGAGGTGGAAGACGACCTCCGGGCGCGCCCCGCCGATCACGCTGGTGAGGGCGTCGGCGTCGCGGACGTCGCCGAGGTGCTCGGCGACGCCATCGGGCCGCGGCTGACTCGGCGGCGCGTTGGAGAAGCCGGTGACGGCGCCGCCGTTGGCGGCGAGTCGTGCGGCGAGGTGGCTACCGACGAAGCCCGAGGAGCCCGTGACCACTGCTCGCGCGATACCGCTCACGCGCGCGCCCGCTCGGCGGCCCCCGCGGCGTAGGAGCGGTCGAGCAGCTCGATGAGGTGCAGCACCTCGCCGGAGCGGCGCGCGCGCCGCAGCCCCGTCTCGATCTGCATCGTGCAACCGGGGTTGGAGGTCACGACGGTGGATGCTCCCGTGCCGGCGATGTCCGCGAGCTTGGCGTCGAGCACCTCGCGCGACATGTCGGCCTGCACGGTGGCGTAGAGCCCGGCAGCGCCGCAGCAGCGGTCGGGCGTGGCCTGCTCGTGGAGGCGGACGCCGGGGATGGCCGCGAGGATCGCGCGGGGCGCGTCGCGGATGCCCTGCGCGTGCGCCAGGTGGCAGGCGTCCTGCAACGTCACTTCCGCGTCGACGTGCCCGAGCCCACGCTCGAAGTGCTGCGACGCCACGAACTCCAGCACGTCCTGCACGGTCGACTCGAAGTGCTCCGCGCGCTCCGCCCAGCGGTCGTCGTTGCGGAGGAGGCGGCCGTACTCCTTCATCGCGGCGCCGCAGCCGGCGGCGTTCACGATCACGGCGTCGACCTCGGCGTCCTCGAACGCCGCGATGTTGCGTCGGGCGAGGGAGCGCGCGGCCTCGGCGTCGCCGGCGTGGGCGTGGAGGGCGCCGCAGCAGGCCTGCTCCGGCGGCGCGACGACCTCGCAGCCGAGCCACGCGAGGACGCGCAGGGTCGCCTCGTGTGTCTGGGGATAGAGCTCGCCGTGGACGCAGCCGGTGAGGAGCGCCACACGCGGCCCGGCGCCGCGGCGACTCACGAGCTCGCCGGAGCGGCGGAACGGTGTCCGGTCCAGGGTCGGCGCCTGCGCCTCGAGGTCGGCGAGCGGCCTCGGCAGCAGCCGGCGGAGCGGGCCGCGCAGCAGGCGCTGGAGGCCCGAGCGCGTGTAGAGGCGACCGATGGAGAGCGCCGCGCGCAGCACGCGTGGCCGCGCGACGACATGCCGCAGCACGCGCGCGCGCATCGCCCACGCGCGCGGACGCGTCGAGGGGTCGGCCATCACCGAGGCGCGGGCGTCCTCCATGATGCGGCCGTACGGCACCGACGACGGGCACGCCGTCTCGCAGGCCCGGCACTGCAGGCACAGGTCGAGGTGTGAGAGCAGCCGCGGGGTCGGATCGACCTTGCCTTCCACCACGCCGCGGATCAGGTGCAGCCGGCCGCGAGGCGACTCGAGCTCGTGGCCGGTCGCGATGTAGGTGGGGCAGGCGGGCAGGCAGAAGCCGCAGTGAATGCAGTTCTGCAGGTCGCTCAGCGCGGGGGCGTCTGGCCCGCGGAACCTGCTCGCGCGCGGCACCTCGGGTGGGCCGGCCGTGGTCACAGTCCCACCTCCCAGCGGCCCGGGCTCAGGGTGCCGTTCGGGTCGAACTGCCGCTTGAGCGCGCCGACGAGGTCGCGCGTGGCGCTCCCGAGCGGGTCGACCACCGCGCGCAGCGCGGGCGGCCCCGACTCGACGACGAGGAAGCCACCCTCGGCCTCGACGTTGCGGCGCAGCACGCGCACCGAGGTCACGTCGATCGCTGGCGCGTGCACCATGACGCTGCCGGCGGCGACGTGGCCCCACGCCGTTGCGCCCAGCCCGCGCGCCGCCTCGATCGACGCGGCGATGCGCGTGGCCGGGATGCCGAGCCGCAGCACGGCGCCGTCCGGGGAGCCGGCCAGGGCGCGCAGGCGCTCCCACCCGGCGGGCGGGGCCTCCTCCGGCCCGACGCCCGACGACTCGGCGAGGTCCACGACGCGCCGCGTCGCGGCGTCGAGCGCCGACTCGTAGCCGGCGAGTTCAAGGAGCACGTGCGCGTGCTCCGGCAGCCCGAGGCTCGTCGCGGCCTCGGGCGCGAGGACGGTGAGCGCGCGCGCCGGGAGCGCCGCGTCGCGCAGCTCGGTCGCGAGCCGTGCGGCGTCGCGCACGCTGCCGCGTCGCACGGCGAACGACCGCGTCGCGGGCGGCAGCGGCACGAGCTTGAAAGAGGCTTCGAGGATCACGCCGAGCGTGCCGAGCGCGCCCGTGTGCAGGCGATGCAGGTCGTAGCCGCTGACGTTCTTGACCACGCGTCCGCCGGAGCGCACGAGCGAGCCGTCGGGATGCGCGACCTCCATCCCGATCACGAGGTCGCGCGCCACGGGCGCGTGGCCTCGCCACGCGCCGGGTCGAGCCGTGGCCAGCAGCCCCCCGATGGTCACGTCGTCGCCCGGGGGCGGGTCGGCGGGCAGGTACTGGCCGTGCTCGGCGAGGTGCGAGCGCAGCGCGCGGAGCGTCATTCCCGCCTGCACCTGCACGGTCATGTCGGCGGGCTCGTAGTCAACGATGCCGTCGAGGCCGCGCATGTCGAGTGCCACGTCGTAGCGGTCGATCGGCCGCCCGAGGTCGAGTGAGGTGCGGCTGCCCTGCGGCACGACCGCGAGCCCGGCCTCCGAGGCCGTGGTGAGCAGCTCCGCGACCTCCTCGCGGGTCCGGGGCCGCTGCGCGATCTGCGGGGCAGCGCCGTCGATGAGGTAGTCGTGGGCGGCGCGTTGGCCCTCGGCGGGCAGCGCCTCGCGCAGGTCGGCCGTCGGGGAGGTCACGGCGGCTAGATGTACACGCCGGGCGCGGCGAGGTGGTGGCGCATCTCGGCGGCGTGCCCGGAGGCGCAGCCGTGGCCTGTCGGCAGCACCTTGCACGGGTTGAAGCGCTCGCCGGCGCCGAAGGCGAGGCGCAGCCGCCCCATCGCGTCCAGGGCGTCGTCGTCGAAGATCCACTCCATGTAGGAGCGCTTCTCGAGGCCCACGCCGTGCTCGCCGGTGATCGAGCCGCCGGCCTCGACGCAGACGCGCATGATCTCGCCGCCCAGCTCCAGCACGCGCTCGGTGGCGCCCTCGTCGAGCTCGTTGAACATGATGTTGGGGTGCAGGTTGCCGTCGCCGGCGTGGAAGATGTTCGCGCAGCGGAACCCGTACTCGGCCGACAGCGCGTTGACCTGCGACATCACCTCGGGCAGCTTCGTGCGCGGGACGACGCCGTCGAGGATGTAGAAGTTCGGCGAGCTCGCGCCGATCGCGCCGATGCCGCCCTTGCGGCCCTCCCACAGCCCCTCGCGCTCCTCGGCGGACTCGGCGACGCGCAGCTCGCGTGCGCCGGCCTGCTCGCAGGCCGCGACGACGCGCTCGGCGTCGGCGGCGACGGCCTCGGGCAGCCCCTCGACCTCGAGGAGCAGGACCGCGCCCGCGTCGAGCGGGTAGCCGACGTGCATCTGCGGTTCGACGATGCGGATGATCTCCTGGTCCAGCATCTCCACCGCGATGGGCACGACGCCGCCGCTGATGATCGCCGAGACCGCCTCCGAAGCCACCTCGACGCTGTCGAAGATGGCGAGCATGGTCCGCACCTCGTGCGGGAGCGGGGTGAGGGCGACGCAGATCTGCGTCACGATGCCGAGCGTGCCCTCGGAGCCGCAGAAGACGCCGCGCAGGTCCGGGCCGGGCACGTCGGGCTGCCGCCCGCCGAGCCACGTCGCGGTGCCGTCGGCGAGCACGACCTCGACGCCGAGCACGTGGTTGACCGTGCTGCCGTGGGCGAGCGTGTGCGGCCCGCCGGCGTTGGTGCCGACGTTGCCGCCGATGGTGCAGATGCGCTGCGAAGACGGGTCGGGCGCGTAGCGCAGCCCGTGGGGCTCGCACGCCGCCTGCAGGTCGAGGTTGATGACGCCCGGCTCGACGACGGCGATGCGGTTCGCCGCGTTCAGCTCGACGATGCGCCGCATGCGCGTCATGGCGACGAGCACGCCGCCGATGACCGGGACCGCGCCGCCCGCGAGCCCCGTCCCGGAGCCTCGAGGCACCACCGGCACGTCGTGCGTGTTGGCGATGCGGACCGCCGCCGAGACGTCGGCGGTCGAGCCCGGGAACACGACCGCGTCGGGCCGCGCACGCTCGATGGTCGCGTCGTACTCGTACGCGATCAGGTCCTCGGGGAGGTGCAGCACGTGCGCGTCGCCGAGGGCGTCCCGCAGGTCACGGATCAGGTCCTCGTGTGTCATGGCGTCGAGTGTAGCAGCGGCGGCGTGTGGTGGTTGCGACGCCCGATCAGGCCTGACGATGCCGACGTTCAAACGTTCGGGGTGCGGCAGGAAACTCGCGCAGGCAAGATGGTACGACTGCGGTGTAGCCCGTGGCGCTCCGCGCCCGCGTAGTCCAGTGAGGTCAGCCACATGGATGTTCGCGCTGCACCGCTTCGGCTCCTGGTTGTGGTGGCCACCCTCGCTGTGATGACGATGCTGTCCGCGTGCACGGACGGCGAGCCGGAACCGGCGCCCGAGCCCTCACCCACGGCGACGCCGACCGCCACCCGCACGGCGACGCCGACCGCCACCCCCACGCCAGCGCCCACCACGGCTCCCACCGCAACGCCTACCCCGACGTCGCAGCCAACGCCCGCAACCCCGGCGGCCACACCTGGCGACCCGGGATTGGTGATCACGCCGGACACTACGTGGCGGGACCTGTTCGACATGCTCAGCACGACGGAGCAGACGTGCATACGCGACGAACTCGGGGCTGAACTACAGGAACTCCTGCCGAGGGCGCTGCTGAGCGAGGACGTCACGCCGGACTCGGAGGTGGTGGCGTACTCATGCCTTGCGCCCGCGACGGCGCGCGCAGTCGTCCGCGAGGTCCTGTTCGCGGGGATGGGCGAGGTGAACTTCGAGGCGGATGACGACGAACTGGCCTGTATCGAGGAAGCCCTGACCCGCGTCGACGTGGTCGCCCTGGTAGCCGGCGACGAAGGCGACCCGACCGTCGCCGAGTTCGGGCCGAGCCTCGTCGCATGTATTCCCGACGTGTGGGTGGGCCTCTTCATCGAGGCGGTCGGGCTCGACATCGACGCACTGAGCGATGATGAGCGGACCTGCTTGCATGAACTGGTCGTCGAAAGCGCGGCGGACATCTTCTCGAGTGACTCGGGCGGAGATACGGAACTCATCCTGGGGCTGCTGGCGTGCGTGCCGAGCCTCGCCGATGCGTTGGGTGGAGCGGATCCGGCAGACGCCCCCGATGACCATGCGGACAGCTTGCCCACCGCCACCCCCATCACGGTCGGGGAGAGCGTCGGCGGCGTCGTGGGAGACTTCGCCGACAGCGACATCTTCACGTTCGAGGCCGAGCAAGGGGTGTTCTACGAGATCGACGTGGCGCTGGGGTCGCTGTCCGACTCCGTGGCCACGCTGTACGACGCCGGCGGGACGGTGCTGGACGTCAGCGACGACTACGGCGACTCGTTCGCCTCACGTATCACCTGGGAAGCCACGTACTCCGGCACGCACTACATCGAGGTCTACGGGTACGACACCGGCTCGTACACCCTGACGGTGTCCGTCTCCGAGGGCGCAGCCGACGAGGGTGCTCGGGCCGCTACCGCGGTCGTCGTCGACACCCCGGTGGGGAGCGTGCTGGACCACGAAGGCGATATCGCCGCCTTTGTCTTCGATGCGAGGCAGGGCCGGCTGTACCAGGTGGACATCATCCTGGGGACGCTCCCCGACTCAGCCGTGGCGGTGTACGACCCGAGCGGGAACGAGGTGGCGTTCAACGACGACTACGGCGGCTCCCTCGCGTCGCGAGCTTGGTGGGAAGCTTCCGATTCGGGGAGCTACCGCATAGAGGTGTGGGGATACGGGACGGGCACCTTCACACTCACCGTCGTCGCCCGGTAGGCGCCGCACCCGATTGCGGGCGCTCCGTGAGCAGCGCCACCGCCGCCGTAGCAGCGCTCAGTGCTCGATGCCCGGCCCGCCCACCTCGCCCGAGGGCGTGACCACGACATCCGAGTAGCTCCCGCCAAGCAGCGTCGCGCCCGGCGCGACGAGGGCGCGGCGCAGCGTGACGCCCTCGAGCGTGGCGCCGTCGCCGACCACCACCTCGGCGAGGTCGCTCGCCTCGACGCGCGCGCCCGAGCCGACGAGCACGGGGTCCCTGAGCGTCGAGTTGGTCACGACCGCGTCGACAGCGATGCCGGCAGCGCCCGGGCGCGCGAGCAGCCGCGACTGCGCGTGCAGCAGGCCTTCGAGCGTCCCGCCGTCCAGCCACTCACCGTCGAGGAGCCAGCCGCGCACGTCGGCGCCCTCGGCGAGCATCGCGGCGACCGTGGCGGTCAGGTCCGACTCGCCCTTCGCGTTGATATATGGGTCGGTGCGCACCCGCTCGACCGCTGCAGGAGCGAGCGCCCACAGCCCGACGAGCACGAGGTCGGAGCGCGGGCGCTCCGGCTTCTCCTCGAGGTCCACGACGCGGTCGCCGTCGAGCACCGCCACGCCGAAGGCGCGCGGGTCCTCGACGCGCTGGAGCAGCAGCCCGGCCGTAACGGCGCTCGCCTCGAAGCCATCGAGGGGCGCCGGGTCGACGCCCGTGAGCACGGTGTCCACGGCCAGCACCACGACCGTGCGGCCTTCGAGGGCGTCGCCGACCGCGGCGACAGCGTCGCCGGAGCCGCGCGGCTCGTGCTGGACGGCGGCGGAGACGCGCAGGCCGGACGGGGCGTGGCCCTCGACGTACTCGCGCGTCTGGCCGTCGCCGGGACCGGTCACGACGGCGACCTCGCGCAGGCCGAGGTCGCGCATGAGGTCGAGCGCGTAGGCGATGAGCGGGCGGTTGAGCAGGGGGACGAGCGGCTTCGGCGTCGCGGGCGTGAGCGGCCGCAGCCGCGTCCCGAGCCCCGCTGTCAGCACCACCCCGAGCGGGTCCATCGAGGCCTCCTCGCCGCCCGGCGACAGCATCGCACCGCCTGCGGAACGCGTCGACGCGCCCCGGCTGGCGGGGGGCGGCCGCTGGTATGCTGGCGGCGATGACGAACCCCGCGCTGGAGCTCACCGCGGACATCGAGAACCCCGCGCTCAAGGAGTGGGCGGCGGTCAACCGCGCGCTGCTCGATGGGCGACAGGTCATCGACCTGCGCAAGGGCGGCGTCCGCGAGGAGGGCCACCGCTTCCGCATCCGCGCGACGCGCTTCTGGCTCTACGACAGCTTCGAGCACCAGCGCCCCGAGCTGCTCCTCCCGGCCGCCTCGCACCTCCTCGACACGGCCATTGCCGCCACGACGCCCGCGGGCACGCTGCGCTTCGACGGCTGGGCGGAGATCGTCCAGAGCGCCGCGCTCACCGAGCCCGCGCAGGTCGAGGCGCTCGACGGGCTGCACGTCTGGACGCCGGACTACGCGGTGCAGCGCTTCCGCTGGCGCCCGAAGGCGCCATTGATCGTCCTCGTGCTGCGCGTCCGCCGCCTGGACGCCCCAATCGAGGTGCCCGTGCGGGCCGAGTACGCGAGTTGCACCTCGTGGGTGCCGATGCTCGACCTCCCACCCGACCCCGTCGCGGTCGCCTCGACGCCCGTGCTCGACGACGCCGCGTTCGCGCGGCGTGTCGAGGAGCTGCGCGCGGCGCTGCCGGGCGTCGAGTTTGAGACGCCGGCGGTCGCCGTCGAGGCTGGTTGAGGCCCGTGGCGGCCGATACCGACGAGGCGGTGCTCGCCGCGAACGAGGCCTTCTACCGCGCCTTCGCCGACCGCGACATGGACGCGATGGCCGAGCTCTGGGCCAGCGACGCGCCCGTGGCCTGCACGCACCCCGGCTGGCCCGTGCTGCTCGGCCGCGACGACGTGCTCGCCAGCTGGCGGGGCATCCTCGAGAACCCCGCGGCGCCGGACATCCGCGTCGCCGACCCGGTGGTGCACCGCGTGGGGGACACGGCGCTCGTGTTCTGCGCCGAGGTCGTCGACGGCACCCCACTGGCGGCCACCAACGTATTCGTCCTTGAAGGCGACGCGTGGCGCATGACGCACCACCACGCCGGCCCCGTCACGCTGCTCCGCACGCGCTTCGCCGGCTCGGTCGACCCGATGCCGGGTCGCCAGAACTAGCGAGGGCGTTCCGGGCGGCCGCTAACCGATCGGGTTGGCGAGGTCCGCGATGACCTCGGCGTTGGGGAGGCGCGCCAGCGCCTGCGGCGAGACCTGGAGCTTCGTCGAACGGTCGCCGCCGCCGACGATCACCGAGTCGATCTCCATCACGCGCGAGTCGATGTAGATCGGCAGGCCCTCGGGGAGGCCGAACGGCGTGACGCCGCCGATGAGCATGCCCGTCAGCTCCGCCGTCTCTTCGGCCGAGGCGAACGACGCCTTGCGCGTCTCCAGCAGCGGTCTCACCGCGTGGTTGACGTCGAGCCGGGTGTTGGCGAGCACGACGCACGCGCAGAAGCGCCGCTCGCCGCGCTTCGTGACGACCACGATGGTGTTGCCGGAGACCTCGAGCGGGTAGCCGTAGTGCTCGGAGAACGCGGCGGTGTCCGCGAGGTCGGGGTCTACCTCGATCACCTCGTACGGCTCACCTGCGGCGTCGAGGGCGGCGCGTGCGCGTGCGCCGGGGTCGGCGGAGGTGGTGGGGGCGGCGTCGCTCATCCGGTGTAGTCCTTGTGTGCGAACTCGGCGTCGTGCCGCTCCTGGCAGGCGCGACAGACGAGGTGGGCGCAGCGCATGCACGCGCCGCGCGTCGTGGCCCGGCAGTGGTAGCAGCGGCCCTCGCGAGGCATGTCCCGGTACGGCACGGGCGCCACGATAGCAGAGCGTCGTCGCCCCGCTCCAACCTTCGAGGTTCCCCGCCGATCCCCCTCGATACAGCGGGGAAGCGCGGATAAGATGTGCGGCGAGAGGAGGCGCCTCGATGGTCATTCACGCAGGCAAGGCCGACTACCGCTCCGCATTCGCCGGTCTGGAGTTCCCCGCGTCGAAGATTGAGGTCGTTCGCCGCTCACGGATGCAGGGGGGTATCGACCGCGAGGTCTTCGCGGTGCTCGACTCGATCCCGAACCGCTCGTACCGTGGCATGGAGGAGCTCGAGGAGGCCGTCCGCTCGGTCTACGTGGCCCGCGGCGAGTCGCCCGAGGAACTCCCCGTCTAGCGCCCCGGCAGGGTCGTCCCGTGAGTGAGCCAGCGCCCCGCGACATCGGCGCCGTGATCGGCGTCATCATCGGCGTCGACCCGGACCGCTTCGACACGATCCGCGACTTCTACGTCGGGACGCTGGGCCTGCCGCCTCGTGCCGACCGGCCGGGCCACGTCAACTTCCAGTGGGGCGACGTCCGCCTCACCATCAGCGCCCACAGCGAGGTCCACGACCTCAGCGACGAGCCGCGTCGCACGATGCTCAACCTCGCCGTCGAGGACATCGAGGCCGTCGCCGCGCGGTTGCGCGCGGCGGGCGTGACGTTCATCCGCGAGCCGAGCGCCGAGCCGTGGGGCGGCAGCATCGCGACGTTCGAGGACCCCGACGGCAACACGCTGCAGTTGATGCAGCGCCCGCCCGGCATGGCGTGAGGTTCCGGGCGCGCGTTGACGAAGCGTTGGCGGGCTGGCACCGTTGAGTGGCGGAGACGGGGGGTCGCTAGCCCCCGCGCGATAGTGGCCTACACTTGGGCGCGCCCTCGCTCGCCGCGAGGCGTCTCCATGAACGGAGCGGCCCCCGTCCGACGGGGGCCGCTCGCCATATTACCCGCAGCCCCGGCCCGCACCGCTCCCCTCCGCTTGCGGGAACGGCTAGCGCACGAGCGTGATCAGGACCGTGAGCGTCAGCACGCTCAGCAGCGTCGACGTGACCACGGAGCGCGTCACGAACTGCGGGCGCGCCCGGAACTCGGTCGCGAGGATGGTGGCGAACACGGCGGTCGGCATGCCGCCCAGCACGATCAGCACGCGCTGCGCCGTCCCGTCGATGCCCAGCACGTACGTCGCGCCGAGGGCGATCGCGGGGCCGGCCGCGAGCCGCAGTACCGTCGCCGCGCCCGTGTCGATGAGGTCGCCGCGCCCGCCGAGCCCCCGGCCGAGCTGCAGCCCGAGCACGACGAGCATCACCGGCACCGCCGCGCCCGCGAGCGACTCGGCCGGCGCCGCGATGGTGACAGGGAGCTCGATGCCGAAGCCACTCACGGCGAGCCCGGCCGCGGCGGCGTAGACCACGGGGAAACGGAACGGCGCGATCAGCGCGTCGCGCGCCGAACCGCCCGCCATCGAGGCGACCACGACGCTGGCTGAGGCGGCGAGCGTGGCGACGCTGATGAAGTGCACCACGGCCACCTCGAGCCCCGCGTCGCCGAAGGCGAGCAGCGTGACCGGCAACCCCATGTTCCCGGCATTCACGGAGGTCACGGAGAGCGCGAGGCCCGCGCGCAGCTGGGGGTCGTGCCTGCGGGCGAGTGACCAGGCGACCGAGGCCGCGTAGCCGGCGAGAAACACGACGACCGCGAAGGCCACGATGCGTATCGAGAGCTCGGCCGGCAGCTCCGTGTTCGAGAGCGAGTGGAAGACGAGCGACGGGGTGAAGAGGAAGAAGACGATCGACGCGATCGGCTCCACCGGGATGGGGCGGTAGCGGTCGAGCGCGCCGGCGAGCGCGGCCACGAGGACGACCGGCAGGATCACGTTGAGGAAGACTTCGACCATCGCGCGGAGCGTCACCGCCTCGCGCGCTGCGGGCAAGCCGAAGGCGCGAGCGTGCGCCGGATGGGTGCTACAGTGCGGGCGAGGCGAACGCGAACCCACTCCGGGGAAGGGGCCGACGATGGACGTCAGCGTGCGCGACAACGGGCCGTACGTGATCCGTGGCGAGGATGTGAAGATCCTGGACGCCGAGGGGAACGAGTTGCCGTGGGAGGGCCGAGGCGTCGCGCTGTGCCGCTGCGGCCAGTCCGACATGAAGCCGTTCTGCGATGGCACACACAGCCAGATCAGCTTCGAGAGCGCACCGCGCCCCTCGTAGCCTCGACGCGTCGGTGACGGCGTCGTGAGCGACGACCGCGGGCCGATCGAGACCATCAGCGCCGTCACGCTGGCCGTGACGGACATGGCCCGGTCGTTCACGTTCTACGAGTCGCTGGGGTTCCGGCTGCGCTATGGCGGCCCGGACGCGGGCTTCACGAGCTTCGAGCTCGACGACCGCTACGTGAACCTCCAGCCGACCGAGACCCCGCCCACGCCGGGGTGGGGCCGCGTCATCCTCCACGTCGAGGATGTCGACGCCGTCCATGCGCGAGCGGTCGAGCTGGGGTACGAGCCGGAGTTCCCGCCGCGCGACGCCAGCTTTGGCGAGCGGTTCTTCCACCTCCGCGACCCGGACGGCCACGAGTTGAGCTTCGCCCGCCTGCTGAGCAAGATCCGCGCGGAGTAGGCCAGGCCGCTACCCCTCGTGTGCGACGACGAGCTGGGCGAGCTCGTCGGGCCGCTCCAGTTCCAGCCAGTGGCCCGCGCCGTCGATGACCTCGAGCCGCGCGTTCGGGAGGGCGTCGGCGTACATGCGGCCGGCCTCGACGGGCACGATGCGGTCCTCCGAGCCCCACACGAGCAGCGTCGAGGTCTCCACGGTGGGGAGCAGGTGGGGCAGCGCGGCATTGTGCATGTAGGGCTTCCACGTCACGCGCGTCGTCATCTCGCGGTTGAGGTCCCACGCCAGCAGCTGCTCCAGTGCGACCTCCGCGCCGAAGTGCTCCTCGAACGACCCTGGATCCGCGAAGCCGTGCCGCACGTAGTCCTGGTGGTTCACGAGGAACTGGTCGAGGATCTCGCCCTCCTCGGGCTTCACGCCCATCGCGCCGGCGAGCGCGAGGCGGTGGATGCGCGATTGCGCGACGGTGGCGAGCTCGGCCGCGACATAACCGCCGAACCCCAGTCCGAGGATGCTCGTGCGGTCCAGGTCGAGTGCGTCGAGGAGCGCGCCGGCGAGGACGGCGATGTCGCGCACGTTGCGCGCCCACTCGGGCCGCCCGGACGCGCCCCAGCCGGGCAAGTCCGGGACGTGGACGGTGAAGTGCTCCGCGAGCCGGTCGTAGCACGACGTCCAGGCGTGCACGCCGATGTCGTGGTGGAAGACGACGAGGGGGTCGCCGGAGCCGGCGCTACGCACGAGCACGTCGCCGCCCGCGACGGTCACGGTGCGTTCCTCGTGCGGCGTCACTCTCTCAGCATCCCGGGCCCAGAATGCGGATGCTAACCCGCAAGGGCAGCGACGGCGGCCGTGATGGCGGCGGCTGCAGCCATTCCGGTAAACACGGCTGCGACCATCCAGCGCGTGAGCCGAGCCTCCATCTGGGCGAGGTCTGCCTTCGTGGCCATGTGCTCAAGGATCGATTCGATCCGTGTGACACGATCGCTCAGCAGATCGGCCTGCGTGGTCATGTGTTCAACCCTATTTCACCGCATGGTGGGAGCGGCGACGCAACGATAATACTCCAGCGGTTCCTGAACGCGCGCCGCGAACGCCGTTCGCGTAGACTCGTTCGGGCGGAGGGAACCATGACGACAGGCGACGCAACCCAGGAGACGACGGCGGCGCACGTGGGTGAGGCGTCCGCCGACACCGGCGGCGCCGTCACTGCGGCGGTTGTGCACTCGGGCCCGGACTGGGAGAGCGCGACCAACGCCGTCCTCGCGGCGCTCGAGGACGCCCCCACGCCTGATCTCGGCCTCGTCTTCATCGACTCGCGCTTCGGCGCGCACTACGGCGATGTGCTGGCGCGGCTGCGCAAGGGCACGGGCGTGGCCAACCTCGTCGGTGCGAGCGGCGAGGCCGTCATCGGTCCCGGCGTGGAAGCGCAGGTCGAGCCCGCCGTCTCCTTCCTCGGCGTCTCGCTGCCCGGCCTCGAGGCGACGATCATCCCGATGCCCGCCGAGACGCCGATCGAGCCCGCGCTGGAGCGGGTCGCCGCCGCCGGAGCGCGCGCGTGGCTGATCTTCGCCGACCCCTTCAGCGTCGACAGCGAGACGCTCGTGAAGGCCATCGAGGCGCGCGCGCCCGCCGCGCCGCTGCTCGGCGGGCTCGCCTCCTCGCACGACATGCGCGGCGGTGCGGCGGTATTCGCGGGCGGCAAGGTACAGGCCGGGGGCGCCGTGCTCGTGGGCTTCAAGGGCGACTTCAACCTGCACTCGATCGTCGCGCAGGGCGCCGAGCCGATCGGCCAGCCGTGGACGGTCACGGCGTGCGAAGGCAACGTCGTGCGCGAGCTTGGGTCGCGGCCCGCCCTCGAGGTGCTGCAGGACACGCTCGCCTCGCTCGACGCTGAGACGCGCGCCCGGGCGCAGCGCAACCTCCTCGTCGGCCTCGCGATGGACGAGTACCGTCACCAGCACGGCCGGGGCGACTTCCTGATCCGCAACATCATGGGAGGCGACCGCGAGAGCGGCGCGATCTCCATCAACGCCGTTCCGCGCGTGGGCCAGACGTTCCAGTTCCAGTTCCGCGACGCCGGGGCGGCCGACGATGACCTGCGCGCGCACCTCCAGATCCTCAAGCAGCGGCTGCTGCCCGGCGAGACTGTCGTGGGCGCGGTGATGTGCGCATGCAATGGCCGCGGTCAGGGCCTGTTCGGCCTGCCCAACCACGACGCCCAGGCCCTCGCCGATGCGCTGGGACCGGTGCCGATGGCGGGGATCTTCGCCAGCGGCGAGATCGGCCCCGTGGCCGGCACGACGTTCCTGCACGGCTTCACGGCGAGCATCGCGCTGATCACCGCGCGCGCCCGCTAGCCGTACGCCACGAGGGGCGCGGGGGCGCGCGATGACGCAGGTCACGGTCACGTTCGCCCTCGAACCCGAGGTCGCCGACCGCATCCGCGCCGTCGACCCCTCGGTCCGCGTGCGCGTGCTCAATCCCGCCGGCATCGCCGACCTGCAGGGCGCGGGCCGCTTCCCGAGCCAGCGCCAGGCCGCGACCCCGCACGAGGAGATCGCCGCCGCACTCGAGGACTCCGAGGTGCTGTTCGCCTTCTGGGGCGACGCGCTGGAGGACCTCGTGCGGCCCGACGCGTTCCCGCCCTCGCTGCGCTGGGTGCAGCTCTTCACCGCGGGCGCGGAGCGCGTCGACCCGGCGCTGGTCCATGACTGCGGACTGACCGTCACGACGGTGACGGGGATGCACGCCGTGCCGATCTCCGAGTTCGTGCTGACCTACATGCTGATGTTCGCCAAGGGCTGGCCCGCGCTGCTGCGCAACCAGATCGCCGGCGCCTACGACCGCTCGGTCGTCCCCGAGGACCTCGAGGGCAAGACGGTCGGCATCATCGGGATGGGCGCGATCGGCGCGGCCGTGGCGACGCGCGCACGCGCCCTCGGCTGCCGCGTGCTGGGGATGCGCCGCTCGTTCACGGCGCGCGGCCCCGACGACGTGGCGGACGAGGCGGTGCCGCCCGGCGACCTCGACTACCTGCTGGCGGAGAGCGACTTCGTCGTGCTGGCCGCGCCGCTGACCGAGGAGACGCGCGAGATGATCGGCGCCGGGCAGCTGCGCACGATGGGACCTCGGTCGTACCTGCTGAACATCGCGCGCGGCGAGCTGGTGGAGGAGCAGGCGCTGATCGAGGCGCTGCGCGACGGCGTCATCGGCGGTGCGGCCCTCGACGTGTTCCACCGCGAGCCGCTGCCGCCGGAGAGCCCGCTGTGGCAGCTCGACAACGTGATCCTGACGCCGCACCTCACGGGCGGCCCGGAGGACTACGCAGCGCGCGCGACGGAGATGTTCTGCGACAACCTCGAGCGCTACCTGCGCGGCGAGCCGCTCCACAACGTGTACGACCCGGCGCGCGGGTATTAGCCTCGCGCGCCTGACAGCGGTGCGCGGTAGGCTGGCCAGCATGGACCCGGAACTCCTCGCACGCCTCGCCAACGCCGACTCGCTGCACATCGGGCTCGTGTCCGACACGCACATCCCCGAGGCGGGGCCGACGCTGTACCCGCAGGTCTTCGAGGCGTTCCGGGACGTCGACTGCATCCTCCACGCGGGCGACATCCACGACATCTCGCTCATCGACCTCTTCTCCGAGGTCGCGCCGACCTTCGTCGCGCGCGGCAACGGCGACGACGGCTCGGGAGGGCGGCCCGTGCAGCCCGAGGATCCGAGGCTGCGCGAGGGGTGGTTCCTCGAACTGGCCGGGCTGCGTGTGGGCATCGCCCACACCGTGCCGGTGCCGGACATCGGGCGGTGGACGCTCGAGGCCGCAATGGAGCGCTACTGCGGGCGCACGGACCTCGACGTGATGGTCTTCGGCGACACCCACACCGAGTGGAACGAGGTGGTGCGCGGCGTGCTGTGCGTGAACCCCGGTTCGCCGACGCTGCCCCGCAACTACGAGCGCCTCGGCACCATCGCCTACCTCGACATCGCCGACGGCAAGGCGAGCGTCGATATGCGGCAGCTGACCGAGGACGGCCACGAGCCGTTCGACTGGTCGACGTGGAAGCGTCCCGTCTAACCGCAACTCCCCCGGGCGTGGCCGTGCCGGAGCCCCCTCGGGCGGTATACCCTGCGGCGCGGGGCGAGTGGGGAGGTCGCGCCATGGTGGACTACGACGCACGCACGGCCCTCGTCGTGGTCGACGTGCAGAACGACTTCGCGCACCCCGACGGCTCGCTCTACGTGAACGAGGCCGGTGAGGCCATCGCCGCCGTGAACGAGGAGATCGAGGCGGCGTCGGCGGCCGGGGCGGCCGTGGCATACACGCAGGACTGGCACCCGGAGCACACGCCGCACTTCGCGCAGGACGGCGGCATCTGGCCCGTCCACTGCGTCGGCGACTCGTGGGGCGCGCAGCTCCACGACGACCTGACGGCGCTCGTCGGCGCGCCGCGCGTGCGCAAGGGCGTGGGCGGCGAGGACGGCTACTCCGGCTTCACTGTCCACGACGTCGAGCGCGACGAGGACGCGCCGACCGAGCTCGAGGGCCTGCTGCGCGACCGCGGCGTGGAGCGCGTGGTCGTCGTGGGCCTCGCGACCGACTACTGCGTACGCGACACGGCGCTCGACGCGGCCCGGCTCGGCTTCGAGACGACGGTGCTGACGCGCGCGATCCGCGCCGTGGACCTCGAACCCGGCGACGGTGAGCGGGCCATCCAGGCCATGCGCCTGGCGGGCGCGACCATCGAGTGACCACTCCGCACGACCGCGAGGCGGCCGCGGGCGTCGACCTCGCGCTGTTCACAGACCTCTACGAGCTGACGATGCTCCAGTCGTACTGGCAGCACAACATGCGCGCGCCCGCCACGTTCGAGCTGTTCGCGCGGACACTACCCGCGGGACGCAACTACCTCCTCGCGTGCGGCCTCGACTCGGCGCTCGCGTACCTCGAAGGCCTCGAGTTCCGGGCCGAGTCGCTCGCGGCGCTGGAGCGGGTCGGGTTCCCGGTAGGCTTCCTCGACTGGCTCGGGGAGCTGCGGTTTACGGGCGACGTGTGGGCGATGCCGGAGGGCACGCCTGCGTTCGGGAACGAGCCGCTGCTGACGGTCGAGGCGCCGCTGCCGGAGGCGCAGATCGTCGAGACGTACCTCATCAACCAGGTGCACTTCCAGACGCTCGTCGCCTCGAAGGGCGCGCGCGTGGTGACAGCCGCGGCCGGGCGTCCCGTCGCCGACTTCGGCGGGCGGCGCGCCCACGGCATCGACGCCGGGCTGACCGCCGCCCGGGCGCTCTACCTCGCCGGCATGGCGTCGACGTCGAACGTCGCGGCAGGCGCGCGCTACGGCATCCCGGTGACCGGCACCATGGCGCACAGCTACGTGCAGGCGCACGGCGAGGACTACGCAGCCTTCCGCGACTTCGTCGCCACCCACCCCGAGACGACGCTGCTCGTCGACACGTTCGACACCCTCGACGGCGTCCGCACGGTGGTCCGCCTCGCGGCGGAGCTGGGCGATGCGTTCCGCGTACGCAACATCCGCCTCGACTCGGAGCCGCTCGGCGAACTCGCGGTCGAGGCGCGACGCATCCTCGACGCTGCCGGGCTCGCGTCGGTGCGCATCATCGCGAGCGGGGGCCTCGACGAGTACAGCGTGGCGGAACTCGTCGCGTCAGGCGCCCGCATCGACGCCTTCGGCGTCGGCACCCGTGCCGTGACCTCCTCGGACGCGCCGACGTTCGACGCGGTCTACAAGCTCGCCGCGTACGACGGCGAGGGGCGGATCAAGCACTCACCGGGCAAGGCCACGCTGCCGGGCCGCAAGCAGGCCTTCCGCCAGCGCGACGCCCGAGGCGTCGCGACGCGCGACATCCTCGCCCGCGCGGACGAGCACCACGAGGGCGAGCCGTTGCTGGTGCAGGTGATGCGGGGCGGGGAGCGCCTGCCGGCCGGCGAGGAGTCGCTAACAGTCGCGCGCGATCGGGCCGCCTCGGAGGTCGCGCGCCTCCCCGAGCGTCTGCGAGGGCTGGAGGACGCCTCGCCGCCGTACGAGGTGGTGGTCAGCGACGCGCTGCGCGCGGATGCGGCGCGGCTCGGGCGGGCGAGGGAGAACTGAGGCGTCGGGGCTAGCTGCCCTCGCGCAGCTCCACCCGCGGCTCCGCGCCGGGGATGGCTCGCAGCCGCGCGTCGAGCTCACGGAACGTCGGGGTGGCGCGCCAGGCGGCGGCCGCCTCGCGCGACTCCCACCAGCTCGTGAGCAGCACGGAGCGCCGCGAGATCCATCGGTGCATGCGGATGCAGCCGGGCGCCGCGCGGCCGTCGCGGTCGAGGCGTCGTGCGAGCCAGAAGGCGCGCGGCATCGACCGCATCCGCGGCAGGTGCCACGAGGTCAGCAGCAGGACGGGCGGCGTCGGTGCGTCCATGCGGCGACGGTATCACTCACGCGTACTCGCCGAGGATGTGCGCCAGCAGGCGCAGCATCCGCCATCCGTCGCGCGCGGCGTGGCGCAGGTTGCCGGGGTCCGGCTCGACGTGGTCGAAGAGGTCGAGGCGATGGTAGAGCGCGGGCTCATGGGCGGCAGCCAGCGCCTCGGACTCGACCCATGGCACGAATGCGTCCGCGCGGTCGTGCAGCAGGTACAGCGGCGCGAGCAGCCCCTCGATGTGGCTGCTCGGGCTGATCCCCTCCAGGTTGCCGCGCGGCGCCGGTCCGAGCCCCGCGAGGAACGCCTCCGCCTGGTCGATCGTTGGCGCCTCACCCAGCGCGTCGAAGGCCGCACGCCCGGCCTCGTCGAGCGCGGCGAGGAGGGTGTTGAGGACGGCGCGCTCCGAGATGCGGGCGGGATCCCATGCCTCGACGCCCTCGGGCCCGCGGAAGCTCTGCGAGAGCACCGAGGCCGCGAGGCTCGCCGCGTCGTGGTACGGCCCGATGGCCACGACGAAGCCGACCTTCTCGGCGACCTCCGGTTGTGACGCGGCGACGATCGTCAGCGACCCACCGGCGGAGAGCCCGACGTACCCGACACGGTCTGCTCGCACGCGCGGATGCGCCGCGAGCGCCTCGAACGCGGCGGTGAGCCGCGCGATCTCGACGGGCTGGACGACGGCGGCGTCGAGCTCCTCGGACTGGGTGAGCAGGACTGCGAAGCCGATGCGGGCGAGACCCTCCGTGAAGCGCACGACGCGCTCGTCGTCGGCCTCGGCGGGGTCGGCGCCGAGCGCGACGATGAGGCCGGGCGCCTCGTCGTCACCCGCGGGGAGCGTGAGCACGCCGCGGCCGCCCTCGGCGTAGTCGAGCGTGTGGGTCGAGGGCTCGCCGGTGAACCACGTGATGGGGCGGCCGGGAAGCTGGAACACGACATCGGCAGTGAAGGCGGTGGCGCGCAGCCAGTCGTGCGCGGCGGGCAGCGCGGCGAGGACCAGCAGCAGCGCAACGACGCGTGCGAGGAAGCGCAGCCGGTGCGGCACCGTCCACGCGTCCATGCGTCGAGGTGCGAGCCGGCGGGGGTCGAGGCGGCGCATGGGGGGATGGTACGTCGACGGCTCCTCCGGTGGGGGTACGACATGGTAGAACGCGCGTTCGCAGTCACGCTATACTCGGGCGCGGCGGGGTTGGTGGGGGGACCATCGATGACGCAAACCGTCTTCCTCAGCTTCGCGGCCGAGGACCAGTGGGTGGCCGACGCCATCCGGCGGCAGGCCGAGACCGAACACGCCGGCCTCGAGTTCCGCGACTACTCGGTGCGGGAACCGTTCGGGCGTGCGCGGCGGGCGAACGTCGAGCAGCTGATCCGCTCGTGCTCAGCCACGGTCTGCCTCGTGGGCAAGACGACGTGGCGCAGCGACTCGGTGAACTGGGAGATCCGCAAGAGCAGGCAACTCGGCAAACGCGTCGTCGCGGTGCGGTTGGCGCCCGAGGTGTCGCGCTTCCCCGAGGCACTGATCAAGCCCGGCGTGTCGGTGCTCCCTCGGGACATCGGGGAAGTCGCCCGCGCGCTGGGTGCGGCGGCGTAAGGGAGCAGGGTCGGCCTACGTCGCGCGCGCGAGTGGCCGGGCCTCCGTGGGCGATGCCTGGGTGGTGTCGTCGGGCTCCGGGGTCTGGATCGGACTGAGCAGCATCTCGACGCGACAGTCGAGCGCGATGGCGACGGCGACGATGCTCTTCAGCGTGAGGTTGTCATTGCCGCGCAAGATCTGGCTCACGCGCGCCCGGCTCACGCCCATCGCCCGCGCGAGGTCGGCCTGCGTCATGCCCCGCTCCTCCATGCGCGCGACGATCTGCTCGCCGATGTCGATGGCGACCTTTGTGAACTCGTAGTCGGGATCGCCCTGGAACTCGTCGATCCAGTCCTGCAGCTTCACCATAGGTGCCTCTTCACTCGCCGATCTCGTCCCGGACTTCCTCGCGGAGCCGCGCTCCCGTGCGCAGCTCCCTCCTCGGTGTCTGGTTCGACTTCTTCGTGAAGCCATGCATCAGCACGATCCGCCTGCCCGGGGCATAGCACCAGAATATCCGCTGCTGCCCGGACTTGAACTCCAGAAAGTCCTGTCCGGTGAGCGGGACGGATCTCTCCGGGCTGTACAGCGGCCCGTGATCCGCCACCCGCTCGAGGAGTCCGGTGAGCCGCGCTCGATCTTTGCGGGTCAGCCCTCGCAGAAACTCCGTGAACGGGCTGTCCTCACCGCTCCGTTCGTAGAGCAACAACGAGAAGCGCGCGCCCTCATGGAAGAGCCTCAACGGCAATGTTAAGTCCTGACTTGACGCACTTCAAGTGGACTGGGCGCGGCAGAGGGCGGCTACAGCCCCAGGAACGCGTCGACCGACACTGGCCCCGCGCCGCCGATGACGAGTGCGAACAGGGCGGCGAACATGAGCACATCGAGCTCGTAGCCCTGCGCGTTCTCGTTGCCTGCGAACGGCAGGTGCAGCTTCACCTTGTTCACGTACGCCGCCACCAGCATGCTCACCGCCAGCGGGATCGCGACCAACGACGTGAACAGGCCCACGAGCAGCATCCACCCACCGATGAGCTCGAGCGTCGCGACGAAGGGCCCGGCGACGCGGGGCAGCGGGATGCCGAGCTCGCCGAGCCACGAGCTGAAGCCGCCGATACCGCGGCGGAACTTGCCAGCGCCCGCGTGTACAAGAATGACGCCGAGGGCAATGCGGATGGGCACCATCGCCCAGCTGGCTTCGAAGCCGTCGAGGGTCTCTGTCAGCGTTTCCACGGGTCACCTCGCCGTGCCGCGAGACGAACGAGCGCCGGTGCGGGCAGGGCCCGGCACCGGCGCTTCGAGGTCGTGGGCTCCCGGGCTAGCGCTTCGGCAGCTGTACCACCGCCGTGCCCTGCAGGGGCCGCTCGCCTCGGTCGTTCTCGAGATAGATGTCGAGCTTCACGGTGCCGCCGCCGTCGCCTTCCTCGGTGTCGGTCACGAGGCCGAGCACCTTGAGGGCGTCGTCGTGCAGCACGGGGCGCCGGAAGTTCACGTCGACAAAGTCGACGCTGCCGCCGGTGCCGGCCCAGTCGGTGACGAGCTTGGTCAGCTTCGAGAGGCTGAACGCGCCGGGGACGATGGGCTTCGGGAAGCCGAGCTTCTTGGCGCCCTCGGGGTCGGTGAAGCGCCCATCACCGGTGGGGCCTCCGCCCTCGCCGAGCGCGTCACCCTCGAGGCCCAGGTACCCGAGCACCTGGTCCATGGTGGGCGTCCACTCGTCCTCGAACTCGTCGCCGAGGTCGATGTCGTCGAAGTAGTTCTGCGTGGTGGGGTCGACGGTCTTCATTCGCCTATCTGCCTACGAACCATGAGCTGGTCGGAGTGCGCGACGGGCTCGCCGTCCTCGTCGCGGTAGGTGAGGCGGCTGACCTGGAAGACCATGGTGCCGCTGCGGCCGGTCTTGGCGTAGACCTCCTTGGCCTGCGCCCAGCCGGTGAGGGTCTGGCCGACCTTCACGGGCTTGAGCAGCTCCATCCGCGAGCCCGCGTGGAAGCCGGTGTTGCCGAACTTCACCTTCGGGTCCGGACCGCCCCGGAAGCGCATGCGCTGCAGGTAGCTGGGCGGGACGAAGCCCTGCTCCGTGTAGAGCGGATTGGTCTCACCCATCAGCTCGCAGTAGCGCGACACCGTCTCCGCCTCCACGGTGATGGTGCCGACCTCTTCCTCGATGCCGATGACGCTCTCGTCGTATTCGAATACCGGTTCTTCGCTCATCCCGCCTCCTCCTCGAGCGTCTGCTCGATTGTCACCGGATAGTAGTCGCCCGACGCCAGTTGCTCCACCAGGGCATCGAGGGTGGTGATCGGTCTGGCGAAGGCCGTGAGGCACCGCCCGATCGCGCTCACGTAGTGCGCGTCGCTGCCCCCGACCTGGTGCAGACCGTGCTGCTCGGCGAGCTCGGCCCCGATCTGGTTCTCGTGGTCCGAGCTGCCCCCGTTGAGCGCCTCGATCGCCTCGACGTGCTCCAGGTCGTGCCCGTTCGCCACGTGCTCGGCGATGCCGATGCTGGGCCGCCCCGCGTGCGCGGCGACGGCGAAGCCGCCGGTCTCGCGTGCGAGCCGGAACAGGTCGCCGGGCGGCAGGGTGGTGGACGACATGTCGAAGTGCCGGGCGAACTCAGGCGTGATGCCGTAGACGAGTACGTGTCCGACGGTCGTCTCCAGCTCCGCCCCGCGCAGCACGACCGTCTCGTACTGCTCGGCCAGCGCCTCGTACTCCACGCTCGGGTCGAACTGGCGGTGCTCGGTGAGCACGAAGCCGTCGATGTGGTAGCCGCGCTTGCGCCGCGACGCGATCCACTTGAGGTAGCCCTCGACGGTCCCGCCGGCGTCGTCGGACGCGTCGGTCGAGTGGGAGTGCATGTCCAGGAAGAAGCGGCGTCCGGCGATGAGATCGTCCTTCCGGCGGGCGGGCGCGGGCCCGTCATTCTCCGCAGCCCGCGGCGCGGGCGTCAATGCGACGCCCGTCCCGCTATCCGCCGGCCTCGATCCACGGACCCGTCGCCGCTGCCTCGAGGGCGTCGGGGTCGAGCTCTACGCCGAGGCCGGGCCGTTCGGGCACATCAAGGGCGGCCCGGTGCGGGCGCGGTGGCTCCGCGACGATGTCGGCGGCGAGGTGCTCGGCCGTCGCGAGGCCGTGCGCGGGGTCGGGCAGCGCGCCGACGGACGGCACGGCCGCTGCAAGGTGCAGCGCGGCGGCCACGCCGATGCCCGAGTCGAAGGTCGTCGTGACGATGCACGGCACGCCCTGCTCCGCCGCCTCGCGCGCGAGGGCGAGCGCGGGCCGGAGGCCACCGAGGCGCATCGGCTTGAGCACGAGCGCGCCGACGGCGCCGGAGGCGAGCAGCCGTCGCCCCTCCTCGACCGAGGACACGCCTTCGTCAGCGGCGATGCGCGACGCGGCCGCCCCGTGGATGCGCGCCAGCGACTGGTCGGCGCCGACGGGGACGGGCTGCTCGACGAGCTCGACGTCGCAGGCGGCGAGGCGTTCGAGGGTGGCGAGTGCGGTCGGCTCGTCCCAGCCGCCGTTCGCGTCCAGGCGCAGGCGAGCGTCCGGGAGCGCCTCGCGGATCGCCCGCACGCGGCCCACGTCGTCGTCGGGGGGTTTGGCGGCGACCTTGAGCTTGAACGTGCGGAAGCCCGCCGCCCATGCCTCGCGCACCTGCGCGAGCGCCTGCTCGGGTGGCCCGTCGCCGATCACCGCGTTGGCCGCGACGCGCGCACGAGGCCGCTCCGTGAGCAGCGCGGCGACCGGAAGCCCTCGCTGCCGCCCTTCGAGGTCGAGTGCCGCCACGTCCAGCGCGCAGCGCAGGGCGGCGGCGCCGGGGGCGTCGAGGTCGTCCGGGAGGCCGCCGCCAGCCACTGCCTGCCCGTGCGCCTCGATGAGCCGCAGCACGTCGTCCGCGTCGCCCTCGCCGAACTCGGGGAGGGGGGAGGCCTCGCCGTAGCCGCGCAGCCCCGCCTCGTCCGTGAACTCGACGACGACGCCCGCGCGGTACGCGATTGCGGCGCGGGCGGTCTGCATCGGCGCGCGCATCGGGAGGCGGAACGGGCGGTAGCGGACGGCTGCGACGGCCATCGTGGTGGTCCCGCTCAGACGGCGATGCCGACGGCCAGCAGGACACCGAGCACGAGGTGCAGGCGCGCCGTGGCGCGCAGCGCGGCGTTGAGCGTCGGGCCGTCGGTGCTGGTCATCACGGCGCGCACGGGCGAGACGGCGAAGGGGAGGCTGAGCCACGCGAGGAGCGTCCACTCGCCGAAACCGTCGATGGGCGCGAGCGCGGCGGCGCTGAGGTACGCGACGGCCACGGTCACGACGAACAGCCAGCGTGCGGGCTGGCGGCCCATCATCACGGCGAGGGTGCGCTTGCCCGCCGCCTCGTCGGTCACGATGTCGCGGATGTTGTTGACCATGAGGATCGCGGTCACGGTGCAGCCGACGGGGATCGACGCGGCTAGAGCGGCGGCAGTGACCTCCCCGGCCTGCACGTAGTACGTGCCGGCGACCGCGACGAGGCCGAAGAAGATGAAGACGAAGACGTCGCCGAGGCCGTGGTAGCCGAACGGCCACGGCCCGCCCGTGTAGGCGAGCGCGGCCAGCATCGCGGCGATGCCCGCGGCAGCGACCGGCCATCCTGCGACGGCGATGAGGTAGACCCCCGCCAGCGTCGCAACGCCGAACGCCGCCACGAGGCCGCCGATCACCTGCCGCTCGCTCAGGATCCCGAGCTGCGTGACGCGCGGGGGGCCGATGCGGTCGGCGGTGTCGGCGCCGCGGCGGAAGTCGAAGACGTCGTTGGCGAAGTTCGCGCCCACCTGGAGCGCGAGCGCGCCGAGCATCGCGGCGGCGGCGGGGCCCGCCTGAGCCTCGCCGGCGTGCAGCGCGACGGCGGTACCGACGACCACGGGCGTGGCGGCTGCCGTGAGCGTCGGCGGACGGGCTGCCAGCACCCACGCGCCGACGCGGGACGGAGCGTCTCCCGCCGTGGGCTGCGAGGCCTCCTGCATCGCGTGGTCCTCGACGGGCTCGCTCAGGGGAGGCGCTCGAACTGCCTGAAGTTTGGCGTGCGCTTCTCGAGGAAGGCGTTGCGGCCCTCCTTGCCCTCGTCGGTGCGGTAGAAGAGCGAGGTCGCGTCGCCGGCGATCTGCTGCAGGCCGACGATGCCGTCGGTGTCGGCGAGGAAGCCCATCTTCATGAAGCGGATCGCCGTGGCGCTGTGCGAGAGGATCTCACGCGCCCACTGCACGCCCTCGGCCTCGAGCTGGTCGGCGGGGACGACGGCATTGGCGAGGCCCATGTCGACCGCCTCCTGCGCGCTGTACTGGCGGCAGAGGTACCAGATCTCGCGCGCCTTCTTGTGCCCGACGATGCGCGCGAGCTGCGAGGCGCCGAGGCCCGCGTCGAACGAGCCGACGCGCGGACCGACCTGGCCGAAGCGCGCGGTGTCGGCGGCGATGGTGAGGTCACAGATGACGTGCAGGACGTGCCCGCCGCCGATCGCGTAGCCGTTGACGAGCGCGATCACCGGCTTCGGCATCGAGCGGATGTAGCGCTGGAGCGGCAGCACGTTGAGCGTCGGCACGCCGTCGTCGCCGACGTAACCGCCCTCGCCGCGCACGCGCTGGTCGCCGCCGGTGCAGAACGCGCGGTTGCCCTCGCCCGTGAGCAGCACGACGCCGATATCGGCGTCCATGTGCGCGTCCTCGAAGGCCCATGCCATCTGGTCGAGCGTCTGCGGGCGGAAGGCGTTGAGCACCTCGGGCCGGTTCATCGTGATCTTCGCGATGCCCTCGGCCTTGTGATAGAGGATGTCGGTGTGCTCGCCGATCTGCTCCCACTCGATGCCCTGGCTGCCGTTCGTGGTCATGGTCGTTCCCAATCCGTCTTCGCGTGTCAGGCCTTTGCCGCGGCGCGTGCTCCCGGGTAGGCGCGACGCAGGAACTCGAGCAACGGGCGCTGGAACGCCTCGGGCCGCTCGAGGTGCGCGGCGTGCCCGGCGCCCTCGATCGCATGCATCGTAGCGTCCGGCATCGTGCGCGCCATATCCCGCGCGATCCCGACGTACTTCGTGTCGAGTTCGCCCGCGATCAGCAGCGTCGGCACATCGATCGCGGCGAGACGATCGAGCATCGGATCCTGCGCCCCCGCGCCCATCCCGCGCAGTGAGTTGGCGAGCCCCGTGGCGGTGTTCGCCGTCCGCGTCGCGCGGATCGCGGCGCGCGTCCCGGCCGGCAGCGCGAGCTGCGAAGCGAACAGCGGCACCTGCTCCCACGTGTCGACGAACGCCTCGACACCGTCGCGCTCGACGCGCTCCGCCATCGCCTCGTCGCTGCGGACGCGCGCGGCGCGCTCGTCCGCGTCGGCGATGCCGGGCGAGGCGCCCTCGAGGATGAGCGCCCCGACGGCGCCCGGGTGGTCCGCGACGACTTGCAGCGCCGTGCGTCCGCCGAGGGAGTAGCCGAACCACGCCGCACGCTCGTGGCCCAGCTGCCGCACGAGCGCGACGAGGTCGGCGGCGGCGCGCGGCATGCGGTAGCGCTCGACGTCCGAGGGCGCGTCGGAGCGCCCGTGGCCGACGAGGTCGGGCGCGATCACGGTGTAGTCGGCGGCGAGGGCCGTGGTGAGGCCGGACCAGGTGTCGGCGGAGCCGGTGAAGCCGTGGAGCAGCACCAGCGGCGGCCCGGCTCCGGTGACCTCGGCGTGGAGTCCCAGGCCGTCGACATGGAAGCGCGGCACGGGGCGGCTACCGCGCGCCGGCAGTAGCCGGCGGCGTGGGCTCGGCTTCGGCGTCGCGGAGCGCGGAGTCGACGCGCTCCCACGCCTCGCGGTGCAGCGCCACGTTGCGTGCACGGTCCGTGCGCAGCTCGACGACGGTGAGGCCCGGCATGCTGGCGGCGCCGCGCAGCGCCGGCATCCACTCGGCGGGCTCCGGCCGCACGAGGCGTCCACCGAACGTGCCGATCGCGCCCGAGAAGTCGAGCCCGTGCGGCGTCCCGAACCACTCCTCGAACTCGCCGGCAGCGAGGTCGGCCTGCGGGAGGAAGTGGAAGATGCCGCCGCCGTCGTTGTTGACCAGCGCGACGAGGAGCGAGAGGTGGTGGCGGCGCAGCGCCCACAGCCCGTTGAGGTCGTGCAGGAACGAGAGGTCGCCGACCAGCGCGGCAACCGGGCCCAGCCCGGCCGCCGCCGCGCCGACCGCGGTCGAGACGACGCCGTCGATGCCCGAAGCGCCGCGCGTGCCGAGGAAGCGCAGCGCGCGCGGCTGCACGGGCAGGAACGAGTCGGCGTCGCGGATGATCATCGAGTTGCCGAGGATGATCGTGGTGACGTCGCGCATCGCGCTCGCGAGCGCGACCGGGGCGTAGCCCTCGAACGGCTCGGACCCGTCGAGCAGCAGCTTGTCCAGCGCAGCCCGCGCGGTGTGGTTCGCGCTGGTCCAGTACTGCAGCCACGCCGGGTCGGCGTGGTACGGCGCGCCGACCCGGGCAGGGTCGTTGGCCGCCCCGGTGAACGCCGAGGGCCTGCGCGCGCCGAGTGCGTCCACCACCGCGTCGCAGAGCGCGCGCGGCTCGGCGCGCATCATCACCGACGCCGCGGCGTCAGGGTCGCGCCAGCCGCCCGCCACGTCGACGACGATCTGCGGGACGCCATCGAGCGAGGTGAGGAACTGGTTCAGTACCTTCGAGGTGGGGGCCGCCCCGAAGCGCACGACCACCTCGGGCGCTGCCCGTGATGCGAAGCGCTGCGAGCGCAGGAGCGCGTCGTAGGCGTCGATCACGCGCACCATGCTGTGGCGGCCCGAGCGCACGCCGGAGAGCGGGTCGGCGAGGATCGGCCAGCCAAGTGTCTTCGCGAGGTTGTCGATCGCCTCGGCGGGGAGGGCGTCGGTCTCCGGGCCGCAGACGATGATCCCGCGGCGGCCGAGGACCATCTCGACGAGGCGCGCGGCGGCCGTCCTCGCGTGCTCGTGGGGGCGCGTGACCTTGGGTGTCAGCACCGGCGCGTACGGCCGCCGCGGGGGCGGCCGCTCGAACGGCGCGATCGGGTTGGGCGAGACATCGAGGGGCACGGTGGCCGCGCCCTCGTCGAGCGCGCGCTGCCAGCCGGCCTCGATCAGCGGCTCCCGAAGCGGCACGTTGACGTGTACCGGCCCGGCGGGAGCCTCGGCGGCCGTCGTCACCGCGCGGGCGGCGATGCCGCGTGCGTAGCCCTCGAGCGCCTCGCTGCCGTCGGTCACGGGTAGCTCGACGGTCCAGCGGGGGTGACTCCCGAAGAGCGCGGTCTGGTCGATGGTCTGGTTCGCGCCGATGTCGCGCAGCTCGGGCGGCCGGTCCGCCGTCAGCGCGATGAGCGGCACGCGCGACAGCGACGCCTCGACAACCGAGGGGAGCAGGTTCGCGGACGCGGTGCCGGACGTGGTGACTACCGCCACCGGCTCGTTCAGTTGCCGCGCGAGGCCGAGCGCGAAGTAACCGGCGGCGCGCTCGTCGAGGTGCAGCCACGTCTTGATCGAGGCGTGGTGGTCCAGCGCGAGGGTGAGCGGCGTCGAGCGTGAGCCGGGCGCGATCACGGCGTGGTGCACGCCGCTGCGCGCCAGTTGCGCGATGAACGCGCCGATGTAGCGGTACAGCCCGCTCGCGCCGCCCTCGGTCGTCACAGCTGGCCTCCGCCGAGGGCGGTGGTGAGGGGGCTGAACTTCAGCTCGATCTCGGCCAGCTCGGACTCCGGGTCGGAGTCGCCCATGATGCCCGCGCCGGCGAACAGCCACGCGCGCGCACCGCGCACGAGCGCCGCGCGCATGCCGACCGCGAACTCGCCGTCTCCGGCTGCGTCGATCCAGCCGATGGGCCCCGCGTACCAGCCGCGGTCGAAACGCTCGTAGCGGTTGATGACGGAGCGCGCGATGGGCGTCGGCCACCCGCAGACGGCGGGCGTCGGGTGCAACCGCTCGACGATGTCGAGCAGGTCGACGCCCGGCCGCGCCTCGGCGGTGATCTCGGTGGCGAGGTGCTGGATGTTGGGCAGACGCCGCAGCACCGGCTGGTTGGGGGCGTGCAGGTCGCTGGCGAGATCGGCGAGACCTTCGCGCAGAGCCCGCACGACGATGGTGTGCTCGATGCGGTCCTTCACGCTGTTGAGGAGCGCGTTTCCGAGCTCCTCATCCTCCTCGGGCGTGGGTCCGCGGCGGATGGAGCCGGCGAGGCCCAGCGTGGTGATGCGCCCGTCGCGGAGCCCGGCGAGTTGTTCCGGGCTCGCTCCCAGGAAGATGCCGTTGTCGGCGCGGTAGCTGAAGAGGTGGCAGTTCGAGTAGCCCTCGCGTAGCCGGGCGAGCGCCACGCCGGGTTCGATGGGCCGCCCCGCCTCGAGCTCGCGGGTCGCGGCGAGCACGGCCTTCTCGTACGCGCCCGCGCGGATGTCGGCGGCCACGCTGGCGACGCCCATCAGCAGGGCGGGGCGGTTCACATCCCAGAGCACCCGCAGCGACGTCTCCTCGGCGTCGGCGTCCTCGTCGCTGTCGTCGGGGTCGCGCGCGGCGAGGTCGGCGAGGAGGCTATAGAGCTCCTCGCGGTCCACGCCGGGGGCGATCACGACGCCGCAGACGCCGCCCTCGCGGATGAACAGCAGGCGCGGCAGCAGCAGCCATCCGGCGTCGAAGCCGGCCCACTGCGCGCCGCCCGGCGCCGTGTTGTCGAACGCGAAGCCGCCGAGGAGCCTTGGGCGCAGCGTCTGGCGGTTCGGCCCGCCCCACGCGGCGAGGAGCTCGCGGGCGGGCTCGCGCAGCGCGGTCGCGCCGCGGCCGGCCGGAGCGGTGACGCGCGCGGCCACGCCGATGCCCGCGAGCACGAGATCCTGGTCGGGGCGCTCGTAGTACGCGTCCACCATCGAGGCAGTCGCGCCGCTGAGCAGCACCCGCGGGTCGAATCGCTCGGGCAGCTCGACGACGTGGAAGCGCCCCGCCGCGGCAGTCTCGGGCTCGGCGCCGCGCGACGGCATGCCGTGCGGGTCGGCCGGGCGGGTCATGGGCCGCCCGGAGCGGCGCGGTGTTTCCCGCGAGGCGGTAACGCGCCGGGACGAGCCGTCCGGGGCGTGTTGTGAGGCATCGTCGATTCCGGTTCCCGTCACGGCCCCAGTATAGGTCGGCGCGGGGCTATCAGCGCCGAGCGGAGGCGGCATTCACGTGGTGGGTGGTGGCATACTGCCGGTGTGCTGGACCGCCAGATCCTGGTCATGACCGTGGTGCTGTCGCTCGTGGCGGGCGTGATCTCGTTCGTCTCGAGCGGTGGCGACTGGCTCACCGTCGCGGTCTCGATGCCGCTGTTCGTGACGGCGAGCTTCTGGTCGCTCCAGCTCTCGCGCTGGATCGCGCGGAAGATCGTGCCGCAGCCCGATCCCGTCGCGCCGCCGCCTCCCACCGAGCCGACGACCGCGCGCCCGCAGCATGCGCAGCGCAGGCGCCGCCGCCGCAGGCAGCGCGGGCGTCGGCAGTAGGGCTCGGCTCAGCCCGCCCGATCCGCCTCGTCGCATGCGGCGACGAGGGCGAGCGCGACGTCCGCGTAGCGCATCTGCACCTCGGTCGGGCCGTGCAGGCCGTTGGTGACGTACGCGACGGCGAGCCCGCGGGCCGGGTCGGCGTAGCCGATCGTGGACTGCTGGCCGGAGTGCCCGAAGACGCCGCACTCGTTGTACGGCTCCATCACCCCGCCCACGAGGAACCCGAGGCCGTACGACGAGGGCAGCATGAACGTCCGGTCGAAGCCCGACCGCCACTGCACGGTCGTTGCGTCCGTGGCTGTCTCGGGCGAGAGCAGGCGGGGGCGTTCGGCGTCGCCTCGCGGGCTGCGGCAGTCGAGCATGGCGTCGTAGAAGCGGGCGAGCGCCTCGGCGGTGCCGATCGCGTTCGCGGCGGGCATCTGCGCCCGGAGCGTCGAGTCGAGGCGGAAGCGCCGCACGATGTCCGAGGTGCGCCGCTCGCTGCCCGTCGGGTCGAGCATCGTGACCTCCGACATCGCCTCGACCTGGACCACGTCGCCCAGCCGCTCGTCGTCGACGCCCAGCGAGGCGTCCATGCCGAGCGGTTCGAAGACCTCGCCGCGCAGGAAGTCGCGCGGCGAGCGGCCGTCCACGCGCCGGATGACCTCGCCCAGGGCGAAGCCGTATGTCACCGGGTGGTAGCCGGTGTCGGAACCCGGCTCCCACTCCGCCTCGATCGCCGCCGTCACGGCGCAGACGGCGTCCCAGTCGTCGATGTGCTGCCAGTCGTAGTCCCACGGGAAGACGGGGAAGCCGCCGCGGTGGGTCAGCACGTGGCGGACGGTGCACGACGCCTTGCCGCCTGCGCCGAACTCGGGCCACAGATCCGCGATCGGCGCGTCGAGGTCCAGCGCGCCGCGCTCGGCCAGCATGAGCACGGCGACGGCAGCGAGCGGCTTCGTGGCCGAGAACCAGAGCAGCCGCGCCGGAGGCGCGGCCGCCGTGCCGAGGCGCAGGTCCATCAGCAGCTCGCCGTCGCGGTAGACGGCAAGCTGTGCGCCCGAGTGCAGGCCGAGGTCGAGGTGACGCCGCGCAGCTGCCTCGACGCTCGCGCGCCCGGCGGGCGTGAGGCCACGCGGAGTGCTCATCGCTCAGTCGGCGATGTGGAGGACGATCTTGCCGAAGTTCGCGTTGCTCTCCATGTAGCGATGCGCCTCGGCGACCTCCTCGAGCGGATAGACGCGGTCGACCACGGAGACGAGGCGTCCCGAGGCGAAGTGGTTCAGGTGGCGGCGCGCGAAGGTCTGCGTGAGCGCCGCCTTCTCCTCGAGTGGCCGGGCGCGGAGCACCGTGCCGTGCACGCGCAGGCGCTTGCCCATGAGCAGGCCGAGGTTCGTCTCCAGCCGGCCGCCGCCCATCGTCCCCACGAGCACCATGCGTCCGCGCACGGCGAGCGAGGCGAGGTTGCGCTCCCAGTACGGCGCGCCGATGACGTCGAGGATGACGTTGACGCCCGCGCCGCCCGTGTCCTCGGCGATGACCTCGGCGAAGTCGGCGTCGTGGTAGTTCACGCCGATGTCGACGCCGAGTGCGGCGGACTTCGCGAGCTTCTCGGCGCTCCCGGCCGTGCCGTAGACCCGGCACCCGGAGACCGCGGCGAGTTGCGTCGCGGCCGTGCCGACGCCCGAGCCGGCGGCATGGACGAGCACGGACTCGCCCGGCAGCAGCTCGCAGTGCTGGAAGAGCGCGTCGAACGCCGTCAGGTAGACCTCGGGGATGGCCGCGGCCTCGTCGAAGCTGAGGTTCTCCGGCACGGCCATGACCTGGCGCTCGTGGACCGTGACCTTCGAGGCGTAGCCCGCGCCGCCGAGCAGCGCCATCACGCGGTCGCCCGCCTCCCACGCGGTCACGCGCTCGCCGACGGCCTCGACGACGCCTGCCATCTCCAGGCCGGGCACGTCGCCGCGGATGCCGGGCGGGGCGGGGTAGCCGCCGCGCCGCTGCATGAGGTCGGCGCGGTTGAGCGCGCTCGCATGCACCGCGACGAGGATCTCCTCGGGGCCGGGCTCGGGGTCCGGGAGCTCCCGGATCTCGAAGACGTCGGGGTCACCGGGCTCGCTGATGACGGCCGCTCGCATGGCTGGTCCTCTCCTGATCGCCCCAGGCGTCTCGACCGCGGGATGCTAGCACGGCGCACAGTGGGCGGCGTGCTACGCTCGATCGGCCCGCTGGCACGACCGTGCGGCGCCGGGGAGAGATCGCACGATGGACGAGCGCATGAGCGCCCTCGAAGTAGCCGTGGAGGACCTCACGGCGCGCTGCGATCCCGAGTCGCTTCCCTTCGACAGCACCGAGGAATTGCATACGCTCGACGCCGTCTTCGGGCAGGAGCGCGCGGCCCGCGCGATCGAGTTCGCGCTGGGGATGAAGGCGCACGGCTACAACCTCTACGCCTCTGGGCCCGACGGCATCGGCAAGTCCTCGATCATCGAGGCGTTCCTGCGCCACCGGGCGGAGACCGAGCCGGCGCCGCCGGACTGGGTGTACGTCCACAACTTCGAGGACTCCGACCGCCCGGTCGGCATCGAGCTGCCGCCCGGCGAGGCGCCAGGCTTCGCGGCCCAGGCGCGGCTCACCGTCGAACGGGCGATCGAGGACGTGCGCGAGGCGTTCGAGGCGGACTCGTACGTGCGCCGCCGGGCGGACGTCGGGGGCGGCTCCGACCAGCGCCGCAACGATCTGATGCAAGCGCTGCAGCGCCGCGCCGCGGAGATGGGATTCGCGCTGCAGATGACTCCGCAGGGCGTCATGTCCGCGCCGCTTATCGACGGACAGCCCGCCTCGGACGAGGTGTTCGCGGCGCTGCCGGAGGAACAGCGGGACGAGTTGATGCGGCGCGCTCGCGAGGAACTCGAGCCCACGGTGCAGGACACGCTGCTCCAGATCCGCGGCCTTGAGCGCGAGGCCCGCGAGGCCCTCGGCCGCCTCGACGAGGAGGTGGCGGCCGAGGCGATCGAGGAGGGCTTCGCCCCGCTGACCCGGCTGTATTCGGACAACGATGCCATGGCCGCGTTCCTCGGCGCGGTGCAGGCCGACATCGTGCGCGAGCGCGACCGGCTGCGCGCGCCGTCGCAGGGTCAGGGCCCCGCCGGCGACGCCGCCGGGCAGCAGCGCGAGGCGCTGCTGCGCCGCTACCGGGTCAACGTGCTCATCACCAACAACGCGAACGGGGGCGCGCCCGTCATCGTGGAGACGAACCCGACGTACCAGAACCTCCTCGGGCGCATCGAGTACATCGGGCAGGCGGGGATGGTGGTCACCGACCACACGATGATCCGCACCGGCTCGCTCGGGCGCGCGCACGGCGGCTACCTGATGGTGCGGATGCGGGACCTGCTCACCAACGGCGTCGCGTATGACGGCCTCAAGCGCGCGCTGCACTCCCGCGAGCTGACCATCGAGAGCCTGCAACAGGCGCTCGGGCTCATCCCCACCGCCGGGCTGCGCCCGGAGCCGATGCCGCTCGACGTGAAGGTCGTGATCATCGGCGACGCCTCGATGTACCCGTACCTTTACCGCCTCGACCCGGACTTCCGGGAGCTGTTCCGCGTGAAGGCGGACTTCGAGGTCGACTTCGAGCGCAGCCGCGAGAACATGCTCGGGCTCTCCTCGGTGATCCACAGCCAGTGCGAGCGCGCGGGCATGGCCTGCTTCTCCGACCACGCCGTCGCCCGGCTCATCGAGCACTCCTCGCGCCAGGTCCAGGACCAGCGACGGCTCTCTGCCAACATCGGCTCGCTGCTCGACCTCGTCCGCCAGGCCGACTACTGGGCCGGCCTGGACGGCTCCGGCGTCGCGGAGCTGCACCACGTCGAACGCGCGCTCGAGGAGAGCGAGTACCGCTCCTCGCTGGTGCGCGACCGCATGCAGCAGCTCATCGACGAAGGCACGGTCTTCATCGACACGGACGGCGAGCAGGTCGGCCAGATCAACGCGCTGTCCGTCTACAACCTCGGCGACCTCACGTTCGGGCGGCCATCGCGCATCACGTGCGTGGTCTCGGCGGGGCGCGGCACGATCGTGAACATCGAGCGCGAGAGCGACATGGCGGGGCGGACGCACAACAAGGGCTTCCTGATCCTGCGCGGCCTCCTCTCCGACCGCTTCGGCCAGGACATGGCGATGGCCATCCACGCCAGCCTCACCTTCGAGCAGCTCTACAACGACATCGACGGTGACTCCGCCTCCTCTACGGAGCTGTACGCGCTGCTCTCCGCGCTCGCCGAGGCGCCGATCCGGCAGTCGATCGCGGTGACCGGCTCGCTCAACCAGCGCGGCGAGATACAGCCGATCGGCGGCGCGACGGCGAAGATTGAGGGCTTCTTCGAGGTCTGCCGCGCGCGCGGCCTCGACGGCACGCAGGGCGTGCTGATCCCGCAGTCCAACGTCCCGAACGTCGTGCTCCGCCCCGACGTCGCCGAAGCCGTCGAGCGCGGCGAGTTCCACGTCTGGGCCATCGAGCGCATCGAGCAGGGCGTCGAGTTGCTCACGGGCGTCCCGGCCGGGGAGCCGGGCGAAGACGGCGCATACCCGCCCGACACGATCTTCGGCCGCGTGCAGGCGCGCCTGCGCCGCTTCGCGGAGGCGCTGCGCGGCGGCGCGATGCCCGGCGTCGACGTCGCCGTGGTGCCCTCGGCCCGCATCGCGGCGCCGCCGCATCCCGGCGTCCCGCCGCAGCCGCCGCCGGAGCCGCCGATCGAGGTCGAGCCGCCGCCCTCCGGGAGCGCGAGCGCGTGACCAGCGACGACCGGGAGCACCTGCCGCTCCTGACCCTCGACCTCGACGGCGTGATCTGCGGCCCGCCGTTCGGGGGCGAGCGTGGGCTCAACCTCGGCATCAGCCGCAAGTTCCTCGACCCGCACGAGCGCCCGCACCGCGCCGTGGTGCCGCCGAAGTGGCTCTCCTGGCCGATCGACCACCTGCGGTTCGACTTCCGCCGCCCCCTCCCCGGGATCGAGGAGGCGCTGGCGCGGCTGTGCGAGGTGCGACGCCTCGCGATCCTGACCGGGCGGCGCAGCTCGCCGGTCCACTGGCTGCGCCGGCACGGCTTCGAGCCGTACCTGGACAACGCCTACTGGAACATCACCGGGCTGCCGAGCCCCCACTTCAAGCTCGGCGCGCTCCTCGTCCTCGAAGCCGACGAGCACATCGACGACGACGGCCGCACTGCCCAGCTCATCGCCGAGCGCTCCGAGAAGCGGCCCTTCCTCCGCGACTGGCCGCGCAACCGCGACCTCCCGTACCACGAGCGCGTCGAGCGCGTGGCGGACCTCGGCGGCCTCGCCGACCTGATCCTGGCCGAGGAGTCGTCGAACGCGGAGCGCCCCGGCTAGACTGTCCAGCCTGGACGCCAGTCTCACGCGCACGTTAGGTTCATGCTTCGAGCGCCCCCGGCGCGTGGGTGGAGGCGAGCATGGCCGCAGAGCGGGCGAGCATGTTCTCGTCGCTGCGCATCCGCGACTACCGCCTGCTCTGGCTCGGCGTCTCCAGCCACTCGGCCGCGCTGTGGACGGAGAACATCGCCCGGCCCTACCTCGTCTACGCGCTCACCGAGTCGCCCGCGCAGCTCGGCGGTGTGATCGCGGCGCGCACGCTGCCGCAGTTCGTCTTCGGCATCTTCGCGGGCGTCGCCATCGACTGGTTCGACCGCAAGCGCGTCCTGCAGCTCTCGCAGATCGGCGCGTTCGTGCTGAACGTGAGCTTCGCGGTGCTGCTCGTAGCAGGGCTGATCGAACTGTGGCACATCTACGCCGCCGCAGCCATCCGAGGGGTCACGATGGCGTTCGACCAGCCCGCGCGGCAGTCGCTCGTCCCGGCCGTCGTGCCCGCCGACCGCGTCACGAACGCCATCGCGCTCTTCTCGGCGACGCAGAACACGATGCGCATCGCCGGGACGGCGGCGTCCGGCTTCCTCATCGCCGCCGTCGGCGTGAACGGCGCGTTCGTCGCCATCGCCGTGATCTACGCCGGGACCGTCACCGCCACCTCGATGTTGCGCGTGCCGCCCCACGTCCCGCCGCCCACCTCCGGCGTCGGGGCGATGCTGAGCGGGCTCGGCGACGCGATGCGCTACGCGTGGCGCACTCCGACCATCCGGGGAGCGATCGGGCTCGCGCTGATCTACTTCGCCTTCGGGCTCTCGTTCATGCAGCTCTTCGCGCCGCTGTTCGCCCTCGAGGTGCTCGACATCGGCCCCTTCGGGTTCGGGGTGATGATGTCGCTCACCGGCGCGGGCTCGCTGGTGGGCGCGCTCACCATCGCGTCGAGGTCGCCTCGGCGGCTCGGCGTGCTGGTGCCGCTGATGATGGTGGCGTTCGGCTCGCTGCTGATCCTGTTCGCGCTGAGTACCTACCTGCCGGGCGAACTGGGCCGGGCGTGGATCGTGCTGTGCCTGGTGCTCGTGTTCGCGGCGGGGCTGTTCCAGTCCGGCGCGTTCGCGTTGGTGCAGGTGATCATGCTCGACGCCGCGCCGGAGCAGATGCGAGGCCGCCTGATGGGCCTGCTCGCCTTCGACCGCGCGACGATGATGATGGGCGCGGCGGCCGGCGGCATCCTGGCCGAATCGGTCGGCACGCAGCCCGCCCAGATCATCTACGCCCTGCTCGTCGTCGTCGGCGCCGTCGCCGTCCTCGCCCTCGCGCCCGGCTTCCGCGCGACGGTGGTGGGGGAGGCGCGGCGCGGGGCCGAGGAGCGTGAGGGTGCTACGGCGCGTTGAGCCCTCGCCGCTATAACTCCACGCCCAGGCTGCGCAGCAACGCCATCGCCCGACCCGGCTCGCCGGCGACGAACGGGGGGATGCGCTCGCGCTGGGGGGAGAGGGTGAGGGGGGCGCCGTTGACCTGGAGGACCACGCCGCCCGCTCCCGCGAGGACCGCCGCGCCGCCGGCGGCGTCCCAGACGGACCGAGGGCCGGTCGAGAGGTAGACGCCGGCCTCGCCTGTCGCGGCGTGGACGAGCTTCACCAGCGCCGAGCCGAGCGGGTAGACGTCGAACGGGAGGCGGTACTGGAGCCTGCGGTGCTCGTAGTCCCAGCGCGAGACGACGATGCGCCCGGGGTCGGGCTCGCCGTCGTCGTCAAGGCCGGGCGGTTCGAGCGGCGGGAGCGGCGTGCCGTCGACGCGGGCCTCGCTGCGCTCACCGTCGACGATGCCGCTGTAGACGACGGGCTCGTCGCCCGCGGGCAGCCCGGCCGCGCCGAGCACGAGCCGGTCGCCCGTGAAGAGCCCGACCGAGACGCCGAACTCCGGCAGGCCGCGGAGGAACTCGCGCGTCCCGTCGAGCGGGTCGATCACCCACGTGGGCTCGCCGGGGACGATCGCGTGCTCCTGCTCGGACTCCTCGGAGAGCCAGTGCGCGCCCGCGATGAGGGGCGTGAGGCGGCGGTGCAGGACCTCGTCGGCGGCGTGGTCGGCCTCGGTGACCGGGCCCTCGCCCCACTTGTGGCCGACGCGGACCGAGCCGCGGCGCATGACCGTGCGGATCGCCTCGCAGGCGTCGTGGACGGCGTGCTCGAGGTCGTCGCGGAGCGCATCGAGGTCGAGCGCGGGCGGGGTCGCGGGCGCGGTCACAGGGACACGCCCACTGCGCCGGGCCGCCTCGGCGCGCGCGTCGAGCCGGAGTCGACGTGCCAGAGCGCGGCGAGGCCGCGCTCGTTGAAGTCGTACGCGTCGTACTCGTAGCCGCCGACCGTGCCGGCGATGGCGATGCGCTCGACGGGTTCGGGCAGTGGGATCATTGCGGGGACGTCCTCCAGGAGCAGTTGCTGGGCTGCGCGCGATGCGCCCGCGCGTTCGCCGGGGTCGATGTTGCCGAGCGCGGCGCGGACGGCGTCGTCGTAGACGGGGTTCGAGTAGCCCCACGGCGAGACGCCGTTGAGCCCGCCCGACATGTGGAGCCGCAGGCCGATGTCGGGGGAGGCGACCGGCTCTAGCTCGAAGAGGATCGCCTGGAAGTTGCCCTGCTCGAGGTCGACCTGCAGCCGGACGTGATCGACGAGGTCGAGCACGGGTGTGAAGCCGGCTTCGCGGAGCTGGCGGGCGATGAGCTGCGCGAGGCCCCGCAGCGGCTGGGTGAGCGGGGCTTCGAGGGTGAACGTGATGTCCTCGTGGCCCGCGGCCTGGAGCAGGAGCGTCGCCTCACGCGGGTCGTGCTGGAACAGCTCGTGCCGGTCGAGGTCGTCGGGGTCGAGCGCGTCGGCGGCGAAGGCGGGGCCGACGGGGCCGGCCACGACCGCGTCGTCGTATGCGGCGATGGCCTCGCGGTCCAGCGAGAGGGCGACCGCGCGCCGGACGCGCTGGTCCTGGAACGCGGGGTGGAACCGCACGTCGCGCCCACCCTTGGCGGCGACGAGCGAGAGCCCGAGCCCTCGCGCGCGTTTCGAGCTGCGCTCGGCCACGCGCGCGTCGCCCCGCTCCGCGGCGCGCTCGACGCTGTCGGGCGTGCCGAGCGCGAGGACGTCGAGGGCGCCGCCCGCGAAGGCCGCCCCGAGGGTGCGCTCGCGCTCGGCGGTGGCGACCTCGATCGACCGGAGGAGGGGCAGCCCCAAGCGGTGGTAGCCGGCATGGGGGCGGAGCGTGAGGCCGCCGTCCTCGTTGCGCTCGGGGATGAACGGGCCACTGCCGAGGGGGGTGCCGACGGTGGAGGGCGCGTCGGCGCGGATGCCGGCCGTCGCGGCGTCGCCGAGCTGTTCGAGGAGCAGCGCGAACGGGGCGCGCAGTTGTAGTCGCAACGTCATGGAGTCGACGGTGGTGACATCCTCGACCACCTGGCTGAACAGGAACTCGGAGGCGTCGGCGCGGATGGCGAAGTCGCGCGCGATCTCGCTCGCGTCGATGGGCTCGGCGGTCGCGCTGCGGCCGTCGGTGGCGGCGGGGTGGAAGGTGGCGTGATCGTTGAGCACCGCAGTCACCGTGAGCGGGTCCGGCTGTTCGACGAAGTCGGCGAGGTCGCTGTGGATCGACGCGTCACGCGGATCGACCGCGACCAGCGTCGAGTAGGCGAGGGCGGGAGAGACCTGCGGCTCGCCGACGACGCCGAGGCGGAGCAGGCCGTTCGTGGGCACGGCGGGGATGGCCGGCATGGGCGCGACGGCCAGTGACGCGCCGGGTGTGGGTGCGGGCGTCTCCTCGGCGGCTGTGTCCGGCTCCTCGTCCTCGGGCGTGGTGCAGGCTGCGAGGAGCGCCGCCGCGAAGGTGCCGACGCCGAGGCGCAGCACGTCGCGGCGGCTGCGAGGCCGCAGCCATCCGGGCGCCGCGCCCGACGTCATGTGGTGTGCGAT
>CAZMCK010000006.1:62738-102636 GCA_964565075.1 uncultured Dehalococcoidaceae bacterium
GGCTGCGAGGCCGCAGCCATCCGGGCGCCGCGCCCGACGTCATGTGGTGTGCGATAGCGGGAGGCAGGCCACGCGGTCGGCGATGGGCTACCAGATGCCGAGCTGCATCCGGACCTCTTCGGACGCCATGGTCTTGGGGTCCCACGGCGGGTCCCACACGAGGTTCACCTCGACGTCCTCGACGCCCTCGAGCTGCGTGAGCATGTGGTAGGCCTGCCCCTGCAGCATCGGCCCGATGGGGCAGGCGGGCGTGGTCAGCGTGAGGTCGATGGTGACGAGGCCGTCGCCGTCGATGTCGACGTGGTAGACGAGGCCGAGGTCGACGATGCTCATGCGCAGCTCGGGGTCCTGGATGTCGCGCAGGATCTCGCGCAGCGTGTCGACGCTGGGGCGCTCCACGGAAGTCGCTTCGGTCATGTCGTCATGCTCCTCTCGTCCGTCGTGACGGGATCGGCCCGGCTCTCCTCGGCGGTCAGCGCCTGTTCGAGGGTCTTCCAGGCGAGCGATGCACACTTTACCCGCACCGGGAACTTGCGTACGCCGGCCAGCGCCTCGATGTCGCCGAACTCCTCGTCGAGGGGCTCGCCGTCCACCATCATGCGCTGGAACGCCGCGACGCCCGCGAGGGCCTCCTCGGCGGGTCGGCCCTTCACGTACCCGGTCATCATCGAACTCGACGCCTGCGAGATCGAGCAGCCCGAGCCCTCGAAGGCCACGTCTGTGACCGTCCCGTCCTCGTCGAGCGCGACGTCGATCGTGATCTCGTCGCCGCAGAGCGGGTTCGCGCCGTCGGCGCTCACCGTCGGCTCGTCGAGGCGGCCGCGGTTGCGCGGGCTGCGGTAGTGGTCGAGCAGGATCTCGCGGTAGAGGTCGTCGAGGGCCGCGCTGGTCATGGCTAGCCCGCCGACGCGCTCGGCACGACGCCGAAGTAGCTGGCGGTCTCGCGGACGGCGTCTTCGAGCGCGTCGACCTCCTCGCGCGTGTTGTAGATGTAGAACGATGCACGCGCGGTCGCCGGGATGCCGAGGCGGATCATGACGGGCTGCGCGCAGTGGTGCCCGGCGCGGATCGCCACGCCGCGGCTGTCCAGCACCTGCCCCACGTCGTGCGGGTGCACGCCCTCGAGGCTGAACGAGACGACGCCGCCGCGCAGGTCGGGGTCGAGGGGGCCGTGCAGCGTCACACCCGGGATGTCGATGAGCTTGCCCAGCGCGTAGCCGGTCAGCTCGCGCTCGTGCGCGCGCACGCGGTCCATGCCGAGCGCCTGCAGGTAGTCGATGGCCGTGCCGAAGGCGACGACGCCGCCGACGTTGGGCGTGCCCGCCTCGAACTTGTGAGGCACGTCGTTCCACGTCGACTCGGTGAGCGAGACGGAGGCGATCATGTCACCGCCGCCGAGGAATGGCGGCATGGCTTCCAGGAGCTCGCCGCGCGCCCAGAGCACGCCGACGCCGGTGGGGCCGAGCATCTTGTGGGCGGAGAACGCGAGGAAGTCCGCGCCGAGGTCGCCGACGTCGACGGGCAGGTGCGGCGCGGCCTGCGCCGCGTCGACCAGCACGCGCGCCCCGCGGGCGTGCGCCAGGTCGGCCAGCTCGCCCACGGGGACGATGCTGCCGAGGGCGTTCGACATCAGCGTGATCGCGAGCAGCCGCGTGCGCGGGCCAATGATCGCGCGCGCCGCGTCGAGGTCCAGCGTGCCGTCGTCGAGCATCGGGATGTGGCGCAGCACGATGCCGCGCTCGTCGCGCAGCATCTGCCACGGGACGATGTTGGAGTGGTGCTCGATCTCGGAGATGACCACCTCGTCGCCCTCTTCGAGGAACGTCCGCGCCCACGAGTGCGCGACGAGGTTGATCGACTCGGTGGTGTTGCGCGTGAAGATGATCTCCTCGGCCGAGGGCGCGCCGATGAAGTCGCGCACCTTCTCGCGCACGCCCTCGTACTGCTCGGTCGCCTCGACTGAGAGCGTGTGGACGCCGCGGTGGATGTTGGCGTTGCTGTCGCGGTAGAAGCGCGTGATCTCCGCCAGCACCTGCACCGGCCGCTGCGAGGTGGCCGCGTTGTCGAGGTAGACGAGGGTGTGCCCGTTGACTTCGCGCTTCAGCACCGGGAAGTCCCGGCGGATGCGCTCGACGTCGAAGCCGTACGCGGAGCTGCCGACGCCGTCGAAGACGCTGGTCACGATGCCGCCTCGCAATCCACGAGCACGTCCTCGCCGTCGATGGTGACGTCGTAGGCGTTGACGCCCCGGACGGCCGGGAGCGTGAGCGCGCGGCCGGTGCGCGCGTCGAAGGCCGCGCCGTGACGGGGGCAGATCACGCGGCCCCGGCGCAGCTGTCCCTCGCCGAGCGGGCCGTCGTCGTGGGTGCAGACGTTGTCGATGGCGAACAGGTCGCCCCCGATGTTGCTGACGGCGAGCGAGCGCCCGCTTGCGCATGCCACCACGCGCACCTCGCCCTCGGGGATGTCGGAGACCGAGGCGACGCGCTCAGGCGGCACGGGCGTAACCTTCCCCGCGACCGGCCTAGAGCTCGGCCAGCGCCAGCTTGGCGAAGACCGTCTCCTCGAGCTCCTCGGCGACGCCTTCGAGGCGCACGTCGCGGAGCACGGACTGGAAGAAGCCGCTCACGAGCAGCTGCAGCGAGGTGCGGCGGTCGAGGCCGCGACTCTGGAGGTAGAACAGCGCGTCCTCGTCCACCGGCCCCACGGTCGCGCCGTGGCCGCAGCGGATCACGTCGGCGGTCAGGATCTCGAGCACCGGGTCGGAGTCCGCCTTCGACGAGTTCGAGAGCAGCAGGTTGCGGTTCTGCTGGTTCGCCTCCGCCCCCGCGGCCCCCTCGCCCACGCGCGTGATGCCGTAGTAGATCGAGCGCGACGCTCCGGCGAGCGCGGCCTTCACCTCGACGTCCGAGGTGGTGCGCGGGCCGGTGTGGTCCTGCAGCGTGACGAAGTCGAAGTGCTGCTCTTCGTCGCCGAGCGCGACGGCGCGGATCGCCGAGTTGGCGCCCTCGCCCTCAAGCGTGACCTCGACGGTCTGCTTGAGCACGCGTGCACCGATGGCGATCGAGGCGACCTGCAGGTCGGCGTCGCGGCCGAGGCGCGCGCGGACGGTGGTGTAGTCCTGCGTGTCCGCGCCCCAGCGGTCGTCGAGCAGCAGCCGCACGCGCGCGGCCTGGGCGGCCTCGATCTCGACGACGCCCGCCGCGAGCAGCGGCGCGTCGCCGGAACGCATGCGCAGCACCACGGTCACCTCGGCCTGCTCGCCGGCGACGACGAGCACGCGCGGGAAGACCGCGGCGTCGCCGTCGGGCACGTCGAGTTCGGCGACCACGGGCTCATCGAAGACCGCGCGGGCCGGGGCGTGCACGAGCACGCCGCCGCTCCACAGCGCGGCGTTGGCGGCCGTGAACTTGCCCTCGGTCGCCGGGGTCAGCGAGCCGAGGCCGTCGCGCAGCAGCGCCTCGTGTGTGCCGAGGGCGTCCGCGATGGTCCCGGCGTACGCGCCGTCCGGCGCGGCGCCGTCAATGCGCATCTCGCCCGCGGTAGGCGCGAAGGCCGAGAAGTCGAGGGCGGTCACGTCTGTGTAGCGCCACGGGCGCAGCGAGCGCGTGGGCAGTGGGGTGGCGTCGAAGGCGCGTGCGGCCTCGGCGCGTCGGTCGCGCAGCCAGCCGGGTTCGCCGCGCCCGTCGGCGGCGGCGATCACGGCCGGCTCTGCGTAGTGGTCGGTAGCGGTACCGGCGTCGGTCGTCATGGGCGTCCTGTCGTCCGGGGGGCCGGCGCTAGCCGACCGAGCCTTCCATCTGCAGCTCGATGAGGCGGTTGAGCTCGATGGCGTACTCCATCGGGAGCTCCTTGACGATCGGCTCGACGAAGCCGTTGACGACCATCTTGCCGGCCTCTTCCTCGGTGAGCCCGCGCGACATCAGGTAGAAGAGCTGGTCGTCGCCGAGCTTGGAGACCGAGGCCTCGTGGCCGATGTTCACGCGCTCCTCGTCCACCTCCATGGTGGGGTAGGTGTCGGAGCGGGAGTGCTCGTCCAGCAGCAGCGCGTCGCAGCGCACCGTGGAAGTCGAGCCCTCGGCGCCCTCCTCGACCTTGAGCAGGCCGCGGTAGGAGGTGCGCCCTGAGCCGCGCGAGACGGACTTGGAGACGATCGCCGAAGAGGTGTCGGGCGCGACGTGGATGACCTTGCCGCCCGCATCCTGGTGCTGCCCGTCGCCGGCGAACGCCAGCGAGAGGATCTCGCCGTGCGCGCCCGGCTCCATGAGGTAGACCGAGGGGTACTTCATCGTGAGCTTCGAGCCGATGTTGCCGTCCACCCACTCCATCACGGCGTTCTCGTACGCGACGGCGCGCTTGGTGACGAGGTTGTAGACGTTGTTCGACCAGTTCTGGATCGTCGTGTAGCGGACGCGCGCGTCCTTCTTGACGATGATCTCGACGACGGCCGAGTGCAGCGAGTCCGTGCTGTAGATGGGCGCGGTGCAGCCCTCCACGTAGTGCACGTACGAGCCCTCGTCGGCGATGATCAGCGTCCGCTCGAACTGGCCCATGCTCTCGGTGTTGATGCGGAAGTAAGCCTGCAGCGGCACCTCGACGTGCACGCCGGGCGGCACGTAGATGAAGGAGCCGCCGGACCACACCGCGCTGTTGAGCGCCGCGTACTTGTTGTCACCGGGCGGCACCACCGTGCCGAAGTGCTCCTCCACCAGGTCGCCGTACTCGGCGAGGCCCTGGTCCATGCCGAGGAAGACCACGCCCTGCTTGGCGAGGTCCTCGCGGATGTTGTGGTAGACCACCTCGGAGTCGTACTGCGCGCCCGCGCCCGCCAGGAACTGGCGCTCGGCCTCGGGGATGCCGAGCTTGTCGAAGGTGTCCTTGATGTACTCGGGCACGTCGTCCCAGTCCGTCGAGTCGCGGTCGGTCGCGCGGACGTAGTAGGTGATGGCGTCGAAGTCGATGGCGTCGAGGAGGTCGGGACTGCCGGCCCAGGTCGGGTCGTCCTTCTCGAAGAAGGTGCGGAGCGACTCCAGGCGGAACTCGCGCATCCACTCCGGCTCGTCCTTGAGTCCGGAGATCTGGCGTACGACCTCTTCGTCGAGGCCCTTGTCGGCGCGGAAGAGGGGCGCCTCGGTGTCGTGGAAGCCCCACTGGTACTCGCCGACGGCCTCACGCGCCTTTGGGTTCACGGTCGTCATCGTCGCCCCCTAGTTCGCCGCTGCGGCGGCGGGCTCGCCGAGCTCTTGCAGGATTGGATCGTAGCCGTCGGCCTCGATGCGGTGCGCGAGGTCCGCGCCGCCGGAGCGGACGATGCGGCCATCGACGAGCACGTGCACGAAGTCCGGTGTGATGTAGTTGAGGATGCGCTGGTAGTGGGTGATGAGCAGGATGCCCATCTCCGGGTTGTGGAGCGCGTTCACGCCCTCGGCGACGGTGCGCAGCGCGTCCACGTCGAGGCCCGAGTCGGTCTCGTCGAGGATGGCGAGCTGCGGCTTGAGCATGCCGAGCTGGAGGATCTCGGCGCGCTTCTTCTCACCGCCGGAGAAGCCGTCGTTGACGTAACGGCGGGCGAAGTCCTCCTCGATGCGGAGCGTCCCGAGCACCTCGCGGAGCTGGCCCAGGAACTCGCGCGCCGGGGGCTCCTCGCCGCTGCGGGCCTTCATGGCCATGCGCAGCAGGTTCACCATCGTCACGCCCGGGATGGGCGTGGGGTACTGGAACGAGAGGAACATGCCCATGCGGGCGCGCGCGTCGGCGGTGACTTCGGTGATGTCCTCGCCCCGGAAGTGCACCTCGCCGCCGTCGACGACGTACTCCGGGCTGCCGGCGATGGCGTTGGCGAGGGTGCTCTTGCCGGAGCCGTTCGGCCCCATCAGGGCGTGCACCTCGCCGGGACGCACCGTCAGGTTGACGCCCTTGACGATCTCGATCTCGGGGTCCGCGGCCACGCTCACGCGGAGGTCGCGGACCTCCAGCAGCGGCTGACCGGACTCCTGCCCGTTCGTATCGCTCACAGCAACTCCACTCTTGCGCGTTGTGATGTCTCGTTTCCTGGTCGTTGGGGCTCCGGCGCGGCGAACGCCGGCACGGATGCTTCTCCCCCTTCGGGGTGTTTTCTCACGATGTACTCGCAGCAACTCGAGCCGCCCGCGATGGTCGCGACCTGCTCGACCGGCGCGCCCACCAGCAGCTCGATGCTGTAACGGTCCGCCTCGCACGCGGCCTCGGTCTCGAGGGCCGTGGAGCGGCAGGGGCAGCCGATGTTGCTGAGCCGGAAGGCGTCACCCTCGTCGACGGCGTCATGCAGCACGCCCACCTCGCTCATCGCGGCGACGACCTCGCTGATGCGGTTCGGCAGCTCGTCGCTGCGCACGAACGGCGCCTGCTCGCTGGCGACGCGTTCGGCGACGGACTCGAAGATGCGCCACAGGATGGCCGAGCCGGCCTGCCCGTCCACCTCGTCCGTGCCGAGGTGGGTGAGGGCGGGGTAGACGTGGTCCAGCAGGCGCTGGTAGTTGGCGGCCGAGGAGCGCTCCTCGCCGGCTTCGCTGAGCCGGTACAGCGTGAGCGGGCGGCCGCGCGGCCGGCGCTCCTGGCGGGACTCGATGAGCCGGTCGGCGCCGAGGATGTCGAGGTGGCGCCGCACGGAGCCCTGGGACATGCCCATGGCGTCGGCGAGGTCGGCGACGGAGCTGTCGCCGCGCTCGTGGAGGATGCGAATCAGTTCGTCGCGTGCGCGCTCCATGCACCCCTTCAGTGTCCGGCCGGGACCGTCCCAACGGCCGCCGCGCTCGCAGTCCCGCGAGGGCTGGCCTGTTGTCGCGTCCCGGCTCTGCCGCCCCCCTGTCGGGAGCGCTGACACGTCCTTCGTTGAGCGAGCGTGGTCTGTGCATCCATTATCGCCGGTGGGCGGGCTGGGTCAATCTTTTTTCGCATTTTTTTCTAATCAACGGTTAAATGCTGCGCAACCCGGGTGTGGCGACGCCCAACTCGCCCTGCGCATGGGCTCGGGCATCCCGCGTGGGCGCGATTCCCGCTATGCTTCAACCCACTTCGCGGCATGCGAGGAGCACACGCGCCCGCGGGCGCGGCAGGCGAGGGGATGACGATGGCTGATGACGTCCAGGGCGTGACCGTCGGCACGACGGTGAGCTTCGAGAAGACCGTGACCGAGGAGGACATCTCGATGTTCACCCAGGTCTCCGGCGACACGAACCCGCTGCACAGCGACGCGGACTACGCGGCGCGCACGCGCTTCAAGGCGCCGATTGCCCACGGCATCCTCGCCGCGGGCGTGATCTCGGCGGCGCTGGGGACGCGCCTCGCGCCCGAGGCAGTCGTCATCTACCTGGGCCAGAACCTCCAGTTCCGCGCCCCCGTCTCGCCCGGCGACACGCTGACCGCGAACGTCGAGGCGACGGCCGTGAACACCGAGCGCAACCAGGTCTCGCTCAACACGAACGTCACCAACCAGGACGGCACCGAGGTGATCCGCGGCGACGCCCTCGTCATGATCGACGAGCTGCGCTAGCGGCGCTCACGTCAGAGCCGAACCCGGGGTCCGAGGAGCAGCACCATGATGAGGCCGGAAGAAGCCACCGCAATACACGATGCGCAGGGCACGTGGGAAGAGGGCCCGCTGGCCAAGGTCCTCGGCCGCTTCCCCGAGCGCAGGCCGACGTTCGAGACCTCCTCGGCGGAGGCCCAGCGCTTCTACACGCCGCTCGATGTCGAGGGAGTCGACTACCTCGACGACATCGGGTTCCCGGGCCAGTACCCGTTCACGCGCGGCGTGCAGCCCACGATGTATCGCGGGCGGCTGTGGACCATGCGCCAGTACGCCGGCTTCGGGACGCCCGAGGAGACCAACGAGCGCTTCCGTGAGCTGCTGGCCAACGGTCAGACCGGGCTCTCGACGGCGTTCGACCTGCCGACGCAGACCGGCTACGACTCGGACCACCCGATGGCGGCCGGGGAGGTCGGCCAGGTGGGCGTGGCGATCGACAGCCTCGCCGACATGGAGACGCTCTTCGAGGACATCCCGCTGGACGGCATCTCGACCTCGATGACGATCAACGCCCCCGCGCCGATCCTCGTGGCGATGTACATCGTCGCCGCCGAGAAGCAGGGGCACGAGCCGAACGTGATCATGGGCACCGCGCAGAACGACGTGCTCAAGGAGTACGTCGCGCGCGGGACCTACATCTTCCCGCCGGGGCCCTCGGTGCGGCTGGCGTCGGACCTCATCAACTCGATCTCGGTCTCCGGCTACCACATCCGCGAGGCCGGCTCGACGGCCGCGCAGGAGATCGCGTTCGCGTTCGCCAACGCCTTCGCCTACCTCGACGGCTGCATCGCGTCGGGCGCGTCGATCGACGACGTGGCGCCGCGGGTGTCGTGGATCTTCAACACGCACAACTACTTCTTCGAGGAGGTCGCCAAGTTCCGCGCCCTCCGCCGGATGTGGGCGCGCGCGATGAAGGAGCGCTACGGCGCGACCAGCCCGAACGCGATGATGTTCCGCACGCACACGCAGACCGGCGGCTCGACGCTGACCGCGCAGCAGCCGCTCAACAACCTCACGCGCTCGGCGATCCAGGCCCTCGCGGCCGTCGTCGGCGGCGTGCAGTCGCTCGCGCTCTCGTGCTACGACGAGGCGCTGGCGCTGCCGACCGAGGAGGCGCAGCAGCTCGCGCTGCGCTCGCAGCAGATCATCGCCCACGAGACCGGCGCGGCCGACACCATCGACCCGCTCGCCGGCTCGTACTACGTCGAGTCGCTCACGAACGAGCTCGAGGAGGCCGCGCAGGCCATCATCGACCGCGTCGAGGACATCGGCGGGGCGGTCGCCGCGGTCGAGAGCGGGTACGTGCAGTCTGAGATCCAGGAGGCCTCGGTCGCCTACCAGCACGAGATCGAGAGCGGCGACCGCGTGGTCGTCGGCGTGAACCAGTACGTCGACGAGGACGAGGACGCCACGCCGATCTTCCGCCCGAACACGGCCGTCATCGACGCCCAGCTCGAGCGCCTCGCGCGCGTGAAGGGCGAGCGCGACCAGGGCGCCGTCAATGCGGCGCTGGCCGGGCTGCGCCAGGCGGCGCGCGGCGACGACTCGATGATGGAGCCGATCCTCGACGCGGTGCGCAGCTACGCCACGCTCGGCGAGATGTGCGATGTGCTGCGCGAGGAGTGGGGCGAGTACACGCCTCCGACGGTCGTCTGACCCACCACGGGCATCTGACGCCGCACCCGTGCAGGGTCGCGGCGAGGCGGGGGCGCGGGCGCAGGCTTGCGCCCTCGCCGCTGCACGGTCACGATGCGGCCGTCGAACGGAAACCATGAACCCACCACGGGAGGCGGAGATGGCTGGAGCACTCGAGGGACAGGTGGCGGTCGTGACCGGCGGCGGTCGCGGGATCGGGCGCGCGTGCGCGATCGAGCTGGCGCGTGAGGGCGCGAGCGTGATCGTCAACTACGTGTCGAACGCAGACGCGGCTGAGGCCACACGCGACGCCATCCATGAGTTCGGCGGGACGGTCGTGCTCGTCAAGGCCAACGTCGCCGACGCCGACGAGGCCTCGGACGTGGTCGAGACAGCAGTCGAGGAGCTCGGCAAGATCGACATCCTCGTCAACAACGCCGGCGTGAACCGCGACCGCACGATCGCGCGGCTCTCGGTCGAGGAGTGGGACGAGGTCATCCAGACGGACCTGTCGTCGATGTTCTACTGCACGCGCGCAGCGGTGCCGCACATGCGCGAGGCGAACTACGGCCGGATCATCAACATGTCGTCGATCATCGGCCAGATGGGCAACGTCGGTCAGGCGAACTACTCGGCGGCGAAGGCCGGGATGATCGCCTTCACGAAGACCGCCGCGAAGGAGCTCGCGCGCAACAACATCACCGTCAACGCGGTGTGCCCGGGCTTCGTCTCGACGGACATGGTGAATGCCCTGAACGACGAGATTCAGGACAACATCAAGTCGCAGATCCCCCTCGGCCGCTTCGCGGAGCCCGAGGAGATCGCGGCGCTGGTGCGCTTCCTCTGCACCGAGGGCGGCTTCTTCACCGGCGCGCAGCTCTCGCCCAACGGCGGCCAGTACATGTAGGACGCTCCCCCGGGGAGCACGGCGCGGGCTGGGCAAGCCCGCGCTGGACGAGAAGCCGCCGCGCATATGCGCGGCGGCTGTTTCGTGCGCGGGCCGGGGGGCGGAGCGGCGTCAGTCCTCCTCGGGCGTCTGGAGGATCGCTTCGTAGAGCGAGACGTGCGGGGCGTCCTGCATCACGCCGCCGGCGAGCGGCTGGCCGTGCGCCTTGCGGAAGACGTCGGACTCCGTCCACGCGACGAAGGCTTCGCGAGACTCCCACGTCGAGTGGGAGATGTACTCGCCGGGGCTGTCGCCTTTGAGCAGGGCGAACTTCTGGAAGCCGGGCACGGAGTCCAGGTAGCTGTCGCGCTCGCGCCAGCTGCGTTCGAAGTCTTCCTCGCGCCCCTCGGCGATGCTGAACCGGTTCATCGCGATGAACATGTCGCCTCCCTGGCGTGCGGGCCTCCGCGCTCGAGTCGAGGCTATGACGCGCCCGGCATGGGAGTCTACACATATCTCCCATTTGTCGTGATTTCTTGCACAGGTTGTGAGAACGCTGGGGCGTGCGTGCCTACACTCGGATGTGGCGCGGAACTGAACCAGCGTGGAAGGCCGTCCATGCGCAGCATGCTGCGTGCTGCCCGGGCTCTCACGGGCCTCGTGATCGTCACACTCGCCGTCGCGGCCTGCGAGGGCGGCGACGATGACGCCGCGCCGTCGTCGCCCGCAGCGGCCACGGCGGTGCCCACCTCGACGCCGACACCGGCCGTAGCAAGCACACCCGCGCCGACTCGCACTCCCACGGCAACGACCACCGCCACCGCGACAGCAACTGCCACCGCGACAGCAACCGCGACCGCGACAGCCACCGCGACCGCCACAGCCACCCCCGAGCCGATACCGACCGAGGAGCCGGTCGAGGCGACGCCGCAGCTCCCCGTGACCGTCACGGACGTCGACGGGAACGAGATGGTGATCGAGGACGTCTCGCGGCTGGTGGTGCTGAACGGCACCATCACCGAGGTCGTGTTCGCCCTCGGCCTCGGCGACCACGTCGTCGGCGTCGATGTCACCTCGACCTACCCACCGGAAGCGCTGGAGCTACCGGACGTCGGCGTGCAGATCGCGCTGAGCGCGGAGGGCATCGTCTCGCTCGCGCCGACGCTGGTGCTGGGCACCACCTTCGCGGGGCCCCCCGAGGTGATCGAGCAGGTGCGGGGGACGGGCATCCCCGTACTGATCATCCCCGACTACAACAGCCTCGACGACATCGAGGTGAAGACCACGCGCATCGCCACCGCGCTGGGTGTCCCGCGCCGTGGCGAGCGGCTGGCGGCCGAGACGCTGGCATCGATCGCGGAGGCGGCCGCGACCGCCGAGGGCGCCGCGAGCAGCCCGCGCGTCGCGTTCGTCTACCTGCGCGGCGCGCAGACACAGCTGATCGGCGGTGACGGCGCGGGAGCCACCTCGCTGATCGAGGCCGCCGGCGGGATCGACGTGGGCGTCGAGGCCGGTGTGGAGGGATTCACGGCGATCACGCCCGAGGCCCTGGTCACGGCGAACCCGGACGTCATCCTCGTGTTCTCCACGGGGCTGGACTCCGTCGGCGGGGTCGACGGGCTGCTGCGCATCCCGGGGATGGCGCAGACCGAGGCCGGGCGCAACCGCGCCGTCGTGGCCTTCGACGGACAGTACCTGCTCGGCTACGGCCCACGCACCGGCGCGGTGCTGGCCGAGCTGATCGACGCGATCTACCCGGAACTCCAGTAGGGGCCGACGATGACGATCCGCCGGCAGACGGCTCAGCGAGCGCGAGGCATGCGACGAAGCACGCCTCGCGGCGCCCTACGCCGCGCCTGGCAGCACGCGCAGTCGCTGCGGCCCATGAGCGCCGGCCCCACGTTCGCCGTCCTGGTCGCGATGCTCGTCGTCGCGGTGTTTCTGAATGCAGGCATCGGCGCCGTGCGTGTGCCGCCCGCGGAGGTGGCGTCGGTGCTCCTCGATCGCATCGGCATCTCGACAGGGGTCGAGGTGGACATGGTGCGCGAGCAGGTGGTGTGGGGCATCCGTATGCCGCGCATCGTGCTCGCCGTCTTTGTCGGCGCCGGCCTGGGCATGGCGGGGGCCTCGCTGCAGGCCATCTTCCGCAATCCGCTCGCCGAACCGGGGCTGATCGGGGTGTCGAGCGGCGGAGCGCTGGGCGTGATCGCGCTGATCATCACCGGGTTCTCGCCGCTCGGCTGGATGTCGCTGCCGTTGGCCGCGTTCGCGGGGGCGCTGCTCCTGACGCTCGTGGTCTACGGCCTCGCGCGCTCCGACGGCCGGACGCAGGTGGTGACGCTGATCCTGACCGGCGTCGCGATGAACTCGATCGCGGGCGGCCTCATCGGGCTGGCCAGCTTTCTGGCCGACGACTCCGAGCTGCGCAGCATCATCTTCTGGACGCTCGGCAGCCTTGCGGGCGCTACGTGGAGCGCGGTGCTTCCGGTGGCGCTGATCACCGTCGTCGGCCTGCTGCTGCTGCCGCGCTACGCACGCGCGATGAACCTGATCGTCCTGGGCGAGCGCGAGGCGTTCCACCTGGGCGTACGCACCGAGCGTGTCCGGCTGCTGGTGATCGTCTTCGCGACGCTCGTCACCGGGGCCGGGGTCGCCGTCGCCGGGATCGTGGCGTTCGTCGGGCTCGTCGTCCCGCACCTGCTGCGCATCATCATCGGCCCCGACCATCGCGTGTTGCTCCCGGCGAGCGCACTGGGCGGCGCGATCCTGCTGCTCGGCGCCGACCTTGTGGCGCGCACGATCGTGATCCCCGCCGAGCTGCCACTGGGCGTCGTCACGGCGCTCATCGGCGGACCGTACTTCCTCTTCCTCCTGCGTCGCACGACGCGTGAGCAGGGAGGCTGGATGTGACGGCCCTGCTTGCGGCCGAGGCGGTCTCCTTCCAGGTTGGCGGGTCCCGGCTGGTTGACGGCGTGACATTCGAGGCCGACCGGGGCGAGCTCATCGCGGTGGTCGGGCCGAACGGCGCGGGCAAGTCGACGCTGCTCCGCATCGTGGCCGGCGAGCTGGAGGCGACCTCCGGGAGCGTGTACCTCGACGGCCGGCCGATCGCGGGCATGCCAGCGATCGAGCAGGCGCGCCTGCGCGCCGTCCTCCCGCAGCAGACGCCGACGACGTTCCGGTTCACGACCGAGGAGGTCGTCACGTTCGGGCGGATGCCGTGGCTGCACACCCCGGAGTCGATAGAAGACGACGAGGCAGTCGCGGAGGCGATGCGTCTCACGGAGGTCAGCTCGATGGCCTCGCAGCCGTTCCCGACGCTCTCGGGCGGCGAGCAGACGCTCGCCTCGCTGTCACGGGTGCTGGCGCAGCGCACGCCGCTGCTGCTGCTGGACGAGCCGACGAGCGCGCTCGACCTGCGGCACGAGGCACTGGTGATGGACCTGCTCCACGACCTCGCCGAGCGCGGCAGCGCGGTGGTCGCGGTGCTGCACGACCTCAACCTCGCCGCGGCGCACGCCACGCGCGTCGTGCTGCTCGATCGAGGGCGCGTGGCCGCGCAGGGCCCGCCGCGCGAGGTGCTGACCCCGGAGCTCGTCAGCACGGTCTTCGAGCACCCGGTGCGCGTCGTGCCCGACCCGGTCACCGGTCATCCGCTGGTGCTCCCCGGGCGTCGCGAGCGGGCGCGGGTTGGCTGACCGGATCGTCGCGCTGCCGCGGGGTACGATGCCTGCATGGCTAACCGGCTGCGCTTCTCCGCTCGCTCCGCCTACGCGCACCTGCGCGAGGCCGACCCCGTCGTCGGCGCGCTGATCGAGGAGCACGGCCCGTACCAGCCGCGGCCCGGCAACGACCCATACGCCTCGGTGGTGCGCGCGATCATGTTCCAGCAGCTTGCCGGAGCCGCGGCGCGCGCCATCCAGCGCCGCTTCTTCGCCCTCTACGGCGACGAGGAGCGCACGCCCGACCCGCTCGACATCCTCGCCACCACGGACGATGCGTTCCGGGGAGCGGGCGTCTCACGCCAGAAGGCGGGCTACCTCCGCGACCTCGCGCAGCACTGCGTGGACGGCACCCTCAACTTCGAGGCCATGCCCGACCTCGGCGACGCCGAGGTGATCGAGCGGCTGACCGCCGTGAAGGGCGTGGGCGAGTGGACGGCGCACATGTTCCTGATGTCCGAGCTGGGCCGTCCCGACGTGCTCCCGGTCGGCGACCTCGGCGTGCGGAAGGGGATGCAGGCGGCGTACGGCCTCCCCGAGACGCCGACGCCGGGCCGCGCGCGAGAGATCGGCGCGCCGTGGGCGCCGTACCGTTCCGTGGGGTCCTGGTACATGTGGCGCGCCGTGTCGACCATCACGCCCGAGGCGTAGGGCGCGCCCATGGCATCCGAAGATCACCCTCGCGATCCTGGGGCGCCCGACGTGCACTCCCGGGACGTGGAGGAGCCCACCGAGGCCGAACTGGAAGCCGTCGAAGACGCTGAGGAAGTACGCATCTCACAGGAGCGCCTCAAGACCGAGGACAGCGTCTCCTGGGAGTCGATCAAGGCGAAGCACGGCCTGTAGCCCGGTGTCCTCGACGGCTCGGTATACTCGTCGAGCCAGCTGCTCCCACCAATGCGGTTGGAAGTGATGTAGACGGTCATGGCCCCAGAAGATCACCCTCGCGACCTCGAGGCACCCGAAGTGAGTCACCTGAACGCGGAGGAGCTCACTGAGGCCGAACTCGAAGCCCTCGAAGACGCCGAGGATCTCCGGATCGCGCGCGAACGGTTCCGGCGCGCGAAGTGGGAAGGCACGATTCCATGGGAGGAGGTTGAGAAGAAACTCGGGCTTTAGCACGCCCTATTGTGCCCTATCGACTTGAGACTCTTCGGCCAGCGGAGAGGGATTTCCGCCGTCTGGACCGGACGGTGCAGTTGCGTCTGCGTGCTCACATCCGTCAACTGGCCGAGAATCCCCGTCCGCCCGGATTCCGCAAACTTGTCGGAGAAGACTACTATCGCGTGCGTGTAGGGGATTACCGGATCGTCTACGTCATCGATGACGGTGGCCGCGTGGTCACTGTAGCTGCAGTCCGTCATCGCTCCCGGGCGTACCGCGGTCTGCCGCGAATTTGACGCGGCCGCTGCCTACGTTTCGCCCACCGCCACCGACGCACTACCGGTCAGGAGCACGCCGCCGTCGGCCGTCGCGCACTGCACAGTGTAGCTCGCCACGCCGTCCGTGACGCCTCGAGGCTCCGCCGTCGCGGTGACCTCGACGGGCTGGATGGCCGGGGCGCGCCACCGCACCTTGAGCGCGCCGCTCTCCGCCCAGCGCTGCCCGAACGTCGCGCTCATCGCCTCGGAGACGAGAGCGAGCACGAGCATGCCGTGGGCGATGGGGCGGCCGAAGTCGGTGGTCGCCGCGAACTCGGCGTCGGTGTGGATCGGGTTGGGGTCGCGCGCCGCGTCCGAGTAGCGGCTGACGCGGTCCTGGTCGATCAGGCGGGTCACCGGCGCGACCTCGGGCGGCGTCGTCACGAGGCATCCCCGGCGGGCGCGGCGACGGTGGAGCGCCCGCGCAGCACCACCTCGCCACTCGGTGTGGTGCGCAGCTCGATCGCGAGCGCGAGCAGCAGCGTGCCTCGCCGCTCCGAGCGCTGCGCGACGGTCACGGAGGCTTCGAGGGATTCACCCGGCGTGAGCGCGCGCAGGAACTCGAACTCCTGACCCGCGTGCAGCGCGCCGCCGGGCAGCGGGACGTGCTCCATCAGCGCGCCGAGCGCCCACGCTCCGGCTGCGAGCGGCGGCACCACGCCGTCCCAGCGCTCGGCGGGCTCGCCGGTCGCGTCGAGATAGGCGCGTACGTCCGAGGCGTCGACGGTGATGGAGGGGATCACGAACTCGTCGCCCCGGGCAAGGCCGTGGAAGTCGAGCTCGATGGTCACTGCCGGTGCGCGGTCAGGCGGGCGAGGCCGCCGAGAGGTAGCGGGCTCCCCAGTGCTGGATCGGGCGCATCGCGTCATGGAGTTCGCGCCCGCGCGGGGTGAGGTCGTACTCCACCCACGGCGGCATCTTGTTGACGATCTTGCGCCGCACGATGCCGACGTCCTCGAGCTCCTCGAGGCGGTCGCGGAGCGTACGGGCGTTGCAGCCGCCGATGCGGATCGCGAGCTCGTTGAAGCGGCGCTTCCCGCCGCCGAGCTCATAGACGATGTGGGGCACCCACTTCTGACCGAGGATGGAGAGGGTCGCCCGGATCGGGCAATACTCGCCTTCCGGCGTGTGGACGAGCTTTTCTTCCATCACGAGCGCGTCACCCCCCGCTTCTCGTGACCTGCCCCGCCGATCTGTCCCCCGCCGCCTACGAGCCCTGGATGGCCGCGAGCACGTCTGAGTGGTCGCGCGCTTCGAGGATCGGGTTTTGCTGCGAGTAGGCGACGTTGCCGTTTGCGTCGACGACCACCGTCAGCCGCTCGGCGGCGCCGATGTCCTCGTTCCACGTGTCGTAGGCGCGGGCGACCTCGCCCTTGAGGTCGGCGAGGAGCGAGTGGGAGAAGTTCTCCGCCGCCTTGAAGGCCGCGTGGGCGAAGCGGCTGTCGCGGCTGATGCCGAACACGGTGGCGCCGGCGCCGCTCCAGCCGGAGTACTCGTCGCGGATCTCGCACAGCTCGCCTGTGCAGATGCCGGAGAAGTCGAAGGGGTAGAAGACGAGGACGACTGGCGACCCGCGCAGTTCGGAGAGCGTCACCTGCTCGTTGTCCTCGTTTACCAACGTGAAGTCAGGTGCTTCCTGGCCGATCTCCAGCGCCACGCGTGTCTCCTTCTCAACGCGGGCCCCGGATGCGGGCCCGGCTTTGTTGCGTCTTTCTACTCTACCCGCTTCGGGCGTAGCCCGACTACCAGCCTGCCCTGACAGCGCGGCGCAGGCCTACCATTCGCCGGTCGCGAGGTACTCCTCGATCGACGCGGCGGCGACGTGGCCGTCGGCGAGCGCCGTCACCACGAGGTCCGCGCCGTTCACGTCGTCGCCGCCGGCGAAGACGCCGGGGCGGTTGGTGCGCATGGTGTCGGGGTCGACGGTGAAGCGGCCCCACGGGTCGCGGTTGACCTGCGGGGTGACCTCGCCCCACTCCTCGTCGACGTTGTAGCCGATGGCGATGACGAGGACGTCGGCGGCGATCTCGAACTCGGTGTCCGGGACCGGCTCCGGCCGCGCGCGGCCGGACTCGTCGGGCTCGCCGAGCTGCATACGCTGGCACCGGACGCCGCTCACGGCGCCGTCGGCGTCGGTGAGGATGGCGAGGGGCGCCGTCACGTAGTCGAAGATCACGCCCTCTTCGTAGGCGTGCTGTCGCTCCTCGGCGCGGCCCTGCATCTCCTCCTCGGTGCGGCGGTAGACCAGCCGCACCTGCTCCGCGCCGAGGCGGACGGCGGTGCGGACGCAGTCCATGGAGGTGTCGCCGCCGCCGATCACCACCACGCGACGCATGGCGGGCAGGGGCTCGCGCAGGTGCTCCGGCAGCTCCTCGGGCGGCAGGTTGCCGCGCACGAGGAACTCCGTCGCCGAGTAGACCCCCGGCGCGGCCTCGTGCTCGAAGCCCAGCTCTGCTCCCGCGATCGCGCCGACGCCGATGAAGACGGCGTCGTAGTCGCGCTCGAGGTCCTCGAAGGGGATGTCGTCGCCGATGCGCGTGTTCATGACGAGCTCGACGCCCATCTCGCGCAGGTCGTCGAACTTCCGGGCGACGGTGGCCTTGTTCTGCTTGAAGTTGGGGATGCCGTAATGGAGCAGCGCGCCCGGCAATGGCCACGCGTCGTACATGGTCACGCCGTGGCCGTTGCGTGCGAGCCGCTCGGCTACGCCGATGCCCGCCGGGCCCGCGCCGATGACCGCGACGTGCTTGCCGGTGGCGTCCGCGGTCTCCGTCGAGGGTCCCGAGCCGTGCGAGCGCTGGCGCTCGGTGACGAAGGCCTCGAGCTTGCCGATGGCGACGGGGAGGCCCCGCTTGCCGACGACGCAGTCGCCCTCGCAGAGGCGCTCCTGCGGGCACAGGCGGCCGCACATCTCGGGCAGCTCGCTGGTCTTGCGGAAGACGTTGGCGGCGCCGTCGAAGTCTCCCTCTTCGAGGAGCCAGAGGGCTCCGGGGATGTCGTTGTCGACGGGGCATGCAACCACGCAGGGGGCAGCGGGGCACTGGATGCAGCGGAACGCCTCGGCCTTCGCGGTCTCGGGGTCGAAGAGGTGGAAGACCTCGTCCCAGTTCTGGACCCGGACGTCGGGCGCCTGCTTCTCGGGCAGGTGGCCCGGGAACTTCATCCGCGCCTTGCGATCGATATTGGCGGGATCGCGTTCGGGATCGGGCTCGGCGCTGCGCCCGCCGGGGTCGGCGGGGGCGGATGAATCGGGCGACTTTGCGGCGGGGTCGGCGACCATCGCTGCTCTCGTGCGCGGGCGGGCTGAGTCGGCCCGCAGGGAGGCCCGTGCGGTACGTCCAGCGTAGGGGTGGTGCGAGTCGCGCTCAACCGGGGCGCCGAGAATTGGCAGCCCGGCACGCGAGGCTACTCGCCGACGCCGACCGGGAGCCGGGCGCCGCGCCGCGCGGTGGCCACGAGCGTGACGGCAAAAGCGGCCGTCGCAGCCATCACAATGGCCGGGCTGGCGGCGATGTCGGCGTGGAATGACGCGTAGAGGCCGATGAGGGAGGCTGCGACGGAGAGCACGAAGCTGAGCATGATGATCCGGGGAATCCGTCGTGCCAGCAGGCTCGCCGTCGCCGGCGGGATGATCAGCATCGCCGTGACGAGCACGATGCCGATCGCCTGCAGGGCCACCACGACCGCGACGGCGATGAGCACGAGCAGCGCGTACTCGAAGAACGACGCCCGGACCCCTGCGGCAGCCGCCATCGAGGGGTCGTACGCAACCATGACCATCTCGCGGTAGAACGCGAGCACGAACCCGACGACGACAACGGCCAGCACCAGTTCACCCAGCAGGTCGGCCTGGGAGACCCCCAGGATGTCGCCGAAGATGAACGAGATCAGGTCCGGTGTGTAGCTGGACCGCCGCGAGATCACGAGGACGCCGAGCGCGAAGGCGGAGACGTAGAAGATCGCGATCGCCGTGTCGTAGCTGACACGCGAGTTTCTGCGCACGTAGCCGATGCCAATCCCCGCTGCGACCGCGGCGACCAGCGCACCGAGGACGATGCTGAGGCCGTTCACGAACGCGATCGCCACACCCGCGAGCGTGGCGTGCGCGAGTCCGCTACCCGATGCCGCGAGTCCCTTGTGCACCACGAAGGTGCCCACGACCGATCCGACCACGCTCACGATGACGAGCGAAGCGAGCGCGCGCCGCATGAACGTGTAGTCGAACGGAGCGATGAGCCAGTCGGCCAGTTCGGCCATCAGTTCACGCCGAGGTCGTCGTCACCGTGGATATTGACCCCGCCAACGACCACGCCTGCTTCGCCGACGGTGATGATGTGGCGGTCGAAGGTGCGCGACAGCACGTCGGCGGTCAGCACGTCGGACGGGGCGCCGTAGCCGTGCACCCGCCGGTTGAGGCAGCAGGCCCCGTGGCAGGCGGCGGCGACGCAGGACAGGTCATGCGTCGCCAGCAGGATGCTGCAGCCTTCCTGCGTGAGCTCATCGAGGATCTCGAGCAGGTCGTGCTCCACGCCCGCGTCCAGGCCGGCGAACGGTTCGTCCAGGAGCAGCAGCCGCGCTCCACGTGCGATCGAGCGGGCGATGAGCACGCGCCGACGCTGGCCACCGGAGAGCTCACCCACCTGTCGGCCTGCGAGCCCGGCGAGGTCGACGCGCTCCAGTGCCGCGTGCGCCAGTTCGCGGTCGCGCCTCGACCAGCGGCGGAAGGGCCGCGTGCTGCCCCAGCGGCCCATCAGCACCACGTCCATGACGCTGACGGGGAAGTCCCAGTCGACTTCCTCGACCTGGGGTGTGTACGCGATGTCGCGGCGTCTCTCGTTGAGCGGGCGGCCGAAGACGCGGACCTCGCCGACCAGCGGACGCAGCACGCCGAGAATGGACTTGAAGAGCGTGGACTTTCCGGCGCCGTTCGGCCCGACCAGGCCGACCATCTCACCTTCGGGAACGACGAAGCTCACGTCCTCGATGGCCGGCGGCTTTCCGGGGTAGCCGGCCCACAGCCCGCTGACCTCCAGGGCCAGCGGGCCGTGCGTCTGTCCGGGTGTGAGCCCGGGACCGGCGGCTAGATGTCCCGCGCCGCCCGGGGCCGTGTCACCGTGCTCGGGGCCCCCGAAGCCGTGAGCGTGCTCGTGGACGTGGTCCGCGGTCACACTCGGCTCCGATCGCTAGCACGGTGCACGCTACCCGCCGCCGAGCCCTGCCACCAGGGCCTGCGCGTTCAGGCGCATGAGGTCGACGTACGTGGCGACTTCCTCGGTGAAGGCGCCGCTGTAGAGCAGCAGCACCTCCACACCGGCCTCCTCGGCGATGGCCTCCAGCGCGTCGGCCGCGAACTGCGGCTCACGGTACACCGCGCCGACCTCGCGCCCGGCAATGACTTCGATGATCTCGGCGACAGCTGCCGCGCTCGCCTGCTGCGACGGGTTGGCCGGCAGCACCGCGGCGGCGTGCTCGACCCCGTACTCAGCGGCGAAGTACTGGAACGCGTCGTGGTAGACGATCAGGACGCGGCGCTCCTGCGGGATGCTGTCGATCGCCGTTCGCACCTCGGCGTCCAGGTCCTCCAGCACGGCGATGTACGCATCGGCGCGCTCCTGGTAGCCGGCGGCGTTGGCCGGGTCGGCCTCGGCGAGCCCGTCCGCGATGTTGCGCACGTAGACCATGACGAGCGGGACGGACAGCCAGGCGTGCGGGTCGCCGTCGGCGAGGGCGAGCTCGGCGCCCTTCGGAGCCACGATGTCCATGTGGTCGTCCTCGTGGCCGTGGTCGTCCTCATCCTCGTGGCCGTGGTCGTCCTCGTCCTCGTGGGCGTCCTCGTCCTCGTGGGCGTCCTCGTCCTCGTGGCCGTGGTCGTCCTCATCCTCGTGACCGTGGTCGTCTTCGTCCTCGTGGTCGTCTTCGTCCTCGTGGCCGTCCTCGTCCATGTGGCCGTGGTCGTCCTCGTCCTCGTGGCCGTGGTGGTGGTGTCCGCCCTCGAGCGGCTCAATCCCCTTCATGGCGACGATCAGCGTGGCGTCGTCGGGCATGTGCTCGAAGATGGTCCCGAGGGTGGTCTCTTCGAGGTTGTAGCCGTTCACGATGATGACGTCGGCGGCGGAGATGTTGCGGATGTCGCCCGTGGTGGCGCTGAAGCTGTGCACGTCCGCGCCCGGCGGGATCACCGAGACGACCACGGCGGAGTCACCGGCGACCTGCTCGGCGAGGTGCCCGAGGATTCCGGTCGATGCAACCACCTTGATCGGTTCGGCTGCCGCAGTCGGCTCCGGCGTGGCCGCGGTGTCGGCGGTGTCGCTGGTCTCGGCATCTTCGTCGCTGGTGCAGGCGATCATCGCCGCTGCGAGGAAGGCCGCGAGCAGCAGGAACGTCGGCGCAACGAGGCGCCGCAATCCGCGAGGCATGAAGTGTCCCTTCGATGAGACGGGGTCGCTTAGGGTGGCCAGCGATGATATGCGGTATCAATCTATGCGGTCAAGACGATGTCTCAGTAGCAGTCCCCGGATGGAGACGGCGCCTTCCGGCGACTCGTGACGCACGCAGACCGCACGCCGACAGGACGGGAGGAGGGACAGAGGGCTCGTCGGCTTCGTTACTCGGACGCTACCTGGCTCATCTGCCGGCACTCGGCGCAGCGCCCGTAGACCTCCAGGCGGTGGGCCTGGATCTCGTAGCCGGTGCGACGGTGGAGCTCGTCGAGCAGGTCCTCGATCTCGCACGAGGCGAAGTCGCTCGTGGCGCCACAGTCCGAGCACACGATGTGGTGGTGGTGGCCTTCACTGGTCAGGCGGTAGTCGACGGTGCCGCTCTCCATGACGACGTGGCAGAGCGCGCCGATATCCAGGAGCAGCCGCAGGGTGCGGAACACGGTCGCCCGGCCCACTCCCGGGGTGGCCTGCATCAGCTCCTCGGCGGTGAAGTGGTCGCCAAGGTCGCGCATGGCGTCGATGAGTGCCCGTCGCGGCTCCGTGATGCGGTGGCCGGAGTCGGCGAGGCGTATCTTGAGAGCGTCGGTCGTGACCATGGCGCGCCCTCCTTTAGTCAACTCTGATCGTGGCGGCTCGGCGAGGGCCTGTCAACGCACAAGATGAATCGGTCACAATGGGGCGCATGCGAGGCTACGACCCGGTCGGCAACCCACGATGACGGCAGCGCGATGGCGGATCGTGCTGTGGGCTGCAATGTTGCTGCTGGTCGCGTGGGTCGCCTGGCAGGCACGCTGGGCCCTGCTGCCATTCTCGATCGGTGCGCTCCTCGCGTACGTGCTGACGCCCGTGGTGGATCGGATCGCGGCGTTGGTGCCCGGCCGCGCGCGCCAGGAGAGCGTGGTTCTCCGCGGCATCGCCGTGGTCCTGGTCTACCTCGCGATCGCGGGCGTGCTCGCCGGCGTCGGGGTTGCCGTCGTGCCCGTCGCCGCACATGAGATCTCCGAGTTCGTCGAAGACCTGCCGACCCTTATCGACGACAGCCAGGTGCAGGTCAACGAGTGGCTCGAGGTCTACCGCGAGCGCGTCCCCCTGGATATTCGCGAGCGGATCGACGGGTACGCCGCCGACTTCGGTGATGACCTCGGTGGGCGTATCGCGTCCGCGGGCGCCCCGGTCTTCGAGTCGCTCACCGGCTGGATCGCGGTGATCGCGGGGTTCGTGGTGGTGCCGATCTGGATGTTCTACGCGCTGCGCGACCGTCACAACTTCGAGCGCAACTTCGCGGCCGCGGTCCCCGAGCCGGTGCAGCCCGACGTGCTCAACGGCATCCGCATCGCCGACCAGCTGATCGGCCGCTACCTGCGCGGGCAGCTGCTGCTCGGCCTGGTGGTGGGTGTGATGACGTTCATCGGCCTGATGCTGCTGGACGTGGAGCTGGCGATCGCGCTGGCGGTATTCGCGGGCGTGGCCGAGCTGATCCCGATCGTCGGGCCCTTCATCGGCGCGCTGCCCGCCGTGGTGATCGTCGCGGCGACGGACCCGGACAAGATCATCTGGGTGTTGCTGCTCTACGTGCTGGTGCAGCAGGTGGAGAACCACCTGCTGGTGCCGCGCGTGCAGGGGCACGCGGTCGAGTTGCATCCGGCGGTGATCATCATGCTGCTCGCGATCGCGGGCACGGTGTTCGGCTTCATCGCGCTGGTCGTGATCATCCCGCTGGTGGCGCTCCTCCGGGAGCTGTTCTGGTACGCCGACCACCGGTTCAGCGGACTCGGCCCCGGGGACGCCATGGCGCGCACACACGTCGCGCGCCAGCTTGGGCTGGAACCAGACCCCGAGGAAGGCGACGCCGCCGAGGCCCCCGAGGCGGATGAAGCGGCGGAGACGGCGGAGGCGGCATCAGCCGCACCCGAGTCAGCGTCCGAGGCGTAGCGGGCAGCCGCCGCTACGGGACCGTGCCGGAGAGCACGATCGGCGGCTGGAGCGTTGCGGCCCCGCCGACCGGGGCCGGCGTGATCGCCACGGAGAACGGGCTGAACTCGAAGTCCAGTTCGATGAGGAGTTGGGCGTCGCCGTCCGGGCTTGGGACGAACGTCCCACCCGAGACCTCGTCGAACCCCTCGATCAGCCACAGCTCGTAGACGGTGCCGATGGGGAGTGGCGGCAGACGCCGCGCGATCACCACGCCGGCGCCGAGTTCGGGGCTCCAGAGGTAGCGTCCGCTTGCCCCCCTCCCGGCCGTGGTGCTCTCGAGCGAGGCCTCCTGCACCTCGGGGTCGGCGAGGATGGCGATGATGCGCTGCTGCGCGTCCATGGCCATCTGCAGCTCGGTGCGGATGGCGTCGTCGCCCCCGCCCACGCGCTCGGTCTCGATGGCGTCGAGGCGCTGTGCGTCGGCGGTCACCGCGGTGGCCAGCAGGGCGGACTCCTGCTCGAGGGTGTCGATGGCGCGCTGGAGCCGGACGCCCCAGCTCACCGCGACGGCGACGACCGCGAGGGCGGCCGCGAGCGCCGCGACCCGAAGCACGGGGAATCGCCGGCTGCTTGGTGGCCGCATGCGCTGCGCCGCCTGCAGCATCCGGTCGCGCAGCGCGGGGTCGGTGCGGCGGAGCGGCGCTTCCAGGCCGATGAGGTCGGCGATCTCCCGGTACGCGGCGAGCTGGCCGGCGGCGTCGGCGTCGGTGCGGATGAGAGCTTCCACCTCGTCCGCTTCGGGGCCGCTCAGCGCGTCGAGTGCGTATGCGGCCAGCAGCTCCTCGCGCTCCTCGGGCCTCATGGTCTGCTTCCGGGCGCCTCTCTGGCAGGGTGGGTCCGCACCTGTTCCATGGCGTCGCGGAGCTTGCGCATCGCGAGCCGGACGCGTGTCTTCACGGTACCGATGGGCGTCGCGGTCTCCTCGGCGATCTCGGCCTGCGTGAGACCGGCGAAGTAGGCGAGTTCGATCACCTGCCGCTGCGCCGGCGGGAGCTGCTCCACGGCGGCGCGGACCGCGGCCCGTTCGTCACCGAGAGCGGCGACGGCCGCGGGGTCGTCGAAGCGGTCCACGCTCTGGACCGCGTTGATGGCCTCGGCGTCGGCGCCCTCCTCGCGGAGGCGGCGGCTGCGGCGGCGCTGCTCGTCGATGGCGCGGTTGCGCGCGACGGACATCAGCCAGCTCACGAACCGCCCGCGCGAGGGGTCGTAGAGGCGGGGACGCCGCCAGAGCCGCAGGAAGACCTCCTGCGTCATGTCCTCGGCGAGGCCCTGGTCGTGGAGGACGCGCAGCGCGACGGAGTAGACGAGTGTCGAGTAGCGGTCGTAGATCTGCTCCAGCGCCTCGATCTGTCCCGATCGGAGTTGCTTCAGGAGTTGCTCGTCGGTCGCGGGTGTGGCCTGCCGGGATTCGGCTGCCTGGCGTTCGGCTCGTGCCGCGGCGAGGGATGCTGGAATGCGGGCTGCCCGGGAGTGCGCTTCGGCCATACGGCCCCCCGATCCGTGCGAGGGAGGCGGGAATAGTCTGCGACGCTTCGTATAGCGTCTAGCACCCCATACGCGATTGCAAGCAGGAACGTTCCCGCGTCAGACCGCCGCGCCTGTCGCGAAGAGCAGCCCGCGCGCGAGGATCTCGCCCGTTAGCACCGCCCCGACGGTGATATAGAGCAGGCCTGTCGCGGCCATCATCCCCCGGATCGCGGCGGCCCTCCACGCGAGCCACGCGAGCACGCCCGGGAAGACGAGGCCGACCCCGACACGGAACCAGAACGCCGGGTTCTGCCCGAGCTCGACGCCGAACGCCGTCTGCGTGAGCGGCACCTCGCGGACCGGCGCAGCGGCCGCGACGACGGCGAAGACGGCCTGCGCCACCAGCGCGCCCAGCACCACCATCGACATCTCCTCGAGCGGCTCCTTCGGCAAGCCTGAGTTCGTCAGGTACCAGTGACCCCAGCTCATCGCCATCATCGACCCGCCGAGGGCGACGGCCGCGGCGAGCATGCTGGCGAGCACTCCGACGTACGACCACGCAGGCCCCGCGACCAGCGCGGCGAGGATGGCGAGCGTGACGACGCCCGCAACGCCGCCGGCGACGCCGGACCACCTCGCAACCGGCATGTGCTCGGCGAAGGCCGCGACGAGGTTCACCAGGGAGATCGCCATGAAGATGATGAGGGCCACCCGCAGCGCGTCGACGGCCCCGGCCCGCAGCGTGAAGCCGTCGATGACGTCGACGGGGGCGATGGTGAAGGCGATGACGAGCGCGAGCAGGAGCGTGGGGACGACGACGACCCCGCCCATCTGCACGTAGCCGTGCGTGATCTGCCCGCGCCGCTCGAACCAGGTCACGAAGACCAGCGATCCGGCGGCGAGTTCGACGAGCAGGATCAGCACGGTGTAGGGCAGCGTGTCGGCGCTCATGGGCCGAGGTTGGCCGCATCGGCGGTCGCGGTCAACGCGACGCCGAGCGCCGATCCGGGGCCTCCGATCGGGGCGATTGACAGGCCAGGCGCCGCGGGCCAACGATCGCGCCGTGCAACCCTCGACGCGCCGCTACGGCTCGAACCAGCGCTGGCTCATGAAGGCGCTGCGCGAGGTCGCCCACGAGGTCGGGCAACTCGTCCACGGGATCCCGGAGGACGCGCTCAGGCGCCGCCCGCCGGGCGAGGGGCTGCGCGAGCAGTGGTCCATCGTCGAGACCGTCGGCTTCCTCCGCGACTCCGAGCGCGAGGACCTGCGCGCCGTGCAGGCGATGCTGCGGCGCGACGGCGCCCGGCTCCCCGAGCGCCGGGCCCACCTCGCGCCCGGCGAGGGCGTGTACGCGCTGTCCGGCGTGCACGAGCTGGTGTGGGACTTCGAGGCGCTGCGCCAGGAGCTGCTCTGGGAGCTGGAGTGGGCCGGGTCGGGCTGGGACCACCGCGGCGTCCACCCGTACCGCGGCGAGGTCTCGCTGGCCGACTACATCCACGAGATCAACGAGCGCGACCTGGACGCGATGTGGAACCTGCGCCGCCTCCGCGAGGAGGCCGAGACGCTCGCACGGTAGTCGCCGGGGAGCGCGCGTAACGGGCGGCCTCACTACGCTGTCGCGTGCGCTGGTGAGGGGCCACCGTGGGCGATGACGCAGCACTGGACGATGCCGCGAGACGCAACGCGACCGACCCCGGCGCGTTCTGGAAGCTCATCGCCGCGCTGCCCGTGCAGGCTGCCGAAGCCTGGGACGCCGGCCGCGAGTGGGGGTCGTCGCTGACGCTCGATGCGCCGCGCCGCGTCGTGTTCGCGGGGATGGGCGGCTCGGCCATCGGCGCCGAGATCGTCGCCGCGCTTGCCTCGACCCGCAGCACGACGCCCATCGAGGTGCTCCGCGACTACACGCCGCCCGCCCTCGACGCTGACTCCCTGTTCGTCGCGTGCTCGTTCTCGGGTAACACCGAGGAGGTGCTCGCGGCGTTCGAGGCTGCTGGCAAGCACGGCACGCCACGCGTCGCTATCACGACGGGCGGCAAGCTTGGGGAGCGCGCGGCGGACGCCGGGCTCCCCACGTTTACGTTCGACTTCGACGGACCGCCGCGCACCGCCCTCGGCTACGGAGCGCTGCCGCTGCTCGCCCTGCTGCGAGCCGCGGGCATCCACGCCGCAGGCGACGACGAAGTCGCGGCCACCATCACGCTCCTCGAGCGTTGCAGTGCAGCGGCCTCGCCTGGCGTGCCGGAGGCGTCGAACCTGCCGATGCAGATCGCGCGGCGGCTGGCCGGACGCGTGCCGGTCGTCGTCGGGGCGGGCGTGCTGCGCGTGGCCGCGTCGCGGTGGGCGGGCGTGATCCCGGAGAACGCGAGCCAGTGGGCGCTCTCGGCCGAACTTCCCGAGGTCGACCACAACCTCGTCGCCGGCTTCGCGCTCCCGTCCGAGGCGCTGGAGCGGCTCCACGTCGTCCTCCTCGACGGCCCCGGCCTGCACCCGCGCAACCGCAGGCGCGTCGCGGTCACGGGCGACGAGCTGCAGCGTGCGGGCGTGTCGTGCGAGGTGGTGCACGTCGAGGGCTCAGGTGGGCTCGACTCGGTGCTGCACGCGGCGTACATCGGCGACTGGGTGTCGTACTACCTCGCGCTGCTCAACGGCGTGGACCCGTTCGAGGTGGCGCCCATCGACCGCGTGAAGGCCGCCCTCGCCGCGCACGACGACCGCACCCCGTAGGGCTGGGTCGACCTCGATAGCCTCGGCGCCGGCGTTGGCCGCACCCCTCGCACCAACGCGTGTCGAGGGTCGTCGGTGGCGGGGGTACCCTGTCGCGCATGGTGTCGAGGACTGACGGCGAGGCACCGCTGTGAGCATGGACGCGTGGCTCACGCTCGCGGTCACCGCGGCGATGGTCGTGGTGATGCTGCGCGGGTTCGCGCCACCCTCGGTCGCACTGCTCGGGGCTGCCGTCGTGCTCATGGTGGTGGGTGTGACCGAGCCCGAGCAGGCGCTCTCCGGCTTCGCCAACCCCGCCCCGTTCACCGTCGGCGCGCTGCTCGTGGTCGCGCGGGCCGTACACGAGACGGGCGCGCTCGTGCCCGCGCTCTCGACGATGCTCGGCGGCGGGCGCAGCTTCGTGCTGGCGGGCGTGCGACTGCTGGCGCCGACGTCGGTGGCCTCGGCGTTCCTCAGCAACACCTCGATCGTGGCGATCCTCACGCCTGCCGTGCAGGAGTGGAGCGACCGCCAGGGCACGCCCCCGTCGCGCTACCTCATGCCGCTCTCGTTCGCGGCCGTGCTCGGCGGGACCATGACCGTGCTCGGCACCTCCACGAACGTCGCCGTCGCCGGCCTCGTCGAGGGCGCGGGGATGACGCCGATCGGGCTCTTCGAGGTGGCGAAGCTCGGCCTGCCGCTCACCGTCGTCGGGCTGGTCGTGATCGTCGTGCTCGCGCCGCGCGTGCTGCCCCCGCGCGCCGGGCCACGGGGGAGCCTCGGCGCGGGATCGCGCGAGTACACCATCGAGATGGTCGTCGAGCCGGGAGGGCCTCTCGACGGCTCCGAGGTCGAGGCGGGGGGACTACGCAGCCTCAGCGGCGTCTACCTCGTGCAGCTCGAGCGCCCGGGATACACCATCGCGCCGGTCTCGCCGCGGACGGTGCTGCGCGGCAACGACCGCCTCAGCTTCGTCGGGCGCGTCGACGATGTCGTCGACCTGCACGGCATCGGCGGGCTGCGGTCGAGCGAGGACGGCCAGCTCGCGCAGCTCGGGACGGACACCGGCGCGATCTACGAGGTGGTGCTCGGCCAGTCCTCGCCGGTGGTGGGGCAGACCATCCGCGACTCGGAGTTCCGGGGCCGTTACCAGGCGGCGGTGCTCGCCGTCCACCGCGCCGGCCGGCGCGTCGACGCGAAGCTCGGCGACGTGCAGATGCGCGTCGGCGACACGCTGCTGCTGATCAGCGACGACGACTTCGAGATGCAGTGGGGCGAGCAGCCCGACTTCCTGCTGGTCTCGGGCGTCGGCGAGCTCGCGCGCCGCGGCGTGCAGCGCCGCGCGCTGCTCGTCGGGCCGCTGGTGGTCGCGATGGTGGTGCTCGCCGCGACCGGCACGCTCACCCTCCTCGAGGCGGCCCTGCTGGCCGCGCTCGCGGTGGTGGGGCTGCGCGTGCTCAACCCCATCCAGGCGCGCAACGCCATCGACCTCGACGTGGTCGTGACCATCGCCGCCGCGTTCGGGCTCGCGGCCGCCATCCAGGAGTCCGGGCTCGCCGGCCAGTTCGCGATGCGCATCGTCGATGTGTTCGAGGCGCTCGGTCCGCGCGGCGTGCTGCTGGGGCTGGTGCTGGCGACGATCGTGCTGACGGAGCTGGTCACGAACAGCGCGGCCGCCGTGCTCATGTTCCCCGTCGCGGTGGCCGCGGCGGAAGCTGCCGGCCTCGATACCCGGAGCACGGCGATCGCGATCGCCGTGACCGCCTCGGCGTCGTTCCTGACGCCGATCGGCTACCAGACCAACATCATGGTCTACGGGCCGGGCGGGTACCGTTTCTCCGACTACGCGCGGCTGGGCGCGCCGCTCTCGCTCACGGTGATCGCGGTCGTGGTCCTCGCGACGCCCGAGTTCTGGTAGCAGCCGCCGGGGGCGCGGTGGTTACGCCGCGCCGCTGCTGTACGCCTCGACGAGCACCTCGGCGACCTCGGGCCGCGTGAACTCGGGCGGCGGCGCCTCGCCGGCCTCGAGCATCTGGCGCACGCGCGTGCCGGACAGGAAGACGTGGACGTCGTTGCCGTGCGGGCACGTGTGCGAGCTGGCCATGCACTCGCAGCGTACGCAGTAGAAGCTGTGCTCGAACTTGAGCGGCTGGATCGCCAGCGCGCCCGGCTCGAGCTCGTCGAAGATCTGCTGCGCGTCGTACGTACCGTAGTAGTCGCCGACGCCGGCGTGGTCGCGGCCCACGATGAAGTGTGAGCAGCCGTAGTTCTGGCGCATGATCGCGTGGAAGATCGCCTCGCGCGGACCCGCGTAGCGCATCGACGCGGGGAGCACGGAGAGCAGGACGCGGTCCTGCGCGTAGTAGCCGTCGAGCAGCACCCGGTAGCACTGCATGCGCACATCGGCCGGGATGTCGCCTTCCTTCGTCTCACCCACCAGCGGGTGGAGGAGGAGGCCATCGACGACCTCGAGCGCGACCTTGGTGAGGTACTCGTGCGCGCGGTGCACGGGGTTGCGCGTCTGGAAGCCGACGACGGTCCGCCAGCCGCGCTCGGCGAACGCGTCGCGCGTCTGCGCGGGCGTGAGCCGGTGATCCGGGAACTCGGGGTCCGGTGGCAGCGCGAAGGCGCGGACCGGACCGCCGAGGAGCATCTCGGCCTGCTCGTTGACCGCCTCGACGCCCGGGTGCGCCGGGTCCGAGGTGCGGTAGACCTTCTCGGCCTCGCGCGCGCGGTCGTAGGCGTAGGCGTCGCCGGCGTCCATCACGGCGAGCAGCGTGCCGTCCTCGGCCGCGAGGGCGATCCGGCTGTTGGCAAGCTCCGCGGCCTGCGCGGACGTGACCGGCAGCGTGATCGGCACGCTCCACACGGTGCCGTCGGCCAGGCACATGCCCTCGACGACGGCCCGGTAGTCCGCCTCGTCCATGAAGCCGCCGAGGGGGCTCAGCGCCCCGACGGAGAGCAGTTCGAGGTCGGTGACCTGGCGCGGACCGAGGCGCAGCACGGGCAGCTCGCTCGCGGACTGCGCGAGCGCGGCGGCCTCGTCGCCGGTGGCGAGCAGCTCACGGAGCTCCCCGCCGTGCGGCGGGACGAGCTGGGATGTATCGGGGCTCATGACGCGGCTCCAGACGGGATCAGGTCCGCCGACTCCAGGTAGCCGAGGATGTCACCCAGCGATTCCTGCTCGTCCTGCGTCTCCGAGTTGACCCACACCTCGGGCTGCTCGGGAGCCTCGTACGGGTCGGAGATGCCGGTGAAGTTCTGGATCTCGCCGCGCAGGGCCTTCTCGTAGAGCCCCTTCACGTCGCGGCGCGTGAGCTCCTCGATCGAGCAGTCGACGTGGATCTCGACAAACTCGGCGGGCTCGTCGGCAATGCTGGCGCGCACCTCGTCGCGGATCTCGGCGTACGGCGAGATGGCGGCGGTGATCACCGCCACGCCGTTGCGCGAGAGCAGCCGCGCGACGTAACCGATGCGGCGGATGTTGGTGTCGCGGTCCTCCTTGGAGAACCCGAGCCCCTTGGAGAGGTTGGTGCGGACCTCGTCGCCGTCGAGGACCTCGACGTTGCGCCCGCGCGCCCGCAGCTCGGGGGCGAGGAGTTCGGCGAGGGTGGACTTACCGGACCCGGAGAGTCCCGTAAACCACAGGATCATGCCGTGTTCGCTCACTGTCAGAGTCCCCCCGTCTGCGCCTCAACGGGGCGCCGTCGCGATCGGCGGTCACTGTACCGTCATTCGCCGTTACGGACGCGCCGGGGGTGGTCGCGATGAGCTTGTCGGTGCAAGGGCTGGACAGGTGTGGCAATATGCGCGCAACCGTCGCCGCGCGTGACCGGCAGGCGGCCCGCAAGGGCATCGGTCGCGCGCGGTGTACCGTGATCGCGTCAGAGGGGGTAGACGTGGCAGAGGCTCGTAGCGCCACAGCAGAGTGTCAAGCCCATCACTGGATCCTGTCGGAGCCGTCTGGTGGGGAAGTGCCGGGCCGCTGCAAGCTATGCGGGAAGACTCGGGAGTTCCCGGCGAACCCCTCCAACCCGTACCTGCGTGGACTCGCGAAGAAGCGCCCCACGCGCCGCGAGTCGTAAGGGTTCCGCCCGGGTCGAACACTCAAGGGTGACGAGACTCGCGGCACGCGGAGATCCGCGCGGCGACACATACGGCAAGAGCCCCGGCGATCTCGCCGGGGCTTCTTCATGGGACGCGATGTCAGCGCGGGACGGTGTCCCGCCGGGATGGCGCTAGCGTCCCACCCGCTTCCAGAGCAGGGTGCGCTTGTTCTTGTCCTCCCACGAGGAGCGGACCTTCGTGCCGGCTTCCCGTGCCGCCTCGGACAGGAGCCGCTTCACCCGTGTGGGGTTCTCGCCGCGTCCGAGCTCGATCTTGCCCGCGTCGGAGGCGCGTACCGCCTCGACGTACTCGGCGCGCTCCTCTGCGGCGGCTCGCGCGCGGCCGATCAGGACATCGGACGGCTCCATGGGTGTGAACTTCGGCACTGCAGGCTCCTTCGAATCATCGTGTGTGACGCGCACCGAAGCTTACGCAATGAACGGGTGGTTAATCCAGCGGTATACGACGCGAATTGAGCCCCAGGATCGCGGAACATCTATTATGAACGGAATCGAGGCTATTACTGCTACTCGTGATGGTGATGATGGTGATGGGAGCCCGCACCGGGCTCGTCGTCGATCCGTCAGCAGCCTGGCTCGCCGTTGTTCCCGCAGCACATCGAGAGCGTGCTGATCTTGATCCAGTTGTTGCGGACGTAGAGCCGCAGCTTCGTGCTGAACGGCGCGTCGTAGTCCCGCCAGTTCACGGCGGGCTCCACGAAGAACTCGACCAGCCTCCGCCGGAGTCCCACTACGGCACCGAGGGGTCGTAGTCCATGCCGATGTGGCCGGCCTCCTCGAAGGCCGCGTACTCGGCGTCCGAGTAGCCCATGACCTCCTTGTAGACGTACTCGTTGTCCTCGCCCAGGCGCGGCGCGTGGCGTGGCGAGCCCGGGTTGTCCCCGGTCGTGCGCCACAACGGGCCGACGTGGCGCTGCGTGCCGGCTTCCGGGTGCGTAATTGTCTGCCAGAAGTCCCGTGCGCCGTGCTGGCGGTTCTCCAGCACGTCGCGCTCGTGCATCGCAACACCCGCGGGGACGCCCTCCGCCTGGAGGCGTTCCATGACCCAGTACGCATCCTTGATGACCGTCCACTCGGCGATGCGTGCGTCCAGGGCGTCGCGGTGCTCGTGGCGCGACTCCATCGTGGCGAAGCGCGGGTCGTCCTCGAGCTTGAGCTGGTGCATGACCGTGCAGAGGCGCGCCCACTCCTCCTCGGTCCGCACTGCGATCGCGATCCAGCGGTCGGCGCCCCAGCAGGGGTAGACGTTGTGCGGCGCCATCGTGGGATGGGTGTTGCCGAGTCGCTCGTGGACGCGGCCGTTCATGCTGTAGTCCATGACGAAGTCGCCGAGGAACGGCACGAAGTTCTCGGCGGTGGCCGCCTCGATCATGAGGCCCTCGCCCGTCTTGCGCCGCTGGCGCAGCCCCATCACGAACGCGAGCGCCCCGCCGATGCCGGACGCGGCGTCGGACGGCACAGCCATGGGGGCGTAGTCGAGGCTGAGCTGCGGATAGGCCCGGAGCACGGGGTGACCCAGCAGCGCCTCCATGTGGTTGCCCCACGTCCGGTAGCCGCGGTACGGACCCTCGATGCCGAAGGCTGGCACGCGCAGCATCACCATCTGCGGGTTCACCGCGGAGACGCGCTCCCACGTGATGCCTTGCTTCTCGATGTTGGGCGGCAGGTTGTTCTCGATCAGCCCGTCGGACTGCTCGATGAGCCGGTCCAGCGCCTTCTGCCCCTCGGGGGTGCCGAGGTGGAGCGTGACGGAGCGCTTGTTGCGGCCGTGGTTATTGAAGTACGGGCCGCGGTTCCAGGGCCGGTCGCCGAGCAGGTCGTCGGGGTAGCCCCCGCCCTGGTTCGCACTGTTCTCGGCGAACTCGTCCGGCGGACGGGCGATCAGCCCGCGCGTCTGCGGCGCGAAGTGGTGGATCGACTCGACGCGGATCACCTCCGCGCCCCAGTCCGCGAGTTGCATCGTGCAGTAGGGACCCGCCCACACCACGGTGAAGTCGATGATGCGCACGCCCTCGAGGGGCAGGCGGCGGCCGTTGGAAGCCGGGGATGTCATGCGCGCTGCCTCCTCCCGCTAGATCACGCCCGAGGCGCGCAGCGTCTCGAGTTCACGCGCCTCGACGCCGATCTCGCCGAGCACCTCGTCAGTGTGTTCGCCCAGGAGCGGAGCGCGGGTGCGCTCCGGCATCGGCTCGTTGCGGTGCAGGACTGCGTGGAAGCCGGGGTACTGGATCGGGCCGGTGGTGGGGTGGTCGATCTCCTGGAAGAACTCCCGGGCCTGGAAGTTCTGGTCCTGGAAGAGGTCCTCGATGGTGTTGAGCGGTCCGCCGAGGACGCCGAAGCGCTCGCACTCGCGGCGGACCTCCTCCTTGGTACGTTCGAGCAGCCACGGGATGAGGATCCCCTGGAACTCGATGGCGCGCTCCGCCCTGGAGAGCTCGGCGACGGTCGACCAGTCCGGGTGCTCAAGGAGGTCCTCGCGGCCGACCATGCGGATCATGCGGTTGACGAGGCCGGCGCCGGCGTTGAGCCCGAAGTAGCCGTCCGCGCAGGGGAAGATCCCACTGCCGATTGCCCCCGCCATGCCCGCCCTGCCGACGAGCCGCCCGTTGTACTGGTACGCGAGCGTGCGGCCGAGCCTGCCGTCGACCGAGTGGGTGTGCGCCTCGAAGATGCTGATGTCCAGGTGCTCGCCTTCGCCGGTCAGCTCGGCCGTCATGAGGCCCATCGAGGTGGCGAGCGCGGCCACGTAGCCCGCGTAGTACGTCGGGTGGTGGCCCGCGGTCTTGAGCGGCTCGTGGTCGGTGTCGCCGGAGCCCTGCATGTTACCCATGGCGAGCAGCGTCAGGTCCGTGCCCTGCCAGTCCCGGTACGGGCCGTCCTGCCCGAAGTTGCTGATCGAGGTGAGCACGATGCCCGGGTTAACCTCGCGCAGCGCGTCGAAGCCGAGACCGAGGCGGTCGAGGGTCCCGGGCGCGAAGTTCTCGATGACGACCTGCGAGTTCGCCGCGAGCTCCAGCGCCAGCTCGCGCCCGCGCGCGCTCTTGAGGTCGAGCGTCACGCTCCGCTTGTTGGTGTTGAGCATGAGGAAGAGGCCGCTGCGCTCCAGGCCGGGTTCGTCCTGGTAGAAGGGCGGGAGCGACCGCGCGGGGTCGCCCGTCTCGGGTTGCTCGATCTTGATCACGTCTGCGCCGTAGTCGCCGAGAACGCGCGTGCAGAACGGCCCCGACGTGTAGCGCGTCAGGTCCAGGACGCGGACATCGTCCAGTGGCATCACGCCGGCCACGTGCAGCCTCCTCCCGGCGCGCCCGACACTTTAGCAGCGTGCGGGCGCCGCTGTTGCCGGGTCACGATGCGCCCGCTGCTACTCCTCGATGTCGCCGAGGTAGATGACCTCCGCTTCGGCGCTGCCGTCGTCGTTGAGGTCGAGGACGGCGACGTGGCCCAGCAGCATGCTCTGCTTGATCATCGAGGTGCTGCCCGGGTTCACGAACAGCACGTCGCGGAACGTCTCGACCATCGCCTCGTGCGTGTAGCCGAAGATCACGATGTCCACCGGCTCGCCGAAGATCGCGACGAGCTCGTCCGTGAGGTCCTGGTCGTCGGGGTACTTGGAGAGGGAGCCGGGGTAGATCTCGTCGACAATCGGCAGCAGTTCCAGCTTGTGGACGACGCCGACCTTGCGGCCTTCGAGCTCCAGCACGAGCGTGGTCCCGGTGCGGGGCGCGCCCTCTGCGACGGCCGCGAAGCGCGACTTGGCCGACTCGACGGGCGCGATCCGCCCGAGCCACTCGAGCGCGGAGTCCGCGTAGATATCGCCCGCGTGGACGATGAGGTCGACGCCCTCGAAGGCCTTGATGACCTGGTCGGGCGGCGCAGGGCCCATCGAGGGGATGTGGGTGTCGGAGATCACGCCGATCTTCATGTTGTGTCCCTTCCGCGGGCACGCGCGCGAGTGGTCGGGTTGGGAAGATAGCACCTGCGGGCGCGGAGCGGCTGCGCTCCTCGCTGCCCGGCCCACAATGCCGGTCCACCGACCTTCCGCATTCCGTACGCAATAGAGATACTGCGAGTCTCCCCTTGCCGAGACCCGGAGCATCCATGAGCAGCATCCTTCCACTCACCTCGACCGCGACCCGATTCCTGGCGGCCGCCAGCGTCGCCCTCGCCGTGATGGCGGCCGCGCTGGTACTCGATGCGCCGCGCACCGCTGCGGAGGAGCATCCCCCGGAGTGCGAGGTGATCGACCTCGGCGAACTCGGGGAGGGAGCCGAAGCGGCGCTCACCGCTGAGGGCAGCTGGACCACCGAAGACTGCGATTCCCGGTTCCGCATGAACAGCGACGCGGTCACCTACCGGTTCTCTGTGGCCGAAGCGGGCCGTGTCAGGATCGAGCTGGCGTCGAGCGAGGCAGATGCGTACCTGTACCTGCTGGCCGAGGACGGCAGCCGCATCACGCAGAACGATGACGGCGGCCACGACCTGGACGCGCGTATCGAGCGCGACCTCGCCGCGGGCGTGTACCAGGTGGAGGCCACCACCGTCGGGGGCCGCGGGCGCGGCCCGGCAGACTTCATGCTGTCCGTGAGCCGGGTTGCCGGATGCGGGACGACCGACCTCGGCGTGCTCGAACCAGGGATGGACCTCACCGCGAGCGGCGCATGGACGCTGGACACGTGCGGCTCGCGATTCGTCGCCGCACACCCCGCGCACGGCTACTCATTCACCCTGACAGAGCCCGGCCTGGTGCGGATCGACCTGATGTCCGAGAACGGTGACTCCGTGCTCTCGCTCGTGTCACCGACACTCGGCGTGATCGGGGCCAACGACGACGGTGGCGACTACCGGGACGCTCGCATTGAGCAGTACCTCCAGCCCGGGCCTTACATCATCGAGGCGACCACCTACCTGGAACGTGACCTCCAGCCGCTGGAGGCGGAGTTCGAACTCGTCGTGAGCCTGGTGGATGAGGACGCACGGCAGCGCGAGTTCCAGCTCAAGGTCGAGGCGGTCCACTTCCCCGACATGATCATCGCGGGCGAATCCTTCGACGTGAACTACCGGGTAGGCAACCTTGGCGGTGGCGACCTCGCCGACGCGGATGGGAGCGCGGTGATCATCTACACCGTGGGGCCTCGCGTCTTCGAGCGCACCCGGCTCATCCCCGGATCGGACGGCCTCTGGCCGGCCGGGGTCGCGCACCACTCCGGCCCGGAGACCGCCAGCCCGGCGAGCGTCGCGGACGACGAGTTGCACCCGCTGACCGTCACCTTCAGCAGGCCCGGCCCGTCATGGATATTCACCGCCGCCCTCGTCTTCGACGAGGACGAGGTGGAGATCGGCTGGCACGGCCTCTGGCGGGCCTTCATGGTCTTCAGCGGCATGACCTTCGATCCGCACACCGTCAGCGTGGACGGCGCGGAGTACCTGGTGGCGCCCGTGGCCGACGGGGAGGGCGTGGTGACCTACTGGGTCGTGAGCGCCGCGAACCCTGTCGCCGAGGTGGACGACGACACATCGGCGAAGGCGCTCTACGCCGCCGCGACGCACGCGCTGGCGCTTGACGGGATCTTCGAGCGGCCGGCGGTTGCCGCACTCGGCGACGAGCCGGCGGCGCCGGACGCGCCGGAGAGCGCACCGATCGCCCTCGCCAACCCCTCGTCCACCACGCTCCTCGAGGCGCTCGGCCTGCACTACGTGGAGGGCCTGGCCGCGTCCGGGCTGATCGGGTCGGTGGCGGCGGGCAACGTCATCACGGCCGACCAGGTTGACGCGCTGGTGCTCGCCGCCGCGGACGCGGCAGCGGCGCAGTACGCGCCGATCGCCGCACGGTGGGCGACGCTCCTCGATCGCATCGAGGACGGCGGGGCGATCACCTTCGAGGAGGCGCTCGCCGTCCAGTCCGAGCTTGCCTACGTCGAGTCCGTGGCTTCCCCGCTGGTCACGGCGGGCGAGATCGTCCGGGCGGCCCGGTCGTCCGAGGCCGGCTGGGCGGACCCGGCGGTACAGGCGATTGCCGGCGGCATCGCGTCCGAGGGCGTGTGCCCCGCGCCGAGTGCACTCGGCGACGCGCTCACGCGCGCCGGCCACTCCGACGTCGATGCGGCCCTCGCGCTCGACGCGGAGCTGCGTGGCGCGCTCGTCGCGCGCCGGGCCTCGGTGGACTCCGCCGCCTACGGATTCGGACTCGATGCGGCCCTGTGTGCGATCTCGCGGATCGACGCTTCGAACTCGCGGTTCACGCGCAGACTCGACCTCCAGCGCAGCGTTGTGGAGGCGATGCTCGCGCCGGCGCGGCCCGCTCCCGAGCCGCCCCAGCCGCCGCCTCCGCCGGAGCCGGCGGAGCCGTCGGCTCCGGCGCCTGCCCCGGAGCCGCTGAGCCTGCGCATTGTTGCCGCGCTGGCCGATGACGGACGTGTCGAGTTCAGTCTCCAGCTCCCGAGTGGCGGCGAGATCCTGCCGGACCGGCGCTTCCTCGACGTTGAGCCGGGTGACCGCCGGTGGTTCGAGAGCAGCGATGTCGAGTTGAGCGGAGCGGCGCTCGGGATCATCCGCGCCCGGTACCTCGCCGACGGCCGCATCGAGGTCGGCTTCGTCGACGCGGACGGCAACTCCGCCGCGATCGACGTGCGCTACCTGCCCGCCGAGCTGACGCCGGGCGCGATCGTGCGCACCAGCGCATTCGAGGCGCCTCCGCTGGCTCCAGCCGGCGAGCGCGAGGAGTAACAACCCCCCGGTGCGGCGAGGGTCCGGGAAGCCGGCCCTCGCCGCACCGGGCGGCGCTTTCCCACCCGAGCGCGGGCCTCGTGCCTTCCTCCCACGCTCCCTCCGGCCGCCGGGAGCGCCCCGGGTGGCGTACACTTTGTGTTCATAACGCGAAGGGGCGCTCCGGATGGCGACCGAGCAACTGGCGGTGATCGAGCTCCCCGAGGGCGGCAAGCCCCGCATCATCCTCGACCGCGAGGAGCTACCGTTGCTGCGCCGCGACGGCGACACCGCGTACAAGTGCGGCGCCTGCGACGCCGTGCTCGCCGAGCAGGTGTGGGCGTGGGAAGTGCGCAACGTCGTCTTCCGCTGCCCCCTCTGCGGCCTGCACAACGAGGTCCGCAAGTAGCGGCCCGCCCGGACCGGGGGCGCTTCTGAGCCAGCTCGCACCACCCGCCGCCTCGGCCCGCACCGCCGATGCGCCGCCCGCTCCTCCGGCGGCGAACGGCGCCGGACCGCGCGCAGCAGCCGGTGGGCCTCCCGGCCCGGGGGCGGGCGGCCCGGGAGCACCGCAACGGCCACGCGGGTTCTCGTTCCGCACGTTCGAGTCGCTCAAGCACCGCGGGTTTCGCTGGTTCTTCCTCTCCTCGCTGGGGTGGATGACCTCGCTCAACATGCAGATCCTCGTGCGCGGGTACCTCGCGTTCGACCTCACCAACTCGTTCTCCGCGCTCGGCGCCATGGGCATCGCGAGCGCCACGCCGATGTTCACGCTCTCCGTCTTCGGGGGCGTGCTCGCCGACCGGGCTTCGAAGAAGCTCATCCTGCAGGTGGCGCAGACGATCTCGGCGCTGTTCGCGATCGCCGTGGGCCTGCTCGTGCTGTCGGGCCAGTTGCGCTACGAGCACCTGCTCATCGCCTCGGTCGCGACGGGTGTGGTGCAGGCCCTGATGCTGCCAGCCTCGCAGGCGATGGTGCCTGAGGTGATCGGCCGCCAGGGCATGATGAACGCGATCTCGCTCAACGCGGCGGGGATGAACCTCGTGCGCCTGCTCGCCCCGGCCGCCGGCGGCTTCCTGATCGCGCTGATCGGCGCGGCGTCCGTCTACTTCCTCATGGCGGGCACCTACGTCCTCGCCGTCCTGTTCCTGATCCCCGTCTCGGCTGCATCGGCGCTGCGGCCCCAGCGCCTCGTCGCGCTGCTCTCGCACGCGGGCATGGAGCCGGACGCCGCGCCCGCGAACGGCGCGGGAC
>CAZMCK010000007.1:0-93558 GCA_964565075.1 uncultured Dehalococcoidaceae bacterium
AGAGGCGCCGCTTGTGGGCGAGCTCGGCGAGCGGGTTGGTCTGGTCCATGAACTGCGAGAGCTGGGAGCCGCCGAAGAACTCCTTCATGGCCGCCACCACGGGCCGCACGTTGACGAGCGCCGAGGGCGTCGCCTCGTCCGGGTCGGTGATGGTCATGCGCTCGCGCACGACGCGCTCCATGCGGAGCAGGCCGACGCGGAACTGGTTCTGGATCAGCTCACCGACGGACCGCACACGACGGTTGCCGAGGTGGTCGATGTCGTCGGGGTCGCCGACGTGGTTGTTGATCTCGATCATCTTGGTGACGATCGTGATGATGTCCTCGCTGCGCAGCGTGCGCTCCGCCGGGTCGTCGTCGAACGCGAGGCGCTTGTTGACCTTGTAGCGGCCGACGCGGCCGAGGTCGTAGCGGCGCTCGCCGAAGAACAGCGTGTCCAGCAGGTTGCGTGCGTTCTCCGCCGTGGGCGGGTCGCCCGGGCGGATGCGCCGGTAGAACTCCTCGAGCGCCTGGCGGCGGTCCTCGGTGGGGTCCTTGGCGAGCGTGGCGTCGACGAAGGAGTGCTCCTCGTCCGTGTCGACGGCGCCGAGCATGCGGCGGATGCGCTCGTTGGTGCCGAGCTCCTCGTCGCTCATGTCCTCGTCGATGTCGATGGCGCGGAGCAGGATGGTGACGGGGATCTTGCGCTTGCGGTCGACCTTCACGGACAGGATGTCCTTGTTGGAGGTCTCGAACTCCAGCCATGCGCCGCGGTTCGGGATGAGCTTGGCCTGCGTCAGGCGCCGGCCCGTCGCGGGGTCCATGGTCTCCGTGAAGTAGACGCCGGGCGAGCGCACGAGCTGCGAGACGACGACGCGCTCGGCGCCGTTGATGATGAACGTGCCCTGCTCGGTCATGAGCGGGAGGTCGCCGAGGTAGAGCTCCTGCTCCTTGACCTCGCCGGTCTCCTTGACGGTCAGCTCGGCGATGACCTTGAGCGGGGCGCCGTAGGTGGCGTCGCGCTGGCGGCACTCACGCTCGTCGAGCTTGGGGCTCTCGATGTAGTAGTCGATGAAGGACAGCGCCATGCGTGTGCCGGTGAAGTCCTCGATCGGCGAGATCTCGTCGAACAGCTCGCGGAGCGAGCGGTCCAGGAACCGCTCGTAGGAGCGCTTCGGCATGTCGATCAGGTGCGGGACGTCCAGCACCGGACGCGACTTGCCGTAGTCGCGCGTGATGAGATGCCCGCTCATTGGCATGTTGGCTCGCTCGGTGGTGACCAAGTAGCGACTCCTTCGCATGCGTCACGGTCGACCGTGCAGCGTTGTGCGCCTGATTTCTGACCAGGGCCTGGTTGGGCCTGTGTGGGAGAGTCCTGACACAGCTACGCAGCGCCGGTCGCATACCGGTGCTGCATGATGTGTCGTCGCTAATGAAATTTGCCGCGCCCAACGCCTTAGGCATGGTACCCGATCGCGCACAGAAAAGCGAGGGTATCGAGGACGCCTCGCCCTGTCAACGATTTGTCCACGTTCCATGCACGATCGGCGGTGGCCTGGAGCCGCCTGCGCCATATCCTGAAGATGTCGCGACCTGTACCATAGATCGCATGGTTCACGATCGTAATAGTAGGTCTGGCCAGGCGCCACGGGCGGCTTACGACATGGCCCTGTGGCAATTGACCGAACAGGTCGATGAGGGTCGGTCGTTCGACACGAAGGCAGGCGTGGTCGTCACGGTGGCCGCAGCCTTCGCCGGGTTGTTCGGGGCCGCCGTTGTCAGCAACACGATGGGCGATATCAGCCCCGCGGCACTCATTGCGGCAACCTGCGGTGGGGTCGTGGTCCTGGGCGTCTTCGGCTGGACCATGTTCGCCTTCTACAGGACCGTCAGGCCCAATCTCTGGGCACGTGGCCCAGATCCTCACCAGCTGATCGAGCGCGCCGGGAGCTATGCGGAACTGCCGGTGCGCCTCTGGATCGCCGAAGCGCTGGCCGAGTCGGTCACCGTCAACGAGGTCGCCGCTCGCGACAAGGCGAAGTGGTTCCGTCGCGAACTCTTCGGAGCGATGGCGCTGGGCGTGCTGACCGTCGTGGCCGTATTGGCTATCGCGCTGGTTGGGGCCGCTGCCAACTGACCGCCGACTATGACGTTATGACGTAACGTGTGTGGCGCGTCCCTGATCCACGTCCTCCTGGACATCACCGAGACCGTAGCCGCTCGTCATGTAGAAGAGCTTCGCCCGGGGGAGTCCGGAGACACCCACGTCCTGCTCGGCCTCGGACGTGCCGCCCGGCTGCTGTCCGTCCTGTTTCCGGGGACGATGCTTCGAGTTGGTCATCTCGATTCGAGTATGCCACACGGGGGTCGGTGTACGGGTAGGCTCACGGCTCTCCGCCATCCGCACCTTCGACAGGCCGCAGCGCCGCCTCCTCCCACACCGCCCACGCTTCCTTCGGCCGGTCGTGTTTGTCGCGCAGTCCCACGCTCGCGAGGAGGTTCAGGATGGGCGCGCTGGCGACGTATGCGGGGTCCCGCGCCGCGAACCACACCACGAAGGGCGCATCGAGGGTGTCGGCGTCGCTGAGCAGGCGTTGCAGGAAGCGCCGCTGCTCCGCCGGCGTCGAGGCATGCACGCCGTCGGCCTGTGCGGCCGAGGCGAACCCGACGGACGCGAACGCGATCGGCAGGTGCGTGTGGTCGCGGATCTGCTGGTAGTAGAGCAGCGGCAGGTCGTTCGCCACCTCGTACCTGACCGACGGGAACGTGGCGATCGCGAAGAGGTCGATCCGCCCGGCGAAGTCGTCCAGGAGCTCCCAGCGCGGCGGCCGTGATGGCTCCCACGGCACCACGCCGAGCAGCTGCTCGTACTGGAACGTGGCGAAGACGAGCGTCTCCGGGCTGACGGCCTTCACAGCCCGGTACGCCTCGGCGTACGCGCCGAGGAACGCGCGGTACTGCGATGGTGAGCGCTCGAACGTGGCGTTGACCTCGATGCCGAGCGCGAGGTACGCGGGCGTGTAGCTGGTGGCGATGAACCTCGCCTCCGCCACGAAGGCCGCCCGCAGATCCGGGTCCGCGAGGTCCGCCTGCTCGTAGCCGGGCGGCGCGGCCGCCAGGCGTCCGCGGTCGACGGGGTCGAAGGGATCGAGGGCGTAGAGGAGCGCGAGTTCCCGTTCCTCGGCGGCGACGAGTTCGCGCGTTGTGAGCTCGGTCAGGCGCTGAGACGGCTCGACGCCGGGGAGGAACTCGGACCACTCCGGCACGCGCTGGATCAGCAGCAGCTCGCCGGAGCGCGCCACCAGGTCCAGCGCGGCGATGTAGGCGTCCTGCGTCAGCTCGGCGGGGGCGGACGAGAAGCCGAGCAGGAACGGCCGCGGCGTGCCCACCTGCTGTCGATGCTCCGGCACGAAGCCGGGCTCGTGGACGTGCTCCTCGCGGCATCCCGCGAGGAACGAAGCGACGAGCGCGACGATGAGCACCGCTCCCGCGAGCGCGGCGCTCCGCCTCTTACCCGCAGATCGAGTGTTCCGCACGTCACGATTGTCTGGACGGCGGGCAAGCGCGGTCAAACGGTGCCGCCCGTCGGCGGCCGCGCGCGGGGTGTAGACTCGGCGCATGGACGGCCCGCAGAACATCGACATGGACGGGCTGCGCGCATCGCTCAGGTCGGTCGAGCACCTGTTGCTGCGCTTCACCCCCGTCGCCGAGCGGCTGCTGCTCGACTTCCGCACGCGCGAGGGCGTCGGGCCGGGCGTGGCGCTGCTGCCGCCGGTCGACTCCTTCGCCGAGCGACTGCGCACCATCGAGCGTGAGCGGCCGGGATTCCCGCGGCCGGAGCGCATCCACGTGGTGAACTGGCCGCTGCGTGTCGAGTCCCTCGAACGCCTCAACGTGCTCGACGCGGTGCGGAGCCGCCTTGCCGACATGGATGCGTTCGACGCGATCAACAGCCTGGACGCGACCTACAAGCGCCTGCTCGAGATCGAGCGGGAAGAGACCCGGCGGGCGATCGAGGGCGAGGGCTACCACACGATCTGGCCGGCCGAGGCGCGCGGCCGGCGCGGCGCCTGACGACCCGCAGCCCCGATGCACCGTGACCGCTTCCGCCGCCTCGTGCAGCAGGCGCTGGACTCGTTGCCCCCGCACATCGACGGCTACCTCGACAACGTCGCGATCGTGATCGAGCGCGAGCCGACAATCGAAGACCTCGACGACGCCGGGATCCCGCGGGGGACGGAGCTGTTCGGGCTCTACATCGGCACGCCGCTGATCGACCGCACCGAGTACCACATGACGCTCCCGGACCGAATCGCGATCTACCAGGGGCCGCTGGAGCGCGCGTTCCATCCGCGCGTCATCCCCGAGGAGGTGCGTCGCACCGTCCTCCACGAGATCGCACACCACTTCGGGTTCGACGAGGACGAGATGGAGCGCCTCGACCTCCACTAGCTTCGCGCCGCCGAGCTGTATCTCGCCCACGCCCGGGAACCCGCGTAGCGCGGGACGGGCGCCCGCCGCGACCCGCGCCGACTACTGTCCGCTCAGCGCGAGGATCCTCGCGGCCTCCTCGAGCGTCGACGTGACGCGCAGGGCGTCCCACACGTCGGCGCCCCGCGCGTAGCTGCCGTGGCCGCGGACCACGACGATCGGGTGCTCGCGCAGCGCCTCGGCGACCGGCCGCGCCGACGCCTCCCACTCCGCCTCCACCACCGGCACGCTGCCGAGGAAGAGCCGACCCTCGAGGTTCGCGGGTTCGATCGCGTCGCGCCCGTACGCGAGGGCGATCGCGTGGACGGGGTGGGCATGGACCACGGCTCCGGCGTCCGGGCACGCCTCGTAGATCGCGAGGTGCACTGCCGTGTCGGACGAGGGCGCGAGGGCGTCCTCGTCGCGCGGCGCGCCGTCGGCCTCGACGGCCACGAGGAGGTCGTCGGTAAGCCGCCCGAGCATCGCGCCGGTGGCGGAGATAACCGCGCCGCCGCGCACCCGCCGCGCGGAGACGTTGCCGCCGTGCGAGGTCACCAACCCATCGGCGCGGAGGTCCTTGCCTGCCTCGATGAGGTCGCGGGTGGCTGCCTCGTCCGCCGCGATGGCAGCGGCGTCCCACGTACCGCGACGCAGCAGTCGCTCCGCGGCGCCCGCGGCCAGCTCGGCGGCGCGCCGCATCGCCTCGGCCTGGAAGATCTCGCTCGTGGTCAGCGTCTCGAAGTCGATGACGCCCGACGTGGCGCCGTCGACGGCGCCGGCCACGACGACGCACGGCGTCTCGTAGCGCTCGGCGAGCGCGGTCACGAGCTCGACCGACTTGCCGAACGCGGTCTGCGCGTCCAGGCGGCCCTCGCCGGTGATGACCAGGTCGGCGTCGCGCACGGCGTCCTCGAGGCCCACGGCCTCGGCAACCAGGGCCGCGCCGGACTCGATGCCGCCGCCGATCGTGCCGATCAGCCCGGCCGCCAGGCCCCCGCCCGCGCCGCCGCCGGCGAGGTCGGTGATCTCGACGCCGAGGTCCGCTTCGATGACGCGCGCCCAGCGCGCCAGCGCGTCCTCAAGCGGTTGCATCGTGTCGCCGTCGACACCCTTCTGGGGGCCGTAGATGACGGTCGCGCCCTGCAGGCCGAGCAGCGTGTTCGTCACGTCGACGGCGACCGTCAGGTCGATCTCTCCGAGCCGGCGGTCGATGCCGGCGTGGTCGAGCGAGGCGAGGTCGCGGAGGTCGAGGGCGGGGACCGGTTCGCGCAGCGCAGCGCCGTCGTGGCCGACAAGCTGGTAGCCGACGGCCTGCGCGACGCCCGCGCCGCCGTCGTTGGTGGCGGTCCCCCCGACGCCGACGATGAGCTCGCGCGCCCCGTGGTCGAGCGCGGCGCGGATGAGCAGGCCGACGCCGTACGTGGTCGCGCGTGCGGGGTTGCGCCGGCCCTCCGGGACGAGCGAGAGCCCGGCCGCCTCGGCCGCCTCGACGACGGCCCTGGTGGGCTCGCCCTCAGAGCGCGGCGGAAGCAGCGCGAAGCGCGCCTGTACGGGCTCGCCCAGCGGCCCGGTGACTTCGGCCGCGACGAGCTCGCCGCCGCGTGCGGCCGCGAGGATGGCGGCGGTGCCCGGCCCGCCGTCGGCGAGGGGCATCTCGATGACCTCGGCGTCGGGCTCGGCGGCCCGGGCGCCGGCGGCGATGGCGGCAGCGGCCTCGGTGGCTGTGAGGGAGCCCTTGAACTCCTGCGGGCAGACCAGGATGCGAAGCGGCGTGGTCATCGCCAGGTCCTTCCCTCGGGTGCCCGGTGCACGAAGTGCGTGCGCGCGTCGGCCGTCGTTCCCCGCACGGGAGTCATGTACCCCAGAAGCCGGCGAGGCGCAGCACGGCGCTGATCAGGATCGCGGCCACGTACGCCCAGCCGAGCGTGCGCGCGTTCCTGCCAAGCTGGCGGAACCGCCGGGGCTGCATGATGGTCATCCAGATGATCGCCAGCCCGACGACCACGAATAGCCAGTAGACGAGGCGCCACATCGCCTCGCATCGTAGCGGAGCCCGCCCGCGAGCGGGCGTCGCGATCACAGGACTGGACACGAACGCACGTTCTGCCTAGACTATGTGAAACGCCTGTTCGCATGGAGCCGTCCGATGGTCACCACTGCCCCCACACCCACCCGCACCGTCGAGCGTCCCGCGCGCCCGCGCCGGGCCGTGGGGGACGCCCGGGCAGCAGCCGCCGAGGCGGTCACGCAGGTGCGCGAGCCGCGCAGGCTGCGTCGCATGGTCGCGTTCGGGCCGCGCTGCCCGGAGTGCGCGGGGCCGCTCGCCTTCGGCGAGGGCTGCTCGCTCTGCCCCGTCTGCGGCTACTCGAGCTGCACCCCCGCGCGTCGAGGCCCGTAGAACGCCTGCGAGAGCAGGGTTTGGCCGTTCCAAGCGTAGCCCTTGTGCCTGACCGTTCGTATACTCGCCAAAATCCCCGGGGCGCAGAGGCGACATGGTCATCGGCGCGGCACGTGACACGGACCTGACCGCGCTGGGCAGGCGCATCCGTCGCCATGTCGTGCGCATGGTCTACGACGCCAAGTCCGGACACATCGGCGGCTCGCTCTCTGCCGTCGAGATCATGAGCGTGCTCTACTGCCGCGTCATGCAGCACGACCCCGAGCGGCCCGACTGGCCCGCGCGCGACCGCTTCATCATGAGCAAGGGCCACTGCACGCCCGTGCAGTACGCGCTCCTCGCCGAGCTTGGCTACTTCCCCGTCGAGGAGCTCTCGACGTTCCGTCAGCTGGGCACGCGCCTCCAGGGGCACTCGGTACGCAACCGCCCGCTCGGCGTCGAGAACTCGGCCGGCTCGCTCGGCATGGGGCTCTCGTTCGGCCTCGGGATGCGCCTCGCGGCGCGGCTCGGCGAGGGCGACGTGCCCGCCGACGCGCGCGCGTGGGTGCTGATGGGCGACGGCGAACAGAACGAGGGCCAGGTCTGGGAGGCGGCGATGGCCGCCGCACACCACGACGCCGAGGGCCTCATCGCGCTCATCGACCGCAACGGCATCCAGAACGACGACTTCACACGCTCGACGATGGTCACCGAGCCCCTCGATGAGAAGTACGCGGCCTTCGGCTGGGAGGTCATCTCCGGCGTCGACGGCCACGACATCGACGCCGTCGAGGAGGCGCTGCTGCGCGCCCGCGATGTGCGAGGGCGCCCCGCCTGCGTGATCTTCGACACGGTGAAGGGCCACGGCGTCTCGTTTATGGAGCACAACCCCGGCTTCCACGGCGCACCGCCCAGCCCCGAGCAGTTCGACGAGGCGATGCGCGAGCTCGCCGACCCCGAAGACGTGAATGGAGCCGCCTCGTGACGACCACCGAGGCGCCCGCCCCCGCCGCGACGCGCGAGGCCCTGGGGCCGACGCTGATCCGCCTGCGCGAGGAAGGCATGGACCTCGTCGTCGTCGACGCCGACCTCGGCAACTCGACTTCGGCGCGCAAGTTCCAGGCAGCCTATCCCGAGCGCTTCTTCACGCTCGGCGCGGCGGAGCAGAACATGATCTCGGTCGCCGCCGGGATGGCGGCGATCGGCAAGGTCGCCTTCGCCTCCACCTTCGCCGTCTTCGCCGAGCACGCCTACGACCAGCTCCGCATGTCGGTGTCGCAGCCGAACCTCGACGTGAAGCTCGTGGCCTCGCACGGCGGGCTCTCCGTCGGCGAGGACGGGGCCTCGGCGCAGTCGGTCGAGGACATCGCGGTGATGTCCTCGCTCGTGAACTTCCGCGTGATCGTGCCCGCCGACGTTGTCGAGGCCGCCGCGGCGGTCGAGGTGGCCGCGCGCACGCCGGGGCCGTTCTACATCCGCACGGACCGCCCCAAGCACCGCGTGCTCTACCCGGAGGGCGCACGCTTCGAGCTCGGGCGCGCCGACATGCTGCGTGACGGCTCGGACGTCACGCTCGTCTCCTACGGCCTGATGGTGGAGCGCACCCTCGACGCCGCCGAGGAGCTTGCCGCCTCCGGCGTCTCGGCGCGGGTGCTGAACATGGCCACGATCCGCCCCCTCGACGTCGATGCGCTGGAGCGCGCGGCGGCCGACACGGGCGCGATTGTCGTCGCCGAGGAGCACCTCGTGCACTCCGGGCTCGGCGCGATGGCCGCGCAGGCGCTCGCCTCGCGGCGTCCGGTGCCGATGGAGTTCGTCGGGGTGCAGGACCGCTACGGCGAGTCCGGCCTCTGGCACGAGGTCCTCGACGCGGTCGGCCTCACGGCCGAGAACATCGCCGCCGCCGCCCGCCGCGTCATCGCCCGCAAGTAGCTGCTCGCCCTCGACCTACTCCACGCCCAGGTGCGGCCACGTCTCGCGTAGCTCGCGCACCTCGAGGTCTGGAACCGCGTCGCCGCTCTCGACGCGCCAGTCGCCGCGGTTCACCCAGATCGCGCCGGCGCCCACGGCGCGCGCGCCGACCACGTCGTGGTACGGGTTGTCGCCGATGTACACCGTCGCCTCCGCAGGCACGCCGAGCGGTCCGAGTGCGAGGTCGAAGATGGCCGGGTCGGGCTTCTGCACGCCCGCCTCTCCGGAGACCACGACCACCTCGAAGTAGCGTTCGAGGTCGAAGCGGTCGATCTTCGGGCGCTGGATCCGGGAGAGGCCGTTGGTGATGAGCGCGAGCGGGTAGCGCGCGCCGACCGCCTCGAGCGTCTCGATGGCGTCGGGGTAGATGCCGACGTAGTCCACGTGGATCGCCCGGTAGTGGTCGGCGAGGCGGCCTGCGAGGGCCGGGTCGGGGCGCAGGTGCGTGGCGATCAGGCGCTCGTACGCCTCGAGGGTGAAGCGCTCCTCCCACTCACCGCGGCCGGCCGCGCGGAACGCGTCCTCCGTGTAGTGGCGGAAGTAGCCGTCGTAGATCTCCTCGGGGCTGCCGAGGGCCCGGAGGGCAGGCTCCGCGCCGTGCAGCTCGGCGATCGAGGCAGCGAAGCCCGCGCGCCACGAGCCGCGCGCGTCGACGAGCGTGTCGTCGAGGTCGAACAGGACCGCCTGGAGCTGGTCAGGGGCGGGCAGGCCGTTGCTCATGATCGCCGTACCCGGCCGTTGCTCACGAATCGCCCTGCTGGCGGGGCGCCTTACGCAGGCTCCTCGTCGCCATCACCGTCGCCGTCGCCGTCTTCGCCGTCCTCCGAGGAGTCGTCGTCGGCGAAGACGCCCATCTCCTCGCCGCGCCATACGGTCACGACGAGGTCCTCGCGGTAGGGGTCTGCCGAGGTCACGATCTGGTCGTCGATGGCCTCGATCAGGTCCTGCACGCGCTCGTCGTCGAGCGCGGCGTGGACGACGAGCGTGGCGTGGGCGGCCGAGCCCGTGTAGTGGACGTCGACGCGGCCGAGCGTGTGCTCGCCGTCGTCGATGGCGTAGACCTCGGAGTACGGCGTGCGGGCCTCGCGGTTGAAGCGGTAGTCGGCCATCGGGTCCCCTCGTTCGCGGCGGTCGGCCGCTGCTACGTCCGCACCTGGCCGGTGCCGAGCACGACCCACTTGTACGACGTCAGCTCGCGCAGGCCCATGGGGCCGCGGGCGTGCATCTTCCCCGTGGAGATGCCGACCTCGCAGCCGAGCCCGAACTGGCCGCCGTCGTTGAAGTACGTCGAGGCGTTCACGAACACCGCCGAGGCGTCCGCCTCGCGCTGGAAGCGCTGTGCCGCGGCGTACGAGTCCGTCACGATCGCCTCGGAGTGCCCGCTGCCGTGCACGTCGATGTGCTCCAGCGCGTCGTCCAGCGAGTCGACGACGCGCAGCGAGCAGTCGAGCGAGAGCCACTCGCGGTCGTAGTCCTCGGGCGCGACGGGGAACGTCGGCGCGGCCTCGCCGACGAGCGGCGCGGCGCGGTCGTCGACGTGGAGCGTGACGCCGCGCTCGCCGAGCGCGCGCGCGACGCGCGGCACGAACGACGCGGCGACGTCGGCGTGGACGAGCAGCGTGTCCATGGCGTTGCAGACCGAGGGCCGCTGCGTCTTCGCGTTGACCACGATGCGCTCGGCCATCTCCAGCTCGGCCTCGTCGTCGACGTAGGTGTGGCAGACGCCGATGCCGCCGGCGATGACGGGCATGGTCGCCTCGTCGCGCACGCGGCGGATCAGGTCGGCGCCGCCGCGCGGCACCATGAGGTCGATGTAGTCGGCGGCTCGAAGCATCGCGCCCACCTCGGAGCGGTCGGTGGACTGGATGAACTCGACGCTGTGCTCGTGCAGGCCCGCGGCGGCGGTCTCGCGCTGCAGGATCGTGGCGAGGGCGCCCGAGGTGGCGTGAGCGTCCGTGCCGGAGCGCAGCAGCACGCCGTTGCCGGACTTCAGACAGACAGCGGCGATGTCCACGGTCACGTTCGGCCGGGACTCGTAGATGGCGCCGATGACGCCCAGCGGCACGCGCATGCGGCCGATCTGCAGCCCGTTGGGGCGGGTCGTCATCTCCTCGACCTCGCCGACGGGGTCGGGCAGGGCCACGATCGCGCGCACGTCGCGCGCGATGCCGGCGATGCGGTCCGGCGTGAGCGTCATGCGGTCGAGGAAGGCGTCGGTGAGGCCGTTCTCACGGGCGCGGTCGAGCTCCGGGCCGTTCACGGCGAGGAGCGCGTCGGTCTCGGCCTCGATGGCGTCGGCGACGCGCAGGAGCGCGGCGTTCTTGAGGTCGGTGGAGGCGGTGCCGAGTTGCCGCGCCGCGCCGCGCACGCGCGCGGCCCGCTCGACGGCCTCGACCTGTGTCGTCGTAGTCATGGCAGTGAGTGTACCCGCCGTCCTCGCTGTGCGCGTCTCCGCGCGGCGTCGCGGCTCACTCGCGCGCGCCGATGATCAGCGGCACAATCGCGCGCGGCGGCGGGTAGCCCTCGCCTCCGGAGACATCCTCCTCGAACACCTCGAGGTGCGCGAGCTGCCGCTCCGCCGACTCGTACTCGACGGTGAACGCGAACGGCGCCGGGCCGTCCACGCCGCCGCCGGTCGCGTGGCCGATCGCCAGCACCTCGCCCGCGCGGTCGAGGAGCCGCCACACCACGTTCGACTCGAAGGTGCGCGAGCAGCCGGTCACCTCGAAGCCGCTCGCGACCTCCTCGCCCGAGGCGGGCGAGTGCACGATGACGAGCGCGGCGTCCGGCAGGCTGTCGTCGCACGCGGGCGCGGCGTCGGCTTCGACCCGGCCGCCGATGGACTCGAGCTCCTCGAGCGTCTCGCCGGTGAGTCGGAACTTGCGAATGACCGGGATGGAGGGCACTTCCGCGAAGGGCGCATCCGGCGGCCGGTCGAGCATGAAGACCATGATGACGCCGTCGTGGATGGCGACGCCCTCGACGCGGATGCGGTCGCCGAGGAAGGCGGTGCCGGCGTCGTGCAGCTCGCCCTCTTCGCGCACCAGCGCGTGCAGGATGCGGAATCTGCCGCTCCCGCCCGGCTCCTCGACCGTGATTGCCGCCGCGTCCCCGATGCCGTCCCCATTCAAGTCGCCGACGGTCGACCGGGCGAGGGTGATCACGACTTCGCTTGCCGACCCGGGCGCCACCGGCGCGCGGAACTCGCCATCCTCGAGGGTGGCGAGGCCGGTATCGGTGCTCTCGGTGAGGATGGTGGCGCCCTCAAGCGCCTCGCGGTCGGGCGGCAGGGTATCGCCGCCGGCCGGCCCATCGCACGAGGCCAACAGCGCAGCGACGGCGAGGAGCAGGGTGGGGACCGCTGCCCGGAGGCGTGTGCGCAGTTGGGATAAGCGCCTGGCGGCCATGCCGGCTTTCCTTCGCGGTTCAGTTACACAGTAGACCGAACGTGTAGCCGCGGGCCGTGAGCGCGTCGAGGATCGTGCCGAGCGCGGCGACGGTCTGTGAGCGCTCGCCGCCGCCGTCGTGCATGAGGATGATCGCTCCCGGGCGCACGTTGGACAGGACGTGCGAGGCGATCTGGTCCGCGCCCGGCCGCCGCCAGTCCTGCGTGTCGACGCTCCACAGCACGACCGACTTCCCGAGCTCGGCCGCGAGGTCCCGGGTGTGCTCGTTCATCGCCGCGTACGGGGGCCGGAGGCACGCGATCGGGTCGACGCGTCCTCCTGCCGCCGCGTGGAGGGCATCGTCGGCGGCGGTGACCTGCGAGACGAAGAGGTCGCGCGGGGCCTTGTCGAGCCAGACGTGGTCGTAGGTGTGGTTCTCGGCCTCGTGCCCCTCGACGACCATGCGCTCGACGATCTCCGGGTAGCGGGTGGCGCTCTGGCCGAGCACGAAGAACGTCGCCGGCGCGCTGTGGAGGTCGAGGATGTCGAGCACCCGCGGCGTCCACGTCGGGTGCGGTCCGTCGTCGAAGGTCAGGTAGACCACCGGCGCGCCGGCCGGGTCGTGGTGGACGGGCTGTGCGGGCTCCACGTTCATTGGCGCGGGCGCGGGCTCCGGCTGCTGCCATGCCGCGTCGACGGCCTCCCAGGTCGCCTCGTCGACGACGCCCGTCGGTTCCAGGCCGGCCCGCTGCTGGATCTCGATCACGGCCTCGCGCGTGGGCCGGTCGTAGACGTCGTAATACGTGCCGGGGTCGAGGAAGCCGAGGCCGCGCACGCGGGCGAGCCGCTGGTGCAGCGCCTTCACGAAGTGTCCGCGGTCCCCCGCGCCCAGCGTGTAGCCCTCGGCGAACCACTGGGGGGTGGGGCCGGGCTCCAGGTCGGGCGCCGAGGCGGCGGCGGGCGAGGAGCCCGGCGTGCGGGAGGCGCCGTCGAGGAAGCTCACCACCTGTTGCAGGTACGTGTCGCCGGGGGCGAGCTCGGCCGCGCGGCGGGACGACTCGCGCGCACGCCCGAGGTCGTCCGGCGATGCGAGCGCGAGACCGAGTGCGCGTACCGCGTGTGTCGCCGCCTCGTCCGGCCGCTGACCGAGCGCGCGCCCGGTGTAGTCGAGGATGGTGACCGCCATCGTCGCCAGGTCGAGTTCGGCGGCAGTGCCTTCAATGAGCGGGCCGTCGAGCGCGAATGCGAGCTGCGGCTCGTGCGTGCGCATGACGTCGAGCGCTGCCGCGTACTCCCCGGCGAGGACGTTGGTGAGCAGCGGCTGGCCGGGCGAGCCCGCGTGCGCGAGCCGCTGCGCCGCCGTCTGGTTGACGAGGATCGAGAGCCAGCGCAGGCCATCGTCGCGCGGTGCCCGCCGCGATGTGGCGACGGCGAGCGCGCCTGCCTGGCGCCACAGGTCCGCCTCTGCGAGCGAGACCACGCGCGCGGCAGCCGTCTCGACGTCACCGGCGAGGCCCGGGGGCACCTCCAGCCGGACCTCGGTCAGCGCTGCGCCGTCCCAGCGGTGGATTGCGACCGAGTACTCCTCGACGGCGCAGGCGTAGCAGAAGACGTAGGGGTTCGAGGTGTTGAGTACGAACTCGGGGATCCCGTCGCCGTCGAGGTCGGTGACATCCCCCGCGTCGGGCCGGGAGCTGATGTGCGAGATGGCCGTCCCAAGGCTGCCGTCGGCCGCGTCGAAGCGGATCACGTCGAGCGTACCCGCGTGCGCGCCGGTTGGACCTCGGACGACGATCCACGCGGAGCCATCAGGCGCGTGTGCGACTTCGACGTCCCCCGTCCGTTGTGGCGCGGTCTCGATCTCAACGCGGCCGAGCTCCGGCGACCACGAGCCGTCCGGGTTGAGCCGGTACGCGGCGACGATGTGGAAGAAGTTCACGGGCTCATCGTCGTTGTCGAGGTAGACGGGCTGCGGCCCGTTCGTGATGACGGCCCAGTAGCTGCCCTCGGCGGTGTCGAGTCCGAGGTGGACCGCGCGGGCCTCGAGCTCGTGCTCTCCGAACTCCCCGGTGATCTCTGCCAGCACGGCCGCTTCGAGGTCGGCGCTCAGCTGCTCGATCTCAGTCACGGCTGGTGTCGGGGCGGGTGTGGGCGTCGCCTGTACGGGCGCGGTCGGCGTGGGGGTCGCGGTGACCCGTCCGGGCGACGGGCTCGCTGTCGCCGTCGGCGCGGGCGCGTCCTCGCCGCTGCCGAAGGGGTTGCACGCCACGAGTGCGGCGGCGAGGAGCGCAAGCGCGGGGAGGGCGAGGAGCCGGGCGCTCATCGGGCCGAACGGAGCAGGCATGGCCCGTGTCCGGCCTACACGAGCACGAGGTTGTTGCGGTGCACGACCTCGTCGCCGTAGTCGTAGCCCAGCACGTCCTCGATGCGGTCCGAGTGCAGTCCGCGGATGCGCTCGACGTCGCCTGCCGCGTAGTTCGTGGTGCCGCTGGCGATGTGCTCGCCCTCGCGCGTCTCGACCCGCACCACGTCGCCGCGCCCGAAGTCGCCCGAGGCGGAGACGATGCCCGCGGGCAGCAGCGACTTGCCGTCGCGCACGAGCGCACGCACCGCGCCCTCGTCGACGGTGATGCGGCCGCGCTCGCGCAGTGCGGAGAGGAGGAAGCGCCGCCGGCTCTCGAGCCGGTCGACGGTCGGCAGGAAGTGCGTGCCGACACCCTCGCCCTGCACCGCGCGGGGCACGACATCCGCCTCGCGGCCGTCCGCGATCACGACGTGCGCGCCGGACTGCGTCGCGAGCCGGGCCGCCTCGACCTTGGTGGCCATGCCGCCGGTGCCGCGCTGCCCTGCCTGGCCCGCCGCGGCCTCCTCGATGGCGCGGCCGATGTGGTCGACGTGCTCGATGAGCCGGGCGTCGGGGTCGGTCGCCGGGTCGGCGGTGTAGAGCCCGGCGGTGTCGGTGAGCAGCAGTAGCAGGTCGGCGTCGACAAGGTTGGCGACCTGTGCGGAGAGGTTGTCGTTGTCGCCGATCACCGCGTCCTGGATCTCCTCGATGGAGACGACATCGTTCTCGTTGACGATCGGCACCACGCCGAGGTCGAGGAGGGCGAGCAGGGTGTTGCGCGCGTTGAGGTAGCCCTGGCGGTCGGCGAGGTCGCCGCGGGTGAGCAGCGCCTGGGCGGTCGTGATCCCGTACCCGGCGAGGAGTTCGTCCCAGTACGCGAAGAGCTGCGCCTGGCCGACGGCGGCGAGCACCTGGCGGCGCGTGAGGTGTTGCGGGCTCGCCGCGCGCGGCCCGAGCCGCGCCCGCCCGGCGGCGATCGCGCCCGAGGTGACCAGGATCACCTCGCACCCCAGCGCGCGGACGGCTGCGAGCTGCCCTGCGATGGCCGCCATCACGTCGCGGTCGAGCCGCTCGGTGCCGCCGGTGAGCAGGTTGGTGCCGCACTTGACGACGAGCCGCCGGAGCTGGCGGTCACCGTTCGCGGGGCTGCGTTCGACCACTGGAGTCCTCGTTCGCATCGCCGGGAGTGCCGATCATAGGATTACCAGCCCGGTGCTGTGGGTCGAGCAGCCGGGTGAGCAGGAGCGACGCGTGTCCGAGCTTGCGACGCCGCCGGAGCCCGCCGCCGCCGAGGAATGGCCGTGGCGGCGCGTGCTCGTGCTCACGATGGTGGTGCTGCGGCGTGCGACCGCGAACTTCATCGAGGACCGCGCGACGCAGCTCGCCGCGGGCGTCTCGTACTTCGCGCTCATCTCGCTGTTCCCGCTGGTGCTGCTGGCGTTCTCCGTGTTCGGACTGCTCCTGCGGGACGAAGCGCTGAAGGCGCGCGTCCTGGACGAACTGGTCGGCAACATTCCCGTCAGCGCCCCGCTGGTCGAGGACTCGCTGGCGGCGCTCGCCAGCGAGGGAGTGACCATCGGGCTGCTCGCCCTCGGCGCGACGATCTGGACGGGGAGCGCGCTTGCCGCGGCGCTGCGGAATGCGCTCAACGTGGTCTTCGATGTGGAGCAACGCCGTCCGCTGGTGGTCGGCAAGCTGATCGACCTCACGATCGCCCCCGTGCTCGGGCTGCTGCTCCTTGCCGCGTTCGTACTCACGACGGCCTGGCGCGTGGCAGAGAGTGAGGCGTTCGACCTCGGGATCCTGCAGACCCAGTCGTTCGTGTGGGAACTCGGTACGCATGGGATCGCGGTCGCGATCAACTTCGTCGCGTTCCTGTTCCTGTACTGGCTGCTGCCGAACTCGCCGCTGCGACTGCGCTACCTCTGGCCGGGTGCGCTGCTCACGGCGGTGGCGTTCGAGGTGGTCGAGATCGGCTTTGCGTTCTACCTCGCCTACTTCGGGCACTACGACGTGATCTACGGATCGCTCGGCGGGCTGATCACGCTGCTGGTCTGGGTCTTCGTCAGCGCGAACATCCTGATCTTCGGCGCTGAGGTGTCGGCTGAGATTCCTCGCGTCCTGGAGGGGCAGGCGCGCACCGGCGTCGAGGGCACGCAGGACGTGAGCTGGCGCGAGTCAGCGCTGCTGCTGGTGCGCGGCCTCGTCCTGGGACCGGCGACCGAGGACCCGGAGCCGCGGCGGGCGGAACTGCCCGCCGAGAGACCGGAGGGCGAGGCCTGACTACGCCCTACCGTCGCGCGTCCGTGGTTCCACAGCCGGGCTCTATACATGACCGTCGTTAGTGACGGCGGGCGTTACTATGGGTCGAGGTCACGGAGCACGACCCGGGGGGCCTCGATGACGGTCACAGCTTCGGCGATTCATCCGGGCGAGCATCTTGCCGAAATCCTGGACGAGCTGGGCATCAGCCAGTACCGCCTCGCGAAGGCCATCGGCGTTCCCGCGGTTCGCATCAATGAGATCGTCCACCGTCGACGCGGCGTCACCGCCGACACCGCCCTGCGCGTCGGGCGCGCGCTCCGGATGACGCCCGAGTTCTGGCTCAACCTCCAGCGGATGTACGACCTCGAGGTTGCCCGCGCGTCGGTGGATGTCGACGCCATCGAGCCGCTCATCGAGCCGCTCGACGAGCCTCTACCTTCGCCTGAGTGACGCTCGGCGGTGCCTACGCGCGCCAGAGCACCAGCCGCACCGCCATCCCCTCGACGCCCGCCTCCGTCGCCGCAGCGCCGTCCGGCGCGTCGCCGTCGAGCGCGTCGAGGGAGAGCGCAAGCGTCTCCCCGGCCACGTACTCGCCGTGGGCGTCGAGGACCGCGTGGAGGTCGTCTCCGCCCTCGTAGCGGACGTGGATGCGGTCGGTGATGTCGAGGCCCGCTTCGCGGCGCAGGTCCTGCAGCCGGCGCACCACGTCACGCGCGATGCCCTCGGCGACCAGCTCCGGCGTGAGCGCCGTCTCCACCAGCGCGCTGTAGCCCGCGTCCTCCGCGGCGCTCCAGCCCTCGGCCGCCTCGACGTCGACGAGCACGTCGGACGCGGAGAGGTCGAAGCCGTCGAGTTCGAGCGAGCCCTCCGCCCGCATCGTCGCGACCAGCGCGCGCGGGTCGGCGTCGGCGATGGCGGCGCGGATGCGCCCCACCTCGCGGCCGTAGCGCGGGCCCAGCGCGGGCAGGTTCGGGCGCAGCGAGTAGACCAGGCGCTCGCCGGCGTCGGCGACCGCCTCGACGCGCTGCACGTTGAGCTCGTCGGCCACCTGCGGCGCGAGCCGTTCGAGGGCCTCGAGCTCGGCGGCCGAGCGCGGGATCAGCACCGCGCTCGCCAGCGGCTGGCGCACCTTGATGCCGGCGCGCGAGCGCGCGCCGCGGCCCAGCGAGACCATGCGCTGCACCAGCGCCACGTCGCGCGAGAGCTGCTCGTCGATGGCGTCGGCGTCGGCCTCGGGCCACGCGGCGAGGTGTACCGAGTCGGGAGCGTCGGGCCGCTGCCCGGCCTCGAGGTTGCGGTACAGCGCCTCGGCGAGGAACGGCGTGAACGGCGCGATCAGCTTCGCGAGCGTCGTGAGGCACTCGTAGAGCGTGTGCAGCGCGGCCTGCGTGTCGGCCGAGTCGTCGGACTTCCAGAAGCGGCGGCGGCTGCGCCGCACGTACCAGTTGGAGAGCTGCTCGATCAGCTCCGCGATCGGGCGCGCGCCCTCGAGCGGCTCGTAGTCGTCGAGGGCTTCCGTGACGCTGCGCACGGCCTGGTGCAGCTCGGATCGGATCCAGCGGTCGAGCTCGGTGCGCGACTCCGGCGCGGGCGCGCTCGCCGGGTCGAAGCCGGCGATGTTGGCGTAGGTGACGAAGAACGAGTAGGTGTTCCACAGCGTCGAGAGCACGCGACGCTGCGACTCACGGACGATCTCGGGCGAGAAGCGCCGCGAGTTCCCGGGCGGGGCCGCCGTGTACATCGTCCAGCGCAGCGCGTCGGCGCCGTAGGCGTCGAGCACCTCCCAGTGGTCGACGATGTTGCCGCGCGACTTGGACATCTTCTGCCCCTCGGCATCCTCGATGAGGCCGAGGCAGATCACGTTGCGGAACGAGACGCCCGCGGAGACGTCGCCGGTGTGGTGGAGCAGCGTGGCGAGGGCGTGCAGGGTGTAGAACCACCCGCGCGTCTGGTCCACGGCCTCGCAGATGAAGTCGGCGGGGAAGCGCTCCTCGAACAGCTCCCGGTTCTCGAACGGGTAGTGCGACTGCGCGTACGGCATCGCGCCCGAGTCGAACCACGCGTCGGCGACCTCGGGCGTGCGGCGCATCTCGCCGCCGCAGTCGGTGCACGGCCACGTGACCTCGTCGATGAAGGGGCGGTGCGGATCCGGGGGCGGCGCGCCGAGGCCCGCGCGCTCGGCCAGCTCGGCGTAGGAGCCGATGCAGTCCGTGCGGCGGCATCCCGTGCAGGACCAGAACGGCAGCGGCGTGCCCCAGTAGCGCTCGCGCGAGAGCGCCCAGTCGACGTTCCCGTCCAGCCACTCGCCGAAGCGGCCGTCGCGGATGTGGTTGGGCACCCAGTGGATGTCCTGGTTGTTGGCCACGAGGGCGTCGCGGACGGCCGTCGTGCGGATGTACCACGACGGCTTGGCGTAGTAGAGCACCGGCGCGTCGCAGCGCCAGCAGAACGGGTACGTGTGGCGGATCGTGCCACTGTCGAGCAGCAGCCCGCGCGCGTCGAGGTCAGCCGTGATGCCGGAGTCGGCGTCCTTTACGAACCGCCCGTCGAACGGCCCGCCGGTGAGCGTGCCGTCGAGCGCGACGGGTTCGAGGAACATCAGCCCCTCGTCGCGGCTTAGCTCGTAGTCCTCCTCGCCGAACGCGGGCGCGATGTGCACCACGCCGGTGCCGTCGTCGGTGGCGACGAACTCCGCGCCGACGATGCGACGGTCGGGCGCGTCGCCGGGCTCGACGAACTGCGAGCGGCCGTCGATGAAGGCGAGCGTCTCGACGCCCTCCCACTCGCGCGACTCGTAGAGCGGCTCGTAGCGCAGGCCGACGAGCGCCGAGCCCTCGAAGCGCGCGAGCACGGTGCTGGCGTCGCCCTCCGGCAACACGTCGCGGCGGCGCGCCTCGGCGACGATGAGCCGCCGGTCGCCGTCCTCGACGAGCGCGTACTCGGCCTCGGGCGCGACGGCGAGCGCGGTGTTGGCCGGCAACGTCCACGGCGTCGTGGTCCATGCGAGCACGGAGGTCGGGACGCCGTCGGCGAGCCGCAGCGCCTCGTCGGCGCCGGCGTTCGCGCCGTTGCCGGCGAGAGTGAAGAGCACGGTCACGCTCGGGTCGGGCGTGTCCTCCCGGTAGCCGAGCGCGATCTCGTGGCTCGACAGGCTGGTGCCGCAGCGCGGGCAGTGCGGGGTCACGCGGTAGTCGCGGAAGATGAGGTCGTTCTCCCACAGCCGCTGCAGCACCCACCAACACGACTCGACGTACTCGTTCGAGTAGGTCACGTAGGCGTCGTCCGTATCGATCCAGAAGCCGATGCGCTCGGTCATGCGCTCCCAGTCGGAGACGTAACGGAACACGGACTCGCGGCACTGCGCGTTGAAGGCCGCGACGCCGTATGCCTCGATGTCGCGCTTGTCGCGCAGCCCGAGCTCGCGCTCGACCTCGAGCTCCACCGGCAGGCCGTGGGTGTCCCAGCCGCCTTTCCGGGGGGCGCGGTACCCGCGCATGGTCTTGTAGCGGGGGATGAGGTCCTTGAAGACGCGCGCGAGGACGTGATGCACGCCCGGCGTGCCGTTCGCCGTGGGCGGCCCCTCGTAGAACGAGAACAGGTTGTCGGCGGGGCGCTCCTCGATGCTGCGCCGGAAGACGTCGTGCTCGCGCCAGAACGCGAGGATGTCCTGCTCCATCTCGGGGAACGAGACCCGCGACGGCGCCGCCTCAAAGCGCGCCCGCACTTCGGATCCCACCTCGGCGTCCACCACGATGCACCTCCATACGCGCGGGCGCGGGACACGAAAAACGCCCGCCCCTCACGGGACGGGCGACACGCGCCCGCGGTACCACCCGCGTTGCGTCGCTACCCCGATCTCGGGGCCCGCGACGCCGCTCACCACGCCACGCCGGGCCGCTCTCCGCGGCACGCCGGTTATGGCGCTGCCCCTGGTAACGGTGGGCGCTCCGGCCGAGCCTACTGGCGTCGAGCGCCCGGCGACGGGGCTCGCGCGTTGGGTCGGCGGCTCGGGAGGGATCTTCGCCCGTCGCGGCCGCGCCCGGCTTGCACCGTCCCGGGCTCGCTTGTCGGCCGCTGACGACGGGCTACTCGCTCCGTCTCAGCCTGTCTGTTGAGTCTAGGTGCGCCCCCGGCGACCGATCAATCGGCCGCCGGGTGGGCGAGGCTGGCGAGTCCAGGTGCGCCCCCGGCGACCGATCCATCGGCCGTCGGGCGGATGACGCTGGCGAGTCCAGGTGCGCCCCCGGCGACCGATCCATCGGCCGTCGGGCGGACGACGCTGGCGACGCGGCTACAGCCCGAAGCCGCTCGGGGCCTCGGCGCGCTCGGCTGCGGGGCCCTCGCCCTCGGGGCGCTCGGACTGTGCGCCGCCGGCAAGCTGCGCGGCGAGGCGCTGCGCGGCGGCCTCCTCCTCGGCCTCCTGTCGCTCGCGCACGGCGTTGTAGCAGGACGAGCAGAAGACGGGGCGGTCACCGCGGGGGAGGAACGGGACCTCGGTGGTCTGGTGGCACTGCGCGCAGGTCGCGACGTTAAGCTGCCGCGGCGTGCGGCCGCCCCACGAGACGTAGGTGCCGTAGGTGGGGGCCTCGAAGCGGTCCTCGGGGCGCATGGCCTTGCGGTTGGCGCGGCAAGAGGGGCAGCGGACGGGGTCGTGCTGCAGGCCCTTGGAGGCGTAGAACTCCTGCTCGCCGGCGGTGAAGACGAAGGTGGAGCCGCAGTCGCGGCAGTTGAGTTGCCGGTCGCTCGCCATTCGGAACTCCTCGCAATGCACGTGCGCGCGACGGTGCCCGTCGCGGGTGGTGAGTGGCCTTGTGGGTGTGGGGCCGGCAACGAGTATAGCAGGGGCGAGCGAGTGACCTACTCGTCGCGCTGTTCCGGCAGCTCGGCGTGGGTGCCGAGAACGAGGCCTGCGTCGCGAACCTGCTCGACTATGCTGTGCCAGAGGTCATCCAACTCGTCAGGGCTCAGGTCGCGCGTACTTCGCTTGTGCCCCCTCGGGTAGGAGCCGTTGCCCTCGTTGAAGTAGTCGCTATACGCAGGCGGCAGCTTGATTGGCGGTCGCCTGAAGCCTGATGCGACCGCGTCTGCTGGTCGCGCTGGGAAGAAGCTGAACATGTGCTCGCCGACCCGATCCTCTGGCGTCGCGCCGCAATAGAGTCTAAACGCTTCGCCTTTGCTGTTCTCGGCAATCGGTTTCGCTGTCACATCAAGGAACGTCTCGGGGACTGAATCTCGCAAGGTCGCAACTGCGTTTGACGCCTCGTACTCAGTCGAGTCTCCGATTACCAGAACCGTGTCGAGCAGCCAGTCGCCTCGCTTACTCCCGAAGAGAATAAGTGAGCCGCGTGCCAGCTCTTTCAGCCCTCCACGCTGATTGCAATTCGAGTACAGGAAGCGCTCGCCAAAGATGAATGGATCAGTGTTGTGGAGGCGTACGTACCCGTCGGCTGGGATTCTGTAGTGGGGGCGCCAGAGGTTCAATGGGAACCCCTCGCGCCCGTCGGGTCTGAACTCCGCGACACGAGTAGACTCCGGCTCCCATTCACCCCAAGCACAGAGGAGACCTTCTTGCTCAGCCCCCTCCGCATCTATCCATCTGCCCGGGAACTCCATGAACTTGCGCGCGTGCCTCTGGTCCCATGTGCTCCATCTCGTCGCGTCCGCGCGCTCCCGCTCACAACCTGGGTGTGGGAACTGAATCAATCGTCTCAGGGCCATCTGCAAAGACCTCCAAGGCGCATGACGCCGCGTCCAGCTTCTGCTTGCGCCCGATCATCATCGGTACGCGACCTGCAGGGCAGAATACGAACAGCGTCGACTCACCGTCGACCCTATACCACCGAGTTTCGACTAGGTACGGCGAACGTGACTCGCCGTCGTCCGTTTCGCGGAACTCCCGAATAGTCCGCCATGTGCGGTCCTGCGGTTCAAACTCGATCTTCTCCAGATGGTCTCGAGCGACCGACAACGTCACGATTCTTGGTGCGAGTGCCTCAATCAAGGCGTGCCACAGGGGGAGCCCGTCCGCTTCCAATGCCGCCTGTTCCACTTCCGGTAGTTGGCGCCACGTGGGATCAGTGGCAATAGGCGAACAAATGTCGGTGTGAAGTGCGGTCGCCTCCCTGCCCTCGTAGTAGCTCGCCTCCGCTCCGTTGAGGAACCGCTCGAAGTGCCCGAACCACATCCTGTAAGGATCGGTGCGGTAGTAGGCGCAGAGCGCGTCGATATAACGGCCGGGTGCGCGCCCTTCGATGCCCTCAGCCAGCGGGAAACGTGAGAACCTTGCGCGGTCCGGGAATTCCCTCACCGAGGGATTTAGTCCGACCGTCACTATCCGTAGCGGTGAGGCTCGATACTCGTCTAGGTCTCCGAAGAATAGGATCGGAGCGGCGGGCTCGACGCGACACCGCAGCTTGTCGGCGTTGTCGTACGCGCTCCAGGCCGCGTCCACGAGCGGCGCGAGAGCAAGTCTCTCGGCCATGCCAACTCCCTCCCTCGCGCACATTGTGATTGATCCGGTCTGTGGCCTCGACTAGTCATCCCCCTCACCCCCAACCGCCCTCAGCCACGCCACACCCGCTCGCCACTCCTCGCTCCCCAGCCCCGCCGACACCCCGACGAACACCGCGAGCCCGCCGAGCCCGCCGACCCCGACCAGTGCCAGCGCGCCGAGGAGCTCGCCGGCCTCGGCGCCCGCTTCGCCCAGCCCGACCAGCAGGAGCATGACCACGACCGCCATCACGGCCGTCGCGGCGGCGGTGCGGAGCAGGGAGCGGCCGAGCGTGGGGGCGCCGAGGGTGGTGATGCCTCGGCCCGCCAGGCGGCGGCGCAGCGCCCACAGCAGCAGCGCGAACTCCCCGACCGCGGCGATCGAGGCGGCCGCGGCCAGGCCGGCGATGCCGAACGGCTCGACGAATGCCGCGCACAACGCGACGTTGACGAGCATCCCGAAGACGGCGATGGCGACGGGGGTGCGCGTGTCGGAGAGGGCGTAGAAGCCCCGGCTCATGATCTCGACCGAGGCGTGCGCCCACACCGCCACCGCGTAGACCACGAGCGCGTCGACCACCAGCGACGTCGAGGCCGCGTCGAACGCGCCGCGCTGGAGCAGCAGCCGCACGGCCGGATCGGCGAGCAGCACGAGTCCCGCCGAGGCGGGGATCGCGAGGAAGAGGATCATGCGCAGCGAGCCGTCGAGCGCGCGGCCCAGGCCCTCGAAGTCCTCCTCGGCGCCGAGGTTGGCGAGCGTCGGGAAGGCGGCGGTCGCGATCGCCATGCCGGCCACGCCGACGGGGAGCAGCATCACGAGGAACGCGAAGTTGACCGCGCTGATCGCCTCGTCGGAGACGAACGAGGCGAAGAACATCACGACGACGAGGTTGAGCTGCGCCGCGGCGAGGCCGATCACGCGCGGGCCCATCAGCCGCATCACCTCGCGCACCCCCGCCGAGGCGAGGCCGAGGCTCGGCCGCCAGCGCATGCCGACCGCCCACAGCGCGGGCACCTGCACCACGAGGTGGCCGGCGCTGCCGATCACCACGCCCCACGCCAGCCCGTGCACGCCCCAGCGGTCGGCCAGCACGACCGCGCCGAGGATGATCCCGAGGTTGTAGAGCAGCGGCGCGATCGAGGGCGCGAGGAAGTGCTGGCGGCCGTTGAGGATGCCTGTGAGCATCCCGGAGACGCCGAACATCAGCGGCGAGATCAGCATCACACGCGTCAGTTCGACGGCGAGCCCCTGTAGCTCGTCGGCGCGCCCGGTCTCCTCGCCGAGCCCCGGCGCAAGCAGCGGCACGACGAGGGGCGCGAGCGCGAAGGCGAGCGCGGCGAGGACGAACGTCGCGAGGCTGATCAGGTTGAGCACGCTCGATGCGAGCCGCCATGCCTCGTCCTCACCCTCGTCGAGCACGACGCGGCTGAAGACGGGGATGAAGGCCGAGGCGAGCACCGCGCCGGCGAGGAGCTGGAAGACAAGGTCCGGCACGCGGAACGCGACGAAGTACGCGCCGAGTTCGGGCTCGGTGCCAAATGCGTCGGCGATCGCGACCGAGCGCAGCAGCCCGAGCAGCCGGGATGCGATGAAGCCCGTGGCGACGAGGCCTGCCGCCCCGGCGACGCTGCGCGGTGAGAGTCCTCGGCGCAGGGCCGCGCCGGCCACGCGTCGCCACCGCGCCCCTCGCGAGTGTTCGCGTCCCTCGCTCATCGGCGGCATCATCCCACGCGGGTGATCAGTCGGCGACGGCGCGCCGATAGACGCTCGCAAGGGGCGCCGTTACCGTGGAAGGCCGCGACGGAGGAGATGGGGCATGGCCCACTCGAGACAGGCAAAGAAGCGCGCGCGCCAGAACCTGGTGCGCGCCGCGCGCAACCGCCCGTACCGCACGAGCGCCTCGAGGCGCCTGCGCGACGCGCGCTGGGCGATCGAGGACGGTGACGCGGACGCGGCGGAGCAGGTGCGGTTGGCGCAGTCGGCGCTGGACCAGGCCGCGAAGCGCGGGATCATCCACCGCAACGCGGCGGCCCGCAAGAAGTCGCGCCTCGCGGCGCAGCTGAAGGCGCTGCAGACCGCCGAGGCGTAGCCGGGCCCACGCACGCGCACACGCGTCGAGCCCCCGCAAGGGGGCTTCGTCTTGCGCGGCCGCCCGCGGCAACGAGGAGCCGCGCTACTCAGTGACGGAGGCGGCGCCCAGTGAATCGCGCGCGATGACTGCCCGCGCGTAGGCTGTGCAGGCAAGGATGTCGTCGCGTTCGAGGTCGGGGTAGTCGTCGAGGATCTCGTCCGGCGTTGCACCCTGCGAGAGCAGGCCGAGGATCAGCTCCACGGAGATGCGCATATCCCGGATGATCGGCTTCCCGCCGAACACGTCGGGTCGCCCGGTGATGCGTCGAAGCAGTTCGACGTTCGATGGCATCTTGCCTCCCCGGACCCGGAGCCGTTTCCCCGTACTACGAGGATACCCGCTACCGGCACGGCTCCTTCCGGTCGAGCGGTAGCAGCACCTGCGCCGCGCTGCGATACTCTGGCTCGAACGGACTGACTCCCCTCGACCCAGCGACCAGCCGACCGGATCCCACATGCGCGCGACCATCTTCGAGGAACCCGGCAAGGTGTCCGTCCAGGACCGCCCCACCCCCGACGCGGGCCCCGGCGAGGTGCGGCTGCGCGTCGCGGCCTCCTCGCTGTGCGCCTCCGACGTGCGCGTCTACCGCGGCGAGAAGTACGCCCGCGCGGGCGTCATCCCCGGCCACGAGATCGCGGGCGTCGTCGACGCCGTCGGCGAGGGCGTCGAGGGTGTCGGCGAGGGCGACCGCGTCATCGTCTGCCCCATCGTCTCCTGCGGGCACTGCCGCTTCTGCCAGACGGGGAAGCGCAACCGCTGCACCAGCCGCCAGACGCTGGGCTACGACATCGACGGTGGCTTCGCCGAGTCGCTGCTGGTGCCCGCGGCCATCGTCGGACTCGGCCAGGTGTTCCAGGTGCCCGACGACCTGCCGCTCGATGTGGCCGCGCTCACCGAGCCGGCGGCGTGCGTGACGGCGTCGCTCGAGCTGTGCGGGACGGGCATCGGCGAGTCGCTGTTCATCATCGGCGCCGGCCCGATGGGGCTGATGCACGTCATCATGGCGCGCGCGGCCGGGGCCGCCCCGATCATCGTCAGCGAGCCGGTCGCCGACCGCCGCGAGACCGCGCGCCGCTGGGGCGCGGACCTCGTGCTCGACCCGGAGCGCGACGACGTCACCGCGGCGGTGAAGGACGCGACGTACGGCGCGGGCGCGGATGCCGTCGTGGTGTCTGTCGGCATCCCGCAGCTCGTCGAGCCGGCCCTGGCGGCCGTGCGGCCGCAGGGCATCGTGAACCTGTTCGCGGGGTTCCCGCCCGGCAACCCGGTCCCGTTCGACCCGAACCTGGTGCACTACGGCGAGGTGGTGCTGACCGGCTCGCAGAACGCCACCAGCGACCAGTACCGGCGCACCGTGGCGATGCTCGGCCACGTCCCGCACATCGACGAGGTCGTCACGAACCGCTACCGCATCGAGGACGCCCCGCAGGCGTACGCCTCGCGGCTGGCGCTGGACGGGCTCAAGTCACTGGTCGAGTTCCCCGGCGTGGATCGACATTGAGCTTCCTCAGCGGCTGGGGTCCGAGCGGGACCGGCGGCGACGCGGAGGACCCGAGCTCCGTAGCGCTGTCCGAGGGATCCGAAGACGGCCTCGGCTCCTGGCTTCGCACGCGCCGCGAGGAGCGCGGCTACGACCTCGACCGGGTCGAGCGCGACACGCGCATCAGCCGCGGGTACATCGAGGCGATCGAGCGCGAGCAGTACGACACGCTCCCGGCGCCGGTGTACGCGCGCGGCTTCGTGCGCAGCTACGCGCGCTACCTGGGCCTCGACGAGGACGAGGCGCTGGAGAAGATGCCCACCGAGCTTCCGCGCCCGCCGGGCCTCGATCCGCTGCCGGGGCTGCGGCGGCGCGAGGGACCCCCGGCGATCCCGGCGCTGCCATGGCGCTGGGTGGCGGTCATCGTCGTCGTCGTTGCGGCCGGGGCCACCGCGTTCGTCTTCGGCTTGCCGGCTATCACCGGCATGCTCGGGGACGACGGAGACGACGCGGGGCAGGTCGAGGAGGTGCCGCCCGCGGCCACCGTCGGCCCGTTCGAGGAGGGCACGATGCCCGACCTCCGCAACGTCGAACTCGCCGAGGCGCGGCGAGTGCTGGCCGAGATCGGCGTAGCCGCCACGCGTGTGATCGAGTTCGAGATCGTGACGGACGATACGCCGCCGGGTCGCGTCTTCGGCCACTCGCCCTCGCCCGGCCAGCCCCTCGGCGAGGATGAAGTCGTCAACCTCTTCATCTCGGCGGCGCCGCCCGAGGACGTCGAGGCAGGCGCGGAGGAGCAGGAATAGCGGGCGGTTGACGCCGACTGCGTCCCGGCCCCAGCCTGCTTACGTGCGGTACCACCTTGTCACCCTCGGCTGCGCCAAGAACACCGTCGACTCGATGCGGCTGGAGCGTGCGCTGCGCAACGCGCGCCACGCCCCGGTCGACGAGCCCGCCGACGCCGACCTCGTGCTCGTGAACACCTGCGGGTTCATCGACGCGGCGAAGGCCGAATCGATCGAGGTCGTCTCGGAGCTCGACCGCAACCGCCCCGCCGACCAGCAGCTCTACGTGGTGGGGTGCATGACGCAGATCGCCGAGGAGGAGGTGCGCGCCGCCGTGCCCGGCGTCGACGCGACGTTTGGCGTCGAGGCGTGGGACGCGGTGGCCGCCTCGCTCGGCCCGGCCGACCCGCGGTACGACATCCCTCAGCAGACCATGCTGCCGATGGGCCCGAGCGCGTACCTCAAGATCTCGGACGGCTGCGACCGGCCGTGCACGTTCTGCATCATCCCCACCATCAAGGGCGGGATGCGCTCGGAGCCCGCCGAGCGCCTGCTCGGCGAGGCGCGCATGTACGCGGCCGCCGGCGTGCGCGAGCTGGTGCTCGTGGCGCAGGACTCGACGGCCTACGGCGAGGACCGCCGCGACCGCGACGGCCTCGCGGTGCTGCTGGAGCAGCTCGCCGCCGAGGCGCCCGAGGTGCCGTGGATCCGGCTGATGTACGCCTACCCCGGTCGGGTGACGCGGCGGCTGGCCGAGACGATGGCCGCGCTGCCGAACGTGGTGCCGTACCTCGACATCCCGCTGCAGCACGGCTCCGACGCGATGCTGCGGCGCATGAAGCGCCCCTCGCTCCGCACCGCGCGGCGCAGCCTCGACGCGATCCGGACGGCGATGCCCGACGTCACGGTGCGCACGACGTTCATCGTCGGCTTCCCCGGCGAGACCGACGCGGAGTTCGAGGAGCTGCTCGACTTCGTCGAGGAGCAGCGCTTCGACCACGTCGGCGCGTTCACGTACTCGCCGCAGGCGGGCACGCCCGCCGCGGGATACGCCGAGCCCGTTCCGCACGAGGTGGTCGCGGAGCGCTACGGCGCACTGATGGAGCTCGCGCAGGAGATCTCGCACGAACGCAACCGCGAGCTCGTCGGCAGCGAGCTCGACGTGCTCATCGAGTCCGAGGCGCCCACGCCGAGCGCGAGCGGCGACCTCGTGTCGGTCGGGCGGAGCGTCCGCGACGCCCCCGAGGTGGACGGCCTCTCGTTCGTGCGCGGCGAGTTCCCGACGGGCACGCTGGTCCGGGCGCGCGTCGACGGCGCGATGCCGTACGACCTGCTGTGCTCGCCCGTGGGCGCACCGATCGGCGCCTGAGTCCCCGGCCGTCCCTAGTCCAGGTCCAGCACGTACTCCTCGACGACGCGGTCGATGACCTCGGCGCGCCCGAGCAGCTCACGGTCGGCGAAGCGCTGCGCCTCGTCGGCGAGCCGCCGCGCCGTCGCGAGGTCGCCGGAGACGACGGCGAACCCCACCTCCGCGCGCTGGGCGAGGTCCTGCGCGCCGACCTCGGCGGCGGAGACGTCGAGGCGCGCACGCAGCCGCTCGACGAGCGAGCGCACGACAGCGCGCTTCTCCTTCAGGCTGTGCGCGGCGGGCAGGTACAGCGTGAGGACCACGCTGACGGTCACCATCGGCGTCTACAGGTTGAGCGGCGGCTGAACCGCCGCGTCCGGGTCGGCGGCTACAGGCGCGTCGCCGTTCTCGCCATCCGAGGGCGCGTCGGTCTCCGTGCCCCCGGGCTCCGGCGCCTCGGGCAGCACGCGCTGCACGCCCTCGTCGAGGCCGAGCAGCTCGGCAAGCTCTTCGAGGCCGGGGAGGTGGTCGGCCTGCTCGAGCCCGAAGTGCTCGAGGAAGCGCTGCGTGGTGCCGTAGAGCCCGGGCCGGCCCGGCCCATCGGCGCGGCCGACACGCTCGACCAGCCCGCGCGCGCGCAGGGTGGCGAGCACGCCGTCGCTGCTCGTCCCCCGGATCGCCTCGATGGCCGCGCGCGTGACCGGCTGGCGGTACGCGATCACGGCCAGCGTCTCGAGCGCCGCCGTCGAGAGCCGCCGCGAGGACTCCAGGCCGAGGAAGTGCTCGACGGCTGCCGCCGCCTCCGGCGCGGTGATGAGCTGGACGCCCTCGGGGCCGCTCTGCAGCCGGATGCCGCGGCCGTCGAGGTGCTCGCGGATCGTGTTCAGCCCCCGGCGGACCTTCCCGGGCGTCACGCCGAGCGTGCGCGCCAGCGTCGCCTCGACCACCGGGCCGTCGGCGACGAAGAGCAGCGCCTCGAGGAGCCCGGGCAGCTCCTCGGCGGTCGGCTCGTCGAAGGGGGGTCGTGGTTCGTCCGGCATCGGGCCCGTGGCGGGGGGAGCAGCCAGGTGGGGCGCGGCGGCGGGAGCCGTCGTTACGCCGTCGTCCCGTACGATGCGCCGGATGATCGTAGATGTCCACACCCACGCCTTTCCGCCCGCGATGGTTGCCGCGCGCGACCGCCTCGCCGGCGCCGATGCCGGCTTCGCGGCGCTCTACGCCGACCCCCGTGCGCGCATGGCCACGGCGGACGAGGTGATCGAGGCGATGGACGGGGCGGGCGTCGACCGCGCGGTCGTCGCGGGCTTCGCGTGGGAGTCGCCCGACCTCTGCGCCGTCCACGCCGACTACCTGCTCGACGCCGCCGGGGGCGCGGGCGGGCGTCTGCTGCCCTTCGCACCCGTGCCGACGGCGTTCCTCGGCGGCGTCGACGTCGACGCCGACACGATGCGGGAGTGGCTTGAACCGATCGCCGCGCGGGGGGCGGCGGGCCTCGGCGAGATCCGGCTGGGCGGCGGGCCACGCCCCGCCACCATCGAGGAGCAGGCGCTCGCGGCCGACCGCCTCGCCGCGCTCGTCGCCGGGTTCGACCTGCCGCTGCTCGTGCACGCCTCGGAGGAGGCGGGGCACGAGTATCCCGGCAAAGCAGGCGGGTTCACGTCCGGCGGGCTGTGGCGGCTGCTGGCGTCGCACCCGGTGCGCGTGATCGCCGCGCACTGGGGCGGGGGGCTGCCGTTCCACGCCCTCATGCCCGAGGTGCGCGCCGTCCTCAACGAGGGCCGCCTGCTCTTCGACTCGGCCGCCTCGAAGTACCTCTACGACCCCCCGATCTTCGCCACCGTCTCCGAGCTCGTGGGCGCGGAGCACGTCGCGTGGGGCTCGGACTACCCGCTGCGCGGCATGGCGACCGACCTCGCGGACGCCGAGGCGGCAACGGGCGACGGCCCGCTCCGCGACGCCGTGCTCGGCGGCAACGCCGCGCGCTTCCTCGGCATCGAGTAGCGGTGCGGCTCTTCCTCGCCCTCGAACTCCCCGACGCGTGGCTGCGCGAGGCCGCGCGCACCCTCGACGCACTGACCGCCGCGCTCGGCGCCGACGCCGACGTGCTGCGCCCGGTCGCGCTCGACCGCATGCACCTCACGGTGCGGTTCCTCGGCGAGGTCGACGAGGACGCCGTGCCGGCGCTCGACGCGGCGCTCCGCGAGCACGTCCCGCCGGTTCGCGTCGCCCTCGAACTCGCCACTGCCGGGACGTTCGGGTCGACTGCACGCACCTCGGTGGCATGGCTCGGCCTCGGCGGCGACCTCGACGGGCTCCGCGCGCTCGCCGGCCGCGCCGAGGTGGCCGTGGAGGCTGCGGGCCTGCCCTCGGACCGCCGCGAGCTACGCCCCCACGTCACCCTCGCGCGCGTCCGTCAGCGCGCCTCGGCCACCCAGCGCCGCGCCATCGCGGCCGCCGTGTCCGCCCTCGACGCGCCCGGGCCGCACCCGCACCGCGCGTCCGAGGTGGTGCTGGTGCGCTCACACCTCGGGTCGGGCCAGCCGCGGTACGAGGTGCTGGGGCGGTATTGAGCGAGGGAGTGACAGCGCCGCTCGGAGCATCGGTGCGAACCGGGCAGAATGGCCGGCAACCGGAGCAGTGCATGACCACCAGCGAGCCAGCCGCCCAGGCCTCGCTGTTCGACTCCCCTCCAGAGCAGCCCACCGCCTACGAGGCGGCCTTCCAGATGGGCCGCGTCGGGGTTTCCTCGAAGCCCGCGCGCGAGATCCTGATGCGCGCGACCGGGTTCATGGGCGAGTACGACTTCACGCTCAACCCGTACAGCGGCTGCGCCTTCGGGTGCACCTACTGCTACGCGGCGTTCTTCAGCCGCACTGCCGAGCAGCGCGACACATGGGGCGGGTGGGTCGAGGTCAAGGAGAACGCCGTCGAGCTGATCATGCGGCGCAAGATCGGGGGGCTCGACGGCAAGTGCATCTACATGAGCAGCGTCACCGACCCGTATCAGCCCGTCGAGCGCACCGTCGGGCTGACGCGCGGGGTGTTGCAGGTGCTCGCCGACCGGCACGCGCCGAAGCTTGTCGTGCAGACGCGCAGCCCCGACGTGGTGCGGGACAAGGACCTGTTCCGGCAGATCGAGGACGGCGGCGGGCGCGTGCGCGTCAATATGACCGTCACCACCGACGACGAGGACGTGCGGCGCACGTTCGAGCCGTTCTGTCCCTCGAACGACCAGCGACTGGAAGCCGTCGCGGAGCTGCGCGAGGCGGGTATCGATGTGGGCGTGACGATGACGCCGCTGCTGCTCGTGCATGACGCCGAGGCGTTCGCCGAGCGCCTGCTGGAGACGGGCGCGGAGCACTTCATCGTGCAGCCGTTCCACTTCGCACGCGGCAAGTTCGTCGCGTCGACGCGCGAGGGGGCGCTGGCGCTGATGGCGGAGAAGCTGGGCTGCGAGGTGGCCGCGTTCCAGTCGCACTACCTCGACCACTACCGCGAGGTCTTCGAGGTGCTGGACGCGGCGCTGCCCGAGCTCGGCGAGGGCAAGGACGGGTTTGCGCCGCCGTTCGATGACGTATGAACACTCCCGGCCGCGGATGTTGACGAGGGCGGCGCGGGACGCCTAGTCTCCACTCGATGGGTGCTCACGACGGGTTCGTCATCCCACCGGACGCAGCGCAGGCTCCTCTACGTCAACGCCGCGGCGTGTGCCGCGGCGTCGTCTTGCGCGCCGCCCGCACGCACCCTCCGACGCGCACTCCCCGCATCGGACAGGAGGCCTGATGCACTCGGGCATGATTGGCAAGGTCGAGAAGGCACGCCGCTACTCCCGCGAGCGGGACCGCCTGCAGTTCTCGCAGCTCACCGTATCGATCGACGGGGACAACGGCGTGCATGAGGTGCGCTTCGAGGACGGACGCTGGGAGTGCAGGTGCGACTTCTTCATGCACCGCCACACCTGCGCCCACGTCATGGCGCTTGAGCTCGTGCTCGAAGGGATGCTGCCGCAGGAGGCCGCCGTCGCCTGACGCCGGCGACTCGCTCGACCTCGCCCGCAACGCCGAGTCGACACGTCGCGTCGCCGCGCTTGTAGCACGCCTCGACGCCTCCGACCTCGCGCGTGACCTCGGCGGTGGGTGGACCGTCGGCTTCGCGCTCGCCCACGTCGCGTTCTGGGAGGCCCGCCAGGATGTCGCCATCCGCGCATGGCTGGACGGCGAGGCGTTCCCGGACGAGGACCCCACCGTCAATCCATCCCTCGAGGCGATGTCGGCTGCGCTCGACCCGGAGGCCGTGGCGGCGTCGATCGAGGCGACCTGCCGGCGACTCGACGCGACGGTCGAGGGGCTCACGGCACAGCAGCGCCGGGAGCTGGCGGCCGCAGGCTTCGGCTACGCCGTCGCCCGCTGGGCGCACCGCGAAGACCACATCGACCAGATCGAGGCCATCCTGGACTGACCGCCGGGTAGGCGAGCGGCGGCGGACCGGCGGGCGGGGCTGTGCCCTAGTCGTCGTAGCGCTGGAGCGCGAGGACCGCGTTCTGGCCGCCGAAGCCGAACGAGTTCTTGAGCATCGTCCGCACGTCGGCGTGGCGCGACTCCTTCGGGACGTAGTCGAGGTCGCACTCGGGGTCGGGGTTGTCGAGGTTGATCGTCGGGGCGATCTGGCCCGTCAGGAGCGCCTGGATCGCCGCGATGGTCTCGACGCCGCCCGCGCCGCCGAGCAGGTGTCCGACCTGGGACTTGAAGGCCGTCACCGGCACCCGGTAGGCGTGCTCGCCGAAGACCGCGCGGATCGCCTTCGTCTCCGCGATGTCGCCCACCTCGGTCGCCGTGGCGTGCGCCGAGATGTAGTCGATCTCCTCGGGGGCGAGGCCCGCGGCGTCCAGGGCCGACTGCATCGCGCGCGCCGCGCCCTCGCCGCCGTCGGGGGGCGCGACGAGGTAGGCGGCGTCCGCGCTCACGCCGTAGCCGAGCACCTCGACGAGCGGGCGCGCGCCGCGCGCCTGCGCGTGCTCGAGGCTCTCCAGTACGAGCACCCCGGCGCCCTCGGACGGCGCGAAGCCGTCGCGGTCGCGGTCGAACGGGCGCGAGGACTCGGCGGGACGGTCGTTGAAGCCGGTGGTGAGGGCGCGCATGGCGCAGAACGCCGCGAGGCCGAGCTCGGAGATGCCGGCCTCGCTGCCGCCGGCGAGCATGACGTCGGCCTCGCCGCGGCGGATCACCTCGGCGGCGTCGCCGATGGCCTGGGTGCCGGCCGCGCAGGCCGTGGTCACCGTATTGGTGTGGCCGAGCAGGCCGAGCTGGATGGTGAGGTTCCCGGCCGCCATGTTCGGCAGCATCTTCGCGAGGTACAGCGGGTCGACGCGCATGCCGCCCCGGCCGAGCACCGTGCGCATCGCGCGGTCGGTCTCCGGGAGCCCGCCGCCGCCGTTGCCGAGCACCGTGCCGACGCGTCGGCGGTCGATGGTGTCGAGGTCCAGCGAGGCGTCGTCGAGGGCCTGCTTGCCGGCGGCGATGGCGAACTGCGAGAAGCGCGCCATGCGGCGCGCGGTGCGGCGGTCCATCCACTCGGTCGGGTCGAACTCCTCGACCTGGCCGGCGACCTTGCAGGGGTAGTCGGTGGGGTCGATGGCGGTGAGCTCGGTGATCCCGGACTCGCCCGCGGCGGCGCGCTGCCACATCTCGTCGACGGTGTTGCCGAGCGGCGAGATAACGCCCATGCCGGTGATGACGATGCGCCCGCGTCCGTTGCCCGATGCCATGGTTACTCGCGGCCTCCGTGAACCGTTCGGGCCAGTTTAGCGCAGTCCGTACGCCCGGTCGCCGGTGACGCCGAGGATGTGCTCGCGCGCCTCGGAGACCGTGTACAGCGAACCCGCGATGAGGACGGTGCCTGCCTCACCCGCGAGCGTCTGGGCCAGCTCGACCGCAGCCGCCACGTCGGGAGCGCGCTGCACCGCCGCCCCCTCGGCGCGGAACGCCTCCTCGACCTCGCCGGGGTCGGCGGCGCGCTCCGAGGAGGGCGAGGTGACGATGACCGTCGTCATCGCCTCGCCGTCGGGGCCGAGCAGCGCCCGGGCCACCGCCGTGGCGTCGCGACCGCCGAGGAAGCCCGCCACGAGCACGCGCGGGCGGGCCAGTCCGAGCGCGTCGACGGTCTCGCGGAAGCGCGTGGCCGCGAGGGGGGTGTGGAGCGCGTCGGCGACGATCAGCGGGCGGCGTCGCAGCACCTCGAACCGCCCGGGCCAGGCGACGCGCGCGAGGCCCCGTGCGACGGCCGACGCTGGCAACTCCTCGCCCGCCGCGGCCCACGCCAGCTCGGCGGCGCGCACCGCGGCTGCGGCGTTCTCGGCCTGGTGGCGGCCGATGAGCGGGAGCTGGAGCCGCCGGTAGGTGCGGAGCGGCGTGCGCAGGTCGAAGGTCTGGCCGTCGAGGTTCTGTGTGGTCACGCGCATCGCGCACTCGGTCGCGACCTCGTGCACCGTCGCGCCCGCCTCGGCGGCCTTCGCGCGGACCACGTCGATCGCACTCTCGCGCAGCGGCGCGACCACCGCCTCGCACGGGCCGGTGAGGATGCCCGCCTTCTCGGCGGCCACCTCCGGGATCGTGTCGCCGAGGATCGCCGTGTGCTCGAGGTCGATGGGCAACACCATCGCCACGTCCTTGCGGGCGATGACGTTGGTGGTGTCGAGGCGACCGCCGAGGCCGACTTCGAGCACCTGCCAGTCACAGCCGGCCTCCGCGCCGGCGAGCCAGCCGAGCACCGTGACGAGCTCGAAGTACGACCAGCCCTCCGTTGCCTCGTCGCCGAGCAGCGCCTGGGCGAGGCGCGCGAATGTCGCGTGGTCCAGCGGCTCGCCGTCGACGCGGACGCGCTCGCGCGACTGGTGCACGTCGGGCGAGGTCAGGAGGAGCGTGTGCCCGCCCGCGGCGCGCAGGATCGACTCGACCATCGCGGCGGTCGAGCCCTTGCCCTTGGAGCCGGCGACGTGGACGGTGCGGCGCTCCTCGGGCGAGCCGGCGCGGTCGAGGAAGTCACGGATGTGGGTGACGCGGAAGCGCTTGGCTTCCTGCGGGTTGCCGGTGCGCTCGAAGCCGCCGCGGCCCAGCAGGCCGCGCACAGCCTCGATGTACGCCTGGACCGACTCGTCGAGCATGGTGGGGTCCGCGCTTTCGCGGCGCGGTCGCGTCTACGACTGCCGCCGTCGCGCGATCATATAGGTGACGCGCCCCACGGCGACGGTCGTGCCCGCCGCGTCGGTCACCTCGACCGTCGTGTAGACGACGCGGCGGCCGCCACCGAGCACGCGCGCCTCGGCGGTCACGTCGCTGGTGGCGGCGGCGAGGTAGCTCACGTTGAGGTCCGTGCTGGCGAAGCCGCCCCACGTCTCGTCGTCGTCCTGGCGCGTGGTGAGCAGCGCGGCGGAGCCTGCCGCGTCGATGAGCGAGGCGAGCACGCCGCCGTGCAGGGTGTCCGGCCGGCGCGTCTCCAGCTCCGGCCGCGCGGGAATGCGCAGCCGCGCCATGCCCTCGTCCGCCCCGACCACCTCGATGCCGAGCGTGCGCCAGAACGCCACCTCGTCGGGGGCGATGCGGGCGAGGAGCTGCTCCTGCGTCGGCGTCACCGGGTGGCGCCCTCTCGCGGGGCGGGGGCCGAGCCGCCCGCGCCGTTGCCCCCGGCGCCGTTGCCGTCGAAGTCGTCGCCTTCCTCGTCGGAGCGGCGGTAGGTCATGCGGTAGAGGTCGGCGTAGATGCCGTCCTCGGCGATCAGCTCCTCGTGGCTGCCGATCTCGGCGATCTCGCCGTCGCGCATCACGACGATGCGGTCGGCGCTGCGGATGGTCGAGAGCCGGTGCGCGATCACCAGCGAGGTGCGGCCGCGCAGGATCGTCTTGAGCGCCTGCTGGATGAGCCGCTCCGAGTGCGTGTCGATGTTCGCCGTGGCCTCGTCGAGGATGAGGATGCGCGGCTCGGCGATGATCGCGCGCGCGAAGGCGATGAGCTGGCGCTGCCCGACCGAGAGGTTGGTCCCGCGCTCGTGCAGGTCGCTGTCGTAGCCATCCGGCAACCGCTCGACGAAGTCGTGCGCGCCGACGGCGCGCGCGGCGTCGGCGATCTCCTCGTCGGTGGCGTCCAGGCGGCCGTACCGGATGTTGTCGGCGATGGTGCCGGAGAACAGGTACGGCTCCTGCAGCACCACGCTCATCCGGCGGGTCAGCGAGGCGCGCTCGATCTCGCGCAGGTCCGTACCGTCGATGAGGATCGAGCCGCCCTCGATGTCGTAGGAGCGGTTGACCAGCGCGGTGACCGTGGTCTTGCCCGCGCCGGTGTGGCCGACGAAGGCGATGGTCTCGCCGGGCTCGATGTGGAGGTCGAACTTGCGGAGCACGGGCACGCTCTTGACGTAACTGAAGTCCACCTCGTTGAAGTCGATGCGCCCCTCGACGTCCGGGAGCACCTTCGCGTCGGGTGGGTCGACGATCTCGGGCTCGGTGTCGAGGACCTCGAAGATGCGGTGCGCGCCCGCCATGGCGCGCTGCAGCATCGTGTACTGGAGGACGATGTCGCGCACGGGGTTGAAGAAGCGCTGGATGTAGAGCAGGAAGCCGATCGAGTAGGCGAGGGCCTCGCCTGCGCCCAGGTCGCCGGCGAAGGTGCGCACGCCGATCACCACCAGCACGACCGCCGTCGCCACCGTCGAGAGGAACTCGACCATCGGGATGACGGCGGCCTGGAGCTTCACGGCGTCCATGTTGGCGTCGAGGTTGACGCGGTTGAGGCGCTCGAACTGGCGGAGGTTCTCATCCTCGCGGTTGAGCGACTGCACGATGCGCACGCCGGAGACGTTCTCGTTGATCGAGCCGTTGACGATAGAGATGCCCTGGCGCACGCGGATGAAGGCCTGTGCCGCCGGGGTCTGCCACCACACCATGAAGATCATGAGCAGCGGGATCACCGACAGCGAGATCACCGCCAGCAGCGGGTCGAGCAGGAACAGGAACAGCACGATCAGCCCCAGCCCGACGATGTCGGCGAGGATGTTGAGGAAGCCCGAGGTGATGAGCTCCTGCAACGTCACCACGTCGGACGTGACGCGCGACATCACGCGCCCGACCTCTTCGCGGTCGAAGAAGCTGAGCGAGAGCTTGTTGAGGTGCTCGAACATCTGCGAGCGCAGGTCGCGCAGGATGCGGTGGCCGACGTAGCCCGTCATCAGCCGCTGCAGCGCCGCAGAGGCGAACGAGAACGTCGCGAGGCCAACGAGCAGCGCGCCGAAGTTCAGGATCTCGTTCTCGACCGCCGCAAGCTCGGCGGGCGTCCCGGAGCGCAGCTTCTCGACGATCGACTCGGTCGCGACGGCCATCACGTATGGCTGGGCGTAGGAGGCGACGGCGAAGACCAGCATCGCGATGGTGGCGACGATGGTCTGCACCTTGTACGGCCCGAGGAACGGGAACAGCCGCTTGACCAGGTCCGGCTCGTAGACCCGGCCGAGCTCGGCGTAGTCCCAGCCGTCGACCGCGCGCCCGCCTCGCACGCCGCGCTGGTCGCCGGACCATCCGCCCGCCTGTCCGCCGCCCCAGTACGCCACTAGCCGCGCCCCCCGTTGTCGGCGAGCAGCAGCGAGGCGCTGGCCTCCTCCTGGTCACGCAGCTCGAGGTCGTAGATCTGGCGGTAGAAGCCGTCCGCCGCGAGCAACTCCTCGTGCTGCCCGTGCTCGACGATCTCGCCGTCGCGGAGCACGAGGATCTGGTCGGCGGCCTTCACGGTGCGGAGCCGCTGTGCGATGACGAAGGTGGTGCGGCCCTCCATGAGCGCCTGCAGCGCCTCGTGGATCTCGTACTCGGTGCGCATGTCCACCGACGCCGTCGAGTCGTCCAGGATGAGCACGCGCGGGTTGCGCAGCAGGGTACGGGCGATCGAGATGCGCTGGCGCTGGCCGCCGGAGAGCGTGGTGCCGCGCTCGCCCACCCACGTGTCGTAGCCGTCAGGCATCTCCATGATGAAGTCGTGGATCTTCGCCGCCTTCGCGGCTGCCTCGATCTGCTCGTCGGTGGCGTCGAGGACCCCGTAGGAGATGTTCTCGCGGATGGTGCCGATGAACAGGAAGAGGTCCTGCTGCACGATGCCGATGGCGTCGCGCAGCGACTCGAGGGTGACGTCGCGCACGTCGTCGCCGTCGATGGTGATGCGGCCGGAGCTTGCGTCGTAGAAGCGGGGCAGCAGATTCACCACGGTGGACTTGCCGGAGCCCGTGGGCCCGAGCAACGCGATGGTCTCGCCGGGCCGGGCGTGGACCTCGATGTCGTGGAGCACGCGCTCCGCGCCGCTGTACTCGAACGAGACGTTCTCGAAGCGGACGTCGCCGCGGCCCTCGCCGAGCGGGCGCGCGTCGGGGTGCTCCTGCACGGCGGACTCGGCGTCGAGGATCTCGAAGATGCGCGAGCCGGTGGAGTGGGCGCGCGCGAACATCATGATGATCCAGCCGATCGAGCGGACCGGCACCTGCAGCAGCGTGAGGTAGAGCTGGAACGCGGCGAGGTCGCCAACGGTCATGCGCCCGGCCTGGATCTCGCCCGCGCCGGCCCAGAACACGACCGCGAGGGAGAGCAGCCAGAGCGACTGGAGGAACGGCTCGTTGAAGGCCTGGAACTTGCTGGTCGAGTAGGACCACTTGAAGAGCTCGTTGACCTTCTCGTCGAACTTCGCCTGCTCGAACTCGGTGCGGGAGAAGGCCTTCACCACGCGCTGGCCGGTGAGGTTCTCCTGCAGGACGTTCGACATGTCGCCCTGGAGGTCCTGCACCTTGAGCCAGATCGGCCGCAGCCGCGCCGACGTCCACGTCCCCTGGATGGCGATGAACGGCACGAACCCCAGCGCGATCAGCCCGACCTTCGCGTTCGTCGAGATCATGAGCCCGTAGACGCCGCCGAGGAGGGCGAAGACGAACAGCAGCCGGATCACGCCCATCGAGACGAACATGCGCACGCCTTCGACGTCTTGCGTGGCGCGCGACATGATCTGGCCGATCTGCGAGCTGTCGTGGTAGGCGTAGCTGAGCCGCTGGAGGTGGTCGTAGAGGTCGTTGCGGAAGTCGTAGGCGACGCGCTGCGAGATGTGCTCGCCGAGGTAGGTCTGCGCGTACATGAACACGCCGCGCGCCACACCCACCGTGACCAGCAGCCCGATGGCGAAGAGCAGCGTGCCGATGGTGCCGCGCGCGACGGTCTCCTCGACGCCCCCGATGCCCTCGACGGTGGCGATGTCGAGGCCCGCGTCGATGGCGAGGCCGGTCAGCCACGGGGCGGCGACGTTGAGCGCGGTGGCCGCGGCGACGACCACGAGGGCGGCGACGAACGCGCGCCAGTAGCGCAGCGCACGGCCGATGAGCCGTATCTGCACGGGCCAGCGCGGACCAGACAGGCGCCCGCGCTCTCGGTAGACGAGTGTGATTCCTGAGACCGTCACCCCGGCCAGTCTACCTCACGCTTTACGTTAAGGGCGGCTGCGGTTCCTTATTCACACGCTGATAGTTGTGTAAATCACCGCACATCGTTTCGTAATCATCATGTTCGTCGTACAATCACGTTGCTTATAGAGGGCACGGTATGGGTTCACCCGTGGTGCGGCATCCGCTGCGGCCCCTGCGCGCGCCGGGGTTCCTGCTGCTCGCCGTCGCGCTCGCAATCGCCGCGTTGGCGGGGTGCACCGGGGCCGAGGGGGACGACGCTCCCGTCGAGGCGCCACCGGCAACCGCAACGCCGGCCGCGGCCGCGCCGACCCCTGCCCCCGCGGCCACAACGGTAGCCTTCGGCACGCCGTCGCCGGAGTCGCTGGACGCTGCGTTGCAGGCGTTGATCGGGAGCATGCGCGGCGGCGGCGCCGATCCGTTCGCCGGGCCGCCCGAGGCGCTTCCGCCGGACCTGCGTGCGCTACTCGAGGCGCTCGGCATCGACCTGCTGCTCGGGGTGGCCGTGAACGAGACGGGCGGCGGCCTGGGCGTCGAGGTGGTGTTCGCCGGCTCGCCCGCCGAGCAGGCCAGGCTCCGCGCAGGCGATGTCATCGTCGCGATCGATGGGGTGCCGGTCGGCACGCGCGCGGAGTTGCGCGCGGCGGTGCAGGCCGCGATGACGGGCGAGGTCTACCTGCTCACGGTGAACCACGGTGGCTACACGCGCATGGTCGGCGTCGAGCGCACGTCCTCCGACGAGTCGTTCTGGCGCTCGGACATGCTCAGGACCCTCGCGCTGGGGCTGATGCTGGCCAACCGTCCCGGCGGGCTCGCGCTGCCGCCGTCGCTGCTCGGCGAACTGATGGAGGAGACGCCGGAGGGACTGCGCGTGTTCGCGGTGTTCCCGGGCTCCCCCGCCGACAACGCGGGCCTGCGCGCAGGCGACTATGTGCTGGCGATCGAGGGCCGTCCACTACAGACGCTCGATGACCTCAACGAACTCATGACGAGCTTCAATCCCCTCGCCGGTGACACCGAGGTGACGCTGCGCCGGGACGGCCGCGAGATGACCATCCGCGTCGCGTTCCGGATCGGCGGGCTGTTCGGCGGCGGGGCGCCTGTCCCGGCACAGTAGCCGGGCGGCGTCTCATGACGCCGCCTCCAGCAGGCCCGTGTCGTCGCGAGGAAACACCGGCGCCCAGGTGATGTCCGTGCGCACCCCGTCGAACGCGCGGCCCGTGTGGTGGGCGAGCACGCGCAGCATGAGCGCATCGCGCTGGCGCAGCGCGGCGGTGCGGATCAGCCGCTTGCGCGCCACCTTGCGCAGCAGCGGGTCGAGCTCGATGCGCAGCGCGACGCCGGAGTGGTCCCCGCCGCCGTCGCCGAAGGCGACGCGCGGCGTCTCCGCCAGGTCGTGCAGCGTGCGGTACACCAGGTCGACGTAGTCGACGTGCAGGCGCACGCCGCCGCCCTGCAGCAGGTCCAGCAGGTAGGCGCGCGCCTGCTCCGGCAGCTCCCAGACCGCTCCCGGCTGTACTGCGATGTCCCGCGACGCCTCGACGTTCTCGAGGACGGCGATGGGGTTGCCGGACAGCTCGATGATGCGGCTGAGCTGCGTGAGCGCGCGGTTGAGCTCGAGGATCGACTCGCGCAGCGGCTCGATGTCCGAGACGCCCCAGAGGTGCTTCGGGCGCGGCACGTTGGGGTAGATCACGAACGGGATCACGCCGTAGGGGTTGGCGCGCGCCTCGGCCAGCTCCTCCTCGACCCAGAACTCGAAGCGCTCGGCCGTCCACACCTCGGTGACCTGCACCGAGGCCGGCGTGCGGCCGCCCGCGCCGCGCGGGAGGCGGCCCGTGCGCGCCTCGACCTGCTCCGGCGCCACCTCGTAGCGCGAGGCGACGCGCCAGATGCGGCGCACATCGTCGCCGAGGCTCCAGGCGTGGAGGCCCTGTACGTCGGGCGCTGAGACGACGACGCGCTGCTCGCGCTCGTCCCACGTCACCTTGTAGGCGCCGTCGCCGAGCACCGCCGTGTCCAGCTCGCCGTCGAGGTCCAGGCGCAGCAGGTCGTTCGCCTCCCACATCTCGAGGAGCGCGCGCTCGGCCTCGGCGGCGCGCCGCCGGCCCTCCGGCGTCTCCTCGGACGCTGTGACCATGGGGCGGTGGTCGCTCACGAGGTAGGCCGCGCCCTTCTCGACGAAGGCGCGGGCGTAGTTGAAGTGCAGCATCCGCTCACGCCGCGACCCGGGTGGCGCGCCGCGCCGGCCCTCGAAGAAGTCGAGCAGCTCGCGGTAGCGCGCGAAGCGGTCGCGGTCACGCTGTGCGAGGGCGCGCGGGAACGGGACCTGCGCGGCGGACGATGCCGCCGAGGGCGCCTGCGGGATGCCGAGGCTCGTGACGGTCGTGGTCATCGGGGCATCTCCTCCACGCTGCGCCGCGCAGCGGCGGCCGCCCGGGCGGGTTCGCGGGGTGCGCCCTCCAGGGCGCGGAACACGGTGCGGCGCGAGACCTGGAAGCGGCGCGCGATCTCGTTCACCGCGACGCCGCCCTCCAGGCGCATGCGCCGGATCTCGCGGTCGCGCACGCGGTTGAGCATCGCGCGCACGCCGCCGGGCTCGTCGTAGCGGCAGCGCGGGAGCGGGCAGCTCAGGCACGAGGGGAACAGGTCGCAGCCGCGGTCGCGGTAGTCGACGTGCTCCGGCAGTGCGTCCTCGCGGATGAGCCGCGGCGGCGCCTCGGGTGCGTCGAGGGTGGGTGTCGGGCTGGGTGGGGCGAGACTCATGTGGTGACCTCCATCGCATCGGGCGCGCCGAGCGCGCCGCGTCCCCGCGCCGTGCGCGAGCCGCCGCCGTGGCGGGCGGCGTCGACGGCCAGCGCGAGGCTCATCAGGTAGTCGTCGTGCCCGTCGGCGGGGTCGACGTGGAATTGCATCGTGCGTTCGTCGCGGTAGACGGCGCGCGCCAGCTCCAGCTGGCGGCGGCACTCGGCCGCCTCGGCCGAGCCATCCGCGCGGTACAACCGGAGCCGCCCCGAGTGCGCCGCCGCGAGCAGGCCGAATCCGAGCTGCGACTTGCGCGAGCCGCTGAACACGACCGCGTCGACGCGGCCGCTGGGGAGGCGGCGCGCGAGCAGGTCGGCGATCGGCGCGCCGAGGCCCGTCGCGTCGACGGCGAGGCGGCGCACGCGCCAGACGTTGCGCAGCCGGTCGGCCAGCGTCTCGACGATCGCGTCGGTCGCCTCGCCGCGCCACGCCTGGTGCTCGACCACCTCGATGGTGGGGAGCCCACCGGTGGTCGAGCGCACGCGCGCGACCGTGAGGACGGTCCAGTCGCGGTCGTTCGAGCCTACGTGGCCGTCGAGGGCCGGCCCCGCGAGGTCGAGGCCCGCGACGTAGTGCTCGCCGGGGAGGGGCGAGCGCAGCCGCTCGTGGCGGCCCTCGACCTGCGCGCGCACCGCTGCGTCCAGCAGACGGTCCTCGTCGTGCAGGACGTCGAGGAGGTACTGCGTGCGGAAGATCGGGTGGCGCTCGCCGAGCCGCGCCCGCTCGCCCTCGACGTACGCGCCGTACGAGGGATTCGCGTCGGCGACCCGCTCCCAGTCCACGCGGAAGTGGCGGCGCGGGCCGCCGCCGCGCTCGGCGTTCAGGTGCTGTGCCTCGGCCTGCGCGAGCAGCGAGCGCGGCCCCCACGGCGTGCCGTAGTAGACCACCGGCGCGTTCGTCGACGCCGCCATCGGGCGGAAGTCGCGGTCGAACTTGTCCGGCCGCACATCCTGCGCCTCGTCGACCTCGAGCAGCACGTCGGCGGTGTGGCCCACGACGTTCGCGCCGGGCTCGGCGGAGAGGTAGCGCACGCTCGCGTGACCGCAGCGGACCGTCGCGGCGCCCTCGCGCGCGACGATGCGTTCGAGGCCTGCCTCGCGGGCGCGGGCGAGCAGCCGGTCGCGCGAGAGCACGGCCTGCGGGGAGAACGTCGGGGCGCACTTCACCACCGTGCCGCCGCGCACCGCGCGCGTAAGCAGCAGCGCGAGCTCGACCTGCGCCGAGATCTCGTTCTTGCCGCCCTGGCGCGCGATCAGCACGGAGATCGAGCCGCCCTCGCGCGCCGCGGTCAGCCCGAGGATCGCGCGGGCGACTTCGGCCTGGTACGGGCGCAGCTCCGGCAGCGCCCGCGAGCGCCCGGCAGTGCGCGTGGCCGTCGCGGCGGCGCTCATCAGCCCGCCACCCGGCTCAGCAGCTCGGTGATGCCGACCCCGACCACGGTCAGGAACAGCGCCGTGATCCGCCCGCGCAGCTCGGACAGCTCGCGCTCGACGCGGTCGAGGCGGCCCGCGAGGTCGTGCTCCACGGGAGCTGGCTCATCGCGTCGTGCCGCGCCGCGCGGACGCGCGAGCCTGCGCACGGCGTGGGCGAGGCGGTCGCGGGGTGGGCGGCGCCTACTCACGGGGCGCTCCCAGCACCTCGCCGAACTCCTCGAGCACGTTCGCGACGGCGTCGCCCAGGTGCTCGGCCTGCTTCGGGGAGAGGCGGTGCTGCGCGAGCAGCGCCTGCACCAGCAGGCGCACGCCGCTCTGCAGCACCTTCGGGTCGACGTCCGCGTCGCGGTCGGCGAGGGCGCGCCGGAGCTGCAGCCGCAGCAGCGCGACCTCGTCGTCCAGCCCCTCGACCTCGCGCGCGACGTGGAAGTCGTGGCGGTCGGCGGCGTCGAGCACCGAGTCGTAGAAGCTGGCGCGCGTGGGGCGCTCGATGGGGCTCACCGGCGCTCCAGGCTGAGCAGCGCGACCATCTCCTCGCGCGTGTCGGGCGCGGCTACCTCCAGGGTGTGCAGCACGCCCAGCACGAGCCGCAGCGCGGCCGCCTCGTAGCGCTGTTGGCGGAGCGCGGCGTCCAGGGCGCTCATCGCCCGGCCCCCAGCGCGATCACCGCGCCGGTGGCGGCGTTGGCGAGCAGCAGCGGTGCGCGCAGCAGCGCGCCCGCCGGGCCCGGCTCGGAGAGCCCGACCGCCGCGAGGGCGTCGAGGCTGATGGCGGCGAACAGCGCCGTGAGCAGGAGCGCACCGAGCCGGCGCGCGCCTCCGGCACGGAAGGCGCGGTGCGCGAAGTAGGCGGCGTTCGCCGCGCCGGTGCCGGCGATCGCGGCATGCTCGGCGAATGCGACGGCAGACCAGAATGGATGCACGTTCTTCCCTTCCCGGTGGCCGGGAGCGGGCCACGCGGGAAGGAGGTTAGAACAGTAGTTCGCACGCGCCAAGCCATAATCGGCACGTATAACAAACCCGATACGCAAGCATCGTCCGGGGCTAGAGGGCGACCGCCGGAATGCTCACCCGCCGCGCGAGGTGCTCGCGCGTCTCCGTCGCCAGCGGGTGGATCTCGCGGCCCATCGCCCGGTCGCGCTGCTCGGTGAGCGTGAGGTAGGCGAGCGCCGCCGCCTCGAGCGAGTCGCCGGCGAGGTCGAGCACCTGCTGGAGCGCGGGCCACGCGGCGAGCTTCTTCTCCTCGACCTTGTCGGCGACGAACATCGCCCACGCCTCCAGGCCGTAGTCGGGGTGGCCGGTGGTGTGGTAGCGGATCGCGTCGAGCACGCGCGGGTCCTGCACGTTGAAGCGCTCCTCGAGCTCGATGGCGGCGAGGGGGCCGTGGAGCAGGACGGGGCGCTCGCGCTCCATCGGGAGCATCGGCAGGCCGCGCTCGTCGGCCCTGCGCAGCCACTCCCGCTTCGACAGCGCGCGCAGCAGGTCGTGGCCCTGCGCGGCGCGCAGCGCGGCTGCCAGGTCCGCGCCGTGGCGGCGTGCGAAGAGCTCCGTGAGCCCGACGACGCGCGCGATGTGCGCCATCATCTCCGTCGGCACCTCGGGCGCCATGCGGCCACGCAGCGCGAAGTGGTCGGGCTCCGGGCGGAAGCGCGGACGGTCGTTGTTCGCTGGCATCGCCGCCGATTGTACGGACGCGGCCGCGAGTCCGCCCACGCGAAGGCGGCGCCGGGACTCCGGCGCCGCCCGTGCACGGGGCCGCGCGCCTGTGTGAGTCGCGTCGAGGCTACCGGCCGGCCTCGGCGGTGACGGGGACGGGGGCCGCACCCCGGCGTAGCGCGAGCGCTTCGAGCATGCGCCCGCGCTCCTCGGCCTCGACCTCCGGGGCGAAGCGCACGACGAGCACCAGGCTGGAGACCAGCACCACGAACCCGCCGAGGAACATGAACGCGTCCTGCGTCGTGATGCTCTCCGCGCGGAACAGGAAGCCCGCCGCAACCGCGCCCGCGTTGCCGCCCGCGCCGACGATGCCGGCCACGGAGCCGAGCGCCCTGCGGTTCACGAACGGGACGACGGAGAACGTCGCGCCCTCCGACATCTGCACGAAGATGCTGAACACGATCATCGCGGGGATCGCGAGCAGCAGGACGTCCATCCGCGAGAACACGATGAGGGCGACGCCTTCGAGCAGCAGCACGACGCCGAGGAACAGCACGCGTCCTCGCAGGCCGAAGCGCACTCCCGCGAGGTCGCCGAAGAAGCCGCCGAGCGTCCGCGCGAAGAGGTTCATCAGCCCGAACAGCCCCGCAATGAGCCCGGCCATGCCGACGCTCAGCCCGAAGTGGTCGTGGTAGTAGAGCGCGGCGACGTTGTTGATGGTCAGCTCGATGCCGAAGCACGCGCCGTAGATGACGAACAGCGCCCACACGCGCGGGTCGCTCGCGGCCTCGCGGAACGAACCCTTCGTCGCCTCGACCGGGGCAAGCTCGCCCTGCGCCCGCAGCTCGTCGAAGTTGCCGTCCGGCGCGTCCTGGGTGAAGCGGTGGTAGGCGAGACCGGTGATGAGCAGCGCCACGCCGGGCACCACCATCGCCAGCCGCCAGCCGAAGGTCTCGCCCACGCCGAGCATGAGCACGCCGGCGAGCAGCAGCGGCATCACCATCTGCGTCACGCCGCCGCCGAGGTTGCCCCAGCCGGCCGTCGTCGCGTTCGCGGTGCCGACGACGTTCGGGGCGAACATCACGGAGGTGTGGTACTGCGTGATGACGAACGCCGCGCCGATCACGCCGATCGCGAGGCGGAAGAGCAGGAACGCCTCGTAGCTCTGCGCCAGGCCGATGCCCATCACGGGCAGCGAGCCGACGATCAGCAGCCAGGTGTACGCGCGCCGAGGGCCGACGCGGTCGCTCAGCCAGCCGATGACGAGCCTCGCGACGAAGGTAATCGCGACCGACGCGATGATCGTGTTGCCGATCTGCGTCTGCGTCAGGTCCAGGTCGTCGCGCACGATCACCATCAGCGGTGCGATCCCGAACCAGCCGAAGAACGCGAGGAAGAACGCGAACCACGACATGTGGAACGCGCGCATCTGCACGGTCTGCAGTGAGAACAGGGAAATGCTGGTCGCCTTGTTCTGGATCTGTGCCGAGTTCACCGCGCGCTCCTTCCTCGCCCGTGGCGGTCGAGTAGCAGGCTAGGGACGGCGCGTTACCGCGCCGTGCCATCGGCGTGAACTTCGGGAGACGACGGGATTGCGGAGGGGTGACGAGGGGTTATCGGCCGCGTGAACGCGGTGTTTCGTCCCCGCAGCCCGCTCAGGCCGCGACCGCGCCGGCGGGCTCGACGCGGACGGCGGCGAACTTCAGCTCGGGCTGCTTCGAGCGCGCGTCGATGGCCTCGCTCGTGGCGTTGTTGGTGATGGCGTGGCGGTTGAAGAGCTCGCCCCAGTGGAAGGGCGCGAAGACCGCGCCGCTGCGGATCGCGTCGGTGACGCGCGCCCGCACCTCCAGGCTGCCTCGCCGCGAGGTGACGCGCACGAGCTGCTTGTCGCGGACGCCGAAGTGCCCGGCGTCGTCGGGGTGGATCTCCAGGAAGGGGTCGCGCTCGCTGCGCATCAGCTTGGGCACCTTGCCGGTCCGGGTCATCGTGTGCCACTGGTCCTTGACGCGGCCCGTGAGCAGCGCGAGCGGGTACTCGTCGCTCAGGATCTCCGCCGGCTTGCGGTAGCCCGGCGCATGGAAGCGCGCGCGGCCGTCGGGCGTCGGGAAGCGCCCGTCCTCGAACAGCCGTGGCGAGGACTCCACGCCGGCCCCGCTCCCCGCGTCGAGGGTCGCGCCCTCGGGGAAGGGCCACTGGACGCCGGTGCCCGCCTCCCGCAGCAGGTCGTAGCTGAGCCCGGTGATGTCGAGGTCGCGGCCGCGGGTCAGCTCGCGGTACTCGTCGAAGATCGCCTCGGTGTCCTCGTAGTCGAAGGCGTCGCCGTGGCCGAGCGCGGCGGCGATGCGGCAGATGATCTGCCAGTCCGGCAGCGCCATGCCCGGCGCCTCCCCGATCTGCTCGAGGAGGCAGATGCGCCGCTCGCTGTTGGTCATCGTCCCGGGTCGCTCGGACCACTGTGCCGCGGGCAGCAGCACGTCGGCGATGCGTCCCGTCTCAGTCGGGTAGTAGGGGTCCTGCACCACGACCAGCTCGGCGCGTCGCAGCGCGGCGCGCACCCGCTCGGCGTTGGGCAGCGAGGCGACAGGGTTCGTCGCGGCGATCCACACGACCTTCACCTCGTCGCGTTCCAGCGCCTCGACCATCTCGATCGCCGTCAGGCCGGGGCGGTCGGAGATCGAGCCCGGCTCGAGGCCCCACGCGTCCTCGACCTCCGCGCGATGCGCGGCGTCGGCGACCAGGCGGTGGCCGGGCAGCGTCGTGGCGAGGCCGCCGCACTCACGGCCGCCCATGGCGTTGGGCTGGCCGGTGAGCGAGAAGGGACCGGCGCCGGGCTTCCCGATGTTCCCGGTGGCGAGTGAGAGGGTGATGAGCGCGAGGTTCTTGTCGACGCCCGAGGTGCTCTGGTTCGCCCCCATCGTCCACAGGCTGAGCATCGGCCCGTTCGTCGCGATGAGGCGCGCCGCGTCGACGATCTCCTGTGCGTCGAGGCCCGTGACCGTCGACGCCCGCTCGGCGGACCAGCCATCGAGCGCCTGCTCGGCCTCCGCCCACCCGCTCGTGTGCTCGTCGATGAACGCGGCGTCGAGGCCGCCCGCGAGGCGCACCTCGAAGAGCAGCGAGAGCAGCAGCGCGACGTCGGTGCCGGGCAGCACGGGCAGGTGGATGTCGGCGATCTCGGCGGTGCGCGTGCGCCGGGGGTCCACGACGATGACCTTGACGCCGTCGCGGTCCGCGCGCTTCCGCGCCTTGATGCGGTCGAACAGGATCGGGTGGCAGGCCTCGACGTTCGCGCCGAGGATCAAGAACGTGTTGGCTGCCTCGATGTCCTCGTAGGAGGCGGGCGGCGAGTCGGCGCCGAAGGCGAGGTTGTAAGCGGCGACGGCGCTGGCCATGCACAGCCGCGAGTTCGTGTCCTGGTTGTTGGTGCCGATGAACCCCTTGGCGAGCTTGCCGAAGAGGTAGTAGTCCTCCGTCGGTAGCTGGCCGGAGCCGTAGAGCATGACGGAGTCCGGGCCGTGCTCGGCGACGTTGCGGCGGATCGCGTCGGCGACGCGGTCGATGGCCTCGTCCCAGCCGGTGACGCGGGTGTGCGCGCCCTTGCGGTCGCGCATCATGGGGGTGAGCAGGCGGTCGCCGGTGTCGAAGACTTGGCCGAGCAGCGCGCCCTTGGCGCAGAGCTTGCCCCTGTTGACCGGGTGGTCGGGGTCGCCTCGCACCTCGACGGCGACGCCGTCCTTCGCACGCGCGAGCAGGCCGCAGCCGGTGCCGCAGTAGCAGCAGACAGAGCGGCGCCAGCCGTCACCCGCGAGCAGCGGCAGTCTTGCCACGTCGCATCACCCGAGGGCGACGAGGTCGCGCTCGCGCAGCGCCCCGGCGCCCCGTAGCGACCGCAGCTGCGCGGCCACCGCCTCGGGCAGGTCCGGCGTCAGCACGCCCTCGGCGGTGCGTTCGCCGAGCACCGCGCCCTCGCCGAGGCAGCCGCCGGCGAAGATGTCCGCGGCGTCCAGGATCTCGCCGTCGACGCGCTGGCGGTCGCCGAGCAGGCCGATCTCGCCCGCGCGGTGCTGGCCGCAGGCGTGCGGGCAGCCCGACATCTGGATGCGCACCGGCTCGTCGATCTCGTAGCGCTCCTCGAGCGCACCGGCGAGCCTGAGCGCCTCGGCCTTGGTGTCGATGAGGCTGAAGTGGCAGTAGTCGTTGCCGGTGCACGTCACCATCGAGCGCACCCACGGCGAGGGCTTCGGGCTGTACGTCTCCAGCAGCGGCTCGGCGAGCAGCGCGCCGAGGGACTCGTCGGGCACGTTCGGGATGAGCACGTTCTGCTGCACCGTGAGCCGCAGCTCGGCGCTGCCGTACGCGGCGGCCACCCGCCCGAACTCGATCAGGTCGTCGCCGCTCACGCGCCCCACGGGCACGAGGCAGCCCACCACGCTGCGGCCGGGCTGGCGCTGGGGAGAGATGCCGATGTGGTCGCCGCCGTGCCGGGTCGTCGCGGACCCGGCCGCGCGCTGCAGCGCGACGCCCATGCGCTCCTCGACGGCCGCGCGGAAGCGCTCGATGCCCCACTCGCCGAGCAGGACCTTGAGCCGCGCCTGCTTGCGCTGCTCGCGCGGCCCGTGGTCCCGGAAGACCTCGAGGATCGCGAGCGCGACCGGCACGACGCCCTCGGGCTCCACGAAGACGTCGAGGGGCCGCGCCAGCTCCGGCTGCTGCCCACCGAGCGCGCCGCCGACCAGCACGTTGAAGCCGGCGATCTCACGGCCGGCCTCGACGCGCGTCGCGGGCGCGAACGAGAGGTCGTGCGTCTGCGCGTGCGTGCAGTCCTCGCGGCAGCCGGTGATGGAGAGGTTGAACTTGCGCGGCAGGTTGCTGAACCGCTTGCCGCCGATGATTGCCTGTTGCAGCCGCTCGCCGAGCGTGCGCGCGTCGATCAGCTCGTCGGCGTCGAGGCCTGCGAGCGGGCAGCCGACGACGTTGCGGACGTTGTCCATGCCGCTCTGCTGCGAGTTGAGCCCGGCGGCGGCCAGGCGCTGCAGCACCCACGGGGCGTCCTCGATGGTGATCCAGCGGAGCTGGATGTTCTGGCGCGTGGTGATGTCGGCCGTGCCGCGGCCGCAGCGGTTGGCGATCTCGCCGACGGCCGTGATCTGCTCGGAGGTGAGCACGCCGTTGGGGATGCGCATCCGCAGCATGAAGTGGCCGGGCGTCGCCTTGCGGTGGAAGAGGCCGTACCACTTGAGGCGCTCGAAGTCGTCGGCCGGGATGGCGTCGACGCCCTCGACGGCGTAGCGGTAGAGGTCGGGCAGGACGTCGAGGCCGTCCTTCGCGTCCTTGATCGCCTCGATGCGGTTGGGAGCCATGGGCGTCCTCCTCCGCGGTCAGGGTGGCGAGCGCGCGTTACGTCGCCGGGAAGCTCGCGTGAACGGCGCGTGAACACTCGTTTACCGGCGCGTTGCGAAATCCGTGCCGTTCGGGGGCTCAGACAGGGCGCGCGCTGCGTCGCGCTGGGCCACAATGGATGTGGTGGGGCATGGGCCGGGCGGACATGCAGCCTCGGTCCCGGGAGCAGGGAGGATCCGCCATGACCATGCGCAGCCACGTGATCGACTACCGCATCCACGGCGACGACTTGCAGTTCGTCGAGGTCGAGCTCGACCCCGGCGAGACCGTCATCGGTGAGGCCGGCGCCATGATGTTCCTCGACGCCGGCGTGAAGTTCGAGACGAAGCTCGGCGACGGCAGCGACCCGGACCAGGGGATGTTCGGCCGCCTCCGGGGCGCCGTCGGACGCGCGCTGTCCCAGGAGTCGATCTTCATCACGCATTTCACGAACGAAGGCCGTGGCAAGCAGGTCGCCGCGTTCTCGGCGGAGTTCCCCGGCAAGATCGTCCCGATGGACCTCGCCAGCCTCGGCGGCGAGATCATCGCGCAGAAGGACGCGTTCCTCTGCGCCGCGCTCGGCACGAAGATCTCCATGGCGTTCCGCGGCAACGTCGGCACCGGCCTCTTCGGCGGCGAGGGCTTCATCCTCCAGAAGCTAGAGGGTGACGGCATGGCATTCGTCTCGGTGGGCGGCACCGTCATCGAGCGGGATCTGCGCAACGAGAAGCTGCTCGTCGACACCGGCTGCCTCGTCGCCTTCGAGCCGAGCGTCGAGTACTCGATCGAGCGGGCGGGCAACCTCAAGTCGATGATCTTCGGCGGCGAGGGCCTGTTCCTCGCCACGCTCTCGGGCACCGGCAAGGTGTGGTTGCAGTCGCTGCCCTTCTCGCGCCTCGCCAACCGCATCATCGCGAACGCGCCCAGCGCGGGCGGCCAGTCCAGCGGCGAGGGCTCCATCCTCGGCGGCTTCGGGCTCGGCCAGCGCTAGCCGGGGCGCAGCACCTGGGCGCTGAGCGCCGCGAACGCGGCGATCGAGGGCAGCCGCAGGTCTGGGGGAGGCGTCACCGCCTCCCCCTCGCGCGCGTAGCGCCCCTGCTCCACGAGCACCGTCGTCACGTGCTCGCCGAGCGCCGCCTTGATGGCGGCGTGGATCGCGGGCTTGTCGTCCACGACGACGTAGTGGCCGGCGGGGAAGCGCGCGCGGATCTCGTCGAGCTGGCGCTCCTTGCGGGCATACACGAGCACCCTCCCCTCGACGGCCGCATCGATGCCCGCAGCGCGCGCCTTGTGACGCTGGAACCCGGGGTCGCCGTCCGTCACCAGCACCGGCAGCCCGAGGGTGCGCGCATGCGCGAGCGCGTCGAGGGCGCCGGGGAGCAGCAGCGCCGCGTAGTCCACCCCGTACACCGCCTGCGCCAGCGGTGGGAGCAGCGACGCGTCGCCGCGCTCGCGCCCGAGCCGCAGCATCGCCTCGCGCACGTCGACGTAGCCGAGCGCCTCGCGCACCTCCTCGTAGCACCCCCAGAACCGCTCGGCTGCCGCCTCGCCGAGCGATGAGCGGATGCTGGCGTCGATGGCCGCGCGCGCGCCGTCGGCGTCGAGCAGGGTGTTGTCGAGGTCGAACAGCAGGACCGTGGAGGCCTCGGAGGTCGGCACGGTCGCGGCGGGCTAGCCGGAGACGCGGTCGACGGCGGCCTTGCCGCCCTGCATGACGAGGCAGATGCGTTCGCGCTGCTGCAGCAGCGTGATGTCGGCCAGCGGGTCGCCGTCGACGACGATGAGGTCGGCGAGCTTGCCGGGTTGGAGGGTGCCGATCTCTGCGTCCATGTGGACGCACTCGGCGGCCGTCTTCGTGGTCGCGACAATGGCCTCCATCGGCGTCATGCCGTGCTCGACCATCAGCTCAAGCTCCCACGCGTTGGTGCCGTGGGTGCCGACGCCGCAGTCCGTCCCCATCGCCACCTTCACGCCCGCCTCGTGGGCCGCGCGGAAGCTGCGCGCGTTCGCCTCGATCACCTCGTGCGCCTTGCGCAGCGACTGCGGCAGCACCGACTCGGGTGACGCCTCCGCGTTGAGCACGACGCTGCGAGGGGCGTGCAGCGTGGGCACGAGGAACGAGCCCTGCTGCTGCATGATCGCGATCGCCTCGTCGTCCAGGTAGAAGCCGTGCTCGATGGACTCGACGCCGGCGCGGAGCGCGTTCTTGATGCCCTCGGTGGCCTGAGCGTGCGACATGCACGTCTTCCCGTGCATGCGCGCCTCGTAGACCATGATCTCGATCTCGTCCTGCGTGAACTGCGGCGAGCCCGGCTCGTCCGAGGGGGAGAGCACGCCGCCGGTGGCGTGCAGCTTGATGAAGTCGGCGCCCGCGCGGAGGACGGTGCGCACCGCCTTGCGCACCTCGTCGGGGCCGTCGCAGATGTGCTCGGGCCACTCCGGCCCTCGGTCGCCGCCGATCCGCCCGCCCGACGGCATCGCGCCGTCGCCGTGCCCGCCGGTCTGCGAGAGCGCGACGATGGCGAGCCGCATCCGCGGCGCCGGGATCAGCCCGCGCTCGGCGGCGAGCTTGAAGCCAACGGGCGTGCCGGCCGCGTCGCGCACGGTGGTGAAGCCCGCCTCGAGGGTCTCGCGGGCGTTCTCCGCCGCCTCGAACGCGTTGAGCGTCGGCGGGGTGAGCGCGCGCTGCTGCATCGTCTTGCGAGAGCCGTAGAGGTGTACGTGCGAGTCGATCATGCCGGGCATGACCGTCGCGCCGCCCGCGTCGATCACCTCGGCGTCGCCGGGTAGTGCGTCGATGCGCCCCACGGCCGCGATGCGGCCCTCCTCGATGACCACGCTGGCGTTGGGGACGGGGTCGGCGCCCGTGCCGTCGATGAGCGTGGCGCCGGTGACGACGGTAGTCATGGGTGGCCTCCTCGCGCGCTGCGCTATCCCGGAGAGCGATCGACCCTGCGGACGTGTTCGCGAAGCGCGCCGTTGATGTCCGTCTGGTATCCGCGGCCGCCGCGCGCATTCGCCTTGAACCAGGCGATGATGTCCGCATCGAGCCGCAGGGTGATCTGCTTCTTCACGGGTCGATAGAAGACCCCGCGCCTGGCGTCGGACCAGTCGAGGATCTCCGGGGCGTCGGTGGTGTCGATCTCGCTGTCGGGGAGAGCGTCCAGTGCACGGATCTGTGCTTGAACGTCCCGCGGCAGCTCAGTCGCGTCCTTCTTCATATGCTGCCCTCTCGTGCTCGTCGCCTTGCGTGCGGAAATGATGCGCCCGAGCTCCTCGCCTGAGCCGGAGTCGAGCTCCGGCCACGTGTGAACCACCATGAGGACCTGCCACCATGAGGACCTGATTGCCTACCATGCCGATGGTTCGCCACCTCTCCTCGTCCGCATACGGGTCTGCCAGCGTCGCGGACATGGGATCGTCGAACACGAAGACGGCAGCGTCGAAGCCGAGGCCGTGCCTGAGACTGTTTTCTCTGTTCTTGTCTGGATCCCAGGTCCAACGCAGTCGTCACTCCCGCCGCACTACGCCAGTGTAGTGACAATTCCGTCACTCAACAAGGAACGTCAGGCATCTGAGAACGTCGATCTGCGGGCACGGCCGGGCCGGCTGTCGCAACACCCCGGTCCCCGGCTTCGGACTCGCGCACGCCAGTTGGCAGCTAATGCCACAATGTGCGCGAGCACCGGTGCGGCGCGCCGCTGGCGCCGCGCGGACGACGGAGCACCACCATGGCGACGTACTTCCTGCTGATCACCCTGACGCCCGAGGGGCGCGCGGCCTCGTTCGAGGATCCGTCGCGGCTGCTGCGCATCGAGCGCGAGACCGAGGGGCGCGGCGTCGAGTGCCTCGGGCTGTACGGCCTGCTCGGCCGCTACGACTTCATCAGCATGGTCGAAGCCGACGACAACGACGCGGTCGCGCAGTTCTCGCTGGAGTACGGCGTGCGCGCCGGCGCGCACATCGAGACGATGCCGGCCGTGCCGATCAGCCGCTTCGAGCACCACGAGCGGGAGGGCATCGATACGGGAGACGCCGAGGTGGTGCTGAACCTCCCCGGCGTCTCCGGCCTGGACGATCCGGACGGCGCTCCAGCCTAGGCGCGTCCCCTAGTTCGGGCTCACCATCGGCACCGCCAGGTCGTCGCGCGACCAGGGGCTGCCCTGCTCGGACAGCATCTCGTCGAGCTCGTCCTGGAAGAAGAACTTCTCCTCGCCGAACGCGGGCTCGAGGTCGTCGAGCCAGCGGGCGGTCTCGCTGTACTTCGCGAAGAAGGGGCGGCCCACCCAGTCCGGGTTCCGGCCCTGCAGCATGCGCAGCACGATCACCTTCTCGCCGGCAACCTCGGAGACGCCGAGGACCTGCACCTTGCCCGGCGTGGCCGACATGCTGGGCCCGCGCACCGTGCGCGAGTTGCCGCCGACCATCGAGTAGGCCTCGCGGAAGATGTTCCAGCACTCGATGAGCGGGAGCTCGAAGTAGTGCCGCGCGCCCGTGTCGCGCTCCACGAAGAGGTAGTAGGGGATGCAGCCCAGCTGCGTCTGGAGCCGCCACATCCGCGCGAGCGTCGCGGCGTCGTCGTTGATGTGCCGCAGCACCGGCGTCTGGGTGCGGATCTGCGCGCCCGTCGCGCGCACGTTGCGGATCGCCTCCTGCACGATCGAGGTCTCAAGCTCGACCGGGTGGCTGAAGTGCGCCATGAACGACAGCTGCCGCCCGGAGTCGACGACCTCCTTGAACAGCGCCAGCAGGTCCTCGGCGTCGTCGTCGGAGACGAAGCGCTGCGGCCAGTAGGCGAGCGCCTTCGAGCCGATGCGGATGGTCGAGAGGTTGGGCGCGCCGCCGGGCTCGAGCAGCGGCTCGATGTAGCGGCGCAGCACGCGCGTGCGCATGATCAGCGGGTCGCCGCCGGTGAACAGCACGTCCGAGATGTCGCCGTGCGCCTCGACGTAGTCGCGCAGCAGCGTGGCCTCGCGCATCGCGAACTTCTGGTCCTCGAGGCCGACGAACTGCGGCCAGCGGAAGCAGAACGTGCAGTAGGCGTGGCAGGTCTGGCCCTGGCTGGGGAAGAACAGCACCGTCTCGCGGTACTTGTGCTGCATCCCGTTCAGCGGGCGGCCGTCCAGCGCCGGCACGTTGTGGTCCATCTGGCCCGCGGGGTGCGGGTTGAGCGTCCAGCGGATCTCGTCCGCCGCCAGCTTCAGCTGCTCGTCCGAGACGCCGGCGTCCAGCAGTGACGCCATGCGCTGGTAGTTCTCGGGAGTGAGCATGTCGCCCATGGGGAACGTCAGCCGGTACATCGGGTCGTCCGGCACGTTGTCCCAGTTGATGAGGTGGTCGATGACGTACTTGTTGGACTTGAACGGCAGCACGTTGCCGACGACGCGGATCTCCTCGCGCAGCTCGGCCGGGAGCGCTGCGAGCTGCGGGACTTGCTCGAAGTTGTGGAGGTTGATCGCCTCGTAGGGCTCCTCCATGTAGTCGTCGAGGTTCCCGAACGACTCAATCTGGTAGCTGGGGGTGACTCGCTCGATGGTCATTCGTCGTGGCTCCTTCAGCGCCGTGTCAGACTGCCTGCCACGAGCATTCTAGCGGGAACACGGTTGCAATGGTGTGACGGCGCGCACAGGCGCGTCCGGACGGTCGCCGTGCTACCGTCCCGCTCATGCCGGACTGGCCGTTCGACCCGCCTCGCAAGCCCATGGAAGCGCGCGTCCGCGAGCGCTTCCCGGAGCCGCCCGGCTGGGCCTACGAACCCAAGTGGGACGGCTTCCGCGCGCTGGCCTGGAGCACCGGCTCCGAGGGCGAACCACGCCTCGACAGCCGCAACGAGCGCCCACTGCTGCGTTACTTCCCCGAGCTTCGGGGCGCCCTCGACGCGCTCCCGGCAGGCACGGTCGTCGACGGCGAGGTCGTCGTCGTGACCGGCGGGGTGACGGACTTCGACGCGTTGCAGCAGCGCATCCATCCGGCCGAGTCGCGCATCGAGCGGCTGTCGGCGGAGACGCCCGCACAGCTCGTCGCCTTCGACCTGCTGGCGATCGAGGGCGAGGACCTGCGCTCGCAGCCGTTCGAGCAGCGCCGCGCGCGCCTCACCGCGCTGGTCGCGGGCCTCGACGCGCCGTGGTCGCTGACCCCGTCCACGGAGGACCTCGCCACGGCCCGCGAGTGGCACACGCGCTTCGAGGCGGCGGGGTGCGACGGCATCGTCGCGAAGCGGCTGGACGGCGCGTACGTCGAGGGCAAGCGCGAGATGCTGAAGATCAAGCACCGCCGCACCATCGACGCGGTCGTCGGCGGCTACCGCGTGCACAAGGAGGGCGACCGGATCGGCTCGCTGCTGCTCGGCCTCCACGACCAGGCCGGCCGCATGCACTTCGTCGGGCACATCTCGGGGTTCGCCGGCGAAGAGCGCGTGGCGCTCCTCGCGCGCTTCGAGGCGATGCGGGCCGAGGAGAGCTTCGGCGAGGACGCGCGCCGCCCGGGCATGGAGAGCCGCTGGTCGCAGGGCCGCGAGGCGGGGTTCGTCCCCGTGGAGCCCGATGTGGTGGTCGAGGTCAGCTACGACCAGATCACCGGCGGACGGCTGCGCCACGCGGCGCGTTTCGAGCGCTGGCGGCCGGACAAGGACCCCGCCGAGTGCACCATGGACGCCCTCGCGCGGCCCGAGGGCGCGGGATTCGGCGAGGTCATCGCGGAGGCCCACCCGGACACGTAGGGGCCGTGTACCATCGCCGCCGAGATGACCGACACCGAGCGACTCCCCCACGACCTCCCCGACGACAGCGTCGAGTTCGAGCCCGAGCCCGCTTCGGACCGCCCGACGGAGCCCGGCGCCGCGGCCGGCATGCCGTCTGCGGCCGAGCCCGTCACTCAAGAGACGGGGGACGTCGGGGCTCGGTCGGAGTGGGCGCGCCCCGTCACGCCCCCGCGTTCGCCCGAGCCGGAGGCTGCCGCGCCACCCGTCGCTCCTCACCCGCCCGCGGCCCCACCCCGGCCCGCGCCGGTCTTCGCCACGCCGCCACCACCGCCCGACCCGGAGCCCTCCTCACAGCCCCCCTCACAGCCCACCGCCGCACCCCCACCTCCGCCCCAGCCGGAGCCAGCGTCGCCACCGGCTGCTCCGCCCCCGCCCATGCCCGAACCGGGGCCCGCCGCCGTCTTCGCCACGTCCCCGCCTCCACCCGAGCCGGGGCCCCCCTCACAGCCCACCGCCGCGCCCCCAGCCGCGTCCGAGCCGGACCCGGCCTCGCAGCCCGCTGCTCCGCCACCACCGACACCCGAACCGCGACCCGCGCCGGTCTTCGCCTCACCGCCACCTGAGCCCGAGTCGGTCACGGCCGCGTCGGCGGAGATCGACCGGCTGCGGCTCGAGATCGCGCACCGCGACCAGCTCCTGCTCTCCGCGCGGGAGCGCCGCGTGGGGCTCGAACGCGAGATCGGGCGGCTCGAACGCCAGCTCGACACGGCCATCGAGGCGCAGCGGGAGGCCGCCACGGAGCGCGCGGAGCTGCGGCGCCTGCTCGGCAACGCCCAGCTCCAGGTGCAGTCGCTGATACAGCTCCCGCCGCCCGCCGACGAAGCCGGGGCCGCCGAGGATTCGGAGCAGGCCGAGCCGGCCGCCGGGGGCGCGGTGGCCCGTCCGCGCGTCCGCCGCACGGCCGAGTCGATCGTGTATGCGCAGAGCGCCGATGACACGGAGCCGCCCTCCGACGAGGCGTCGAGCGAACGTGCGCAGCGACGCGCACCCGCACAGCGGCGCGGCCTCGTCGAAGACGCGCGGGACGTGCTCTCCAACCTGCGACGGCTGTTTTAGGGAGCCGCGCCGATGTTCGTGGTGATCGTGGGACTCGTCGGCGGGCTTGCGGGCGCGGCGGCGATGTTCGCCGCGCGCACGCCGGAGATGCGCGCCGAGCCCCCCGACACCTCGCTGCTGCTGGCCCGCATCAGCGGGGGCGACGCGCGCGACTACCCCACGCTCGGCGGGCTCGTGCAGCTCGGCTACGGCGCCATCCTCGGCGGCGTCTTCGCCTACGTCACCGCGCGCGTGCCGGGCTGGAGCGTGAGCGTCTCCGAGTGGACCACCGCGCTCCCGGACTGGACGCTGAGCGTCCCCGCGTGGGACGAGCGGCTGTGGGTCGCCGGCCTGCTCTACGGGCTGCTCCTCGCCGTCGCCGGGCTTGGCTTCTGGGCCCCGGTGATCGGCCTGCAGGAGCGCCTCGACGCGATGGAGCCCGGCGACCGCTCACGCCGGACGATGATGCTCGTCGGCGCGCACGTGTTGTACGGCGTCATCCTCGGCGCCGTGCTCCAGCTGCTCACCGCGTAGACGGGGCAGGGCGGTACGATGACGGCGTGAGCCCTCGCGTGGCGGCATGAGCCGCGGCGCGGCCACGCACCGACGGGAGCACTCGTGAGCGACGAGCAGCCCGCGCACCGCAACCGCCTCGCCGACGAGACCAGCCCCTACCTGCTCCAGCACGCCTCGAACCCCGTGGACTGGTACCCATGGGGCGAGGAGGCGTTCGAGCGTGCGCGGGCCGAGGACCGCCCCGTGCTGCTCTCCGTCGGCTACAGCTCGTGCCACTGGTGCCACGTCATGGCGCACGAGTCGTTCGAGGACGAGTCCATCGCGGCGGTCATGAACGAGGGCTACGTCAACATCAAGGTCGACCGCGAGGAGCGCCCCGACGTCGACAGCGTCTACATGACGGCGACGCAGGCGATGACCGGCGCGGGCGGCTGGCCGATGACGGTCTTCATGACGCCGGACGGCGACCCGTTCTTCGCCGGCACCTACTTCCCGCCCGACGACGGCCACGGGCGCCCGGGCTTCCGCCGCGTGCTGGAAGCGCTGCGCCACTCGTGGGACACCGACCGCGAGCGGCTGCTCACCTCCGCGTCCAACATCACCCAGCAGCTCCAGGCCGCGACCGAGCGCACGGGCTCGGGTGACGGTGCGGTCACGGCAGACCTGGCGTCGGGCGCCGTCGACCGCCTGCGCGGGGCGTACGACGCGACATGGGGCGGCTTCGGCGCCGCGCCGAAGTTCCCGAACCCCGCCACGCTCGAGTTCCTGCTGCTCCACGACCACGCCGTGACGGCTGCCGACGCTGGCCGCCCGGGCGCGCGCGCGATGGCGATCGAGACGCTGCGCTCGATGGCGCTCGGCGGGATGTACGACCACCTCGGCGGCGGGTTCGCGCGCTACAGCGTCGACCGCGAGTGGCTGGTGCCGCACTTCGAGAAGATGCTCTACGACAACGCGCAGCTCGTCCGCGCCTACACCCACGCCTGGCAGGTCGAGGGCGCCCCGGAGGGCGACGCCCTCTCCGAGCGCGTCGTGCGCGAGACCCTCGCCTACCTCGAGCGCGAGATGCTGCACGCGGACGGCGGCTTCTACAGCGCGCAGGACGCCGACAGCGAGGGCATCGAGGGCAAGTTCTTCGTCTGGACGCCCCAGGAGTTCGCCGCCGTCCTCGGCCCCGAGGACGGCTCGCGCGCGGCCGAGGTGTTCGGCGTCACCGTGGCGGGCAACTTCCAGGACCCCCACCACCCCGAGTTCGGCCGCCGCAACGTGCTCAGCCGCCGCGCCCCGCTCAACCACATCGCCGCCTCGCGCGGCACGACCGTCGAGGACATCGAGGAGCGCCTCGACGGCTGGCGCGCGCGGCTGCTCGCCGAGCGCGAGACGCGCGTGCGGCCGGGCCTGGACGACAAGGTGCTGACCTCGTGGAACGGGCTCGCGCTCGCCGCCTTCGCCGAGGCCGGCCGCGTCTTCGGGGACGCCTCGTACATCGCGGTCGCCGAGCGCAACGCAGCGTTCGTGCGCGCCGAGATGTGGCGCGACGGCCGGCTGCTGCACACGTGGAAGGACGGCCGCGCGCGCATCGACGGGATGATCGAGGACTACACCTACTACGGCCTCGGCCTGGTCGAGCTGTACCGCGCCACCGGCGACCTCGACCACCTCCACTGGGCGGCCGAGCTGCTCGAGGTGGTCATGGCGCGCTTCCGCGACCCCGAGGGCGGCGGCGTCTACGAGGCGGCGTCCGACGCCGAGCGCCTGATCCTGCGCCAGAAGCCGATGTTCGACGCGGCCTCGCCGAGCGGGAACGGCGCGGCCGCACTGCTCGCGTTCTGGCTCGGCCGCTACTTCGGCCGCCCCGAGTGGGAGGACTTCGCCCGCGAGGTCGTCGCGCTCGTGCGCGATCACCTGGTGCAGGCAGCGAGCGGCTTCGGGAGCGTGCTGCAGGTCGTCGACCTGCTGCTCGCGCCGCCGCGCGAGATCGCCGTCGTCGGCGACGCCGCGTCGCGCGCCCCGTTCGAGCGCGAGATCGCGAGCCGCTACCTGCCCGCGGTCCTGCTCGCGCCCGCGGACGGCGAGGGCCTCCCGGTCATCGAGGGCCGCGCGGTGGCGGACGGCGCGGCGGCGTACGTCTGCGAGAACCTGGTCTGCAACCTCCCGGCGACGACCGTCGAGGAGTTCGTCGCGCAGCTTCCGGGCTGAGCCGCCGGCCGCCCCTCGGCCCTGGCCGCCCATGACTCCCCCGGTGCGCGGTGGACATCGCTTCGCCGTCTGCGTGAACATGCCCGCGATGCCTCGCCGGGACACGCGGGGCGCACGAGGAGGAGTCACATGAAGGCCGCCGTCTTCCACGCCGCCCACGAGAACCTGACCATCGAGGACATCGACCACGCCGAGCCGCGCCCCGAGGAGGTCGTGGTCCGCGTCGCCGCGAGCGGCGTCTGCCACTCCGACGTCCACTTCTACGACGGCCTCTACGTCATGCCGACCCCCGCGGTGCTGGGCCACGAGGGGGCGGGGGTCGTCGAGGCGGTCGGCTCGCAGGTCACGGAGTTCGAGCCCGGCGACCGCGTGATCGCGTGCCTCTCGATCTTCTGCGGCACCTGCGAGCGCTGCCTCAGCGGTGAGCCGTTCCTGTGCTCGCGCCGGCCCGTGCGGGGCCCCGGCGACGAACCGGCGCTCAGCTGGCGCGGCGACCGCGTGCAGCAGTTCGCCGGCCTCGCGACGTACGCCGAGGAGATGCTCGTCCACCAGAACGCGCTGGTGAAGATCGAGCGCGACGAGATCGAGCTCGACCGCGCCGCGCTGATCGGCTGCGGCGTGACGACGGGCCTCGGCGCGGTGCTCAACACCGCAGCCATCGAGCCCGGCTCGACGGTCGCCGTCTTCGGCGCGGGCGGGGTCGGACTGGCCGCCATCCAGGGCGCGCGCATCGGCGGCGCGCGCACGATCATCGCCGTCGACATCCACGAATCGAAGCTCGCGACCGCGCGTGAGCTCGGCGCCACGCACTCCGTCGACGCCTCCTCGCGCGACCCGGTCGGCGCGATCCAGGGCATCGTCCCGGGCGGGGTGGACTACAGCTTCGAGGCGATCGGGCTGAAGGCGGCCGCCGAGCAGTCCTACGAGGCGATCCGGCGCGGCGGCACGGCGACGATCATCGGCATGATCCCGCAGGGCCAGAAGGTCGAGATCGACGGGCCCTCGCTGCTGGGTGGCAAGACCCTGCAGGGTTCGAGCATGGGCTCGAACCGCTTCCGCATCGACATGCCCGCGTACATCGACTGGTACCTGCAGGGCAAGCTGCTGCTGGACGAGATGATCACGGTGCGAGGCCGCCTGGAGGACGTGAACGAGGCGTTCCGCGCGATGAAGGCCGGCGAGGTCGCCCGCACGGTGCTGATGTTCAACTAGCGCCTTCGGGCCGATGGGTCACGAGGGGGCGCGCCGCGCCCCCTCGATCGTGTCGCCGTGGGCCTGCAACGGGTCACTTCCGGGTGTCGGACATCGCGTCCGTTACGGGGCCGGGATCGCGATCCTTGGCTCGACGCGTTGAATCGTGTATTCGCCCGTCGATCGCCACAACTCGATGAACTCGATCGGGTAGATCGGCGACTCCACGAAGTAGACGTAGCCACGCGCCGAGGCGCCTGGATTCAACTCCTCGTACAAGAGGACGCCCGGACACGGGCTGTCCTCAAAGAGCGGAGGATCGTGGCATGCATCGTACGGGTCCACCTCCCAACCTTCGGTGTCGATGCCGTCGACTCGCCCGTAGCTGACGGTCTCGATGGCTCCGCGGGTATTAGTGAACTCAATATCGATCCTTGTCGCTGAGACGCCGTCAGCTGTGGTGAACGCGTTGCGTTCGATACCGTGAATCACAGCGTCCAAGCGTCCAACGGCGACGACATCGCCGATGCCGGCTGTTGCGGTTGGGGTAGGAGTCGGCGTGGGTGTCGCGGTCGCGGCGTTTCCCGTCGGGCTTGGCGCGGCCTCGCCCAACTCGTCATCCGGGTTGATGCATCCGGCCTCTTCCAGGGTTAGCCGTACATCATCCTGTAGCGCATCCTCGGCCCCCCCCGACCCACCAGGCGAAGAGGATCGCCTGACCGAAGAGTTCCTCAGGCCGAGATGGCGCCTCAGGGTCGAAGTCGCTCACCGCCAGCCGCAGGAGAGCGAGGCCCTGCGTCGTGGCCTCATGGTATTCGCGGAGTGCATCGGGAGGGATGACGGAGAGCCGACCATTGATGAGCTCGTCTAGAGCCGCTCCGTACTCGGCCCAGGTCATGCCCTCTGTGTCCAGTTCGGAGTCGCTGCCACACCATTCGGCATACTCATTGAGAGTCAGCGCGGGTCCGGGCGTAGGCATGGGGACGGACAACTCGATGCTTGATGAGGTGAGCCACCTGCCCTCTCGCCCGCTCGCAGGGAAGAAGCGTCGTGTGGGCAGAATGCGTTCCCTCCACGAGCCGTCAAGTGCCCGCTGCTGAAGCGCAAATTCGATGCGACCGCTCTCATGCCGCTGAGCGGCAATCCGAACCTCGGTGGTCCGGTTGTCGGTTGCGACGACAACCCCAACTGACAGGGCCACCGCGACAGTTGTGGCTGCGACGACCACAAGGAGCGTCCTCATCGACGCCTCCGCTCCTAAGGTTCCACGAGGCAAGGTTAAGCAAGACGCATTGTGCGGGCGCTACATTTGAATGTCAACGGAACGTTCGTCAGCATGCGGTCGGTTCGCCGCGGCGTGCTCGGAGGACTCTGCGCGCCGCTGTCGGGCGGGCACACCAGATCCGATAATGGGAACGTCCATGGAGGGTGTGTCTCCCGTACACTCCGCGCTGAGGGGGCACGCGATGGCTACGGGAACGGGATCGGTCAGTGAGCGCGTGGCACGCCACGAAGGTGCCTACAAGCAGCTGGCGACGCGGTCCGACGTCGTCGCGACGCAGGCTGACGTCGAGCGCCTCCGCTCGGCGCTCTTGATGACCGTCGGCGGGGCTGCCGGAACCATCCTCATGGCCATCGCCATTGCCACCACGGTCATCATCTGGGCCCTCGGCTGACGCCGTCGCGACAGGTTCACGCAGCCTCCTCCTTCATGTGGCGTCGCCTGGCTCCGTGGCGGCGTTCGTATTGGTCCGCTCCGCGGTGACGCGCGGTAGCATCGAGGCATGCGAATGCCGCGCTCGACGGTGGTCCTGCTCGCCCTCGCCGTTGCGGGCGCGATCGTGCTCTCCGGCCTCGGCGCGTGGCAGCTCATGCGCAACGACTACAAGCACGACCTGTCGGCCGAGCTCGCGGCACGCATCGCTGCCACCCCGATCACCCCCGCCGAGGCAGTCGCGATGCCCGGCGACGAGATCGACTACCGCCGGCTCGCCCTCGATGGCGAGTGGGACTACGACCGGCTCCAGGTGATCGCCAACCGCACGCGCTACGGGCAGCGCGGCGAGGAGGTGGTGGTGCCGTTGCGGCCGGCGGGCGGAGGGCCCGCCGTGCTCGTCAACCGCGGCTGGTACCCCGCCGCCGAGCGCGAAGCGGTGCTTGCCGTCCTCGCCGGCGCCGACGAGGGGCTCGACGGCCTCATCCGCGTCGGACGCAGCCTGCGCGCGACGCAGGGCCCCGATGGCTCGTGGACGCGCTTCGACGTGGCCTCGATCGCCGAGCTGCTGCCGTACGAGGTGGTGACGTGGCGGGCGACGGCTGGGACGCTCGTTGAGCACCTGCCGCGCAGCGCGCCGCCGGAGCGGCCCGTCACGCTCTTCGAAGGATACGAGAACACGACGCCGCACATGGAGTACGCTCTGACGTGGTTCGGCCTCGCCGCCGCGATGCTCGTCACCGCCGGCGTGCGGGTGTGGCGCGGTAACGCCGAGAGCCGGCCCGGGGAGCCGCCGTCCGGCGGCACGGAGGATTGAGGACACCGACGATGGTGAGCATGGTCATCGACTTCCTGCGCGGCGGCGACGACACCGCCGTCGACCCCTGCTGCGGCATGGAGGTCGACACGAGCGACCCGCCCGGAGGCTCGTACGAGTACGAGGGCACGACGTACTACTTCTGCGCCCGCGGCTGCCGCCTCGGATTCGAGGAGGACCCGCACGCCTATCTCTCGGGCGAGAAGACCGAGGAGATGTAGCGGCCCCGGCTCGCCCCCAGCGGTGACGCCCCCGGCGGGGCGTCGCCCGTCACGCGGTGCTCGGTATACTCGATGGTCAGCGCCTCGCGCTGGCGTGGGCGCAACCCGTCGCTTGCTCCGAGAGGTACCGATGACCACCGAGCCCGTCGCCGTGCGCGACAGCCTGACCCAGCAAGAGGCGATCGCGCGCGCCGAGCGCGTCAGCGACGTCTCGTATGACCTCCACCTCGACCTGACCGGCGGCGCCGAGCGCTACCGCGGCGACGTCACTATCCGCTTTGCGCTCGCGCCCGGTGACGGCGATGTCTTCGTCGACCACACCGGCGGCGGCATCGAGCGCCTCGAGGTCAACGGCGCGGCGGTCGAGCCCGACCAGGGCGAGTACCGGCTGACGCTGCCCGGCGACGCCCTCGCGGCGTCCAACGAGGTGCGGATCGTCTACGAGCACGACTACGACCACACCGGCGACGGCTTCCACCAGTTCATCGACCCCGAGGACGGCAGCGAGTACCTCTACACCAACTTCGAGCCGTACAACTGCCACCGCCTCTTCCCCTGCTTCGACCAGCCCGACCTCAAGGCCAGCTACGCGCTGACCGTCGACGCGCCCGCCGAATGGGAGCTCGTCGCGAACACGAGCGAGGCCGGGCGTGAGGAGCTGGCGGACGGCCGCCTGCGCCGGCGCTTCGAGCAGACGGAGCGCTTCTCGACGTACCTGTTCGCGCTGATCGCCGGCCCGTACCACGTCGTGCGCGACGACCACAACGGGATCCCGCTCGGCTTCTACTGCCGCAGCTCCCTCGCGCCGTACCTCGACGAGGACGAGCTGTTCGAGGTGACCAAGCAGGGCCTCACCTTCTTCGCCGAGTTCTTCGACTACCCGTACGCCTTCCACAAGTACGACCAGGTCTTCGTGCCCGAGTTCAACTTCGGCGCGATGGAGAACGTTGGCGCGATCACCCACTCGGAGCGCATGGTCTACCGCGACCCGCCGACCGAGAACCAGCGGCTCGGCCGCGCCGAGGTGATCCTCCACGAGATGGCGCACATGTGGTTCGGCGACCTCGTGACCATGCGCTGGTGGAATGACCTCTGGCTCAACGAGAGCTTCGCCACCTACATGGCCTACCTCGCGCTGGTGGAGTCGACGCGCTTCCAGGCGGCGTGGCTGGCGTTCAACTCCGGCATGAAGTCGTGGGCGTACCGCCAGGACCAGCTTGTCACCACCCACCCCATCGCCGGCCAGGTGCCCGACACCGACGCCACCTTCCTGAACTTCGACGGCATCACCTACGGCAAGGGCGCGGCGGTGCTCAAGCAGCTCGTCGCCGCCGTCGGCATGGAGGCGTTCCGCGACGGCATGCGGCGCTACTTCCAGCGTCACGCCTTCGGCAACACCACGCTCGCCGAGTTCCTCGACGCCATCGACGAGGGCGTCGAGCGCGACCTGCACGAGTGGGCCGCGCTGTGGCTCGAGACGCCCTCCCTCAACACGATCAGCGCCGACTGGCACGCCGAGGGCGGCTCGATCGCCTCGTTCGCGCTCGACCAGAGCGCGCCCGACGACTACCCGACCATCCGCCCGCACCAGCTCGACGTCGCGCTCATCACCGAGTCCAACGGCTCGCTCGACGTCGCCGGGGTGCCCGTCTCCGTCGAGGGCGAGCGCACCGAGGTGCCGGCCGCGGTCGGCAGCCCCGAGCCGGTGCTCGTCATGCCCAACCTCGGCGACCACGCATTCGTGAAGGTCGCCCTCGACGAGCGCTCGATCGGCTACGTGCGAGAGCACCTCGAACGCGTCGAGGACCCGCTGCTGCGCCAGCTGATCTGGCAGGCGCTGTGGAACATGGTCCGCGACCAGCAGCTCAAGTCGACCGACTACCTGCCGCTCGCCGCCTCGAAGGTGGCGGACGAGAGCGACATCGAGCTGGTCGAGACGGTGCTCGGCACCGTCACGGCGGCCATCGCGCGCTACGTCCCCGACAACCAGCGCGACGAGCAGGCCGGCCGCTTCTCCGAGCTCGCGTGGAGCGCGCTCTCCGAGGGCGCCCCGGGCGCCTCGACGGGCGACGGCCAGATCATCTGGGCGCGCACGCTGATCGGACTCGCGATCACGCCGGAGGACATCGCGCGCGTCATCGCCCTGGCCGACGGCGACCTCGCCGTTGACGGCCTCACGATCGACCAGGACATGCGCTGGGAGATCGCCATCCGCGCCGTCGCGCACGGCCTCGACGGCGCCGCCGACCGCATCGCCGCCGAGCGCGAGCGTGACCCCTCGGACCGCGGGCAGCGCGCGCTGCTGCGCGCCGAGGTGGCCGTGCCGGACGCCGCGGTGAAGGCCGAGGCGTGGCGGCGCTTCCACGACGAGGGCTACGGCTCGCTGCACCTCACGGCGGCGGCGATGGCCGGCTTCCACTGGCACGTCCAGCGCGAGATGCTCGAGCCGTGGACGATGGAGTTCTTCGACCGCGTCGCGGGCGTCTTCGAGACCGGCGAGAACCAGTTCACCCGCTCCTACTTCGCGAGCCTGTTCCCGCATGGCCGCGTCGAGGAGCGCGTGCTGGAGCGCTCGCGGGCGCTGCTCGCCGAGATCGGCGACCGCCAGCCGCTGCTGGACCGCTCGCTGCGCGAAGCCAACGACGACCTGGAGCGAGCGATCCGCTGCCGCGCCTTCGCCGCCTCGTGACGGGCCCTTCGTGAGCACCAGGGCGTTCACACGCCCGACCTCGGTCTTCTACGGCTGGTGGATCGTCGGGGCCGGCTTCCTGACGCAGCTGATGCTCGGCATGTTGATGTTCCACTCGTTCGGGACGTACGTCGCGCTGATGCAGGCCGACTTCGGCTGGAGCCGCACGACGTTCTCGATCGCGTTCGCGATGCAGCGCGCGGAGAGCGGGATCCTCGGCCCGATCCAGGGCTGGGCGATCGACAACTACGGGCCGCGCATCATCATGTACGCGGGCATGGTGCTGTTCGCCATCGGCTTCATCATGCTCAGCTTCGTGCAGGAGATCTGGACCTTCTACATCTCCTTCATGCTGATCGCGATCGGCGCGTCGCTCAGCAGCTTCCTCTCGCTCGTCGTCGCCGTCGTGAACTGGTTCCGGCGACGCCGCTCGTTCGCCCTCGGGATGCTCTCGATGGGCTTCGCGGTGGGCGGCTTCGCGGCCACGCCCATGGCGCTCGTGATCGAGAGCATCGGGTGGCGGACCGCGGCATTCGCCTCCGGCGTGGCGGTGCTCGTGATCGGGCTCCCGCTCGCGCGCATCGTGCGCCACCGGCCCGAGGACCACGGGATGCTCCCCGACGGCGCTTCCTCGTACTCGGAGCTCTCCGACGACCCCGAAGACGAGGGCGACGAGTGGGGCATGAGCACCCGCGACGCGCTGCGCACGCCCGCGTTCTGGCTGATCTCGCTGGGCCAGGCGGCGGCGCTGCTCGTGATCGGCGCGCTGATGGTGCACCTCGTGATCTACATCCACGAGGACCTCGGCTACAGCCTCGCGCTCGCGGCGTTCGCGATCACGATCCAGACCGTGGGGCAGATCATCGGGCAGTTCGCCGGGGCGTACCTCGGCGACCGCTGGCCGAAGCGGCCGCTCATCGTGGCGGCGCTGCTCGGCCACGGCCTCGCGATCTTCATGCTGGCGATCGCGCCGGTGCTGTCGCTCGTCTACCTGGCGGTGGGGATCAACGGGACGGCGTGGGGGCTGCGCGCGCCGCTGCAGATGGCAATCCGCGCGGACTACTTCGGACGTAGATCATTCGGGACGATCATGGGCTTCTCGTCGCTCGTGATCATGTCCGGGATGATCGTCGGGCCGACGTTCGCGGGGATCATGTACGACCAGACGGGGAGCTACCGGATGAGCTTCCTGGTGCTCGCGTTCTTCGCCTCGTCGGGCGCGCTGCTGTTCGCGTTCGCCCGGCCGCCGGCCGCGAGCCTGCGCACGCAGGCGCCGGCGACGGTCACGCACGCGCTGATGGGCGCCGCCGAGCCGCAGCCGGCGCCGTCGCGCTAGGCTGGATCGAGGGGGGAGAGCCATGCTGGAGTCGATCATCGGTCGCGACGGTCGGACGACGCTCCCGAAGGGCGTGCGCGATGCCCTCGGCCTACAGGCCGGGGATCGGGTTCGCTACTTCGGCCACGGCAACACGGTACGCATCGTGCCGGTCCGGCCGATCCATCGGCTGTATGGAGCCGCAGAGTACGACGGCCCACCCGTCACGCTCGACGAGATGGATGCGGCGATAGCTGACGGAGCCTGCCGCCGCTAGGGAGCCTCGACGCGTCTCGCGGCGGACAAGGGTCATCGATGCGCCTGTCGGCCTCTCCGCTGCTGATGGTCGCCATCCTGCTCGCCGCCTGCACCGACACGGCCGAGCCGCCCGCACCCACGCCGACGCACAACCCCACCGCCTCACCGACGCCGACCGCCACGCCCTCACCACGCTCAACCCCGGCTCCGACCGCCTCACCAACGCCGACGGCGACCGCCACGGCCACCCCCTCGCCCACTCCCACCCCGACGTCCACACCCGACCCCACCCCTACACCCGACCCCCGCCCCGCGCGCTGCGAGGGGCTCCAGGCGCGGGGCGCAGTCCTCGGCGAGGCCGTCGAGGAGGCGATGGATGGGTACGTCGGCGGGTGGGGCCTGGCCCTCATGGATCTCGACTGCGACGAGGCCATCCTCGTCAACCCCGAGCACGGCCAGTACCCCGCGTCGGGAGGGAAGATCGTGATCGTGATCACGGCGCTGCGCGCCGTGCAGGACGGCGAGCTGCCCTTCGAAGGGGAGGTCCAGGAGGACGTCGAGACCATCATGGCGCAGTCGCTCGACTCCCACTCCGACCGGCTCAACGACAAGCTCACCTCGGAGCAGATCGCCCGCGTGCTGGAGCGCGCGGGCGCCTCCGAGGCGTCGAGGTACGAGCACAGCTGGCGCTACGCGCACCTCACCCCGCTCGACATGGCTCGCGTGTGGACCTCGCTCGTGCGCGGCGAGCAGCTCGACGACGAGTGGACCGCCTACCTGCTCGACCTCGCCACACGGCCCGAGCTGGGGCCGTACTTCTGGCCGTTCCCGCCCGAGTGGGGCGTCGAGGGCTACGAGTACGGGCAGAAGGCGGGCTACTGGACCTCGCCGCGCCCGATCGGCTACCGCGTCTCCGCAGGCTTCGCCCGCCCCGCCGACGCCTCCAGCGAGGGCTACGTCTTCGCGTTCCTCATCCGCGCGGTGTGGCAGGACCTCGGGGGCTGGTGGCAGCGCCCGGTCTTCCCCCTCGTCCGGGACTTCATCGTGGGGGAGCTGGGTGGAGCGGCAGACTAAGTCAGGGCTTCTGTGTGAAGGACTGTGTCCAGCTGAGCGAGCGCGCGAGGCGACGACCACCGGATCACTCCGTCCGAGTAGACGTGGAGCATCTCGATAGTCGCCGCATCCCACACCTCGGCGGCGCGGCCAGCGTCGTCCAGGATCGGGAAGAACCGATACGAGGCAGGGGGCGCGACCTCGTCGCCCGCTCCCGCCCGCACGTCGACGACACGAAAGACGAACCGCTCGGCCTTGTTCCGGACAGCCTCTCGCGAGCTACCGCTAATCGGCTGCAGGAGTGCATTCGATGTGCCGTTCACATGGAAGGCGAACTGCTGCTGGCCGGTCCGGCCGGGTACGAGCGGGCCACGCTCGAATCGCGCTCCAACACGGAGCAACGCAGCCTGGACCTGCTCATCGAACTTCCCCGTGCCGCGCGCCCGGCTGCGGTAGGCGAGGTACGAGGTGTGTTGCGCCGCACGCGCGACGGCGGTCAGCGCCTCGGCGAACCCGCCCTCATCGGTCTCCGCCAGGATCTCTTCGTCTTCAGCTCGCACACCCAGGGACTCGACAACCGCCTGCAATTGCTTCTGGAATGCGGTGTTCCGCCGAACTGCATGCCCGCTCAGCCGAAGGTAGTCGACGGTCTCCCCGTCGTCCGTGATCACGAGCCGGCCGTCGGATAGCTCCTCGATCCGCAGCACCACGGGATCGTTATCGCGCCGCAGGAAAGGGGTCGCGACGAAGCAGGCGCCGGCTTCCTCGAAGGTGTCGAACTCCCCGGCGATGTGCTTGCGCGCCAGTGCCAGGCGCCTATCGCGGGATTGCTGCGTAGTCACGCGTCGGCCTCGCTCCCGGACGGTTCAAGGTTGGAACCGTCGGTCCCATCTATGGTAATCCCACACTCAACCATGAAGCTGTCGAGAGCGCTGTGACGTGATGTTTGGTCGATGTCATCCGGTACGTAGGCCCAGCGGTCCTCGTGTGTCTCGTCCCAACCGTGCTTGTGTTCGCCGAGGATGACTACACCGTGGGGGTCCCGGTGCCGCCCTGTGCTCTCCCAGCGTCGGATGCAGACCCCGTCGTAGATGAACGCGCACTTGGTTCGGTACGGGTTGGAGGACGCCACGATCCTCCCGATGATTGTCGGCTCCGGATCCCCGCGAACCGGACTACGCACGGAGAAATCGGACTCGTACCTGGGTGTGCGCCCCGCCCGCATGGTCCACTCGATGCGTCCAGAGACGTACTTGGGCGCGGCCAGCACGCGCGCCACCTCCTCGTCCGTGGGGCTCATGAGACCGGCGAGCAGTCCAACGCTAGCCGTCCGTGTCCGCTACTCCTCCAACAGCCCCCGCAGCACGTACTGCAGGATCCCGCCGTGGCGGTAGTACTCTGCCTCCACCGGCGTGTCGATGCGGCAGCGCGCCGTGAACACGGTCTCCGTGCCGTCGGCGGCGACGGCGCGGACCGCGACGTCCTGGCCCGGCTCCACGCCGCCCTCAATGCCCGTGATGTCGAACGACTCCTCGCCCGACAGGCCCAGCGAGGCGGCCGAGTCGCCCGGGGCGAACTCGAGGGGCAGGATGCCCATCCCGATCAGGTTGCTGCGGTGGATGCGCTCGTACGACTGCGCGATGGCGGCGCGCACACCAAGCAGCGACGGCCCCTTCGCCGCCCAGTCGCGCGAGGACCCCGAGCCGTACTCGCGGCCCGCGAGCACGACCAGCGGGACGCCCTCGGCGCGGTACTGCTCGGCGGCGTCGTAGATCGGCATCTCCTCCCCGTCCGGCAAGTGGCGCGTCCACCCGCCCTCGCGCTCGACGAGCTGGTTGCGCAGCCGCACGTTCCCGAACGCGCCGCGCACCATCACCTCGTGGTTGCCGCGGCGTGAGCCGTACGAGTTGAAGTCGCGGCGCTCGACGCCGCGCTCGGCGAGGTAGCGCCCCGCCGGGCTGTCGACGGCGATCGCGCCGGCCGGGGAGATGTGGTCCGTGGTGACCGAGTCGCCGAGGAGGGCGAGGACGCGTGCGCCCTCGATGTCCCCGCGCGCCGCCGGCTCCCGTTCCAGGTTCTGGAAGTACGGCGCGTGCCGCACGTATGTCGAGTCGTCGACCCAGCCGAAGCGCTGGCCGCCGCCGGAGTCCAGGGCGGCCCACTGCTCGTCGCCGGTAAAGACGTCGGCGTAGCGCTCACGGAACATCTGCGAGCGGATCGAGGACTGGATGACCGAGGCGACCTCCTGTTCGTCGGGCCAGATGTCGCTGAGGTGCACCGGCGCGCCGTCGGCGTCGGTTCCGAGCGGCTGCGTCGCGAGGTCGACGTCCATGTGCCCGGCGAGCGCGTAGGCGACGACCAGCGGCGGCGAGGCGAGGTAGTTCGCGCGCACCTGGTTGCTGATCCGCGCCTCGAAGTTGCGGTTGCCCGAGAGCACGGCGGCGACGGCCAGCGGGCCGCCGTCTACAGCGTTCGAGACCGCCGGCGGCAGCGGGCCGGAGTTCCCGATGCACGTCGTGCAGCCATAGCCGACGAGGTTGAAGCCGAGCTCGTCGAGGTACGGCGTGAGCCCCGCCTCGTCGAGGTACTCGGTGACCACGCGCGAGCCGGGCGCGAGACTGGTCTTGACCCACGGCGGCGTGCGCAGCCCGCGCTCCACCGCGTTCCTGGCCAGCAGCCCCGCCGCCACCATCACCTCGGGATTCGAGGTGTTCGTGCAGCTCGTGATCGCCGCGATCACGACCGAGCCGTTCGAGAGCTCGTACGAGTCGCCGTTGGAGGCGACGGCGACCGGGGCGTCGGTCGCGCCGGCTTCGATCTCCTCGGCGATGGTCGCACGCGCCGAGGACTGTGCGTCGCTCAGCGAGATGCGGTCCTGCGGGCGCTTCGGCCCGGCCAGGCTCGGCTCGATGGTCCCGAGGTCGAGCTCCAGCACGTCGCTGTACTCGGGGTCGGGGGTGTCGTCGGTGCGGAAGAGCTGCTGCTCGCGGCAGTACGCCTCGACGAGCGCGATCTGCTCCTCGGTGCGCCCGGTGAAGCGCATGTAGTTGAGCGTCTCGTCGTCGACGGGGAAGAAGCCGACGGTCGCGCCGTACTCGGGGCACATGTTGGCGATGGTCGCGCGCGCAGCCAGCGGCAGGGCGGTCAGGCCGGTGCCGAAGAACTCGACGAACTTGCCGACCACGTTGCGCTCGCGCAGCAGCTCGACCACGCGCAGCACGAGGTCGGTGCCCGTGGCGCCCTCGGGCAGGCGGCCCGTGAGCCGCACGCCGAAGACCTGCGGGATGAGCATCGAGACCGGCTGGCCGAGCATGGCCGCCTCGGCCTCGATCCCCCCGACGCCCCAGCCGACCACGCCGAGCCCGTTGATCATCGTCGTGTGCGAGTCGGTTCCGACCAGCGTGTCGGGGTAGGCCGCGCCGTCGGCCGAGAACACGACCGGCGCGAGGTACTCGAGGTTGACCTGGTGGACGATGCCCGTGCCCGGCGGGACCACCCGGAACCCCTCGAACGCCTGCTGGCCCCAGCGCAGGAACTGGTAGCGCTCGCCGTTGCGCTCGAACTCGCGGGTGACGTTGAACAGGAAGGCGGCGTCGCCGCCGAACTCGTCGACCTGCACCGAGTGGTCGATGACGAGGTCGACGGGCTGCTGCGGGTTGATGCGTGCCGGGTCGCCGCCCAGCTCGGCCATCGCATCGCGCATGGCGGCGAGGTCGACGATGGCGGGGACGCCGGTGAAGTCCTGGAGCAGGACGCGCGCGGGACGGAACGCGATCTCCTGCGAGGGCGCGGCCTGTGCCTCCCACGCCCCGACGGCCTCGATCTGCTCGCGCGTGACGGCGGTGCCGTCCTCGCCGCGGAGCAGGTTCTCGAGCAGCACGCGCAGCGTGAACGGCAGCCGCGAGAGGTCGCAGCCGAGCGCGTCGGCGGCGGCGTCGAGGCGGTAGATGGTGTGCGTCGCGCCGCCGGCGTCGATGCTGGCGCGCGCGCCGAGGCTGTCCAGCGACTGGATGGGTTGGGGCATCCGGGGCTCCGATCTGTTCGCTCGCTATGGTAGCGGAAGAGACGATGGATACACCCCTCGGACGCCCTGGGGAGGCGGACGGTGAGCACGATTGACCTTGAGGTGATCGTGGAGGCGGCCGACCGCGCGGGCGTTGGCGTCACGGTCGACATGGAGCAGTTCGAGTACCGCGCCTGACGTGGGAGCTGTTCACGCGCACGTTCGCGCGCGGTGAGCGCTTTGGCGAGTGGGCCGGTGCGGGCATCGTGCTGCAGGCGTACCTCCGCGAGGCGGACGCCCACGCCGAGGCGCTCGTCGGCTTCGCGGAGGCGCGAGGCGTCCCGTTCCAGGTGCGGCTCGTGAAGGGCACGTACTGGGACTACGAGACGATCGTGGCCGAGGCCGCTGGCTGGACGCCCCCTGTCTTCACCCGCAAGGCGGAGACCGACGCCGCGTTCGAGCGCGTGCTCGCGCGCCTCGTCGGCGCGCATCCGGCGCTGCACGTCGCCGTCGGCAGCCACAACGCACGCCCACGCGCTGGCCGAGGCACTCGCTGAAGCCTCGGGCCTGCCCGAGCGAGCCGTCGAGCACCAGACGCTGTTCCGCACCGCCGAGGGCGCCAGCCGCGCGCTGGCTGGTCGGCGCGCGACTACGTGCCGTCCGGCGAGCTGCTGCCGGGCATGGCGTACCTCGTGCGGCGCGTGCTCGAGAACTCCTCGCAGGCTGGTGTGCTGCTGGCCGGGCGCACGGGAGCAGCGCCCGAGGAGCTGCTGCGCGCCCCGCCGGCGCTCGCCACTGCACCCTCGCCGCCTCGGTGTACGCGGCGTACGGGTGGGGTGAAGGGATGGGAGAGCTTGGGAGGAGGAGTTGCTGACGGCACACTCAGCAAGATCGGAGAGTACCGTGCGTGCTGAGCGGCAATCCGAACGCTACCATATGACCGAGCGGAAGCGACCGGCATGACCACGACCGAAGCACGGCGCGAGACGGAGCTGTTGACTGCTCCGATCTGCTGCGGCTGGACGGCGAAGGCGTGCACGGCGAGTTGATCCGGGGGGTGCTCACCGGGCTGACGGCGCGGCCGTCACGCTCGCGGCGGACGAGATGATCGACGGCGGCGATGTCCTGCCAGGATTCTCCTGCACTGCGAGCGTTGCCTTCGATTCATGAGGGGCTGCCTGCTCGGTCGAAGTGGCAGAACCTGGCGGTTTGGTACGCAGTTGCTCTTCCAGACAGTCCCGGCGGCCGGACTCAATGTGATCCATGATCCGCGCGGGTGAGGCGGGGAATCCAGCACATGGTGGGAGAACTTGAGGTCATCGCGCGCGAGCGCGCGGGCGGGCCAGACCGGCCGCCGCTCCTGTTCGTCCACGGCGCCGGTCACGGCGCGTGGGTCTGGGATGAGCACTTCCTCGACTTCTTCGCCGACCACGGCTACGACTCGTACGCAATGAGCCTGCGCGGCCACGGCCAGAGCGAGGGCCGCGAGCTCGTACGCTCGGCCTCGATCTCGGACTACGTAAGCGATGTCCGGCGGGTGGTGGCACAGTTGCCACACACTCCAATACTCGTCGGGCACTCCCTCGGCGCACGGCTCGTGCAGAAGTACCTCGAGGCGGACGAGGCGCCTGCGGGAGTGCTGCTCGCGCCGCCTCCGCGACTGGGGGGCGCGTTACTCTCGATGCTGCGCGTCGTCCGGGCGCATCCCCGGCGGGCGCTGCAGGCACTCCGCGCCCGGAAACCCGGCCGGATGATGACAGCTCCCGAGCTCTTCTTCTCACCGGAGCTGGACGAAGGGCTGCTGCGCGGGTACATGGCTCGCCAACGACGGGTTGGCCCCCGCGCCCGGGCGCAGCTTGTCTTTGGCCGACTGCATCCCGGGCGCGTGCATGCTCCGATGTTGGTGCTGGGGGCCGCCGACGACTACCTGGTCCCGCCCGCCATGGCCCGGCGCTCCGCAGCTGCATATGACGCCCAGTTGACGATCATCGCCCGGATCGGGCACGTCATGATGCTCGATGCCCGCTGGCGCGAGGTTGCCGACGCCATGCTTGAGTGGCTGGAGCAGGTCTTGAGCCCGGAGCGAACGTAGACCCGCGCTTCGCGTGGCCGAAGGTGGTAGCCGTGCGGACGCTCCGTCACGGCGCGGACCTGGGGCTCGACCCGGTTGAAGCGGGGGAGCGCCGTAGGTAGGCTGGAAGTCCTCCGGGCGGTTAGCTCAGTTGGTACGAGCGCTCGCTTCACACGCGAGAGGTCACTGGTTCAAGTCCAGTACCGCCCACCACCCCTTCAGCCCCCGGCGCGGTCATTGCCACCCATATTGGTTGCGCGGCATCAATAAGACCAAGGGCACGTTAGTATGGGCGCGACCGGGCTCCCGGCTGGAGCCCGCTCTCCCGTCCTGACGGTGCAAGGGGGACCCACGTGGCGATGGCTCCAACAAGACATGCAGGACTCGCGCTCGTCGTGGGCGTCATCCTCTCCATGATCGGCTCGATGGTCTTCCCCGGCGGACCGCTCGTCGACCGCGTCGACCAGACCGACTTTGAGGCTGCGATCGTCGCGCTGGCCGGGAATCCCGGGCTCGGCCACGTCACCACGCTCATGGTGATCGTCGGCATGCTCCTGCACGGCTATGGGCTGCTCGCACTCTTCGGGCTGGCCCGCGGCGGCGAGGGCTTCAGCGGTCCCGGGCTCCGGTTCGGGATCATCCTCAGCCTCTTCGGCTGGGGCCTCTTCATCCTCGCGATGGCCAAGCGCCTCATGGTCATCCACCTCACGCAGCGCGCCGACGTGGCGGAGACCGCCGCGCTGGAGGAGTTCTTCAACACCGCCGCGCTCACCGGCCACACCGAGATGGCGGGACTCGTCCTCGGGTTCATCGTGATCTACCCGTTCGGGTCCGCTCTCACCGGGCTCGGTCTCGTCGCGCGGTTCGGGGGGATGGACCTCCTGAAGCTGGCCTGCTACGGCCTCGTCGCGGTCGGTATCGTGGGGTTCACGAACCTCCTGGTAGCGCTGTTCAGCCCTGCGTCCATCGTCGAGACGCTCCTCATCGTCAACAACACGACGCTCGCGGTCGGTTCCGTCTGCCTCCTCGTCCTCGGAATCGGCATGTACCAGGGACGCAGCGAGGTCACCGCAGGCGACGCCGCGTAGCGGCGCTGGCCGCGAGGCGCACCGGCCAACCGCACCTGCCCTCCGGGCCGGTCGCATCGCGGCCGGCTCCGGGGTGTGGTGTCGCCTTCGCTGCGAGGTCCCCGCGGGAGATCAGGCCGATTCGTCGCCGTGCGCCCGGTGGATGCCCTCGATCGCCTCGTCGAGCTCGTCCCATGTGCGCTGCACCATCGAGCGCAGCCGCATGTTGCGGTAGGCGCCCCAGACGGTCATGGCGGGCGGCACGAGCAGCACGGCGACGATCAGCGAGTACGCGATCGTGATCGCTGCCGTGATCCCGAACTGCTGCGTGGCAGCGAGCGGTGATGCGGCCAGTACGCCGATGCCGAGCGCGGTCGTCATCGCGGAGCCGAGCAGCGCCGAACCCGTGGCGGCGAGCGTCCGGACGGCTGCCTGCTCCGGGTCGCGCACGCGGGTGAACTCCTCGCGGTAGCGATGGATCATGTGGATCGTGTAGTCGACGCCGATGCCGATCGAGAGCGCCGTGATGATCGACGTCACGATGGTGTAGGGGATGCCCAGCAGCGCCATCGTGCCCAGCACGGAGACGAGGACGAGCACGGTCGGCACCACGGCGATGAAGGCCAGCCCCGGTTGCCGCACGGTCAGCCAGAAGAACACGGCGAGGACACTCAGGGCCACGAAGATCGTGGTGCTGATCGAGTTCGTCTGGCGGTCGCGGATGGCATCCGTCACCGCGAACGAGATGATGGTCTCGGAGGTGGCCGTGAGGGCTGAGTCATCGCCCTGCCACAGGTCCTCGATGTCGTCCTGGAGGCTCCTCGACGCCCCCGGGTCACCCGTGTAGGCGGCGAACTGGATCAGGATCGCGTCGGCGCCGTCCGGATTGTTGACGAGGCTGCGAGCGAGGGCGGGGTCCCTCTCCCCGAGCCGGTCCAGGAACACCTGCATGAGCCCCGGGTCGAGCTCCAGACCTGTCGAGGCGTCCCTGAGCAGCCCCGCGAGCTCCGGGTCGTACCTGTCGCCGGGCTCCCCGCTGTCTTCGGTCCAGTCGCGGACCAGCAGCTCGTACGAGGTCTGGATCGGACCTGCCGCCGCCGGCGGGCGGAGCTCTCCGTCCTCGAAGGTCCTGCGAAGGTCGCGCAGGTTGAGGAGCGTGCGGGTCTCCGTGGCCTCCGCCCGCAGCAGCACGCTGGCCAGCTCCGTCGAGCCGCCGACGGCCGTGTCCAGGGTGTCGAGGTCCGTGAGCACGCTCCCGCCGCGGGGCAGGAGGTCCCGGATGCTGTACTCCGACTCCAGGTTCGTCGCCGCGAAGCCCAGCCCGACCGTCACCGCCACCACGACGACGATGTAGGGCGCGGGCGTGCGCGTGAGCCTGTGTCCCAGCAGGTCCGCCAGCCGCTCCACGCCGGGCAGTGCGTTCGTGATGAGGCGGGCCGGAGGCAAGGTGCCGCGCGCCTCGCGCCGCCGGTCGATGATCGTCCGGCCGGCGGGAATGAGCGTGAGCATCACGATCAGGCTCAGCCCCACGCCGAGTCCCGCGATAACGCCGAAGTCGCCGACGATCTCGAGCGGCGAGAACAGGCTGACCAGCAGGCTCACGATCGTCGTCACGGCCGCCAGCACGAGCGGGACGGTGACGTTCCGCAGTCCGACCTGCACGGCATCCAGCACGGGCTGCCCCGCGGCCCGCTGCTCGCGGTAGTGGGCGACCGTCTGGATCGCGTAGTCCACGGTGAGGCCGATCATGATGATCGGCACCATCGCGGTGAGGGCGTTCGGCGGACCGGTCAGGCCCAGCCCGTCCGGCCCGATCCAGCCCTCGGCCCCGATGATCCAGATCAGCGCGACCACCAGCCCCGCGAATGCGAGCAGCAGGTCGGAGAAGGAGCGCATGAAGAGGAGGAGCAGCGCGAGGATCAGCAGCAGCGCCAGCCCGATCAGGGGCGCCATGGCCGTCTCCGTGGCCCGATGGAACTCATCCTCGATCACCGCGAACGAGACGCTGCTCACGCGCAGCGGACCTTCGTTTCCGGCGGCGAGGTCGTCGATCGTCCGCTCCGCGTCCGCGACTCGCCCGTCGGAGGTGTCGACCAGCCGGATCGCGGCGGTGGCGACCGGCGTGCCGTCGGCGTCGGTCCCGGTCATCGCGGCGAGCAACTCGCCGAGCCCCGCGGCGCCGCGGACCTCGTCGATCTGCGACTGCGTGACCGACGCGAAGTCGTCCACTCGCAACGCGGCCTGGAGGAGCGACGCCGGCGAGAACACGGGGTTGTCTGCGACGAGTAACGCACTGACCGGCGGTGCGTCGACGATCTCCTCGAGCAGCGAGGCCATCTGGGCCAGGCCGTCCGGCGTGAGTGCGTCCCCGCGGAACAGGAGCGTGACCACCCGGACGTCGCCGGACTCCCCGAAGAGCTCGTCGATCTCGGCGAGCGCCGTCGCGACCGCGCTGTCCCGGGGGAGCGTCGCCTCGGTGTCCGGCGGCGGCGCGCGCCGTGACCCGCCGGCCGCGAGCAGGACGGTGACGAGGAGCAAGACGGCGAGCGTGACCCACGGCCGGGCCGTGACCAGCCGGCTCCACATCGCGAGTGCGCGGTCCATCGTCGGCCCCTGTGTATTCACGGCGCTACGTTTGTGAGGCGCAATGGTCTGTGTATCACAATCGGGGTTCTGGTTGGTGCGCGCCAGCGCACACTCTCGTCGCGGCGCCGCTGCGGTTCACCACGCGCCGTGGTGCGGGATCGGGCGCTATTGCGAGGCCGCGCCGAGCGTGAGCGCCTGCGAACGCTGGATCTCCTCTTCGGTCATGCACTGCCACGTCTTGACACCGTCCCCGGCGACCTCGGCGAGCTCATCCCGATCGTCCGTTGGGGAGTACGCGTGGGCGTCCATCAGCAGGGTGTAGCGCGGGTGCTCGCGTGCGAACTCCTCGATGCAGGCCCGCGTGCCAGGGGTCATGGGGCCGATGGTCGCCTCGTTGATGCTCAGGTAGGCCTGGACGTACGCCTCGTCGGACATGCAGCCGGAGACCGCGTCCGAGACGCCGAACGCCTCGTGGACCGTGCCGGCGAGGAGCGTCGCGTACTCGCTACCCGTCAACGCCTCACGGATGCACGCGACGTCGGCAGCGGGAATCGCGCCGATCAGGTCGCGCTCGGCGCTGGTGTGCGGATCGACGGCCGCCTGCAGTCGCTGCAGGTACGCGACCTGGTCGCCGGCGGTCAGGCAGTTGTAGATCTCGACCATGTACGGGTATGACGCCGAGCCCGCGTTCGCCCCCGAACCGGTCGGCAGTGCGAGGCCCAGCAGGATCGCGTTGGGGTGCTGCAGGCCCACCTGGACCATGCACTCGCGCGTATCGCGGTCCCACCCGCCGACGGCTGCATCGATGTAGGCGACGCCGAAGCGCACGATGCTCTCGATCTCGAGGCACCCGAACAGCGGAGCCGCCTGCGCGGGGTCGCTGCCGGCCGCGAGTATCGGTATCCCCTGCATCGCCGCGTAGACGAAGTCCCCGAACGCCTCCTTGATGCACGCGCGCTCCTCCTCGGAGAGCCGGTCCAGCAGTTCCTTCCCGGTCGTCTGGGGGGTGAGCACGAAGTCCGCGAGGCTCAGCGCCGGGGCCGGCGCGGTCGCAGGCGTCGACGCCGGAGCGGGACTGGGTGTCGGGGTCGGAGTGGGAGTTGGGGTGGGAGTCGGGGTGGGGGTCTCAGTGGGCGCCGGTGTCGGCGTGGGGGTCGGTGTCGAGCGGGCCGGCGTCGCGGCTGCGGGCGGCTGGGTGGCGGCCGGCGTCGGCTCGGGCTCGTCGTCCCCCGACGTGCACGCCAGGGCGAGCGCACCGATGGCGAGCGCGACCACGGCGACGCTCAACCAGCCCATTCGCAACGCGGAAGCGATCATCGCCGCCAACATGGCCTGCCCCTCGACACACAGGCACCAGGGAGTGGATTGGGTGTCGGAGTCGTGCAGTATACTGGGCTGTACGTGGAGCACCGTCGCTTCCCGCGGGGAGGTCGCGGCCACGTACCGTGCCGAAGTGGCGGAACGGCAGACGCGCTGCGTTCAGGGCGCAGTGGGGTTTAACCCCGTGTGAGTTCAAATCTCACCTTCGGCACCAGCCATCTCCACTCGCGCGCCTGTAGCTCAGGGGATAGAGCGCAGCCCTGCGGAGGCTGAGGTCAGAGGTTCAAATCCTCTCAGGCGCGCCATACCGCACCCATACAACGCACCGACACGACCGCTCCGCCGGGCCCCCGACGGCGCGCGCCACGACGGCTTCTCGCCCCGCTACGGGATCGAGGGGATGAACTCGTCGCCGATGTGCCCCATCTCCTCGAACCGCCGGTAGTCGGCGTCCGAGAAGCCGAGCAGCTCCTTGTAGACGTACTCGTTGTCCTGCCCCAGCAGCGGCGCGTGGCGCGGGGGCGGGTGGTGCGTGCCGCCGGCCGTCCACGCCGGCCCGACGTGCTGGTGCGTGCCGGCCTCGGGGTGCGTGATCTCCTGGAAGAAGCCGCGCTCGTGGAGGTGGCGGTCCTCGTACGCGTCGGCCTCCGACATCACGACGCCCGCCGGGATGCCGTCGAACTGCAGGCGCTGCGCCACCCAGCGAGGGTCCCGCTCCGCGGTCCACTCACCGATGATCGCGTCGAGCTCGCGGCGGTGCTGGTAGCGCGCGGCCATGTCGGCGAAGCGCGGATCGTCGGCGAGGTCCTCGCGGCGCATCGCCTCGCAGAGCAGCGGCCACTGCGCCTCGTTCGTGACCGCGATGGTGACCCACGCATCGTCGCCGCGGCAGCGGTAGACGTTGTGCGGGGCGAGCCACCAGTGGTCGTTGCCCATCTGCTCCCACAGCCGGCCGTTCATCGAGTAGTCCATGATGAACTCGCCGATCAGCGGCACGAAGTTCTCCGCCGTCGCGACCTCGACGAGCAGGCCCTTGCCGGTCCGCTCGCGCTGGCGCAGCCCCATCATGAACGCGTACGCGTTGCCCATCCCCGACGCCGCGTCCGAGGGCACCCCGAGCGGCGCGTACTCCAGGCTGAGGCCGGGGTAGGTGCGGATCGCCGGGTGCCCCGCGATCGCCTCCATGTGGTTCCCGTAGGTGCGGTACGCGCGGTACGGCCCGTCGATGCCGAACGCGGGGATGCGCACCATCACCAGGTTGGGGTTCACCGCCGAGAGCGCGTCCCAGCTCACCCCCTGCCGCTCGATGTTCGGCGGCAGGTTGTTCTCCATCAGCCCGTCCGAGACCTCGACCAGGCGGTGGAGCACCTCCTGGCCCTCGGGCCGGGTGAGGTCGACGGTCATCGAGAGCTTGTTGCGGGCGTGGCTGTTGAAGACTGAGCCGCGGTTCCACGGTCGCTCGCCCGCGGTGTTGTCCGGGTAGCCGATCCCCGCCCCGGCCTGCGCCATCGCGTCGACGAACTCCTGCGGCGGCCGCGCCAGCAGGCCCCGCGTCGCCGAGGCGAAGTGCTGCGTCGACTCGACGCGGATGACCTCGGCGCCCCAGTCGGCGAGCTGCATCGCGCCGTAGGGACCGGCGAGGACGACCGTGAAGTCGACGATGCGCACGCCTTTCAGCGGCAGGTCCTTCGACATCCACCCCGCGCCCCGGCCCGGCGTGGCGGCCGGGGCGGGACGCTCGCGCGGCGGCTCGGCGAGCACCTCGTCGGTGTGCTCACCCAGCAGCGGCGCGCGGCGGCGCTCCGGCATCGGGCCGTCGGGGCGGTGCAGCCGGAAGTGGTAGCCGGGGTACTCGAGCGGCCCGGTCTCCGGGTGGTCGATGGTCTGGAAGAACTCGCGGTACCGGAAGTTCTCGTCCTCGAAGAGGTCGGCGACGCTATTGATCGGCCCGGCCATCACGCCGTGCACCTCGCACGCCTTCCGGATCTCCGCCCGCGTGTGCGAGAGCAGCCACGGGAACGCCAGCGCGTTGAACTCGTCGATGCGGTCGACGTGCGAGCACGCCTCGACGGTCGACCACTCGGGCGTCTCGAGGAGATCCTCGTAGCCCATCATGCGCAGCGCGGTGTGGATGCGCTGCGGGCCGTTCGACATCAGGAAGAAGCCATCGGCGCAGGGGTAGACGCCGCTGCCGACGCCCGCCGCGAGGGTGGGCCGCGTCACGTACTGGCCGGTGTACTGGTACATCATCAGCCGCGCGAGCCGGATGTCGATCGAGTGCAACGCCGTCTCGTACAGGTTGACGTCGACGTGCTCGCCCTCGCCCCGTAGCTCCGCGCCTCGGATCGCCACGGCGGTCGCGAGCGCGCCGACGAGGCCCGTGTGGTAGCTGGTCATGCGGCCCGCGGTCTTGACCGGCTCGTAGCTGGCTTCGCCGGAGGCGAGCATGGGCCCGCCCATCGCGTACAGCGTCAGGTCCGTCCCCGCCCAGTCGCGGTAGGGCCCCGTCTGCCCGAAGTTGGAGATCGAGGTCAGCACGAGCCGCGGGTTCACCTCGCGCAGCGTCTCGTAGCCGATCCCCAGCCGGTCGAGCGTGCCCGGCATGAAGTTCTCGACGACGACGTCTGACCCGGCGGCCAGGTCGAGGAGGCGCTCGCGGCCCTCGTCGGTCTTGAGGTCCAGGACGACGCTGCGCTTGTTGGTGTTGAGGAACAGGAAGGTGCCGCTGCGGTCGGGTCCCGGCTCGTCGTCCATGAACGGCGGCAGGCGTCGCGCCGGGTCGCCCTCGGGCGGCTCGATCTTGATCACGTCGGCGCCGTAGTCGGCGAGCAGGCGAGTGGCGAACGGGCCGGCGGCATGGCGCGTCAGGTCCAGCACGCGGACGTCGTCGAGCGGCATCGTGTCGGTCATGGGAGTCCCCCGACGCGAGGAGCCCTCGCTGGCGCGGAGCATACACGCGCGGGAGCAGCCCCGCGCCGTCGGAGGGCCTCCCGCCCCTGAGGCGCGCCGAGCCTGACCGGGCGCTGTATCTTGGCCGCCACACCCACGAACACCCGATCGGAGGACGTGATGGGCGTCGATACCAGCGTCATTCGCCATCTCTACCGCTACGACCGCACCATCCCGCTGCTGCCCACCAGCGAGCGCGACGCCGTCATGGTGGTGCGCGACGGCAGCTTCGAGTCGGCCGAGGGCCTCGCGCGCGAGCGCGTCACCTTCGGCACGACGCACGACGAGCGCGTGACGGCCACGCTGACCTACCCGGCCGAGGGCGGCCCCTTCCCCGCGATCATCCTCCAGCACGGTTCGACTGCCATGGGCCGCCACATGTGGGCGACCCGGCCCGTCGACGTCGAGTGGGCGCTGGAGCACGGCGTGATGTGCGTCGCCGTCGACGCGCCCGGCTTCGGCGCGCGCGAGCAGGCCGACAACCGCGGGCGGCTCATGCGCGACCGACCGGACCTGATGTTCCGCACGCGCGACCAGCGCATCCAGAACGTGCAGGACCTCATGCGCACCGTGGACTACCTGCAGTCGCGCGACGACGTGCTGGTGGACGCCATCGGCTTCTGCGGCGTCTCGATGGGTACGCGCGTCGGCGCGCCGTTCTTCGGCCTCGACGAGCGCGTGCGCACCGGCGCATTCTTCATCGGCGGCTCCGGCCCGTACTCGGGCTTCGAGGTGGCCGGCACGGAGTTCGCCGACCTCGCGGCCGACGAGCGCATGATCTTCGACCTGACCGACCCCATCGTGTTCGCGCCGATGTCGGCGGGCCGCGAGGTGATCGTGATCAACGGCACGCGCGACACGGTTGTGGGCGAGGGCGCGGGCGAGCGGCTGCAGGAGGCCTTCGGCGAGCCGAAGACACTGCGCTGGTACGACGGTGATCACGGCGACGTGCCCGCCGATCTCTACGATGAGGCCGGGGCGTTCCTCGTGAGCCATTTGCGGGTGCCCGCGTAGCGCCTGGGGTCGCTCCAATACCCCTGGCGCGTGCTATCTTCCGCGCACTATCACGGGACGTTTCCCGGACCGGTCGCGCCGCATGCGCGACGGCGCGCCGGGGAGGGTTGGGAGGGTCACCGGATCTCCGACGCCGCCTCGGACGACGCCGGGCGAGGGCTTCTGGTAGACCCCGAACAAGGCAGCTAGTATCGTCTCCTGTTCTGTGAGATTGAGTCTCATCAGCAAGAACTCGGGAGGACGGCCGCAATGAGCGAACAGGCCACACTACAGCAGCGAGAGCAGGCCCCGAGTCGGTCGCACCTCCACGAGGTGGCGATCGTGGGCGCCGGTGCGGCCGGCATCGGATGCGCGGCCGCTCTCAAGGAGTTCGGCGTCGAAGATGTCGTCATCCTCGATCGCCACGAGGTCGGCGCCTCGTTCCGGCGATGGCCGCGCGAGATGCGCTTCATCACGCCGTCGTTTACCTCGAACGCGTTCGGGTTGCTCGACCTCAACGCGGTCGCCCCCGGCACGTCGCCCGCCTTCTCGCTCGATCGCGAACACCCCAGCGGAAGCGCCTACGCGCAGTACCTCGAGGCCGTCGCCGAGTACTACGAGCTCGACGTGACGTCGGGTGTCGATGTCTGCTCCATCACGAACGAGGACGACGGAACGTTCACGCTCGCGACGGCCGATGAACCCGTGCGAACGCGACATGTCATCTGGGCGGCCGGGGAGTTCCAGTACCCGGAGCGCCACACGTTCTCGGGGTCCGACTGCTGCTGCCACTCCGCCGACGTCGGCACATGGCAGGAACTCGAGGGCGACCGCTTCACGGTGATCGGCGGCTACGAGAGCGCTGCCGACGCGGCCGTCTCGCTCGTGCAGCTGAAGAAGAACGTGACCGTGCTGGCACGGACGCCGTCCTGGATGAGCGACGATCCGGACCCGAGCATCTCCCTCTCCCCGTACACCCGCGAACGTCTCGCATGGGCGCACACCACGGGCTCCGTCGAGCTCGTTGGGGATGCCGACGTCACGTCGGTGCGCGAGGACGGTGACGCCTGGGTCGTCCGGGCCTCGGACGGCCGCGAGTGGGCGAGCGAGACGCGCCCGATCCTCGCCACGGGCTTCAAGGGATCGCTCGGCCAACTCGACGGCCTGCTCGAATACGACGAGGACGGCGAACTCGTCGTCACGGAAGAGGCGGACGAGTCCACGCTCGTGCCCGGCCTCTTCATCGCCGGCCCGATGCTCCAGCACCGGGGCGTGAACTTCTGCTTCATCTACAAGTTCCGCCAGCGCTTCGCGATCGTGGCAGACGCGATCGCTCAGCGCCTCGGTATCGACACCACGGAGGCCGTGGAGGCCCGCCGCGAGGCGGGGATGTACCTCGACGATCTCTCGTGCTGCGTGGAATCCTGTGCGTGCTGAACCGAGTAACACCGGTGTCGCGGCGCCTCCCGCCACGCTGCTCCTCGGACGCGCGAGCGTCGGCAAGTCCGCGCTGATCCGTGCCCTGACGGACCAGCCCGCGCGGAACGTCAACTTCCGCGGCACCGCCGTACCCTGCAGCGAGTACACGACCCCCGGCCGGGTCTTCGTGGACACGCCGGGGCTGCACCGCGCCTCCGACGCCGACACCGTGCGTCGCACGCTGGAGGCACTCGCCGACGCGGACGAGGTGCTCCTGGTCGCCTCGGCGACCCAGCTCGACGAGGACCTTGACCTGCTCCTGCCGCTCGTGCAGGGGAGGCGGGCGAGCATCGCGGTGACACGCTGGGACCTCGTCGCCGACCATGCCGCCGCCCGCGAGGCGATCGCGCGCATGTCGCTGGCGACCGGACTGCCGTTCGTGGTGCTCGACGCCCGCCACCCCGATGCCGCGGCGCTCGAGGAGTTGCAGGCCGCCGTCACGGCGCCCGGGACCGTCCAGCACGAGCGGACGCCGGTACGGGCGGGGTGGCGCATCGAGCCGCGGCCCGGACTCCTCGACCACAGGGTCGGGGGTCCGGCGACCGCCATCGTCCTCCTGATCGTGCCGGCGCTGCTCGCCGTGCTCGCCGCGAACCAGGTCGCCGCCTGGCTTGATCCGCTGACCGTGGCGATCACGACACCCCTGGCGGAGCAGATGGTGGGCTGGCCCGGACCGCTCGATGCTGTCCTGGCCGGTGACTACGGACTGCTCACCATGGGGCCGCTGCTGTTCGTGTGGGCGGTCCCCACGGTGCTGGTCTACTCGGCGCTGATCAGCGTCTACAAGGCGAGCGGCCTCGCGGACCGCATCGGGACGGCGCTCCACCCGCTGTTGCGGCCGGTCGGCCTGCACGGGCGCGACGTGACGCGCGTGCTGATGGGCTTCGGATGCAACGTCCCGGCGATCGTCTCGACGCGCTCCTGCTCCGCCTGCACACGGCCGACGACCGTCGGCGCGATCTCCTTCGGGTCCGCCTGCTCGTACCAGATGGGCGCGACGCTTGCGGTCTTCGCCGCCGCCGACCGGAGCAGTCTCGTCGTGCCGTACCTGGCGCTGCTCGTCGCGACGACGCTGGTCTACACGCGCCTCATCAGTCAGCGCGAAGCGCGGTCGACGCTCAACACGCTCCTCATCGAGCCGCGCACCTTCCTCACCCGGCCGTCCATCGCGGCAGTCGGGGCGGAGGCACGAGGGACGGTCTGGGCGTTCTTCCGCACGGCCCTCCCGACGTTCTTCGCGATCGCCATGGTCGCCTCGCTCCTCGACTGGTCGGGCGTGCTCGATGGGGCCGGGGGCCTGCTGGGGCCGGCGATGGCCGCGTTCGCACTGCCGGTGGAAGCGGCGTTGCCGACCGTGCTCGCCGCCGTCCGCAAGGACGGCATCCTGCTGCTTGCCGAGGGCGGCACCGTGGCCTCGTTGAGCGCGACCCAGTTGCTGGTGGCCACGTTCCTCGCCGGGACGGTGCTGCCGTGCCTGGTCACCGCGATCACGATTGGACGCGAGCTCGGGCTCCGGTTCGCGGGCAGGCTGGTCGTGCAGCAGGCCGCCTTCGCCGGCGCGGTCGCCGCCGCCGTCGGCTGGGGCTCGGTCGCGCTCGGCGGCTGACGCTCCGCGTCCAGCCGCGCTGACGCTCGACGCGACATACCACCCGCGCTCGACGTCGACCAAAGGGCGCTCCTCGTGGGCCACTCGCGGGTTCCTGCGTAGCGCGCGGAGGGCGCTCCGGCGCCTATAACGCATGCTATGTTCCTCGCATCACCGCAAGGAGGTGAGAGGCATGGACTGGAGCGACACCCCTGAGCAGGCCGCATTCCGGCAGGAAGTGCAGGCCCTGATCAACGAACACCTCCCCGCCCTCTACCGCCGCATGCGCGACGAAGGCACCGAGGAAGGCTACGAGGGCGGCTGGATCGCCGACCGCGCCTCAGGCGACACCGAGCGCAAGGACGCCGCCGAAGACTGGACCGACGCGGTCTCCGACCGCGGGTGGTTCGCACCGCACTGGCCGGAGGAGTACGGCGGCGCGGGCCTCAGTCCCATGGAGCAGTTCATCTACAACCAGGAGATGGCGGAAGCGGGCGCGCCCATCGTCGGCGGCTCCGGCGTCAGCCTCCTCGGACCGACGATGATCGTGCACGGCACCGAGGAGCAGAAGGAGAAGTACTTCCCGAAGATCCTCTCCGGTGAGACCGTCTGGGCGCAGGGCTACTCCGAGCCCGGCGCGGGGTCAGACCTCGGCTCGCTGCAGACGCGCGCCATCCGCGACGGCGACGAGTACGTGATCAACGGCCAGAAGATCTGGACGTCGAACGCGCACTACTCGGACGCCATCTTCGCGCTGGTCCGCACCAACCCGGACGCGCCGAAGCACCGCGGCATCTCGTTCCTGCTGATCGACGACATCCACACCCCGGGCCTGAACCTGCGGCCGCTCATCAACATGGCGTGGCAACACGGCTTCAACGAGACGTTCTTCGAGGACGTCCGCACGCCCGCCTCCAACGTGCTGGGCGAGGTCGACCGCGGCTGGTACGTCGGCATGACGCTGCTCGACTACGAGCGCTCGAACATCAGCGGCGCGGTGACGCTGCGCCGCCAGATCGGGCAGCTGATCGAGTTCTCGCATGGCCGGGACGCCGACAAGGTGCGGATGCTGCCCTCGGTGCGCGGCGAGATTACCGACCGCTACCTGGAGGCCGAGGTCGGGGCGAACTTCTCGTTCCGCATCATCTCGATGCAGAACTCGGGGTTGATCCCGAACTACGAGGCGTCGACGGCCAAGATGTTCATCTCGGAGTCCCGCCAGAAGCTGGCGCGGACCGGGATGAAGACCTTCGGTCTCTACGCCAACCTGTGGGACGAGGACGACAAGTACGCGCCGGCGAAGACGGCCTTCACGCAGCGCTACATCACCACGATCCCGGGCACCATCGGCGGGGGCAGCTCGGAGATCCAGCGCAACATCATCGCCACGCGCGGCCTGGGGCTGCCGCGCGGCTAACCCCCGCGCCACCGGCGCCGGCGGACGCACGAGGAGGGGGCCGCGCAGGCCCCTTCACTCCGTTTGTGATGGCGTGCACAACTATGCGCGACAAGGTACAATCCCCGCATGACGACGGACACGCCGCGCTACCACGACACGGGCCGCGAGTTCCTCGCGCGCGCCCGCACGTACCTCGACGAGGAGGACCTGTTGCAGGCCTCGGAGAAGGGGTGGGGCGCGGCCGCCCAGATGGTGAAGGCGGCCGCGCAGGCGCGCGGCTGGCGTCACCAGAGCCACCGCGACCTCCATGTCACGATCAACCGACTCGTCGAGGAGACGGGTGACCGCGACATTCGTATAGCGTTCGGTCTCGCGAATGCGCTTCACACGAACTTCTATGAGGGCTGGCTACCGCGGGAGACCGTAGAGGGGCACCTGATCGAGGTTGCAGCGCTTGTCGAGAAGCTGGACGCTCTCACCACCTGAGTGGCTCCATGCAGATCCTGACGGGCACGGCAGACGGGGACCCGAGCGAGTTGGTGGCCGAGGCTCGCCGGCACCTTGAGTCGGGCGACCTCGAACGAGCGTCGGGATGTGGCTGGGACGCTATGGCGAAGACGCTGATCGCGGCGGCGGCGGCTCGTGGTTGGCCCCACGAGACCCACCGCGACATCTTCCTTGCCGTTGAGGGCATCGCCCGGGAGACGGGCGACCGGAAGCTGATCACCGAGATCGCTTCGGCGACTTCACTCCGGACGCACTTCTACGAGGGGTGGCTGACTCCGAACTGGGTCGAGCGCAGCCTCGACGACGTCGCGATACTCATCGAGAAGGTCGAGTCCGCCGCCGTCTGACCGCTTGCCACCCACGCGAGGAGGGGGCCGCGCGGCCCCCTCGCTGCGTTCGACGGTGGTCGGGGCGCTACGCCTTCGGCAGTGAGACCACCACCGGGCCCGGGCCGACCGAGACGCCCTTCGGCGTCTCCGTCCACATCTCGATCTCGACCAGGTGGTCGCCGTCGTCCTCCCACTTGCGGGTGACGCGGCCCTTCGTCGTCGAGGTCTCGCCGACGACGTTGAAGATCTTCATGCGGAACGGGCCGACCTTCCGGATCCGCCCGTCGAGGCCGATGAACTCGCGCGTACAGCGCTCCCACCAGCCCTGGATGAAGACGTTGTTGGCGTACATCTCCGGCGCGCCCTGCGCCTGCGCGACCTCGGTGTTGTGGTGAATCTGCGCGAAGTCGCGGTTCGCGCCCGCCTCCACCACGAGTCGATGCACCGTGATCGGGATCTCGACGGGGTCGAGCTCGTCGCCCTCGTTGACCTCGTCCCACGTCCGCTGCCTGGTCCAGTCCGCCATTGGTTCCTCCGGGTGGTCTGCCTGCTGGTGTCTGCCGGACCGCGCCGCCTACTCGAACGGGACGTACGAGTAGAGGCCGCGGCGCACGGTGGCGATCAGGTCGCCGTCCTGGTTGTGCACGTAGGACTCGAAGATCTGGAACGCACCCCGGCCGACCGAGGTCTGCTTCGGCAGGCACGAGATGAGCCGGTTGCCGGAGTTCATGAGCCGGTCACCGACGTACGCGTCGCGGTGGTACTCGATCTCGATGTCCGTCGCGAAGGCTGCGGTCGTCGGCGGCGCCGGAACCTCGATGGCGTCCTCGGGGCCGGGCGGCCGCGGGGGCGTCGCGTCGCGGTCGTTCGTCGGCCAGGCGGGATCGCGGTCCGCGGTCCAGATGCCGGTCTCGATCCAGGTCTGCGAGATACCGCTCGTGGGAGCCGGGATGCCCTCGTAGCCGTGCTCACGCGCCACGGCCTCGTCCACGAAGATCGGGCAGTCCATCTCGAGCGGTTCGACGTACTTGCGGATGGCGCCCTTCTCGATCTCGTCGATGGCGCTCCTGCCCGTGGGGCTGAAGTCCGTCCCGATGGCGTCGATGAGCGGCTGCCAGGCCTGTTCCCAGTCCTCGGTCTGCGCCCAGTCGGTGTCGCTCACTGTGTGCCCCCTCCTGCTGCAAGGCCGGGCCGTGGGCCATCACTAGCGATTCAGGGTGCAGGCTGTCAAGGCTCGGCGAGGTTGTGCCACGGGAGGGATACGCAAAGCCGGAGCCGTGCTATCCTCCATGCGCTCGAATCACGCCAAAGGCGTCCTCAGAACACGTCCCACGCGGAGTCAGAGCGATCGAAGAAGTGTCGGCCAGCAGGCCGGCGTAGCAGTCCCGGACGTGCCGGGATCAGGAAGTTGTGGACGTTGGCTCAGAGGATCTACGTAGGAAATCTCCCTTACACGTCGACCGAAGACGAGGTGCGTGAGCTGTTCGCGCAGTACGGCGAGGTGGTGTCGTGTGCACTGCCCACCGACCGCGAGACCGGCCGCCCGCGCGGCTTCGGCTTCGTCGAGATGTCGGACGAAGACGGCCGCAAGGCCATCGAGGGGCTGGACGGCCAGACCTTCGGCGGCCGCCAGCTGCGCGTCAACGAGGCGCGCCCCCGTGAGGACCGTCGCGGAGGCGGTGGCGGCGGCGGCTACCGCGGTGGCGGCGGTGGCGGCGGCTACGGCGGCGGCG
>CAZMCK010000008.1:0-87765 GCA_964565075.1 uncultured Dehalococcoidaceae bacterium
GGCGGCCTTCCGCCCCTCAGCCGTGTCTCACACCTCTGTGGGCAGTACAACTAGCCTGAGCCCTGTCGTGAGTGGACCGTGCCGGGCCGTCCGTGGAGCTCGGGCTCGAGGCCGTGCTCGCGCAGCAACGTGGCGTCGCGCAGGACCTCCTCGGTCGGCCCGTCACCGACGACACGGCCGTCGGAGAGCACGACGACGCGGTTGGCAAGGTCGCCGGCCATCGCGAGGTCGTGCGTGGCGAAGAGCTGCGTCAGCGGGAGCTCCGGGAGCAACTCGATCAGCTCGTGGCGCGCGGCCGGCGCGAGCGACGCAGTCGGCTCGTCGAGCACGAGGATGTCGGGACGCATCGAGAGCACGGTGGCGATGGCGACGCGCTTCTTCTCGCCGAGGCTGAGACGGTGCGGGGTGCGGTCCTCGTAGGCCGCCATGCCCACCTCGGCGAGGGCCGCGCGGGAGCGCGCCAGCACCTCGTCCGTGTCGAGCCCCTGGTGCAGCGGCCCGTAGGCGACGTCGTCCAGGACCGTCGGTGAGAAGAGCTGGTCGTCGGGGTTCGAGAACAGGAGCCCGACGCGCGAGCGGATCGACCGGACCGTATCGTCGGTCAGTGGCTCGCCGAAGACCTCGATGCTGCCTTCGCCGCGGATCAGCCCGTTGAGCAGGCGCATCAGCGTGGACTTGCCGGCGCCGTTCGGGCCGAGGACGGCGACGAGCTCGCCCGGGGCGATGTCGAGGTCGATGCCGCGCAGGCCCGAGGTGCCATCGGGGTAGTCGTATCGGACGCCGCGCAGCCGCAGCGCGGGGGTGTCGTCGGGCGGGCGGGCGCCGTTCGTGCTCACAGCCGTACCCCCGCCTGTACCACGCAGCCGTAGAGCACCACCAGCGCCGCGACGACGGCTGCGCCCACGCCGACGCGCGGCGCGGCCAGCTGGCGCTGCTCGCCGTCGTACCCGCGCGCGAGCATCGCCGCGTGCACACGCTCGCTGCGCTCGATGGAGCGCACGAAGAGCGTGCCGACGAGGTTGCCGGCGACGCCGGCGCGCCACCGCACGCTGCCGCCCGCGCGCCGTCCCTCGATCGCCGCGCTGCGGCTCGCGCGCGCCTGGAGCATCCGTGAGGCCTCGTCGGTGACGACGAAGAGGTAGCGGTACGCGAACTCGATCGACGCGACAAGCAGCCGCGGGAGCCGCAGCGCGCGCAACGCGCGCAGCAGGACGGGCGCCTCCGTGGTGGCCATCAGCACGACCGCGACGATCACGGACAGCCACGACTTGCCGAGGATGGTCGCGACCGCGACTGCTCCCTCGTCGCTGATGGTCCAGCCGAGGACAGGCAGCTCCGCGACCGTCTCGCCCGGCCGCGTGAACAGCAGGGGCGCGGCGACGAGCAGGAACGGGAGGGCGATCAGCGCCCGTCCCAGCACGAGCCGCAGCGGCAGCCGCGACGCGAGCACGACAACGACGACGGGGAGCGCGAGGAGCCCGAGCGCGGTCCAGTCACCTTCGCGCGTCGCGGTGATGACGAAGATGTACGCGAGTGCGCCGAGGAGCTTCACGCGCGCGTCGGCGCGATGGATCGCGCTGTCGCGGGCGTGGTATCGCTCGAGGAGCCGTGCGGCGGCCATGCGGGATCCGCCGCCCCGCGCTACCGAGGCCCTTGGGAGGCCGTCGCGTCGCCTGGGGCGCTGCCGGCCGAGCGCGCGCGCAGCAGGCGAACCGCCAGCAGCGTGATTGCCGTGACCACGAGCAGGCCGACGACGCCGGCGAGGATCGTCGAGACGGCCTCGTTCTCGACGCCGGGGATGGTGTAGTCGGGCAGCAGATCGAACGGCGCATCCTCGGCGGTGTCGGCGAAGCCCTCGTCCTCCGCGACGCGTTCGAGGCCGTCGGGGCTGCTCGACGCGTTCGGAGCGAGCGCCACGACGACGAGCAGCGCGACGATGAGGCCGCCGACGAGCAGCGCGAGATTCCCGTGTCGCATCGCTACACCTCCGCGCTCGCGGTTCGCACGAGCAAGTCGGGTCTGGCGGCGCGCACCAGCCCGAGCGCGCCGACGGTGATGAGGCCCTCGCCCACCCCGATCAGCGCGTGCACGCCCACCATGGCGGGCAGCGCCACGGCGAGCGGCGAGGTGCCGGAGGCGGCGAGCTGGAACGTCGTCGTGAGCGCCGCCGCCTCGACGGAGAGCCAGGCGGCGGCGAAGGCCGCGATGGCGGGCACGGCGGCGTGCAGGCCGCGCAGCGGCTGCAGCCCGCGGTACACGGCCCAGCCGACCAGGGCGGTGATGATGCCCATGTTGAGGGTGTTCACGCCCAGCGCCGCCAGTCCACCGTCCTGGAAGAGCAGAGCCTGGAGCGCGACCACTGCGGTCATCACGATGATCGCCGCCCACGGTCCGAGCAGGATGGCGGCCAGCGCGCCGCCCAGCAGATGGCCGGAGGTGCCGCCCGCGACGGGGAAGTTGACCATCTGCCCGGCGAAGATGAACGCCGCCATCACCCCCATCAGCGGGGCCGCGCGCTCATCGAGATTGCGGTCCGCGCGCCGCGCCGCGAGCGCGATGACGGCGGCCGCGATGACCCAGCCGCCAGCGGCGACCGGGACGCTCACGAAGCCGTCGGGGATGTGCAGGGCGGGCGCCTCGGCTGCTGTGATCGTCGTGACCGCATCGACGCTCGCCATGGTCTACGTCCTTTCCGGTGCGCCGGCAGGGAGGCAGTCCCGGCAGAGCCCCGGGATGGCGAGGTGGCGGATGTCGGCCTCGAAGCCTGCCCGGTCGCGGATCTCCGCCACGGCCAGCTGCAACGAGGTCAGCTCCACGACCTCGGTGTGGCCGCACGCGGTGCACTCGATGTGGTGGTGCGTGGTGCCGGGGTCGATCCACTCGTACATGGTCGTGCCCGCCGCGCCCCGGAGCTCGGAGGTGAGCTGCAGGCTCGTCGCGGTCTCGAGCGTGCGGTAGACGGTCGAGAGCGAGATGTCCGCGAGGGGGTCGTCGCCGCGCACGCGGTCGAGGATCTGCTCGGCGCTCTGGTGCTCGTCGGCGTGGCGGAGTGCGCTGAGGATCTTGGCGCGCTGGATGGTGAAGCGGCGTCCGAGGTCGCGGACGGCCTGGGCAATCTCCGGCTCGCAGCTCACGGTCGCGCTCCCGCCACACTGCTCCGATTCGCTGTTGCGAATCTTCGCAGCAGCATTGTAGCGCAGGCCGCGCGGTTATCAAGGGTGCGAGCATCTATCCTGAGTGGCCCGCGCCACGGGAGGAGGCCACCATCGACGCCGTGCTGATCGCCGTCGTGGTGGCGCTCAAGTACCTCCTGCCGCTGCTGCTGATCCCGTTCCCGTTCCTTGCGGGCTGGGCGAACTTCGTCCTCGACAGCGCCGACGGCGAGTTGCTGATCCCGCTCGGGCTCTCCGACCCGGTGTACCAGCAGATCGACAAGTCGGCCGACTACGTCACGTACGTCTGCATGGTGGTCGCGGCGTGGCGCTGGCCGATGCGACGCGTCGTCATCGCGCTGTTCGCCCTGCGCACGGTCGGGCAGGCGCTCTTCTTCATCACCGGCGACGAGATCGTCTTCTTCCTGTTCCCGAACTTCCTCGAGCCGCTGTTCCTGGTCTACGCGACCATCCTGTTCTTCAAGCGCGCGGACGCGCCGACGTTCTTCGCACGCCACGCGGTCGTGATCTGGGTGTTGATCGTGGCCTACAAGCTGCAGGACGAGTTCATCACGCACGTCGCCAACGTCGACCGCTCCGAGCTCATCGGCCGCCTGTTCGGGGGCTGACCGCCCCGGCCGGAGCGAGGGTCGGCGGCGCGCTGAATCGAGGCTGGTCGAGCGGGCGGCGCGGGTGTGGGCCTGGAGCGGGAGATGGGATTCGAACCCACGGCCCTCTGCTTGGAAGGCAGATGCTCTACCCCTGAGCTACTCCCGCCCGGGGTGATCCATTCAAGCGACGCGGCCTCGCGCGGTCAATCCGGGCGCTGCGCGCCAACTAACATGTGCTCTCGCCAATAGCTCATACGCGCCCTAGCCTGTTGCGATGTTGACCCCCGCCCGAGTACGCCCCGGCCCCACGTCGCGCCGCTCGGGGCGAGCGGCCGCACGGGAGCGACTCCCGCACCGGCGACTCCTGCTCCTCGTGGCGTTGCTCGGCTCGCTGCTGCTCGCGGCGCTCGCCGCGCCTCGCCCGGTCAGCGCCGAGGGGCCGTTCGAGGAGGGCCAGCAGGTCGTCGTGAGCGCCGACGGCGACTGCCTCAACCTCCGCGCCGGCGCGACGACCGATGCGTCCGTCATCACGTGTGTCGCGGACGGCACGTTGCTGACCGCCGTGGGCACGCGGCGCAGCGGCGCCGGGTACGAGTGGGAGCGCGTCAACTACAACGGCCGGCTCGGCTGGATGGCCGACGAGTACCTCGTCCCGTTCCAGGTCGAGGACGACCCGGCCGACGCCGCCGACGACCCGGAGCCGCCCGTTCCCGAGGTGCCCAACGTACTGACGTCGCCGCCCCCGGGCGGCTTCACGGCTGGGCCGCTCGGCACCACGGACCTCGACGCCTTCGTGGAGGCGCAGACGTTCGACGTGGCGGCGATCTGGTTCTTCCGGCTCGGCACGCAGGACTACGTGAGCTACATCCCCGGCGCTCCGGCATTCGTGAACACACTCGACGACTCGGGGCTGCGGCCCGACAGCGTGGTCGTCGTGACGCGTGCGCCGGGCGAGGCGGGTGAGAGCACACCACCGCCGGCCGCGACCGACGACCCCGTGACGGGTGAGGCGAACGTCCTGCCCTCGCCACCGTCGCAGGGCATGACGATCGGCGTCTCCGGCACCAACGACCCGGCGACGCTTGCCGCCGCCCAGCCCTTCGAGGTCCGGGTCATCGTCACGCTCGACGTGCCCTCGCAGCAATGGCTGACGTACGTGCCCGGCGGGCCCGACATCGTGCAGACGCTCGGGCGCGGACAACTGCAGCCGGACTCCGTGGTGTGGATCCGCGCCGGGGTGGTCGACGACGTGATCGAGCGGGTGGAGGCGACGCTCAGCTACTACTACTGCACCCAGGGAACCATCTCGGTCTCGATCGGCGACGGCGGCGGGTGGTGCGGCGCGATGGCGAACGGCGAGATCGTGCACCAGGGGGCCGCCGCCTGCGACCGCAGCCGCCTCGGCGAGCGCTTCCGGATCGTCGGCGACCCGCTCGGGCTGACATTCGAGTGCAAGGACACGGGCAGCGCGGTCCACGGCCACCATCGCGACATCTGGTTCAACCTCAGCGACGACGGCTACCGCTGGATCGTCGAGGTCGGCTACCGGGCCACGATCGAGATCCTCTCCCAGTAGCGAAGCCTGGCGCGGAACCCCTGCCGGGGGCGTTCTCGACGCGGGCCGCCGCCGCCCGCTACTGTGTGCCCGCTCGAAGGAGGCCGAGATGCCCGACGTAAACCTCGACGGCGTGACGATTCACTACGAGGAGGCAGGTGACGGACCGCTCGCCTACGTCTACTGCCACGGCCTCGGCGCGAACAGCGCGATGTTCGTGGAGGAGGACCTGGACTGGTACGCGGAGCACTTCCGCGCCATCGCCTGGGACCAGCGCGGACTCGGCCGGTCAGGGCAGGCGGCGAAGTACTCGCTGCCGCTCTACGCCGCCGACCTCGCGAAGTTGCTCGACCACCTCGGGATCGAGCGGGCCGTGGTCTACGGCGTCTCGTGGGGCGGGTACCTGGTCCAGCGCTTCGCCCTCGACCACCCGGAGCGCTGCGCGGCGCTGGTGATCGACTCCTCGTCGAGCGAGGTCAACGCGACCAGCTCCCAGGACTGGTACCAGCGCGGCGAGTTCGCCCGGCTCGGCGCCGCGGCGCTCGCGGGCCGCGACTTCGAGGCGGCGTTCGAGGGCCACCGCGCCCTGGACGCCTCGAACGCCCCGGAGGTGCTGCCCGAGCACGTCGACTCCTTCGTCGCGCAGGCGCGCGCCATCGCCGGCACGCGCGAGCACCCGCTCACGGGCGAGCTGCACCGCATCTCCTGCCCCACGCTCGTGGTGGGCGGCGGCGCCGACGTGGTCGCTGGCGCGGGTGGCTCCGTGGTGCTCGGCCGCAACATCCCGGGCGCGCGCACCGAGATCGTGCAGGATGCCGGACACGGCGTGTACCGCGACAAGCGCGAGGTCTTCCGGCCGCTGCTCCTGGAGTTCCTCACCGACAACGGACTGCTGAGCAACTAACGAGGAGGCGCACTGTGGCGCTCGACCTGTCCAACCTCGACGACGCGGTGCTGGCGTTCCTGTCCGAACGCCACCTGGCGACGCTGACGACGCTGCGTGCCGACGGCAGCCCGCACGTCGTGCCGGTCGGCTTCGGCTACGACGCCGATGAGCGCGTGGCTCGGATCATCACGTTCGACAGCTCGCAGAAGGTGCGCAACATCGGCGACGGCGGACCGGCCGCGGTCGCCCAGGTCGACGGAGGGCGATGGCTCTCGCTCGAGGGGCAGGCGCGCGTGGTCAGCGCGCCGGACGACGTCGCACGCGCCGTGGACGCCTACGCGGCGCGGTACGGGCAGCCGGGCGAGAACGCGAGCCGCGTCGCGATCGAGATCGCGGTGACGCGGATGATGGGGCGAGGCTAGGCGCGCAGCACCGGGCTCAGGCAAGCCCGCCGTGTGAGAGCGTCGCGATCGGGCGGCGGCGCGGGGCGCCGGCCTCGGCCGTCCCGTCGCCGTTGACGGGCTCGGCAGCGCCGACCGGCTCGCCCGGCTCCGGCATCTCGACCGCCGCGACCGGTTCGAGGATCTCTGCGGTGTCTTCTGGTTCCGCGACCCGATCCGCGACTCCGGAGGGCTCGAGGGCCTCCGCGGCGGCGGGCTCGACGTCGTTCGTTGCGGCGACGGGTTCCGGCGCCTCGGCGTCCGTGGCGGGCTCGGGCGACGCCGGCTCCACCGAGGGGCCGACATCGTTCGTGCCGACGATCGGTTCCGCGGCCGCCTCAGACTCAGGCTCGCCCGTCGTGGCGACGGGCTCCGGTGTCTCCGCTGTTGGCGCCGGCTCGGCTGCCTCGGTAGGCTCCGAGGTCTCCACGGCCTCCTCGTCGTCACCAGCCGCGACGGCCTCCGGGACCTCAACGGGCTCCTCGGCCTCGAGAGCGGCCGGAGGGTCGTCAGGTTCGGTGTCCTCGGTGGGCTCGGCCGCATCGATGGCTGCTGCCGGTTCGGCGGCTTCGGCTGGCTCGGTGTCCTCGACCGAGGCGACCGCCTCGACCGGCTCGGCAGGGGCGGGGGCCTCGTCCACGTCGGCGGCGACGGCCGGTGCACGCCCTTCCGTCGCGGCGATGCGCTCGGCGGCTTCCGCGCCCGTGGCGATGACCATGACCGGCGCCGACCATGCGCGATCCTCCTCGCGTCGCCTCCGCACCCTCCTCGCGATCAGCCAGCTGGCGAGCACCACAAGCACCATGGCGCCGAGGGTGAGCATGGTGGGCAGCGCGCCGTAGCTGTCGAAGAGCGCCAGCAAGGCGTCGTTGACTGCCACGACGACGGCGAACCCGACATCGAGCGCGAAGTCCGCGCCGCCCGCGATGAACGCGGCGGTGACCGCGCTCCCCACGACGACCATCGCGACGGTCCACCAGACCCAGGCCATGCGCGACCGACGCCTGCGCGCCCGGATCGGCGAGGCGGGCTCCGCGGCTGGGGCCGTCGAGGCGGCCGTAGTGGCGGCGACAGGCGTCGGGGCAGCGGACGCTGTGGCCGGCGTCGGCGCCATGGCGGCGGGCGAGGGCTGGACCCCGGGCATCAGGCCCGCCGCCTGCCTCGCATGCCACGACGGCGGCGGCGCGGGGCGCGTCGACCAGACGAAGGCGAGCGAGCCGAGTCCGCCGACGATGGCGAGGCCGATGAAGCCGATCTGGTACGACCCGGTGATGTCGTAGCTCTGCCCGGCCACGATCGGGCCGAACACCATCCCGGCAAGGATGATCAGCGATGAGAACCCCATCACCGTGCCGAAGGATGCCCGGCCGAAGTACTCGGCCCGGATCGCCATCGTGAGTGGACCGCGGGCGCCGAAGGCGAGTCCGTGGATGACCGAGAACGTGAGGGCTCCGGTGAGCGTCGGCCAGAGCGTCAGTATCAACAGCGACACCATGTGGCCGATCATCGCTACCGCGAGGATATGCCGCATCGGCATCCGGTCGCCGAGGTAGCCCCCCAGCAGCATCCCGATCACCGTGAAGACCGTGATCACGAGCAGCAGGTTCGCCGCCTGGCCCAGCGAGAAGCCGAGGCTGTCGTTGACGTACGAGACGAAGTGCACCATCACGGCGCCGATGACGAGCAGCGAGAGGGCGTGGCCGACGGAGATGAGCCAGAACGCGCGCGTCCGCATCGCCTCCTGCCACGTGAAGTTGATCTCGTCGGGGTCGAACTCCTCGGCGGGTGCACCGCCGCCGAGCCCCTGGCGCGGCGGGTCGCCGTCGACGCCGTAGCCGTACTGCTCGGGGCGGTGCCGCATGAGCATGGCGAGCGGGAGCCCGATGCCGAGCACGAGCAGCCCCGAGATGACCGAGGTCTCCCGCCAGCCGAGGTTCTCGAGCGACCAGGCGACGCCCGGCTGCAGGAAGCCCCCGAAAGCGAAGCCGATGGCCATGAGCGCTGTCGCGAACGCCCGCTTGCGGTTGAACCAGTTCACCACCGCGACAGCCACGCCCATCATCGAGCCGACGCCCATGCCGAGCGCGATCACGATGAAGGCGATGTAGAACTCAGTCAGGGTGTTGATCTGGCTCAGCATGAAGAAGCCGATGCCGAAGATCGTGATACCGACGAGCATGATGCGCCGCGGCCCGAACTTGTCGAGCACGAAGCCCTGGATGGGGCCGAGGAGTCCCGCTTCGACCATCTGGATGGAGAACGCGATCGAGAGCGCGGTGCGGCTCCACCCGAACTCGTCCACGAACTGCACGACGTAGAGCCCGAAGGCGTGGAACATCAGCCCGCCGAGGATGGCGTTGAGGACGAAGCCGCCGGCGACGATGTACCAGCCGAAGAAGATGCCCTTGCGCTTGCGAGGCGGCTCGGGCGGCGCGGCGTATGCGGCGGCCGCCGGTGCGCCGTCGGCGCCCGCGTCCGTTGCCGTGACGCCTTCCTGGTCGCGCGTAGCGGTCATCGCGTCGGCCCCGCCTCGCGGTGCCCGCGCGCGTGGGGTGTGCTCGAAGTCAGCATGTTGTCGCCGATGATAGCGCGCCGGGGCGTTGCGGGCTGAACGGCGGACCTCAGCGCGCGTCCTCGAGGTAGACCGTGCCGATCACCTCGTCGTCGAGGAGTTGCTGGTAGCGCTTGTCGCTGACGCCGAGCAGGCCCTGCAGGATCTCCTCGTTGTGCTCGCCGAGCGTCGGCGCCGGCGTCTCGAGGTCGGCGGGGCCGCGGACGAGCTTCGCCATGGCGCCCGGGTAGAGGTACGGGCCGATCGTCGGGTGGCCGATCTCGGCGAAGAAGTCACGGGCGAGGAGCTGCGGGTCGTCGAACATGTCGGGCTGGTGGTAGACGATCGCCGCCGGGACGCCGACCGCCTGGAGCCGCTCCATCCATTCCGCCGGCGTCGCGTTCGCTGTCGCACCCGCCACGAGCGCCTCGAGGTCGTCCTCGTTGCGCTTGCGCGCGACGACGGTCGCGAAGCGCGGATCGTCAGCGAGGCCGGGGAGGCCCAGCTCGGTGGCGAGCGCCCCGAACGCCGCGTCGTCCGGGACGGCGACGGCGATCCAGGCGTCCTCGCCGCGCGCGGGGAAGACGCCGCAGGGGGACATCGAGGGGTCGCGGTTGCCCTGCGGCTCCTGCACGCGGCGGTTCATCGAGTAGTCGAGGAAGCCGTACGAGACGTGGTGCGCGACCGCCTCGGACTGCGAGATCTCGATGTGTTGCCCACGGCCGGTGCGCTCGCGCGCGATCAGCGCGGCGATGATCGAGAAGGCGGCGTGTGCGCCCGCGTTGGGGTCGCCGTGGAACGTCGCCGAGACCTCGGCGGGCGACTCGCCGCGGTAGCCGCGGAGCATGGTGTGACCGGCCACTGCCTCCATCGTCGCGCCGTAGCCCTTGAAGTGGCGGTACGGCCCGCTCAGCCCGAAGCCGGGGAAGCTGGCCATCACAAGCCTCGGGTTGACCTGTGACAGCGCCTCCCACCCGCCGAAGAGGCGGTCGACGACGCCAGCGGCGTTGTTCTCGATATAGGCGTCGGAGGCGCGCGCGAGGTCGAAGAAGAGCTCGCGGCCGGCCGCGCTGCGGAGGTCGAGCGTGATGCTCTTGTGGCCGCGCGAGGCGTAGTTGAAGGAGTTGCGGCGGTTCCAGAAGCCCTCGCTGATGTCGCGGTTGGCGAAGCTCGCGCCCATCGGCCCCTGCGCCTGCTCGGGCGGGACGTGGCGGACGTTGCCGCGCGTGGGCGTGAAGTGCTGGATCGACTCGACCTCGATCACCTCGGCGCCGAGGTCGGAGAGGATGAGCGTGCCGGTCGGCCCGGCCCACACGATCGCCTGCGACATAATGCGCACGCCCGCGAGGGGGCGAGGGTCGTCGCCGGGGTCGAACGCGGCCATCAGACCACGCCCCGCTGCGCGAGGACCGCGATGTCCTGCACCGAGTAGCCGAGGTCCCCGGTCAGCACCTCGACGGTGTGTTCGCCGAGCGTCGGGGCGGGGCGGACCTGGCCCGGCGTGTCCGACATGCGCAGCGGCAGGCCGGGCATGACGACGTTCCCCGCGGCGGGCTGCTCGACGGTCTCGAAGAACGCGCGCTCGCGCAGGTGCGGGTCGTTGAAGACGTCCTCCATGGTGTTGAGCGCGCTGACGGGCAGGCCCTCGGCCTGGCCCTGCTCCATGACCTCGCGCTTCGTGTGCATGGCGAGCCAGCCCGTGAGGAGCGGCTCGACCTCGGGCAGGAACTCCGGGTCGTCGAGGCGCGCGAGGAACGCCTCGTCGTCCGCGAGGTCGGGACGGTCGATCATGCGGGCCATGCGAGGGAAGAAGTTCGGCTGGCCGGTGATCGAGACGTAGCCGTCGCTGCACCGGAACACGCCGTTCGGCATCGCGTTGCGGAGCTGGCTCGCCGACCGCGTCGTCATCAGGCTGCCCGAGTACTGGTACGCGACGAGGTTCGGTCCGCCGCGGTCCATCGAGCTGGCGAGGATCTCCATCAGCGACGCGTCGACGCGCTCGCCGCGCCCGGTGCGCCGCGAGCCGAAGACCGCGCCGATGGTGTACGTCGCGAGCACGCCACCGGCGAGGAAGAGCGGCGCGTAGAGCCCGATCCGCGCGGGCTCGCGGCCCTCGCCGCCGGTCAGCGCGAGCACGCCGCCCATCGCGTACGCGCCGAGGTCGTCCATCCCGAAGTCGCGGTAGGGGCCGTCCTGCCCGTAGTTGCTGAGCTGCACCAGCGCCGCCGCCGGCCGGATCGCCTCGAGTCGCTCGGCGTCGAGGCCGAGCCGCGCGAGGGTGCCGGGCCGGAACGACTCGATGACAAGGTCGACGCCGGCGGCGAGGCGCTGGAGGATGCGCCGCCCGGTGGCTGTGGCGAGGTTGAGCGTGACGCCGCGCTTGCCGCTGTTGAGCTCGAAGAACATGCCGCTGCGGTCGTGGTGCGGGCGGTCGCCGGGGAACGGGCCGATGCGGCGCGCGGGGTCGCCACCGTCGGGGCGCTCGATCTTGACCACGTCGGCGCCGTAGTCGGAGAGGAGCTTGGTGGCGTAGGGCCCCGCGACCCCCTGGGTGAGGTCCAGCACGCGGATGCCGAGCAGCGGTCCGGCCATCGCGGCCCCCTGGGCTCGCCTCGTGACGGTAGGCGGCGCGCGACCGCCTTTCAAGCGGCGGCGCGCGAGCGACCGTGCGAGGGCGTTCGCTAGACTGCTCGCGAGCGAGGGGGAGCAGCATGCCCGACGTCATCTACGAGAAGCACGACTTCCACGCGGTGTTCACGATGAACCGCCCGGAGAGCCTCAACGCCCAGAGCGTCCGACTCGGCGCGGAGCTCGGGGAGGCCGTCGCCGACTTCAACCACGACGCGAACATGCGCGTCGGCATCCTGACCGGCGCGGGCCGCGCCTTCTCCGCCGGAGCGGACCTCAAGGAGATGGCCGAGGGCGACGGCGCCGACGAGGACAGCTGGGACGACACCATGTTCTCGCGCAGCTCCAAGCCGTTCATCGCCGCGATCAACGGCCTCTGTATCGGAGGCGGCCTGGAGTCCGCGCTGGACTGCGACATCCGGATCTGCTCGACCGAGGCGTACTTCGGGCTGTTCGAGGTGCGGCGCGGGATCACGGCCAGCTACGCGTGGTACCACCTCCCGCGCACCATCAGTGCGGCCGCCTCGAACTACGTGCTGCTCACCGGCGACCGCATCTCGACGGAGCAGGCGCTGCAGTTCGGCATCGTCACGGAGGTGGTCGAGCCCGAGCGCCTCATGCCGCGCGCGGTCGAGATCGCCGAGCTGATCGCGTCGAACGCGCCGCTGTCGATCCAGGGCACCAAGGAGGTCGCGCGCAGCTGGCGCATGGCCGAGCTCGACGACTCGGTGCGCGTGGGGAGCCCGACGCTGGCCCGGATCATGGAGTCCGAGGACGCCATCGAGGGCCCGACGGCGTTCGCGGAGAAGCGCGAGCCGCGCTGGCTGGGCCGGTGACACGCGGCCGCGAGGCGCGGAGCGCGCGCGTTCGCTAGACTGCGAGCGCCCGGAAGAGACGGGCAGGCGCGAACGTCGGATCGGGCGAGGCGCTGCATGCAGAGAGGAGCTGGCGAATGCCGGACGTGATCTACGACAAGCATGACTTCTATGCGACGTTCACGCTGAACCGGCCCGAGCGCCTGAACGCGCTGGGCGGGACGCTGATGGCCGAGATGGCCGAGGCCGTGGCGGACTTCAACGCGGACGTGAACATGCGGGCCGGCATCGTGACCGGCTCGGGCCGCGCGTTCTGCGCGGGCGCGGACCTCAAGGAGATGGCCGAGCGCGTCTCCGGCCCCGGCGGCCGGGCGTTCGACACCAGCGCGCCGCAGATGGACGGCATGGTCTACTCGCGCAGTCCCAAGCCGTTCATCGCCGCGATCAACGGCCTCGCCATCGGCGGCGGCATGGAGACCTCGCTCGACTGCGACATCCGCATCTGCTCGACCGAGGCGTACTTCGGCCTGTTTGAGGTGAAGCGCGGCATCCTGGCCGGCTACGGCATCTACCACCTCCCGCGCGTCATCAGCGCGGCGGCCTCGAACTACGTGCTGCTCACCGGCGACCGCATCTCGCCGGAGCAGGCACTGCAGTTCGGCATCGTCACCGAGGTGCTCGAGCCCGACCAGCTGATGCCTCGTGCGGTCGAGATCGCGCAGCTGATCGCGACCAACGCGCCGCTGTCCATCCAGGGCACCAAGCAGGTCGCGCAGACCTGGCGCAAGGCCAAGATGACCGACTCGCTCCAGGTGGGCGCGCTGGTCAACGAGAAGGTCCTCAGCTCCGAGGACTCCAAGGAAGGCCCAGTGGCCTTCGCCGAGAAGCGCGAGCCGCGCTGGCAGGGTCGCTAGCCCGGCCACGCATTCGCGTCGGACACAAGGGACGGCCCGCACCACACGGTGCGGGCCGTTCCGCGTCACCGGCGTTCCGTAGAGCGTCGAGCACGTACACTACCCCGGCGGGGTATGCGGGCGGCGCATCGTCGTCCGCCCGGGGTGCCTATGGCCTCTACGCACGGCTCGATGGCGGAGGTGGATGCGACGCCGCAGGCCCCGCGCGTCTTCTGGGGCTGGTGGATCTTCACCGGCGCGATCATCACCCAGTTCGTCACCATCGGCTTCGCGGCGCAGGTCACCGGCGTCTTCCTCGTCCCCATGACCGAGGAGCTCGGGTGGTCGCGCTCCGAGTTCGTGCTGGCCGCCTCGATCGGCTTCGGCATCGGCGGCATCAGCGGCTTCTTCATCGGCCCGCTCATCGACCGCTACGGCGCGCGGCCGATCATGCTCGTCGGCGGCACGCTCGGCGGGCTCTCGCTGATCGCCGTCTCGCAGATCGACACGCTCTGGCAGTTCATCGTGGTGCGAGGGGCGATGAGCCAGCTCGGCCTCTTCATGGTCGGCCCGTTCGTCGTCAACGCGACGCTCTCGAAGTGGTTCGTGGTCAACCGCGGGCGCGTCATTGCGCTGGCCTCGATCGGCCCGTCGCTGGGCGGCATCATCCCGCCGCTCGCGCTCACGCCGATCGTCGACAACTACGGGTGGGAGGCCGGCTGGGTCGTGCTGGGCTTCGCCACGTTGGTCCTCGTGTACCCGTGCGCCCTCGTCATGCGCCGGCAGCCGGAGGACTACGGGATCCTGCCCGACGGCAAGACGGGCTACGAGGAGCCGACCGAGGAGGAGCGGCGGCAGATGGAGATGGTCCGTCGCGACTTCATGAGCTCGTATACGCGTGGTGAGGCGGTACGGACGCCCGCTCTGTGGCTCGTCGCGGTCGGATTCGCGCTCGGCGTCGCCGTCGTGGCGTCCATCTACGCGCATGTCATCCCCTTCATGACCGACACCGGCTACACGCGGCCACAGGCCGCGTTGGTGTTCGCGGCGCAAGGCTTCGTCGCGCTGCTCTCGAAGTTCTTCTGGGCGTGGATCATGCAGAAGCGCTCGCCGCGAGGGCTGTCCGTGCTGGCGATGGCGATGATGGGCACGTCGGTGGCGTTGATGCCGGTGGCCGGGGAGACGTCGCTGATCGCGATGCTGGTCGTGTTCTCCATCTTCGGCTTCGGCGTGGGCGGGATGTTCCCGCTGTTCGACTTCGTGTGGGCGTGGTACTTCGGGCGCCGCTACATCGCGTCGGTGCGCAGCACGGGGCTGCCGATCAGCGTGATCATCGCGGTGACCGGGCCGATCCTGACGGGGCTCTACCACGATGCGGTCGGGAACTACATCGGCGCGTTCTTCACCCTCTCCGTGGTGATCGCGGTCGGGTCGGCGCTGATCCTGGTCTCGCGCCGGCCGCCGGTGAAGCAGCCCGTCGCACCGCCGCCATTGGTGGAGGCGGCCTGACTTGGGCGAAGCCGCGGCGCTCACGGCGGCCCTGAGCTGGGCCTTCGCCAGCACGGCAGTCGCCTCGCTGAGCGGCCGCCTCCCGGCGATTGGGCTGAGCGCGCTCCAGACCTCGTTCGCCAGCGTCGTGCTGATCAGCGCGATGCTGCTCACCGGAACCCTCGACGACCTGCTGAGCGCCGACGTGCTGACGCTGCTCGCGGTTGCAGGCAGCGGGGTCGTCGGCTTCGCGATCGGCGAGCCCGTCTACGTCCGCGCGCTCTCGATCGTGGGGATGCAGCGCACGTACCCCGTCACGATCGGGCTCTTCATCCTCTACACGACGGTCGGGGGCGTGCTCATCCTGGGCGAGCACCTCACGCCCGGGCTGCTCGGAGGTGGCGGGCTCATCCTCGCCGGCGCGTACCTCATCGTCTCGAGCCGCGAGCGGACCTCGGAGCAGGCCGGGCACGGCCCGCCGCGCTCCGGCGGCGTCGGCGGCTGGGCAGGCCCCGGCACGGCCCTCGCACCCATCGCGGTGCGGCGCACCCTCCGAGACTACGAGGGCTACGCGCTGCTGGTCACGGTGCCCGCCCTGTGGACGGTCGCCTCGCTCTGGGTCGCCGGGGCGCGCGGCGACCTCGGTGCGGTGCCGCTGGCCGCGCTGCGCGTGCCGGCGGGTGCGTTCCTGCTCATGGCGTTCGTCTCGATGGTCCGCCCACGCGAGCTGCGGACCGTCGTCGCGCGCCGCCGCGACGTGCTGACGATCGCCGGCGCGAGCCTGGCGGGCATCTCGGCGGGGAGCCTGCTCTACGTCTACGCGCTGATCGAGGCGGGTGCGGCGCGCTCGGCGATCCTGTCGGCGAGCTCGCCGCTCTTCGCGATCCCGCTCGCGGTGATCTTCCTGCGCGAGCAGCTCACGCGGCAGATACTCCTGGGCACGACACTGAGCGTGACGGGCATCATCATCGTCGTCACGTTCTGAGCTGTTCGGCCCCGGGGGGCGACGCATGGGTGAGGCGGCCGCATTGACCGCGGCGATGGGCTGGGCCGTCGCGAGCATCGCCCTCACCTCGGTGAGCGTGCGCCTCCCGGCGCTCGTGGTGGGCGGGCTGCAGTCGTCGTTCGCGAGCGTGATCCTGATCGCCCTCCTCGTGGCCTCGGGGCAGTACGACGACCTGACCTCCGCCAGCGCAACGACGCTGCTCGCGGTCGTCACGAGCGGCATCGTCGGCTTCGCCATCGCCGAGCCGGTCTACGTGCGCACGCTGTCGATCCTCGGAATGCAGCGCACGTACCCGGTGGCGATGGGGCTGTTCATCCTGTTCTCGACAGCCGGCGGCGTGCTCATCCTCGGCGAGCGCTTCACGCCGGGCCTGCTGGTCGGCGGCGTGCTGATCATCGGCGGCGCCTACCTGATCGCGGCGTTCCGGCAGGAGCAGCTCGTCCACGCGCAGGAACCCGCGCCGACGTTCCCGGGCGCGGGCGGGCCGAGGACGGCGACGGCCCCGATGCCGGCGTGGGCGCGCTCCCGGCGCGTCCAGGGCTACGCGCTGCTGCTCATGGTGCCGGTGCTGTGGACCACCGCGACCATCGTGCTGGCCGGCGCGGGCGACCACGTCGGCCCGATTCCGGCGGCCGGGCTGCGCGTGCCCGTGGGCGCGGCGCTGCTCATGGCGTTCGTCGTGGCCACGCGCCCCCGAGAGATCGAGTCGGCCGTGCGCCGCCGCCGCGACATGGTCACGATCGCGGGGGCGGGGATCGCCGGCATCGTGATCGCGAGCCTGCTGTTCGTGTACGCGCTGTTCGAGGCGGGTGCGGCGCGCACCGCCGTACTCACGTCGTGCTCGCCGCTCTTCGCCATGCCGCTCGCCATCGTGTTCCTGCGCGAGCGGCTCACCCGGTACGTCCTGGTCGGTACTACCCTGAGCGTGGCCGGCATCATCGTCGTCGTCTCGTTCTGAGCCCGCGGCCGGGCGTCGCGAGGGTTGAAGGGCTACCGCGTGGGCGAGGCTGCGGCCCTGACGATGGCGATGAGCTGGGCTGCGGCCGGCACGGCGGTGACGTCACTGAGCACCCGGCTGCCGACGATAGCGCTCACCGGGCTCGAAGTCTCGTTCGCGACGGCCGTCATCCTCGTCGCGCTGATCGCGTCCGGGCAGACCGCCGACGTGGTGGGCGCGAGCGCGGTCACGCTGCTCGCGGTGGCGGGCAGCGGGGTCATCGACTTCGCGGTCGCGGAGCCGCTCTACATCCGGGCGCTGTCCGTGGCCGGGATGCAGCGCACGTACGGTGTCACCACGGGGCTCTACATCCTGTTCGCCACCGTCGGGGGCGTGGTCGTGCTCGGCGAGCGCTTCACGCCCGGCCTCCCGCTCGGCGGGGCGCTCATCATCGGCGGCACCTACCTGATCGTCACGCGCTGGCAGCGAGGCCCGGAGCACGGCGCCACCGAGGTCGAACCGACGGCCGCGCCCGCCGGGACGGGGTCGCCGATCGTCGCCCCGGCTGCCGCGACACGCAAGCTCGAGGGCTACGCGCTGCTCGCGGTCGCGCCCGTGCTCTGGACCGTCGCGACGCTCTGGCTGGCGAGCGCGGGCGGCGAGCTCGGCGCGATCCCGGCAACGGCAGTGCGCATGACCGTCGGCACGGTGTTGCTGATGGGGCTGCTGACGACCGCGCGCCGCGCCGACCTGCGGTACGCCGTCTCGCGCCGGCGCGACCTGGTAACCGTCGCGGTGGCGAGCGTGGGCGGCATCTCGCTCGCGAACCTGCTCTACGTCTACGCCCTCATCGAGGCCGGCGCGGCGCGGACCGCGGTGCTCTCCGCGACGGCCCCGCTGTTCGCGATCCCGTTCGCGATCGTGTTTCTGCAGGAGCGGCTCACCCGCCGGGTGGTGCTTGGCACTACCCTGAGCGTGGCAGGCATCATCGTCGTCGTCTCGTTCTGAGCCATCGGGGCGCGGAACGCCGGGAGGAGGTCCGAGGTGAGCGAGAGCGAGCAGGACGCGGCCGAGCAGGATCCGGGCGAGTCCGGCGCGGAGGAGCGGCCCGCACCCGGACCGCGCAGGCTGGGTATGCCCCGCGCGAGCGACCCGGACGAAGCGGTGGCGGGGCCCACCGCACCGGCGCCGGGACCGCCGGGACTCGGCATCCCGAAGGCCGACGCGCCCGGGGAGCCCTCGGCCGACCGCACACCGAGTGACATCGCCAACGAGCTCAACGAGCGTGGCATCGCGTACGCGCAGTCCGGCGAGACCGAGCGCGCGCTCGCCGAGTTCACGCGCGCCATCGAGACCGCGCCCGACACCAAGGAGCCGTACAACAACCGAGGCAACCTCCTCCTCGACGTCGGCCAGCCGCAACGCGCCGAGGACGACTACAACCGCGCCCTGGAGATCGACCCGGCATACGTGGACCCGTACTGCGGCCGCGCCGCCGCACGCCGCGCCCTCGGCCGCGTCGACGAGGCGCTCGCGGACTACGAGCAGGCGCTCACGCTGCAGCCCGGCAAGGTCAACGCCTTCCTCGGGCGCGGCGAGACGCGCCGCATCCGCGGTGACCTCGACGGCGCACTCGACGACTTCGACCAGGCGATGGAGATTGGGAGCGACCCGGACCGCGTCGCGGCGCTGACCGGCCGCGCGGCCGTCCTCGCCGATGTCGGGGAGTTCGACCGTGCGCTCGAGGACCTGGACCGCGCGATCGGCATCGCGCCGAACAGCGTCACCGCGCTCAACAACCGGGGCGTCGTGCTCCTCGGGGCGGGCAGGCCCGCGGGCGCGATCGAGGACTTCGACAAGGTGCTGGAGCAGCAGCCGCTGCTGGTGGCGGCGCTGGTGAACCGCGGCCGCGCGCACGCGAGCGCGGGGTCGACGTGGAAGGCGCGCTCGGACTTCGAGCGGGCGCTGGCGGTAACGGCCGACGAGGCGCTACGGGCGCGCATCAACACGTTGATGGAGCGCTTGACGTAACGTCGATGCATCGACGCCTCGCGACGACGGGCACCTCGTGATGCGGGTGACGACCTGGAACTGCTATCGCGGAGCGGGCGTGGGCGAGTCCCTGGCCCTGCTGGAGCCGCTCCACGCCGACCTCGTCGCACTGCAGGAGTGTCGCCGCCCGGACGATGACGACGCTGCCGTCGTCTGGCGCGGCGACGATGGGCTCCAGGGCTCGGCGGTCGTCAGTACGTCCGAGGCGTTGCGGATCGAGGCGATCGAGATCCCATCGTTGCACCCGACGGTCGTGCCCGTGGTGGTGCAGGCGCCGGAGCCGTTCGTGTTCGTCGGCGTGTGGACCCACCCGCCGTACAACGAGGTGGCGTGGGGCGCGATGACCGCCTGCGTCGACGCCGCGGACGGCCTGCCGGTCGTGGCCGCCGGCGACTTCAACAGCTCGCCGGGGGTGCAGGGGCAGGAACGCGCCTCGGCGGAGTTCCTGCAGCAGATGCGTGACGAGCTTGGCCTGGTCAGTGCGTATCACCACCTCACGGGCGAAGCGTACGGCGAGGAGACGTGCGCCACGTACTACCACCAGTGGCACGAGTCCAACCCCTTCCACATCGACTACTGCTTCCTTCCCGAGACGTGGGCGAGTCGGCTGACCGAGGTATCGGTCGGGAGCTACGGGGACTGGCCTCGGAGCGACCATCGGCCGCTCACCGTGGAGTTCGACGCCTGACGGCGTCCGCCCGCGCACGACTGGTGGCGCGGGACCGGACCGCAGGCTCGCAGCCTGAAGCCACGCCCTGCCGCTGCGGTCCACCGGTGCTAGGATGCCTCGTGGCCCGCGGGCCGACGACAACGAATGAGCGCGCGCGCGTAGGAGGACACGAGATGGACTGGGGAGACAGCGCGGACCAGGCGACATTCCGGGCGGACGTTGCAGGCTTCATCGAGTCGCGGCTGCCGGCCTACTACCGGCGGCTCGCCGAGCAGGGCGACCAGGGCGACTGGCAGACCGACCGCTTCCTCGGCGACGACGAAGCCAAGGCCGCGGCCGCCGAGTGGGAAGCCGCCGTCGCCGAGCGCGGCTGGGTCGCGCCCCACTGGCCGCAGGAGTACGGCGGCGCCGGGATGTCCTCGATGGAGCACTTCATCCTCAACGAGGAGATGTCCAAGGCCGGCGCGCCGCAGGTCGGCGGGCAAGGCGTCGCGATGCTGGGGCCGACGCTGATCGTGCACGGCACCGACGAGCAGAAGAGCAAGTTCCTCACCTCCACGCTCAACGGCGATATCGCGTGGGCGCAGGGCTACTCGGAGCCGAGCGCCGGCTCCGACCTCGCCTCGCTGCAGACGCGCGCCATCCGCGACGGCGATGAGTGGGTCGTCAACGGCCAGAAGATCTGGACCTCCAACGCGCACCGCGCCGACTGGATCTTCGCGCTCGTGCGCACCGACCCGGACGCGCCGAAGCACCGCGGCATCAGCTTCATGCTGATGGACATGCAGACCCCCGGCATCAGCGTCCGCCCGCTCATCAGCGGCGGCTGGAAGCACTTCTCCAACGAGACGTTCTACGAGGATGTCCGGGTGCCCGCCTCGCAGGTGGTGGGTGAGGTCAACCGCGGCTGGTACGTCGGCATGACGCTGCTCGACTACGAGCGCTCCTCGATCGGTGGAGCCGTAGAGATGGAGCGCCAACTGCTGGCGGCCCTCGAGTACATCCACGAGGACGAGGGCGCGCAGAAGTCGCGCGTCGACGAGCTGCCGACGGTGCGTTCGGAGATCGCCGACCGCTACATCGAGATCCAGGTGAGCTTCAACCTCTCGTTCCGCATCGCGTCGATGCAGGCATCGGGGCTGATCCCGAACATGGAGGCCTCGATGGGCAAGGTGTTCTCGTCCGAGGTGAGCCAGCGGGTGCACCGCACGGGCACGCGCATGTTCGGGCTGTACTCGAACGTGTGGGACGAGGAGAGCGAGTACTCGCCGTACCGCAGCCGGTTCACGCAGAACTACTTCCACCGCATCCCGGCCACCATCGCCGGTGGGACGTCGGAGATTCAGCGCAACATCATCGCCACGCGCGGGCTCGGCCTGCCGCGCGGCTAGTCGCCTCGCACCTCGCGACGCAAGGCAGCCCCCGCCTCGTGCGGGGGCTGCGGCGTTAAGGGTCGCGCGAGGCGCGGTACGTCCGGCATCGTCCGACGCGGTATCCTCGGCCTGCGCATGACCGCTCCCACGGCAGTCATGAGGAGAGCGCGATGGAGCGCAGGTACGAGCCGGGCGAGGTGGCGGCTCGCGGAGACGCCATCTACGAGCGGATCAAGCCGAAGCTCGGGGACCTCGAGAAGGGCACCTTCGTCGTCATCGACATCGAGTCGGGCGACTACGAGATCGGCGCAAGCGACGGCGAGGCCACGTTCCGTCTGCGCGACCGGCGCCCGTCCGCCATCACATGGGCCGTGCGCGTTGGCTGCCGTGCGGTAGGTCGCCTGCCCAGCATGTGGTCGCCATCGCGGGACGCGTAGCCGAACGATGGGCGCGCCGCGCCCACGCACACCGTCCTGACCACCTGACACAGCATGGAACGGCTGATCGTCGACGGGATGAACGTCATCGGCAGCCGCCCGACCGGGTGGTGGCGCGACCGCGACCGGGCCAAGCGAGGGCTCATCGACACGCTCCAGGACTTCGCCGCCGCCTCGGGCGTGTCCCTCACCATCGTCCTCGACGGCCGCCCGCTGGACGGGCTGCCGGAAGGCGACCACAACGATGTGCGCGTGCTCTACGCGCCGAGGCGCGGGCGTGACGCGGCCGACGACCGTATCGTCGACCTCGTCGAGGCTGACGCCGAGCCGGAGTCGCTCGTCGTCGTGACCTCGGACGCGGCGCTGCGGAGGCGCGTCGAGCGACTCGGCGCCCGGGTCATGGGGAGTTCGACGTTCCTGCGTCGCGTCGAGGAGCACGGGACGTAGGCGCCGTGCGCGTCTCACGCCGGGTGCGGGCGACCGCCTACAATGCGGCCCGAACCACGTCGAACACACCGGAAGCGAAGGTATAGCCATGGCCATCACACCGACGAACACGCTGCGCTACGAGACCGAGGGTCGAAAGGCGATCATCACCCTCACCCGCCCCGAGGCGATGAACGCGCTGAACCGCGAGATCCTGAACGCCATCGGCGAGGCCATCCACGAGTACGAGGCCGACGACAACTTGCTGGTCGCCATCATCACCGGCGAGGGCGGCCGCGCCTTCTCCGCCGGCGCCGACCTCAAGGAGATGACCGAGCGCGACCAGTCCGAGGGCGTCGACGACAGCGACATGGGCCCTGGCTACAACGGCTTCGACCAGCTCGACGCGTGCCGCAAGCCGCTCATCGCGGCCGTCGACGGCTACTGCCTGGCGGGTGGCCTCGAGGTGACCATCTACTGCGACATGGTCGTCGCGACGGAGCAGTCGCGCTTCGGCCTGCCCGAGCCGCGCCGCTCGCTGCTGGCCGGGCCGGGCCTGCACAACCTCGCGCGGATCATCCCGTACCGCGAGGCGATGATGATCCAGCTCACCGGCGGACACATGAACTCCGAGCGCGCCTACGATATCGGCCTCATCCAGCGCCGCGTGCCGGACCGCGACGCGATGTGGGCCGCCGCGCACGAACTCGCCGACGAGATCCTCGAGTGCGCCCCGCTGGCCGTCCAGGCCATCAAGCGCATCGTGAAGACCGGCCGCCAGCTCCCCGTCGAGTACTCCGAGAAGCTCGCCGAGCCCATCGCGGACTTCATCGCCACGACGGAGGACCGCCTGGAGGGCCCGAAGGCCTTCGCCGAGAAGCGCACCCCCGACTGGAAGATGCGCTAGCAGAGGCTGTTTCTCCGCTACGCGGGGATACGCCGCGGGTCGTTCTCCATTACGCGGGGATACCCCGCGGGCAGCACAACCGACGAGCCCTCGGCCTGGCCGAGGGCTCGTTGCGCGTGGCTGTGGAGTGCTGCGCTCAGCGGTTCGGGCGCGGCTCGGAGGCGCCGTCGGCGAAGTTGGGCTTGTAGTCGGACTCTTCGCCGCGGATCTGGGCGCGGTGCATGCGGTCGTGGCGGTAGTACGAGCGGAGCCACTGCATCACGGTGAGCTCGCCGAACGCCGGGACGAACGCGGTGCGCTCGTACTGCTCGGCATCGATGCCGCGGGCCAGCTCCAGCGTCTCGGCACGCTCGGCGTTCATCTGCGCGATGAGCGTCGGGAGGTCGGCCGAGTGGGCCTGCTCCTGCGGGACGTCGAGGGGGACGTTCGGCGTCTTGCCGTCGGAGGTGTCCGGGCGCTCCTCGGCGAGGGCGCGGATCACCCACTGGCGGTACGAGCGGTCCATGCCGGCGAGGTGCGTGAGTTGCTCCTTCACAGACCAGCCCTCCTCGCCTTCGCCCTCGGGCGGCTGTACCTCAGCCCGCTCCTCGTCGACCTCCGCGAGGGCGGCAAGCAGCGCTTCGCGCTCCTCCGCCAGCTTCTCGAACAGCTCGTCGATCTGTGCCTGCGTCGCCATGACGGTTACTCCCCGGCGTCCACCTCCGCGCGCCAGCGGTAGTAGGCGCTCACCTTCGCGAGGGTTCGGGCGGCGCGGTCGTAGCTCGGGTACGCCGCGATGCCGAGCGCCTGCAGCTCCTGGTCGAGCTCGTGCATCGCCTCGCCGTGCGCCATCGGCGTGGGCGAGTGCAGCAGCACGATGTGCGGCTTCGAGGAGCGTTCGTTGGCAGCGGCGAGCGCGGCGACCGGCTCGTCGAGCTGTTCGCGCTCCGGGTCGTCCTTGGGCCGCGGGCGGAGCTGCATGCTGACCACGTCGACGTGCTCGTCCTGATCGAGGATGCCGAGGATCTGCTCGAGCTCGGTGCGGTTCGTGCCCATGTCGATGGGGTTGCGGAAGCTCGCGCCGACGAGGCTGAACCACTCGCCGAGTTGCGTGAGGGACGCCTCGGACAGTTCCGGCACGCTCAGCCCGTGGTCGCCGAAGGCGTCGGTCATCGAGACGGACTGACCGCCCGAGCCGCCCATCACGCCGACGCCGGTCCCGGTGAACGGCGGCACCAGCGTGAGGGTCTTGAGGATGTCGACCGCCTCGGTGAGCGAGTCGGCCTGGATCGCGCCGGTCTGCTGGCAGAGCGCGTTCCAGACCTCGGTCGACCCGGCGAGTGAGGCGGTGTGGGAGCGGGTGGCGCGCGAGCCGTCGCTGCTGCGGCCGCCCTTCCACAGCACCACCGGCTTGACGCGCGTCGCCGCGCGGAGTTGCTCGAAGAAGGCGCGGCCGTCCTGCAGGCCCTCGACGTACATCGCGAGGTACTCGGTGCCCGGGTCGCCGGCGAAGTACTCGAGGTAGTCGGCGTTCTCCAGCGTGATGCCGTTGCCGAAGCTGACGGCCTTGCCGATGCGCACCCCGGCGTCGTGGGCGGACATGATGAAGTCCATCGCGTGCGCGCCGCTCTGCGAGACGAAGCTCACGGGGCCGTCGAAGCCCGCGGGCTGGCTGGGGCCGAAGCGCACCCCGGAGGCGGGGTTGTACAGGCCCATGCAGTTCGGCCCGATGACCACGAGGCCGGACTCCTCGGCCGCGGACTTGAGCGTGGCCTGCAACTCCCGGCCCTCGTCGGTGTCGGTCTCGGCGAAGCCGGAGGTGAAGAACGCCGCGCCCGCGACCTCGCGCTCGATGCAGTGGCGCATGATCAGCGGGGCGACGTTGCGGGGGACGGCGACGAGGACGTAGTCGATGTCGCCGGGGACGTCGGCGAGGCTCGTGAAGTTCTCGACGCCGAGCTTCTCGATCTCCTCGAGCTCGTTGGGGTCGACCTGCACGGAGTAGAGGTTGCCGACGCCCTCGACGGTCTTGTTGCTGCGGAGCCAGCGGTTGTTGCGAGCCTTGGCGTCGCCGACGACGACGACGGTCCTGGGGTTGAGTGCCCGGTCCAGCCGCTCCCGATCCACGCGCATGAGTGTCCGCCCTCCATGGTCAGCCGTCAGCGGCGACAGGCTACCGCGTCGGGCGTGCGCCTGTCGCCTCCATGACGAGGTGCGACCTCAGGCCGTGGTGACTTCGACGCGGATGACGGCTGCGTGGCCGTCGAGAGGCGAGCCGGGCGTGGGGATCGCTCGCCGCTCAAGCACGTAGCCGACGAGGGCTGTCGCGAGTGCGTCCTCCGCCATCGTGAGTGCCTCGGCACGGTCGCGGCCACCTGTGATGGCCTCCGGCACCTCCGGGAAGGTGACGACGAAGCCGCCGTCCACTTCCGGCTCCAACTCACACGGGAAGGCGTAGTGCACCGCACGTCTCCTGCTTCAGCCATGAGGATCGCACCTTCGCGACAACCCGCCAATGCAGCCCGACCCTGGAGCAGCGACAGGCGCTACTCATCTGTCGCCTCGCCCGTGACGCCGAACCCGGTATGATCCCCCCGACGCCGTGGGACGGGTGCGCGTGCATCCGGGGTCGGCGTCCCGACGTTCGTTCGCAGCGAAGGAGTTGAGCGTGGTCACGACCGATCAGGAGTACCAGGTCATCGGTAGCCGCCCCGTGCGCCCCGACGGCGCCGACAAGGTGACGGGCCGTGCCGAGTACGGCGGGGACGTACGCCTCCCGCGCATGCTCTACGGCCGCGTCAAGCGCAGCCCGCACGCGCACGCCCGCATCATCAGCATCGACACCTCGAAGGCGCTCGCGCTCGACGGTGTGAAGGCGGTCATCACCAACGAGGACTTCCCGCGCACCGACGGCGACATGGTGGACCTCGGCGAGACGATCACGCCGTTCAAGTGGATGCGCGACAACGTGCTCGCCTCCGACAAGGTGCTCTACGCCGGCCACGCCGTGGCCGCCGTCTGCGCCACCGACCAGCACATCGCCGAGGACGCCCTCGACCTCATCGAGGTGGAGTACGAGGTCCTGGACCCGGTGCTCAACGTGCACCAGGCGATGGCCGACGGCGCCCCGCTGCTGCACGACTACATGCGCACCACCGAGATGGCCGCCCGCTTCGTGCCGAGCGATGAGCGCTCCGAGGACGCGAGCAACATCGCGAGCCACCTGCGCTTCGACGTCGGCGACATCGACGCCGGCTTCGCCGAGGCCGACATTGTCCTCGAGCGCGAGTTCGAGACATCGATGGCCCACCAGGGGTACATCGAGTACCACAACGGCACGGCGTTCTGGAGCACCGACGGCGACGTCACCGTGTGGTGCAGCTCGCAGGCCCCGTTCAGCGTCCGCGAGTCCGTCGCCGCCCTGCTTGACCTGCCCGTCGGGCAGGTCAAGGTCATCCCGATGGAGATCGGGGGCGGCTTCGGCGGGAAGATCACCGTCTACATGGAGCCGATGGCCGCGATCATGTCGCGGATGACCGCGCAGCCCGTGAAGATGCTGATGACCCGCGAGGAGGTCCTGACCGCCACCGGCCCGACCTCCGCCACCTACGTCCGCTGCAAGATCGGCGCGAAGCGCGATGGCACCCTCGTGGCCGTCGAGGCGGAGCTGGCCTACGAGGCCGGCGCCTTCCCCGGCTCGCCCGTGGCGGCCGGCGCGGGCTGCATGTTCGGCTCCTACGACATCCCCAACCAGCGCACCGACGCCTACGACGTCGTCACGAACAAGCCGAAGGTCGCGGCCTACCGCGCCCCCGGCTCGCCGCAGGGCACGTTCGCGATGGAGACGCTCATGACCGAGCTGGCCGAGCGGCTCGAGATGGACGAGATGGAGCTCCGGCGCAAGAACGTCTCGAGCGAGGGCGTGCGGCGCACCGACGGCGTGCAGCACGGCCGCATCGGCGCCGAGGAGGTCATGCAGGCCGCGCAGGAGAGCCCGCACTACCGCTCCGAGCTCACCGGCAAGAACCGCGGCCGCGGCATCTCCATGGGCTACTGGGGCAACGCGGGCCTCGAGTCCAGCGCCTATGCGCTCGTCAGCGCCGACGGCGACGTGAGCCTCGTGCTCGGCTCGGTCGACATCGGCGGGCAGCGGGCATCGCTGGCGATGCAGCTGGCCGAGGCGCTCGGCATCACCTACGACAACGTGCACCCGCGCGTGGTCGACACCGACTCGATCGGCTTCACGCACGTCACCGGCGGCAGCCGTACGACGTTCGCCACCGGCTGGGCGGTCTACGAGGCGGCGATGGACATCCGTCGCCAGTTCGAGGAGCGCGCCGCGACCATCTGGGAGGTCGACCGCGACTCGGTCAGCTACGGCGACGACGGCGTCGTGCGCGGCCCGGCCGACGACGACGGCAACGACCGCTCGTTCACGTTCGCCGAGTTGAGCGCGCAGCTGCCGCTCACCGGCGGCCTCATCCAGGGCCACGCGGACGTGCTGCCGACGGGCGTCGGCGCATCGTTCGGCTGCCACATCGTGGACGTCGAGGTGGACCCGGAGACCGGCAAGGTCGACGTGCTCCGCTACACGGCCGTCCAGGACGTCGGCAAGGCGATCCACCCCTCGTACGTCGAGGGGCAGATCCAGGGCGGCGCGGCGCAGGGCGTCGGCATGGCGCTCACGGAGGAGTACTTCTACCGCGAGGACGGCGCCATGGCGAACTCGAGCCTGCTCGACTACCGCATGCCGACCGCGCTCGACCTCCCGGAGATCGAGACGGTGCTCGTCGAGGTGCCGAATCCCGGCCACCCGTACGGTGTGCGGGGCGTGGGCGAGGTGCCGATCGTGCCGCCGCTGGCGGCGATCGGGAACGCGATCCACGACGCCACCGACATCCGCGTCACGCAGCTCCCGGCGTCGCCGCGCTGGCTGCTGGACCAGATGGAGGACGACGAAGACTAACCCCGCCCTGCACGGCGGGCCGACCGGCCCGGTGACGCCGCGGGCGCGCCGGGCCGGCCGGGCGCGGGGCCGTCTCCCGGCGAGGCGGCGAGGCGCGTCGAGGCTGCCGTGACGGACGATGGCGACACGGGGCGCGGGCGGGACCGGTCGGGTCTGCGGCAGCGCCCGGAGTGGACCTCACAGCGCGCATTCGTGATCGCCTCGATTGCCGGGGTGGTCGGCCTCGGCAATCTCTGGCGCTTCCCCTACATGGCCGGCGAGCACGGCGGCGGCACGTTTATTGCCGCCTACGCGGTCTCCATCTTCGCCATCGGACTGCCGCTGCTCATCCTGGAGACGAGTGCCGGGAGCCTTGTCGATCGCGGTCCCGTGGGGCTGTTCCGGCGCACCAACGCGCGGGGCGGACGGTGGTTCGGCTGGGCGATCGTCGCCATCGGCATCGTCGTCATGAGCTACTACTTCGTCGTCACGGGCTGGACGCTCGGCTACTTCGTCGATGCTCTGCGAGGCGGCCTGCGCCCCTTCGGCGAGTTCACGGCCGGGTACGCGTCGTGGTGGTACTTCCTGGCCGTCGGCGTGCTCGTCTTCCTCGTGCTGCGCTGGGGCGTGAGCGGCGTCGAGCGGATCGGGAGGTACCTGCTGCCCGCCCTCGTGCTGATGGTGGGCGGGCTGGCGGTGTACGGCCAGACGCTTTCCGGCGCGGCGGAGGCGCGGGCGTTCTACGCCTCGTTCGACCTCGCGCGCTTCCTGGAGCCGCGGACGTGGCAGATGGCGATGGGGCAGGCCTTCTACTCGCTCGGCGTCGGCATGGGCGTGCTGATCACCTACGGCAGCTACGTGCCGCGCAACGTCAATATCGTCACCTCGTCCGCTGTGATCGCGCTCACCAACTCGGCGATCTCGCTCACCGCCGGCATCATGGTGTTCTCGATCGTCTACACCTTCGGGATCGCGCCCGACACCGGTAGCCAGCTCTCCTTCACGGCGTTCCCGAGGATCTTCGATGACCTGGCGGGCGGCAGCTTCCTCGCCGTCGCCTTCTTCGGGCTGCTGTTCCTGGCGGCGTTCAGTTCCTGCTACAGCGCGCTGATGGTGGCGGTGGCGCCGCTGCGCGACGAGTTCGGCCTCTCCACCACCAGGGCCGCGCTGGTCACGACGGCGGCGACGCTGCTGCTCGGCGTGCCTTCCGCGCTGAGCTTCACCCCGCTCGATCTGACGCTGGCGGGTGAGCCCGTGCTCGACCGCGTGGACCAGTTCGCGGGGTCGGGCGTGGTGGTGGCGCTCGGCATCGCCGGGGCCGCATTGATCGCGTGGCGCCTGCCGAAGACGAGGCTCGTGCGGGAGATGACCGCGGGCGAGTGGCGCGTCGGGCCCGTGCGGCTCTCGCCCTACGGCATCGTCGAGGTCGGCAGGTTCATGCCCGCCGCCGCCATCATCATCCTCATCATCACCGCGCTGGTGTAGCGACCCACGGTCCGCTACGTCCTCACACTCAGGGCGCGGGCGCGGCGAGGGTGTCCGTGAACCAGTCGAGGAGGAGCGCGCGGACCTCCTCGCGGCGTTGGCGCAGGCTGTGCGTCGCACCCTCGTACAGCTCGAGGCGCTTCGGGTCGCCGGCGAGGTCGTGCAGCAGCCGGGAGCAGTCCGGCGGGAGGCGGTCGTCGGCGAGTCCGTGCACGAGCAGCAGGGGCGTCGGCGCCAGCTCCGCGACGCGCTGCGCGCCCGCGGTCTGTGTCGCCAGCGTCGCCACCGAGGCGACGATGTCGGACTGCACGCCCGCCTCGATCACCACTGCCCCGCCGAACGAGTGGCCAACCAGGCCCACCCGCCCCATGCCCTCGCTCGCGAGGAACTCCACGCCGCGCAGGACGTCGAAGACCCCGTCGCCCATCGGGCCGGGGAAGGTGTGGACGCGGAAGTCGAGCCGCAGCGCCGCGATGCCGCGGGCCGCGAGGTCGGCGGCGAGGTCGGGGTAGAGCGCGTTCGCGGGGCCGTCGAGGCCCCCGTCGCCGCCGCCGACCATGACCACAGCGGCGTCGGCGTCCCCGGCCGGGCTCGACGCGCAGCGAATCGCGCCTCGCTCCGACTCGAGGTCGATGAGTCGGGGTTCACCGTCTGTTACGGGCGTCAGGCCGGGACTTCCTCGGCTGCCGCTTCAACGTCGGCGGGGCGCTCGACCGGGAGGTCGATGATCATCTCCGTACCCTCGCCCGGCTCCGACTCGACGCGGATGCTGCCGCCGTGCCTGCGGATGATGTCGGCGGAGATCGCCAGTCCCAGGCCGGTGCCCTGGTCGGTGGGCTTGGTGGTGAAGAACGGGTTGAAGACCTTCTCGACCACGTCGGGCGTCATTCCCGTGCCGTTGTCGCCGATGCGGATCTCGATCATGTCGCCCTCGCGCTTCGTTTTCAGCATGAGGGTGGGCATGTACTTGCCGATGCCGATGCTGCCGTCGCCGGTGGCCATGCGCTTCTCGTGCGCCGCGTAGCCGGCGTTGCTGACCATGTTGAGGAAGACGCGACCGAGGTCCTGCGGGATGACGTTGAGCTCGCCGACCTCGGGGTCGAAGTCCTCCTTGATGTCGAGCTGGAACTCCTGGTTCGTGCCGCGCGCGCTGTGGTAAGCGAGCCGCGCGTGCTCCTCGAGCAGCGCGTTGATGTCCGTCGCGCGGAACGCCTGGCCGCCGCGGCCCATCTGCAGCATGTCATTGACGATGCGGTCCGCGCGCTGCCCGTGCGAGCTGATGCGCTCGACGTTGCTGATCAGGTCCGAGGTGATGTCGTCGACGAGGCCGCGCTGCTCCTCGTTGAGCTCCACGCCCTCCTCCTCCAGCACCTCCTTGAGCTCCTCGACGAGGTCACCCGAGGCCTCGGAGAAGTTCTTCACGAAGTTGAGCGGGTTGCGGATCTCGTGCGCGACGCCCGCCGTGAGTTCGCCGAGGGCGGCCAGCTTCTCGCGCATGACGATCTGGTCCTGCGCGTTCTGGAGCTGCTCCAGCACGGACTCGAGCTCGTCGTTCTTGCCCTGGAGCTCCTCGGCGAGTTGCTCGACGAGGTTGAGGCGCTGCACCTCCAGCGCGTGACGCCGGAACACCTCGAGGGCGGCGGCCATCTCCGCGACTTCGTCGCGGCCACCGACGTCGACGGTGGTCTCGAGGTCGCCCTGGGCCATGCCGCGCATCCAGTCGGAGACCATGCCGATGCGCCGCAGCAGCACGCGGCGGACGAACGCCACCACGATCATCACGGTGCTGGCCACGCTGACGGCGCTAATGGCGAGCAGCAGGATGAGGCCGGTCTGCATGGCCTGCTGTGAGCCGGCGGTTGCGTCCTGGACGCTGGCCTGCGCGGCGCTGATGAGTGCGGTGACCTCACCGTTCAACTCCAGGGAGACGTCACGGTTCTGGCTGAGCAACTCCTCCTGGTGCATGTTGATCGTCAGCTCCTGTGCGAACAGGTCGAAGACGCTGTCATCGCCCGATCCGAGTGCGACCAGCCGCTCGAACGCGGCAGCCGACTCGTAGTGGAACGCGGTGCCTTCCAGTGGCGGCAGGTTCCGGTCGATGCGGTTGATGGTCGCCTCGAAGCGCTCGCGCAGCGGCTCGATGAGTGAGGGGTCGGACAGCGTGAACGCGTTGGCGAGGAGCTCCGTGGCGATGTTGACGTCGCCGTAGAGCTCGGACAGTCGCCGGTACTGGACCAGCTCGGCCTCCGAGAAGTGGGCCTCGCGATCGGCAGGCGAGTCGGCGAGCGTGCGGTACCCGGTCAGGATGTAGAACAGCTGGTTGTCGATCGCGGGCGCCAGGGCCGTCCCGAGCTCGGCGCGCACGTTCGCCAGTTCCGTCTCAAGCGTCTCGCGCCTCGCCCTGAGTGCGAAGACGCCGGCCGTCTCGTTTTCCAGCTCCTCGATGTTGGCGATGAGCGTGTCGGCATGGGCGCGAATACGCGCCACGCGAGCGGGATCGCTCTCGGTCCCTTCCAGCGCCCCGACCTGCTCCTCGAAGGCGGCGTACGCCTGGTCGATCTCGAGGCCGATCTGGGTGAACTCCTCGGGTGTGGCGGCGACGGTGAGGTTGGGGGCCGCGGCCACCAGCACGCCGCTGTGGCGGGCCGCGCCGAAGGCGGCGGCCATCTCCGGCACGCTGCCCTCGTTCACGTTGTCCTGGACCTCGCCCACGCGGTTGAACGAGAACCAGCCGACGAGGGTTGCAGCCAGGGTGAGCAACACCGCCCCGGCGAACGCGAGGTAGAGCTGGGTTGAGATCCGGTTGCGGCTGGCGAGCAGGCGCTGGAGGTATGACATGTGACTACTCCGGGGTCGCTACCCCACGCAGGGTCTTCACCTGATAGTAACGGCCGTCGAAACCGATCACCGTCGGGAACACCGCGTCGGAGCCCTGGTTGTCGTCTCCGAATGATAGAGGGAATCCATCGATGTCCAGTTCGTCGGCCCCGAGAATGGCATCGAGGAAGCAGGAGCGGTCGAGCTCGGGTCCGCAGCGCTCCAGCCCGATAATCGCCAGGCGCCCCGCGATGTAGCCCTCGAGCGAGACGAATCCGGGCTCTGCCCCGGGGTCGTGCGCCTTGAGCGCGCGCTGGTAGGAGGCCACCACGGGCTGGGTGTCGTCCCACGGGAACGGGACCACCTGGGTCACGAAGACACCGACCCCCCGGTAGCCGAGCGCCCGCGCCAGCGCGTTGCTGCCGACGAACGAGACGTTCAGGAAGACGGGCTCCCACTCGGTCCGGCGGGCCCACAGGATCATCTCCGCCACCGGCTCGTATGCGCCGATCTGGATCACGGCCTCGGGATCGCCCTCGCGCAGGTCGAGCAGCGCTGTCTTCACCGCCGTGGTGTTGCGGGGATAGATACCGATGGCCTGCGGCTCCATGCTGCGGCGATCGAGTGCTTCCAGCACCCCCCCGTATCCGGCGCGGCCGTACGAGTCGTCCTGGTACATGATCCCGATGCGGCTGATCCCGAGGTCGGTGATGAGGCGCTCGACCATCTCCTCGGTCTCCTGGTTGTAGGAGGCACGCAGGTTGATGATGTTGTCCCACGAGGGATCCCGGAGGAACGCGGCCCCCGTGAAAGGCGCGATGTAGGGCACGCCTGCCGCCGCGGCGATCGGCGTGGCGGAGCGCGAGGTCGGTGTGCCCACCGCGCCGATGAGGGCGAATACCTGGTCTTCCTCGATCAGCTTGCGGGTGTTGGCGATGGCCGCTTCAGGCTCGTAGGAGTCGTCGATCGAGACGAGGTCGAGCTGCCGGCCATGGACGCCGCCGGCCTCGTTGGCCTCCTGGAAGGCGGCGAGGATCCCGAGCCGCATACTCTGCCCGAGCTGGGCCGCGGGACCGTCGAATGCCGCCGACTGACCGAACAGGATGCGGTCCGGCGTGACGCCGGGCGTTGTGGTGTCCGGGGCCGCGGTGGGGGAAGGCGTGGCGGGAGCGACGGTGGCGCCACCGGTGGCGGAGTCGTCCCCGGGGCAGGCGGTGAGCAGGAGGGCGGCGGCGATAGCCGCCACCCCCAGCGCGACGATCCGGCGGGACCGCTGCGGCAGCTTTCGAGTCATCTGACCTTGCGCGTGACCAACTGGAGGTGATTCTTGCCCGACTCGCGCTTGTAACGCACCTCATCCATGAGCTCGCGCATGAAGTGGACACCGAGCCCGCCGACGCGCCGTTCGCCCACCGCGGAGGTGATGTCGGGCGGCGGCGCATCGTGGAGGGGGTCGAAGGGCTTGCCCCCGTCGATGATCTCGATGGTGACCGCATCGTCGTCGCAGGTCATCGCGATATCGATCTCGTGCGTGTCGTCGTCGTGGCCGTGGTCCATCACGTTGAGATTCCACTCTTCGAGCACGAGTCTCACCCTGAAGACGAGGTCGGCCGGCCAGTCGTCTTGCTCGGCGAGGCTGTCGACAGCGGCGTTGATGCGGTCGAGCTCGTCGCGCGCCGTCCGGATCGTCAGCGACATCGTCGTGCTCACCGGTCAGCTCCTCCGCAGCGTCAGACAGGTGATGTCGTCGCTCTGGGGAGCATCTCCGGCAAAGGAGGCCACGGCTTGCATGACCTGGAGTCCCGTGGACTCTGCGTCGGACGGCGGGGCCGCGGCGAAGTACTCCTGCAGCCCCGCGATGCCGAACAGCTGGCTGTCGTGGTTCATCGCTTCGGTGACGCCATCGGTGTAGAGCACGATGGTGTCGCCGGGCTCCAGGTGGTACGTCGTCTGCTGGTAGTCGAAGCCCGGGAGCACGCCCAGGGCGATGCCGCCGGTGAGCGAGAGCAACTCGGACGAGCCGTCGGCGCGCACGAGGAGCGGCGCGTCGTGGCCGCCGCTGGCATAGGTGAAGTCCCCGGTTTCCGGGTTGTAGACGGCGTACAGCATGGTGACGAACATGCCGTCGGTCTCGTCCTCCTGGAGGAGCCCGTTCACCTCCGAGAGGACGGTGCCCGGGTCGTTGTAGCTGATGGCCGTGCCCTTGAGCAGCGTGCGGCTGGACATCATGAACAGCGCAGCCGGCACGCCCTTGCCGGAGACATCGGCGATCGCCAGCCCGATCCACCCGTCTTGCAGGCGGACCACGTCGAAGAAGTCCCCCCCGACGTCGAGCGCGGGGGTCATGGTCCCGAACGTTTCGTAGTCGCCGCTCTTCGGAAAGGCGGTGGGAAGGATCGACTGCTGCATCTTGCTGGCCACGTCGAGCTCGTTCTGGAGCGCGACCAGCTTGTCGCGGCTGTCGAGCGCAGCGCGCCACTCCTCGATGTGCTGGAGGGTGCGGTCGACGGTGACCTGGAGGTCGTCGAAGTCGACGGGCTTGGTGACGAAGTCGAACGCGCCACGGTTCATGGCGGTGCGGATGTTCTGCATGTCGCCGTAGGCGGAGATGATGACGGCGCGGAGGTTCGGATTGACGTCCGGGATCTGGTCCAGGAGCGTCAGGCCGTCCATCTGCGGCATGTTGATGTCCGAGAGGACCATGTCAATGGTGTCGTCTTCGGCGAGCTTCTCAAGTGCCTCGACGCCATTGCCGGCAAAGACGAACTCGTAGCGGCCGGCGCGGATCTGGCGCCGCATCCGCTGCAGCATCAGCGGTTCGAGGTCGGGCTCGTCGTCTACGACCAGGATCTTGTACGGCATGTGCCTCGCCCCGGTACAAAGGACCCGTTCGGCGGAGAGCCGCTATCCCTGGACGGCGGCAATGGCCTCCGCTCGAGACGAGTGGATGGGGATGATGCTGTCGAAGCCGCTGATCCCGAACACCTCGCGGATGGGGTCATCGAGCGAGCAGAGGGCCAGCTCAGCGCCGTTGCCCTGGAGGGTCTTCGCGGTGACGAGGAGCACTCGCAGCCCGGCGCTGCTGATGTACGAGACCTGCTCGAAATCCAGAATAAGCGCGCGCTCGGTGTCCTGGACGACAGCGTCCAGAGCGTCCTGAAACTCGCGCGCGTTAGAGCCGTCCAGCCGCCCCGTCGGACTTGCTACGACGGTCCCACCATCCTTCTCGGTGTTGATTTCCATTGGCCCGTCTCCTGAAGCTTGCTCGGCACTCGACGCATCGTACTACAAGGACGTTAGAGCGCACGCGGTCAGGGATTCTTCCTCCGGAGCAATCCGGAAGCCTCGGTGCTACCGAGTCAAGAAGAGATTCCCTGCCGTGTGAGCGCTGTGTCCATCATAGCGCCGCCGCGTTCATCATGCCGCCTCGCAATCCTGACCACCACCGCCCCCGGCGAACCATTTGCCCGGCGCAACCAGTAGTATCACGAGCGCCGTACCACGCCGCGGCGATGACGCGCTAGAGTGCGCAGGGTTCGCGGATGCGGGGCAGGGCGTCACTGACGGGCTCTCCGGCTGTCCGGAACCGCCTGTCGGCTGGCGCCGTATGTCTGACTCCGGGGAGACGGGTCCACATGGCCTATAACGTGCAGTCACTGCGGGGCGACCTCTTCGGTGGCGTCACGGCTGCGGTGGTCGGGCTTCCCGTCGGCCTGGCGTTCGGCGAGGCATCCGGCCTGGGAGCGGTCGCCGGTATCTACGGCGCGATCGCCGTCGGGTTCTTCGCCGCCGTGTTCGGCGGGACGAAGTCCCAGATCTCCGGTCCGACAGGCCCGATGGCCGTGGCCATGGCCGTCATCGTCACCACGCACGCCGAGACGCTCGCCGAGGCGCTGACGATTGTGGTGATGGCCGGGCTGATCCAGATCGGCCTCGGGCTGATGCGCATCGGCCGGTTCGTGGCCTATACGCCGTACTCGGTGATCTCGGGGTTCATGTCCGGCATCGGCGTGATCATCATCCTGCTGCAGACCATCCCGTTCATGGGCGCCCCGGTGCGGACGGGGGGCCCCATCGAGGCCGTCCGTGCGTGGCCCGAGACCATCGGCGACCTGAACTTCAACGCGCTGACCATCGCCCTGGTCACGCTCGCCGTCGGCGTGCTCTGGCCGGCGCACTTCAGGAAGTACCTCCCGCCCGCGCTCGCCGCGCTGATCGCGGGGACCACGCTGAGCCTGCTCTGGCTCGGTGACACCCCGACGATCGGCGAGGTCCCGACTGGCCTCCCGAGCCTGCACCTCCCGGAGGTGGCGCCGGGACTGCTCGCCAGGTCCGTGGAGCCGGCGCTGATCCTCGCGCTGCTGGGCTCCATCGACAGTCTCCTCACCTCGCTGGTGGCGGACGCGATGACCCGCACGCGCCACAACCCGAACCGTGAGCTGGTGGGCCAGGGCATCGGCAACACCATCGCCGGCCTGATCGGGGCGACGCCCGGCGCGGGCGCGACCATGGGCACGGTCGTGAACATCCGCGCAGGCGGCCAGACGCAGGTCTCGGGCGTGCTGCGAGCCGCCATCCTGCTCGCGCTCGTGCTCGGGCTGGGGCGCTACGTCGAGTCGATCCCGCACGCGGCGCTGGCGGGCATCCTGATGAAAGTCGGCTGGGACATCATTGACTGGCGGTTCCTGACGCGGATCCACCGCGTGCAGCGGGAGCACTTGCTCGTCATGTTCATCACGCTGGGCCTCACCGTGTTCCTCGACCTCGTGACGGCGGTGGCGATCGGGCTGATTGCCGCCGGCATGGCCAGCGCGAGGGCGCTCGAGCGGCTCCAGCTGGACAGCGTGGTCTCCGTGCCGCTGCTGGACCAGAGCTTCCTGCGCGGGTGGAGCGACCAGTCCGAGGCAGACGCGTTCTCGGCGCGCGTCGGGCTGGTGGCTCTCCGCGGCACCTTCTCCGTCGCGTCGTCGAGCGAGCTGATCAGCACGATCGGCGTCGACATCCGGGACCATGAGGTGGTGATCCTGGACTTCACGGACACCGTCTACGTGGACGACAGCGCTGCGCTGGTGGTCGAGAGCATGATCGAAACGGCTATCGCCGAGGATACCGAGTGCATCGTGATGGGCCTGGAGGGCCTGCCCGCGGTCACGCTCAACGCCCTGAACGTGCTCCAGGGCGTCCCGGAGGACCAGTTCGCGGCCGACCTGGACGAGGCGAGAGCGACGGCCGAGCGGCTGCTCCAGGCGCGCGAGATGCGCGAAGGCGCGGCCTGAGGGCGCGCCCGCGGGCACACATTGATGCCCTTCACGAACGTCCGGGATAGTATGTGTACCGGCCCCACCACCGTCGGCGTTGCCGCCCGGCAACGCCGAGGAGGAGTGTGCCCTGTGAACGAACGCCCGCCGTCCGGGCCAACACCAGGATCGGAAATGCCTCGCGTGGGTTCGATGAACATCCCCACCGACTACGAGGCCGGGTATGCACGCGCCCAGGCCGTCGACCCGGAGTTGGCCACCAGGTACCTGGAGCACACGACCATCGCCGACCCGCTCGCGGACGACCTGATGGCCCGGCTCGAGCAGCTTGGTCCCGAACGGTCGAGTGAGATCCTGCACATCGCGATGGACGCGGATGACGAAGAGGACCTGCGCGAGCTTCCTCCCTACGTACGCGACTTCTTCCACGAGGTGTCGATCGAGCCCGACTGGTTGGACCACTCGTCGTTCATCCCGGGCATCCGGATGTTCCACCGCAACTCGCAGCTGGCGCTGGGAGGGATGGTGGGGGGGACGCTCGTCGAAGGCTTCTCCACGAATATCGCCAAGTCGTTCTTCATCACCGGGCGGCTGCGCGACCAGGGCGTGCGGCGTCTCCGGCAGAACAACCGCCACATGGTGGAGATGTTCATCCCCGGCGGGCTCGAGCGCACGGGAGACGGCTGGAAGCTGACCGTCCGCCTGCGCATGGTGCACGCGGCGATCCGGCGGCTCCTGAACGACTCCGGCGAATGGGACCACGAGGCGTGGGGCACCCCGATCAGCTCCGCGCACCTGGGGTTCGCGATCTCCGCCTTCTCCGCCCGGCAGCTCAAGCACCTGAAGAACCTCGGCGGCGTGTTCGACGACGAGGAACGCGCGAGCTTCATGGACGTCTGGCGCTACGACGGCTACCTGATGGGGATCCCGGAGGCGATGCTCTTCCGCGACGAGGCGGACGCGGACCGGATCTTCGACATCGGCGTCATGTGCGAGCCCGAGCCCGGCATGGAGTCCGTGGCGATGGCGAACGCGCTGGTCAACTCCGCGCCACTGGTCGCGGACATCACCGAGCCTGCCGAGCGCCGCCGCCTCGCCAGCTACGTCTTCAGTGTCTCGCGCGCGCTCATCGGCGACGACCTTGCGGACCAGCTCCTGTACCCGCACAGCAGGACGTTCGGCGTGCTCACCTGGTTCCGGATGCAGAGGCGCTACGAGACCCTGTTGAACAGGCTCTTCCCCAGGCGCCGCCAGAACAGCAACTTCTCGAGATTCACGGGCCTGTTCGGCGTGTCGCAGTTCGACGAGGAAGGCATCACCTACGGCCTGCCCGACCACGTGCACGCCGAGCGCTCGCAGCGCTGGTAGCCTCGCGGCGAGCGTTCCCGCGGCTTACGAGGTCCTACGTGCCCCGGCCCGTCGTGTCGACTGCGGCGGCCGCCGCCAGCCCGCTGCGCACTGCGGACTCCATGGTCGCGGGCCAGCCGGTGTCCGTGTACGCGCCGGCCAGGTAGAGGTTCGCGAGTGGTGTATGCGGGCCGGGGCGCCTGAGCCCGGGCGCCGGCACGAACGTCGCCTCCGGCTCCTTCACGACGGTGTAGTGGCGCAGCGTCGCCTCGCGCGATGCGGGCAGCGCCCGGCGTAGCTGCGGCAGCAGCCGGTCGCGCAGCTCTTCCCCGCGCAGCCCGAAGAGCTCCCCCGGCGCGCTGATGGAGACGACGAGGTGCTGGCCGCGCGTCTCGTCCTCGCCGCCCGCGCGGCTGCGGTTGAACACCCATTGCACCTCCGAGCGCACGAACGCGGCGAGCGCGAAGTCCGCCACGGGCCGGTCGAACCAGAGGTGGAGGTTGAGGATCGCGGCCGGCTCGAAGCTCGCGAGCGTGGCGAACGCGCCGTCGCTCCGCACCCCCTCGGGAAGCAGGGGCAGCAGCCGCCACGGGGCGAGCGCGCTCACGTACGCGTCGAAGGTGCGCTCCACGCCGCCGCGCAGCACCAGCGCGGTGGCCTGGCCGTCGTCGACCTCGATGCGCTCGATGGGCGCGCGCGTGGTCAGCGTCCCGCCGCGCTCCTCGATGGCGCGGACTGCGGGCTCGACGTGGAGCTTCGAGAGGCCAACTGCGGCCACACCGAGCGCGGCCGCGCCGGGGCTGCGCTGGAAGCCTTCCTCCAGCACGAACAGCGCCTGGCGAGCGCTCGTCTCATCGGCGCGGCAGTTGAGCGTGGGGATCACGAGGAAGTCCCAGAACTCGCGGATCGTGTCTGGCGACTGGCCGCGAGCGCGGAGCCACTCCTCGAATGTCACGTCATCGAGGCGAGCTCGATCGGCGCGGCCGAGCGTCCGGAGGGAGAGGAAGGCGCGCGCGATCTGCGCCTTCTGCCTCCATGTGAGGTGGCGGTAGCGCAGCAGCGCTGGCGCGAGGTGCAGGCCGAAGGGCAGTGGCGCGGCCCGCAGATCCGAGCGCGCGCCGTCCTCGTCCAACACCGGCACGTGCAGCCGCTGCTGCCGGTGCGTCAGGGCGAGCGTGCCGATGCGTTCGAGGAAGCTGATGTACGCCGTGGTGCAATGCATGAAGACGTGCTGGCCGTTGTCGACCTCGCTGCCCGTCTCGTCATCACGGAACGAGTAGGTGGAGCCGCCGGCCCACGGGCGGCGCTCGAAGATCTCCACCTTGTGCCCACGGTCTGCAAGCTCCAGTCCCGCGGACAGCCCGGCGAGACCGGCCCCGATGATCCCGACGCGCACGACGGCGGCGTCAGCCGGAGCGGGCGGGCCCGAGGAGGGCGGCGCCGGCCCAGAGCCGCGCGATGGCGGCGACCTTCTCGCGTCCGCTGAGGCTCACCCGCTCGGACAGCACGTCGTAGCCCCGCGCCTCGATGCGTCGCAGCAGCTCGAAGTAGACGCCCTGGAGCACGTTCACGCACATCCGCGAGCGCACGTCGAGGAGCGGCAGCAGGTTGCGGCCGAGGGCGAAGTAGTGGCGGGCGCGCGCGCCCTGGCCGGCCATCATCGCCGCGAAGCGCTCGTCGTAGCGGCACGCGAGGATGTCGTCGGCGGTAAGGCCGTGCGCGGCGAGCTCGTCGGCGGGGAAGTAGACGCGTCCGCGGCTCGCGTCCTCGCGAACGTCGCGCATGATGTTCACGATCTGGAGCCCCAGCCCCATGCTCGTCGCGAACTCGCCCGCGCGCGGGTGCGGCTTCGCCCCGAAGATGGCGACGCAGATGTGCCCCACGATCGAGGCGACGCGGTAGCAGTACTCCAGCAGGTCCGGCCACGTCGCGTAGCGGTCGATGGTGAAGTCCATCTCGACGCCGCTGATGAGCTGCTCGAAGTACTCGTGCGGGATGGCGAAGCGGTCGATGGCCTCGCCGAGCGCGGTGAAGAGCGGCCCCTGCCGCTCGCCCGCGTAGCACGACGCGACGAGGCTGCGGGCAAGCGCGATCTCGCGCTCCTGGCGGCCGCGGTCGGTCAGCTCGTCGGCGATGTCGTCGACGTATCCGCTGAAGGCGTACGCCGCATAGATGGCGTTGCGCTTGGCGGCGGGAAGGATGGTGAAGGCGTAGTAGAAGTTGGACGCGCGGTCCTTCGTGTACGCGCGGCACCACGCGGAGGCCTCCTCCGGCGTGTAGGGCTCGCTGCCGTGCGCTTCGAGTTCGGCCAGCACGTCGAACGCCACGCCCGCCCCCTTCAGCGCCCGAGCAGCACGCGCGCGCCGTGGACGAGCAGCAGCCGCGCCTTGGCCGCGCGCGTGACGCGTGGTCGCGCACTCAGCGTGTCGTACCCGGAGGCCTCGATCGCGTCGAGGATCGCCTCGCCGCCGAGGCGGAAGAGGCGGATGTCCGTGCGGACCGAGCGCGAGACGAGGTCCTCGAGGCTCTGGCCCGCCGCGAAGTGCGACCGTGCACGCTCGACCTGGAAGCGCATCAGCTCGCGGAACCGCTCGTCGAAGCGCCGCTCCGCGATCTGCGCGTCGTCGCAGCCGAAGCTCCGCAGGTCTTCCTGCGGCAGGTAGACGCGCCCCTTCTCGATGTCCACCGAGACGTCCTGCCAGAAGTTCGCGACCTGCAGGCCGATGCAGATCTGGTCGGAGAGGGCCACTCGCTCGGCGTCGTGGTGGCCGAGCACGGCGAGCACCATCTGCCCGACGGGTGTCGCCGAGTACGTGCAGTACTCCAGCACATCCTCGTACGTCTCGAACCGCGAGACGCGCTGGTCGATGCGGTTCGCCTCGATCAGCCGCAGGAACGGGTCGAGGGGAATCGAGCACTCCTCGATCGTCTGCGCCAGGGCGACGAAGAGCGGGCGCACGGGACGTCCGGCCACCGCCTCGCGGAGCTCGTGCTCCCAGGCGTCGAGCATGGCGAGACGGTCGCCCTCGGCCTCGTCTCCCAGGTCGTCGGTGAAGCGGCAGAAGGCGTAGACGGCGAAGAAGTGCGGACGCAGCCTGCGCGGCAGGAGCAGCGTGACGACCGGAAAGTTCTCGCTGTGCGCGCGAGCGTAGCGCTCGCACTCCCGGTACGCGTCGCGCGGCGTGATGGACCCGGGTGGTGTGCGCAGGTCCGCCGTGGGGCTGGTTGTCATCGCGGCCGGTCCGTGGGAGGGGGTCAGTGCGCCCCGGTAAGCGCCGCGAGGCGCGCCTCAACCTCGTCGATCGAGCTGTCCGGCGTCGAAGCCCCGGCGGTCAGGCCGATGCGGTCGGCTCCTTCGAACCACTCGGGCTCGAGCTCGGCCGAACTCTCGACCTGGAAGGTGCGAGCGCCCTCGCTCTCGCACACCTCGCGGAGGTGCCGTGTGTTGGCGCTCTTGCGGCCGCCGACCACCACCATCACGTCGACCTCGTGGGCGAGCTCGGCGGCTGCGGCCTGCTGACCGGTGGTCGCGTGGCAGAGCGTGTTGACCACGTGCATCTCGAAGTTCGCCTCGCGCTGCAGCGACATGAGGTTGGCTACGAATGTGGCGAAGTCGTCCATGCGGTGCGTGGTCTGCGCCATCACCCCGACCTTGTTCGGGAACCCGCCCGGGAACGTCTCGATCACGTCGCGCAGGTGGTCCAGGTCCGCGTGCTCGATGACCGAGACCTTCGAGTGGCCGCCCGTGTCGAAGCCCCAGCCGGTGATGCCTCGCACCTCCTTGTGGCCGGGGTCGCCGAAGATCAGCACGTGCCAGTTCTCGCGCACGAACTTCTGCGCGTAGCGCTGCGCGCGCGTCACCACGGGGCAGGTGGTGTCCACGATGTCGAGCCCGGCGCGCTCGAGGTCGACGAGTACGCGCTCGCCGACGCCGTGCGCGGTGATGGCGACGCGGCCTCCGCCGACGCCCTCGGCGGTGATGGCGCCGAAGTCACCCTCGACGTCATCGGGGCCGGGGAGTTGCCGGACGCCGACGCGCGCGAGCTGGTCGACGACGTGGGGGTTGTGGACGATCTCGCCGGCGCTGGAGATGGGGCGCTCGGGGGTCGCCTCTTCTTCCATCATCTGGACGGCGCGGCGCACGCCCATGCAGAAGCCCATCTCGTTTGCACGGATGATCCGGGCCATGTGCACCTCACGCGACGCCACGAGATTCCGTTCGCAATAACGAGTATACGACAGCCCCGCGCGCAGCGCTGTTGCGTGGACCCCCGCAGCGAGGTGGAGAGCGCGGGTCGCGCGCCCTAGTACGGCTCCTGCGCCTCGAAGAGCCGTCGCGGATTGTCCACCATCATCGCGCGCACCTGCTCGTCGGTGACGCCGAGGCGTTCGAGCTCCGGCAGCACGTGGTCCGGGATGAGCAGGAAGTGCCACTCCGGCATGCGCTGCGCGAGCACCTCCGGGAGGACGCCGTTGAAGTGGCACGACGTGTCGTGCGACAGCACCATCCGGTCGGCGTAGCCACGCCGGCACAGCTCGGCGATCGTCTCGATGCGCTCCGCGGTGCCCGCCCCGATCGGCGCGCCGAACCGGTCCATGCCGATCGTGCTGCCGTGATCCATCAGCCCGGACAGGTAGTCCACGTCCGTCGTGTCGCCGGAGTGGCCGATCACGACGCGTTCGAGGTCCACGCCCTCCTCGCGGAAGACGCGCTGCTGGTCGGCTCCCGAGCCGATCGAAGGGTTGCTGTGCGTCATGAGCGGCGTGCCGGTGGCGCGGTGCGCCATGGCGGCGACGCGCAGCTGGAACTCGTTCTCCGGCGTGCACTCCTCGGTCGCGATCTTGATCGCGCCGGCGCGGATGCCGGTCCCGGCGATGCCCTCGTTGAGGTCGCCGAGGTAGAGCTCGAGGACCGGGTCCGGGTTGCGACGCTGGAAGTACCCCGGCGGATTGAGGTGCACCCCCGTCGCCACCACGATCTGCATCCGCGTCCGCTCCGCAGCGGCGGCGACGAGCCCGATGTCCCGGCCGAGGTCGACCGTGGTGAGGTCGACGATCGTGCGGACGCCGTGCTCGTACGCCTCGTCGAGCACGGCGGCGGCCCGCTCGATCTCGGCGTCGCGGTCGAAGAGCTGCGGGTAGCTCGCGTACAGGTCATGCGAGAGCAGGAAGATGTGCTCATGCATGAGCGTGAAGCCGAGGTCGGCGGTGTCGAGGTCACCTCGGACTGTGGGGATGAGCGTCATGGCGTGCCTCGCAGGTGCATGCGTCGGCGGGCAGCCGGTGCGGGGCGGTCCCGTCGGACGACCCGTCCGGCGTCCCACATCGTATGCGATCCGGGCGAGCCGGCCCGGCCGATCGGGCTCGCGTGCGAGCGGCTATGCCCGCCGGAACCCCGAGCCGTACATGATGCTGCCGTAGTAATTGAACGACCGCCGCGCGGCGGGGTCGTCGAAGGGGTAGTCGGCCCCGAGCTGCCTCGCGGCAGCCAGCCCGGTCACGAAGCAGGTCTCCTGGCTGTTCACCAGGGTGTGGGCCCCGCAGTGCCACGTCCGCCGCCTGCCCTGGATGAGCCGGAACAGAGGCACGGACAGTGCGACGTGGCGCACGTCGTGGACGATGTGCTGGAACCACGTGCGCTTGACGATCTTGCTCTCATCGATGGGGCTGACCGCGTTATACGTCACCAGGCAGGGCCTGTCGGAGTCGTGCGCCCACGGCTGCTGGTTGTGCATGATGTACGTGATCTCGTAGTTGTCCGGCCGCGCCCCGTACTGCTCGATGTGATTGCTGCGGGTGGTCAGCGGCCGCACCTCGTTGTCCGGCAGCACCGACGCGTCCGAATGCACGACCGCGTGGTTGTGGAGCTCACTCTCGTAGCGGATCGAGGAGAGCAGGTAGCGCTCGAGCATCGTCGGCTGGTCGATCATCATCAGTGTCTGGTTCGCGTTGGACGCGAAGATCACCTCGTCGAACGTCTCGCGCACGCCTTCCTCGTCCTCGACCACGACGCCTCTCGCACGGCGATACACCTTCCGGACCGGCCGGCCGAGGTAGAGCTTGTCGCGGAACCCCGCCGACAGGTGCTCGTAGATACGTCGCGTGCCCTGGTCCCAGGTCTGCATCGGCGTGGCCGACTCGATGTCGAAGAACTCGAGGTACCGCGCGAAGAGCGACGCTGGCATGTCGAACACGTTGGTCGCCATCAGGAAGTTGACGAACATCGGCTTGAGGACCTTGTAGCGGAAGTCCGCAGAGAACCCCCCGAGGTTGAGCACCGTGCCCATGCTCACGTAGTTGAACGGGTTGAGGGCGTTGAGGAACTTCGACTGCGACCGCGTCAGCCACCCGACGCGGTGCAGCCACTTGAGGAGCCGCTGGAACTCCGCGATCTCGGGTTGGAGCTCGCGCCTGATATCGGAGTCGTAGTCGTGTGCGTAGACGCCGCCGCGGTACCGCACGCTGTAGTTGAACGTGACGTCGTGCACCTCGATGCCGAAGCGCTCCAGCAGGATCAGGATGTGGTCGTACACGGACGGGATGAGCGCGGTGACGGAGATGTCGAAGGGGATCGACCCGCCGCCGTCCTGCGGCATGTCGGCCGTGACGGCGTTCCCGCCGAGCTCATCGCGAGCCTCGAAGAGCCGGAAGTCGAAGCGGTCCGGGTGGTGATGCAGCGCCCACGCGGCGCCGAGCCCGGAGATGCCCCCGCCGATGATGGCGATGCGTCGTGGCGTCGTCCGGGCATCGCTGGCTGCCATCGCGCGCGTCCTGTCGTCGCCGGGGGAGTGCGTACCTAGCGTGAAGGCCCTGTGCGGGCGGCGCCGTCAGACGCGAGGCGCCGCCGGGGCCTACTGGTCCTCGGCGTAGGTGAGCAGCCACTCGCCGTCGAACTCCTCCCAGATGAAGATCATCGCGATGGTGCCCAGCGGGAAGTGCCCGGTGTGCCTGACCTCCCACTTGCCCGGTGCGATCTCCGTGGGGGGCGACGTCTCCTCACCCCGGATCGAGATGCCGAAGGTCCGGAAGGGTCGCATGTTGTCCCGGACGGCGTCTTCCTGTTCCGCCCAGTACTCCGGCGCGTAGAGCTCCTTGAGCAGGTCGGGGTCGTGCGTGTTGTAGACGTCCCAGAGGTGCATGGTCCGCTCACTGAGGTAGGCCGCGACGTCGATCGCCGTGCCGGAGTCGGCTTCCCCGGCAGCGTCCGAGGCCGCCGCCGTTGGCTCCGGCGTCGCCGCAGCCTCGTCGTCCGCCACGTCGTCGTCCGCCGCTTCGTCTGCAGGCGCCGGGGTCGCCGGGGCTTCGTCGTCGGCCCCTTCGTCGGCGGGAGCGGGTGTTGGGGATGCTTCGTCGTCGGCTTCTTCGGCAGTGGGCTCCACCCGGGGGGTCACGGTGGCAGCCTGCGTCGACGCGGGCGCGGGGGAAGCCTCGTCGCCGGTTGCTTCATCGTCCGACCCGCCGCACGCGGCCAGGACGAGCGACAGCGCCAGGATCACTCCCAGTGCGGTTCCCCGCTGCAGCATGCCGTCCCCCTCCTGTCTCGATGCGCGGCCGTTGCGATGACCGTCTCATGGTGGGCCCGGTGGGACTCGAACCCACGCGCGACGGATTAAAAGTCCGCTGCTCTGCCACTGAGCTACGGGCCCGATCGCATTTGACGCCGCCCCCGCACGCCTGTCCAGCCCTCGTCGCGCGGTGCCACCCGCACGTCCGAGGTCGTGTACCGCCGCGCGCATCCTGTCCGGGTTCGTCCCGCATGTGAGGCGGGACGCAGCTCGATGTGCGGCACCGAGGAGGCAGCATGGCCACGTCCAACCCACCGACTACCCAGCCGCTCGGCAAGCCGCCGGGGAGCGTGCGCGCGTACCTGGCGCTCGGGATCCTCGCCGCGTTCCTGCTCACCCACGCGCTCGCCGCGGGGTGGCTGCTGCACGTCGGGAACGTCGAGGCGGCGATCGGGCTCCTCGGCGCGCTCGCGCTCGAGGCGGGGACCGTGACCGGGTTCTACTTCGGCAGCCGCTCGGCGCGGCGTGACGAGCCGGTGGTGGACGCCGGCGCCTGAGCCGGCCTCGACGCTACGAGCCGGCGTCCGGCTTCGGTTTGCGACGCCGCGAGGGCGCGACGCGCGGGGGCTCGTTCGGCTGCTTGGCGTAGTGCGGCGGCCACGGCAGGTCCGGCAAGCCGCGCTCGTCGTCGGCGTCGGCGAGGGCGAGCAGGCCGTCGAGGCGGCCCGGCGCGGCGTCCATCCCGGCTGCGAGGTCGCCGACCTCGTCCCAGCGGTCGGCGAAGCCGCGCAGGTCCAGCGCGAGCGGGTCGATGGTGGCGAGCTCGTCCCAGCGGAAGGGCGCGGAGACGCGCCCGGTCTCGCGCACGCTGTAGGCGCTGGCGATGGTCTTGTCGCGGGCGTTCTGGTTGTAGTCCAGGAAGACGCCGTGGCGCTCCTCCTTCCACCACGAGGTGGTGGCGAGCCCCGGCGCGCGCCGCTCGACCTCGCGCGCGAACGCGACGGCGGCGCGGCGCACGTCGTTGAACTCCCAGCGCGGCTCGATGCGCGCGTAGATGTGGATGCCGCGCGACCCGGAGGTCTTCGGCCAGCCCGTCAGTCCGTGCTCCTCCAGCAGCTCGCGGCACACCGCGGCCACCTCGCGCGCCTCGTCGAACGTCGAGCCCTCGGCGGGGTCGAGGTCGATGCGCAACTCGTTCGGGTGGTCGAGGTCGTCGGTGGTGACGGGCCATGGGTGGATGTCGATGCAGTTGAGCTGCGCCATCCAGATCACGTCGCGCAGCTCGCGCGCGACGGCCATGCGGCCGGGGCGCGCGGCCGGGAAGCGGATGGGCGTGGTCTCGCGCGCATCCTTCGGCGCGCGCTTCTGGTAGAACGGCGGCCCGCCCACGCCCTTCGTCCAGCGCTTGAGCATGCACGGGCGTCCGCGCACAGCGTTGAGGATGCCCGGCCCGCAGCGCAGGTAGTGCTCGACCACGTCGAGCTTGGTCCAGCCCTGCTCCGGGAACATGACCTTGCCGGGGCTGGAGACGCGTACCGGCTCGCCGTCGGCGTCGACGTAGACTTCGTCCTTCGCCATGGTGCTGCTCCGCGTGCTCCGGCCGCCGTCAGCCCCGTATCAACCGTGTAGCTGCGACCGCCATGCGTCGATGGCGCCGCGCACGCCGTGCTCGCGCACGCTCTCGCGCATCGCCTCGACGTCGGGCGAGAAGTGCGCGATCGCATCGAGTTCCGCGCCGGTGCGGAGGGCGGTGCGCATGCCGCGCAGCTCCTCGACGCGGTTCGCCGAGAGCTTGTGGATGGCGAGCACGTCCTTCGGGACCATCGAGATGCGCCGCACGTAGTCCTCGACGTGGTCGTCGAGGATGTCGGGGTGGACGGCCTCGTTGAACAGGCCGTACTCGGCGGCCTGGGCGCCGGTGATGAACTCGCCGGACGGGAACGCGAACTGCTTCGCGCGCTTTGGCCCCATGTGCCACGCCCAGAACGCCGTGACATAACCCGCGCCGAGGGGGAGCTGCGGCCCGCTGCCGACGCGGGTGTCCTCGGCGACGAACGTCACGTCGCAGATCGCCGCGAGCTGCGTCGCGCCCGCGATGCAGTAGCCGTGCACCTTGGCGATCACGGGCAGCCGCATCTCCGGGATGCGCAGCCACAGCCGCAGGCCGTCCTCGATGTTGTCGCGGTCCGATGTCGGCGAGTAGGGGCGGCCTTCGTCGGCCTCGCCGGGCGCGCCGAGCTGGTAGCCGGTGGAGAAGGCGCGCCCCGCGCCCTGGACGAGCGCGACGTGCACGCCGTGGTCGCGCTCCGCCACCTCGAGCGCATCGATGATCTCGCGCTGCATCCGGCGGCTGATGGCGTTGAGCCGTTCCGGCGCGTTGAGCGTGATGGTGGCCACGCGGCCGTCGACGTCGTAGAGGATCTCCCCGGGCATCGCGCACCTCCTCGGGGGGCGGAGTATAGCGGGCGCGTCCGCATACACTCGCAGCGCCGCCGGGCCCGTGGGTCCGGGATGGAAGGGTGAGGCCATGCAGCTCGGCATCGTGGGGTTGGGTCGGATGGGCGCTGCGATGCGCGAGCGGCTGCGGCGAGGCGGTCACGAGGTCACCGGCTACGACCTCAACGCCGAGGTGAGCGACGTCGCCTCGCTCGGCGACCTCGTCACTGGCCTCGAGGCGCCTCGCGTGGTCTGGCTCATGGCCCCGGCCGGCGAGGCGACCGAGGCGCTCGTGGAGGAGCTTGCGGGGCTGCTCGACGCGGGCGACACGCTGGTCGACGGTGGGAACAGCCTCTACAGGGACTCAATCCGGCGCGGCGAGATGCTGGCCGGGCGCGGCGTCTACTTCCTCGATGCGGGCGTGTCCGGCGGGATCTGGGGGCTGGAGAACGGCTTCTGCGTCATGGTCGGCGGCGACCGCGACGCCTTCGAGGCGGTCGAGCCGGCGATCGCGACGCTGGCGCCGGAGGACGGCTACCTCCACGTCGGGCCGAGCGGCGCGGGGCACTACGTGAAGATGATCCACAACGGCATCGAGTACGGGCTGATGCAGGCCTACGCCGAGGGCTTCGACCTGCTCGGCGCGTACGACGAAGACCTCGACCTGCACGCGATCGCCGAGCTGTGGCAGCACGGATCGGTGGTGCGGTCATGGCTGCTCGAGCTCGCCGGGCGCGCGCTGGCCGACGACCCGGGGCTGGAGCGCCTCCAGCCGTACGTGGAGGACTCGGGCGAGGGGCGCTGGACGGCGATCGAGGCGGTCGAGCGCGGCGTGCCGGCGAGCGTGATCACGGGCTCGCTGTTTGCGCGCTTCGCCTCGCGCGACCAGGGCTCGTTCGGGCTGCGGATGCTGGCCGCGCTGCGGCAGCAGTTCGGCGGGCACGCGGTGCGCGAGGCGTAACGGGGCCCTGACCGGGCGCGACGATCAGTCCGTGGTCGCCTCACGGATCTCGTCGGGCCCGTCGACGCTCACGGTCCAGCCGTCCAGATGCGAGCAGTGGATCACCAGGTGGTTGCGGATCGTCCGCAGCACCTCGACGCGGGCGTGGCGCTTGTTCTCGCCCGAGATGAGGACCCATGGCGCGTCGTCGGAGTGCGTGCGCTCGAACATCTCGTCGGCGGCTGCGACGTACTCATCCCAGCGCTCGCGGTTTCGCCAGTCCTCTTCGGTGAGCTTGTAGCGCTTGAACGGGTCGTCGGCGCGCTGCCTGAAGCGGGCGAGTTGCTCCTCGCGGCTGACGTGCAGCCAGATCTTGACGATGGCGATGTTGTCGTCGGTGTAGTGCCGTTCGAACTCGTTGATCTCGCGGTACGCCCGCTCGTACTCCTCGGGCGAGGCGAACCCCTCCACGCGCTCGACCAGGACCCGGCCGTACCAGGAGCGGTCGAAGATCACCATCTCGCCGCGGGCCGGCATCTTCGAGTGGAAGCGTTGCAGGTACTGCTGCCGGGACTCCAGCTCCGTGGGCGGGCCGGTCGAGTAGACCCGGTAGCCGCGGGCGTCCAGGTGGCTCGTGAGGCGCGCGATCGCGCCGCCCTTCCCGGACGCGTCGAGCCCCTCGAAGACCACGGCGAGGCCGTACTCCGCGTCGTCGCGGAGGTGCGACTGGATGTGGACGAGGTCGAGTTGCAGGCGGGTGCGCTGCAGCTTGTAGTCAGAGCTGCGGACCCGCTTCGTGGGGTCGAAGTCGGCGATGCGCGGCGTGCGCGAGACCATGGCCATCGGCTCGCTACTTTACAATCGCAATAACGAATCTGCACGGGGACGACCACGGTGGGGTGCGCCCTCGCGGCGGGTCAAGAGCAGCGTCGCATCGTCGTGGCGCGGGTGCTGTTCCGGGTAGCAGACCGGAATGCTACGATCCCGGCGCGGTTGGACGGCTCCCCTCGCTCCGGCTCCGTGCCGGACCCAGCGCGGCCGCCGCCAGGCCTTCGCCATGGCCACATCACGCCATGCCGCACTGTCGAGCGTTACGGCGAGGGACGCCGTCGCACACCGGTGGAGCATTGACATGGCCCAACAGATTGCCGACGTCCGAGTGCGAAACACAGTACCGCTGCCCACACCCCGCGAGCTCGTGGCCGAGTTGCCGCTGTCCGACGAGGTCAAGGCTTCCGTGCTGAGGGGTCGTCAGGCCGTGCAGGACATCGTCGAGGGCCGTGACCAGCGGCTGCTCATCGTCACCGGCCCGTGCTCCATCCACGATGAGCAGGCCGGGCTCGAGTACGCGGAGCGCCTCGCGGCGCTCAACGAGGAGCTCAGCGACCGGGTGTTCATCGTGATGCGCGTCTACTTCGAGAAGCCGCGCACGACCGTTGGCTGGAAGGGGATGATCTACGACCCCGACCTCGACGGCTCGTTCGACATTCCCGGCGGCCTGCGTCGCGCCCGCCAATTCCTGATCACCGTCGCCGGAATGGGCCTGCCGACGGCGACCGAGTTCCTGGACCCCATTACTCCGCAGTACCTCGCCGACCTGATCTCGTGGACCGCCGTCGGCGCCCGCACGACCGAGAGCCAGACGCACCGCCAGATGGCGAGCGGGCTCTCGATGCCGGTCGGCTTCAAGAACAGCACGGACGGGAACAGCCAGATCGCGGTCGACGCGATGCTCTCCTCGCGCGAGCCGCACGCCTTCCTGGGCATCGACGGCGACGGCCGCACATGCACGGTGCTGACGAACGGGAACCCGCACGGCCACATCGTGTTGCGCGGGGGCAACGACGGACCCAACTACGCCGCGAGCCACGTGAGCGACGTCTACGCGCGCCTCGAGGCCGGCGGGCTGCGGCCCCAGGTGCTGGTCGACTGCAGCCACGCCAACTCGGCGAAGGACCACACGCGGCAGTCGATCGCGTTCCGCGACGTGCTGGCGCAGCGCGCCGCGGGCAACATGGGCATCATCGGCGTGATGATCGAGAGCCACCTGTTCGAGGGCAAGCAGTCGCTCGGCGACGACCCGAGTGAGCTTCGCTACGGCGTCTCCATCACCGACGCGTGCATCGGCTGGGACGAGACCGTCGAGCTGCTCCACGAGGCCGCGGCCGTCGCTCGCGAGCCCGTCACCGCCCCGGCGTAGCCCTCGGCCCGGCCGGGCCGCCCACTCCGTCTATCGCGCCGTCCAGCGCGGTTCTTCGACGCCCGCGCGGGCGTTGACGGCGCGCGCCGCCACGAACAGGAAGTCCGACAGCCGGTTGAGGTAGCGCAGCGCCTCGGCCGAGACCTCCTCGGTGGCCGCGAGGGTGACCGCTCGCCGCTCGGCGCGCCTGCAGACCGTGCGCGCGTGGTGCAGCGAGGCCGCTGCGGGCGCGCCGCCGGGCAGGATGAACTGCGTCAGCGGCTCCAGCTCCTCCTCGAGCGCGTCGATCCAGCCCTCGAGCCGTTCGATCGCCTCCACGGGCACCTGCGGGGCGAGCTGGCCCGCGGCTGCGCGCTCGCGCACACCCGGCGTCGCGAGCTCGCCGCCGAGGTCGAAGAGCGTGGACTGCACCTCGAGCAGCATCGTGCACAGGTCCGCGTCGGCGAGGGCTGCGACGGCCGTGCCGAGGACGGCGTTCAGCTCGTCGACGGCGCCGTAGGCCTCGACGCGCATCGCGTCCTTGCGCACTCGAGGGCCGCCGAAGAGCCCGGTCTCGCCCTCGTCGCCGGTGCGCGTGTAGATCTTCATGCGGCGCAGCCCTCCGGGGTCACCGTAGCAGCATCGCGCACAGGCGGGCAGACGCATCGAGGGGTGCGTGGCGGTCGCTCCGGGGCGCGGCGGTGCGGCAAGATGCGGGTATGACGCCGCCCGCCGTGCTGCTGCCGACCTACCGGTTCCCGGCCGGGTTCTTCGTGCGCTTCCTGTGGACCGTGCTCGTGCTGCGTCGCCGCCGACGCCCCGGCGTCGACGCCCTCGACATGCTCTCGGGTGTGCCGCGGCTGCGCGTCGAGGGCATCGAGCGGCTGCCGGCGAGCGGGCCGTGCGTGCTGGCGATGAACCACTACGAGCGGCCGGGGCTGCGCGTGTGGTGGGGCGTGGCGCTGGTCACGGCGGCGGTGTGGCAGCACCGTGGCGACCCGCCCATGCGCTGGCTGATGACCGACCGCTTCGAGGGCTTCCACTCCGTGGTCCGCTGGCCCGACGCGATCATGGCGTGGCTCCTCGACCGCATCGCGTGGGCGTACGACTACCTGCTGGTCGCGAAGCCGGACGGCGACGCCTCGCCGCGTGCGCTGGTGCTGCGCGAGGCGCGCCGCGCGCTGCGCGACGGCCGGGTGGTGGGCGTCACGCCCGAGGCGGCGAGCGGCTCAGGCCCGGAGCTCGCGGCCGCGTGGCCGGGGTCCGGCGCGGCGCTCGCCTGGCTGTCCGGCGGCTCGGTGCCGATCGTGCCGGTCGCGTTCTTCGAGGACGACGAGGCGCGGCTCGTCGCACGGATCGGCGAGCCGTTCACCCTCGACCGCACAGGTGACGAGGAGGGCGCGGAGGCCGTGATGGGCGCCATCGCGGCGCTGCTCCCGCCGGAGCTGCGAGGCGTCTACGGCAGCGGGTGACCGATCTGCCGTAGCATCGGCCCACCACTGGCGGGCGCCTCGGAGGGTCCCGTGGCGAGCGACGCATCGAGTACGTGGCGACCGTTCCGGGTCAAGCTCGCCTACTCGGCGGGCAACCTGCCGGGCCAGGTGGTCGCGCAGGCGTTCGCGCTGTGGCTCATCTTTTTCTACACCCCGCCCGCCGACGAGGACGCCCCGACGTTCATCCCCTCGCTCGGCCTGCCCGACCTCGACCTCGGGCTGTTCGCGCTCCCGGACGAGCTCGCGCCAAGGGTGCTGCTCGGCCTGACGCTCACGATCGCGGGGATCATCGAGGCCTTCGACGACCCGATCATCGGCTACCTGACGGACCGCACGAAGTCGCGGTGGGGGCGTCGCATCCCGTACGTCGTGCTGGCCACGCCGTGGTGGGCGTTCACGTTCTTCCTGCTGTTCGTCCCACCGTTCGGCGACGGCACGGTCGCCAACCTGCTCTGGCTGATCGTGGTGCTCGAGGGCTACTGGCTCGCGAGCAACCTCTCGGGCGCGCCGCTCGAGGCGCTGATGCCGCACATAGCGAAAAGCCACGAGGACCGCGTCTCGGTGGCCTCGATGCAGCTCGTGTTCGGCATCCTCGGGGCGTTCATCGGCCTCGCGATCAGCGGGCTGCTCATCGACCTCGTGGGGTTCGGGGGGATGGCGGCGATCCTCGCCGTCATCGGGTTCGCGGGGCGGTACGCGTCGCTCGCCGGGTGCTGGGACTACGCCCGCACGGACGATGAGCCCTCGACGCCCGGCCTCGTGCGATCGGTGCGAGAGACACTGTCGAACGAGCACTTCATCGCGTTCCTGCCGAGCTTCATCTTCTTCCGCATCGCCCAGATCATGATCACCGCATGGATCCCGTTCTACGTCGCCGCCGTGCTCGGGGACGTCGAGGCGTTCGGGTTCAGCGGCTCGGAGGACGAGGGCGTGTTCACGTCGGCGATGACGGCGCTGATCATCCTCGGGATCCTGGCGGGCATCCTCATCTTCGCGCCGCTTGCGCGCCGCGGCGGGAAGGCGCAGGCGTTCCGCGTCTCGATGCTGTGGGGCGCCGCGACGCTGTTCCTGCTCTACTTCGTCGGCTTCGTGCCGGGCATCCCGAAGCTCGTGCAGACCGCGGCGACGGTGCTGTTCGCGGCGTTCCCGATGGCGGGGGTGTTCATGCTCCCCAACATCCTCATCGCCGACATCGTCGACCACGACGCGGAGCGCACCTCGACGCGCCGCGAGGGGATGTTCTACGGCACCCAGAACCTGCTGGAGAAGAGCGCCTCGGCGTTCGCGCCGCTGATCTTCGCGCTCGTGCTGCTGGCCGGCGACACCGCCGAGGACCCCGTCGGGATCCGCCTCGTCGGCCCCGTTGGGGGCGTGCTGCTCCTCATCGGCTGGTTCTCGTTCCGCCGCTATGCGCTCTACGACGACGTGCGTGACGCCGCGACGGCCGAGGCGGCCTCGGGGTAGCGTCGGGCACGCGAGTCGCCTTGCCATGGGGCGCGCTGGGAGTCTCGGCACCACACGCGAAACTGGCGTTGGGTGGGGGGCCCTGGGGGCGTTATCCTCATTACAGGAGAGTCGCCATGGCTACGCGTCGACCCACCGACGAGACTGCTCGCCTGGGATCAGCCATCTACGAGCGCGATATCCGCGCTCAGGTCGAGGCTGACCACGACGGCGAGTACGTCGCCATCGACGTCAACAGCGGATGCTGGGCCGTCGCAGAGGATCTGCTCGCGGCAGCCAGCGACCTTCGGTCGCGGTATCCCGGCGTTGTCGACGTGTGGAGCGTCCGGGTCGGCCATCGGGCGCTCCGCCACTTCGGGGGTCGGCCCCTGCGGAGATCTGAGTGATCGAGGGGACAGTGAACGCTGCCTGCGAGGCAGCGCTGATCCTCTCCGTGCGGGGCCCGGAAGGTCGGCCACGCGAGATCGAAGCTGTCGTCGACACTGGCTACAACGGATTCCTCACATTGCCGCCCGTCCTCGTGGGCGAACTCGACCTCCCCTTCGTCACCAGCGGCGAGGCGACCCTGGCACACGGCAGCGCCGTGAGTTTCGACATCCACACGGTCACTGTTGACTGGGATGGTCACGCCCGAGACATCGAGGCCGACGCGGCCGAGACCACACCACTCGTCGGTATGCGGCTGCTCGCTGGTCACGACCTCCATGTGGAAGTGGAGCATGGCGGGCGCGTCGTCATCGAGGCCCGCTGAGGGTGGCGCCTGGAGCCCCCGCGCGCGCGGGCCGTTGCGCGGGCGCGATGTAGACTGCGGCCCGGCCCGCTACGAGGCGGGCGCGCCGGAAGGACGACGCGATGCCGCTCCACCCCCAGGCACAGGAGTTCCTCGAGGTCTTCGAAGCCGCCAACGCTCAACTCCCGCCACTCGAGGAGCGCGACCCTGCGACGTGGCGGCAGCAGGGCCTCGACCTGGCGAAACAGGCGCGCGACCTGCCGTTCAGCCCGCCCGTGCACAGCGAGACCGACCGCACGATCCCCGGCCCGGCCGGCGAGATCCCCGTGCGTGTCTTCACGCCGGGCGCGGACGGTCCCTACCCCGTCCTCGTTTGGTTCCACGGCGGGGGCTGGGTGCTCGGCGGGCTCGACGGCGGCATCCACGCGCTGCGCCTCCTCGCCAACGTCGCGGACTGCGTGATCGTCTCCGTCGACTACCGTCTCGCGCCGGAGCACCGCTTCCCCGCGGCCGTCGACGACTGCCTGGCGGCGACGCGCTGGGTCGCCGAGCACGCCGCCGAGGTCGGCGCGGACGCTTCACGTATCGCCGTCGGGGGCGACAGCGCGGGCGGGAACCTCGCGGCCGTCGTCTCGCAGCTCGCGCGCGACGGCGGGCCGGACCTCGCGTTCCAGCTCCTTGTGTGCCCGGTGACGGACTCCGACTTCTCGCGGCCCTCGTACGTGTGGAACAGCGAGGGCTATCTGCTGAGCACGGAGATGATGGAATGGTTCTGGGCGCAGTACATGGGGCCCGACGGCGACCGCACGGACCCGCGCGTCGCGCCGATGCGCGCCGAGGACCTCGGCGGCCTGCCGCCCGCGCACGTCATCGCCGCGGAGTACGACCCACTGGCCGACGAGGCGGTCGCCTACGCGGAGGCGCTGGAGGCCGCGGGCGTGGACGTCAAGCTCGTGGTCACAGAGGGCCACATCCACGACTACGTCATGAACCTCGGGGTCATCGACGCCGCCGAACCGGCCATCGCCGACATCGCGCGCAACATGACGCGGGCGTTCCAGCTCGCTGGAAACGAGGACTGAGATGGGCAGTATGTCCGAGGATGCGGGGATACCCCGCGGGCGCGCCGAGCAGTGGGCGGCGCGCCTCGACGCGGCGTTCGAGGGCGACATGGCGTCGGTGATCGAGAACCTCGCGAGCGTCCGTGACGAGGACTGGGAGTGGCTGCCGCCGAACGGGGCGCGCTCGATCCGCGGCCTCGTCCAGCACATCGGCGGCGCGACGCTGATGTACCACAACGCCGCGTTCGGCGACGGCACGCTCGGCTTCGACGACCCCAACGTGCAGGGCGAGGGCTCGCTCGACACGCGGGAGGGCGCCATCGAGTGGCTGCGAGCGGGGCACACCCCGTTCCGCGACGCCGTCGCCGCCCTCGACGACGCGGCCCTCGACGCCGATATCGGCATGCCGTTCGGCCGCAGCGCGAAGGCCGAGGAGATGCTGGACCAGCTCGTCCGCCACGCGGTCTACCACACCGGCGAGATCAACCACCTGCGCGCGCTCGCGCAGGGCAACGACGCCTGGGCCTGGTAACTCGCTGCGGGCGACGACCCGCTACAGGATCGTCCGGCTGTCGCGGTCCTCGGCGGCCATCGGCTCGGTGAAGACCTCGGGCGGCGGGCCGTCGCCCCACCACTCGATCTCGGGCTGCAGGCGCACGCCCGAGGCGGCGAGCACGCGGCGCTGCACCTCGGTCATAAGCGCGACCACCTCGGCCGCCATCGCGTCGCCGTCGTGGACGAAGAAGTTCGCGTGCAGCTCGCTCACGCGCGCCGCGCCGGCGGTGAGCCCCTTGCAGCCCGCCTCCTCGATGAGCCGCCCGGCGTAGTCGCCCTCCGGGTTGCGGAAGATCGACCCGGCGTTCGGCCCCGCGGTCGGCTGCGTGGCCTGGCGGTGTTCGAGGAGCTCGCGGAGCTCCGCCTCGATCTCCTCGCGCGGGCGCTCGTGCAGCCGCAGCGTCGCGCCGAGCACCATCACGCCCGCCCCGCGCAGCGAGGAGCGCCGGTAGCCGAAGAAGAGCTCGCTGCGCGGGATGGTCGCGCGCCCGCGCCCGCCGAGCACCTCGACCTCCTCGACGAGCAGGCCGATCGAGCGGCCGTCGCCGATGCCGGCGTTGCTGTTGAGCGCTCCGCCGACGGCGCCGGGGATGCCGATCGCGAACTCGAGGCCACCGAGGCCCCGTTCGGCCGCGGCGCGGCTCAGCGCGGGCAGCATCACGGCCGCCCCCGCCACGACGCGCTCGCCGATGAACGTGAACGACCCGGCCGCGCGCCGCAGCGAGATGACGAGCGCGTCGATGCCCTCGTCGGAGACGAGCAGGTTGGAGCCGCCGCCCAGCACGCGGACCGAGAGCGACTCCTGGCGCGCCCAGCCGAACAGCTGCTGCAGCTGGTCGATGCTGTCGGGGATGGCGAGGTAGCGCGCGGGCCCGCCGATACGCAGGTACGTGTGCCGCGCGAGCGGCACGTCCTCGTGTACCTCGATGCCGTCGGGCGGGGGCGCCGTCATGGGTTACATCGTAGGGGAGGCCTGGGAAACAGGGAGTGGCATGTCGGCGCAGGCTCGGAGCGCCGGCCGACGTCGCGACCGGCGCGCTGCCGCCGGAGACGGGCGCCGCCTATCGCGGTGAAGACGGTCGCCTCCCGCCCAGGCCGATCGTCGCGAGGGCCAGCGCGAGGCCGACCGGTGCAATTGCCAGCGCGGCCGGCACCGGCACCGTGCCGGCAGAGCCGGTCAGCACGTCCGCCATGCTCATCTCGCTCGATTCCGCCTCCTCGTCAGCGTCGGCACCGTCCGCGTGTGCGGCCGTCGCCTCGTCGTCGGTGTCATGGTGGTCGTCGGACGCGGTCCCTTCATCGTCGGCGTGGTGGTGGTCGTCGGACGCGGTCTCTTCGTCGTCGGCGTGGTGGTGGTCGTCGGACGCGGATCCTTCGTCGTCGTGCTGCTCGTCGTCAGCACTCATCGCGGCCGAGTGCGCGTGATCGCTGTGGTCGTGGTCCGGGTCGAGATTCACGTCGATGTGTTGCCAGACGCCGAGCACCGAGCTGACGATGGCGAGCGCGGCTGCGGCTCGGGCGAGCCAGACCGTCACCGTTGTCTGACGAATGATGAGCGCCACCGTGGCCACGGTGATGACGCCGAGCGTGATCCACGGCGCCCACTGCCAGGTGGTCGTCCAGTGACGCTCGTAGGCGAGCGATACGGCGGTGCCGACCACGCCAAGCACCACGAGCAGGAGCAGGCCCGCTCGTAGCGCTCCTGCCGGGTCGTCCCCTCTGAACATGCCGGTCATGATCTCAGCTCTCGTCGTCGCGACCGTCGCGTGCGCACCTCGATGCGCGGCCGGAACGCGCGAGGATACTCCATATCCCTCGGGCGGGACGATACGCCATATCAGCCCGGTCGCGGGCTCGATCCGATCACCGGGCTGTGCATCAGGCGGGTGCACGGCGAACGTATCGGCCCACCGTCCTCCGCCGACGTGATGGCCATCCGGGAAGTCGGTGCACCAACCGGCTGGATGCACTCCGGCCCGTCGCCCTGCTCCGCGGCGCGGTTGACCGGCGATCGTGGGCTGCCTACGCTCCGCTGACCGCCACCAACCCGCGCAGACACCAGCGAGGCCCCCTGCCGGATGATCGACTTCGGGCTCGTGGACGCCGTCGATGCCGAGGCGATCGGGCCGCCGGGGCAGCGCACGTTCAGGCTCCGCGCCATCGCCGGCGTCAACCGTGCGGCGCTGTGGATGGAGAAGGAGCAACTCAGCGCCCTCGGCCGCGCGATCTCGCGGCTGCTTGCCGAACGCTCACCCCGCCGCGAGGAGCCCCGGCCGTCGAGCGGCGACTTGAGCGGCTTCGGCGACCAGCCCGACGTGGATCTCCGCGTCGTTCGGCTGGGCCTGGACTTCCAGAACGAGGGCGAGCGCGTCCTCATCCTGGCCGACGACGAGGAGGCGATGACGCGCGGCAACACCCCCGCGTTCCGCATGGAGGTCGGCCGCGGACACGCACGCGCCCTCGTGACGCAGATCACTGACGTCGTCACGGCGGGGCGGCCGCGCTGCCCGCTCTGCGGCCAGCCGCTCGAGGGTGACGGGCAGCACTTCTGCCCCGGCTCGAACGGCCACAGCGAGGCGCTCGAGATCCCGACCGACGACGCCGAGCAGGCCTGACGCGCGCGGCGCGCGCCTCGGGCGTTCCGGCGGTACGATCCGTCGGCATCATCACGCGTACGCCGACGGAGGCACTGATATGACGTTCGACACCCGGCACCGCAGCCGCACGCTCGTCGACGGCCCGGACCGCGCACCCGCGCGCTCGTACCTGAAGTCGGTGGGGCTGAGCGGCGAGGACCTCCAGCGCCCGCTGGTGATGGTCGCGCACAGCTGGATCGGCACGATGCCGTGCAACTACAGCCAGCGTGAGCTGGCGCAGCACGTCATGGCGGGCGTGCGCGCCGCCGGCGGCACACCGATGGAGGTCAACACCGTCTCCATCAGCGACGGCATCTCCATGGGCACGCAGGGGATGAAGGCCTCGCTGATCAGTCGCGAGCTCATCGCCGACTCCATCGAGCTGTGCGGCGTCGGCTACGGCTTCGACGCAGCCGTGGTGCTCGTGGGCTGCGACAAGACCATCCCCGCCGCGACGCTTGCGCTCGCGCGCCTCGACATCCCGAGCCTCGTGCTCTACAGCGGCTCGATCGACCCCGGCCACCTCGACGGCCGCGACCTCACGATCCAGGACGTCTTCGAGGGCGTCGGCCAGCACGCCGCGGGCACCATCACCGAGGAGCAGCTCACGGCCATCGAGGACGCCGCGTGCCCCGGCGCGGGCGCGTGCGGCGCGCAGTACACGGCCAACACGATGGCCATGGTGCTGGAGTTCCTCGGCATCGCGCCGATGGGCTCCGGCTCCGTCGGCGCCACCGACCCGCGCAAGGACCGCGTCGGCTTCGAGGCGGGGCAGCTCGTGATGGACGTGCTGCAGCGCGGCCAGCGCCCCAGCGACATCATCACGCGCGAGGCGATCGAGAACGGCATCGCCTGCGCCGCCGCCACGGGCGGCTCGACAAACGTCGTGCTCCACCTGCTCGCGCTCGCGCGCGAGGCCGGCATCCCGCTGGAGATCGACGACTTCGACGACATCAGCGAGCAGACCCCGCTCATCGGCGACCTGCGGCCGGGCGGCCAGTACGTCGCGCTCGACCTCGACCGCGCGGGCGGTATCCAGCTCGTCGCGAAGCGGCTGGTCGAGGGCGGCAAGGTCCACGGCGACGTGATGACCGTCACCGGCCGCACGCTCGCCGAGGAGGCCGCCGAGGCCGAGGAGACGCCGGGTCAGGACGTGGTGCGCGAGCTCGACGACCCGCTGAAGGAGACGGGCGGGCTCGTGATCCTGCACGGCAGCCTCGCGCCCGACGGCGCGGTGGTGAAGGTCGCGGGCTACGAGCGGACGCAGCACCGCGGCCCGGCGCGGGTCTTCGAGCAGGAGGAGGACGCGCTCGAAGCGGTCCTCGCGGGCTCCATCAACGAGGGCGACGTGCTGGTGATCCGCAACGAGGGTCCGGTCGGTGGGCCGGGGATGCGCGAGATGCTGGGCGTGACCGCGGCGCTGGTCGGCGCGGGCCTCGGCGAGACGGTCGCGCTCCTCACCGACGGGCGGTTCAGCGGGGCCACCCGCGGCCTGATGGCAGGCCACGTCGCGCCCGAGGCCGCCGCGAGCGGCCCCATCGCTGCCGTCCGCGAGGGCGACACGATCGCCTTCGACATCGACGGCCGCACGCTGAACCTCGAGGTGGACGAGGCGGAGATCGCACGCCGCCTCGATGAGTGGACGCCGCCACCCCCGCGTTGGGAGCGTGGCGTCTTCGCGAAGTACGCCCGCTCCGTGTCGAGCGCGGCCGAGGGCGCCGTTACGGGCTAGCGGGCGGCAGCGGTCGCACCCGGATGCGGTCATCGGTTACGACCGAGAAGCGACCGTGCCAGTCGTCGCGATTGGCGAACGCCTCGGACAGAGTCGCTGCTTGCTCGGCCGGCAATCCGCTGAGGCGAAGCAGGATGACGCCGCTCGGCGCAGACCGCTGAAGTCGGAAGACGATTTCGCCAAAGTCAGTGTCCGCGGTGATGAGAATCCGGTCTTCGGCCGTGGCTCGATCCAGCACCTGGGTGTCGTCACGTTCGGGCGAATCGCGCCGAATCCAGGCGGCGTCGTGGCCCTCGCTGCGAAGTCCGTCGACGACTGCGCGCGGGATGTTCTCGTCGGCGAGAAAGCGCATGCCTCGCTACGCGCGAAGCGGGTAGACGCCCTCGACGCGGAGGTGCGTATAGGCGTAACGCAGGCAAGCCAGAATGTCGTCGCGGTCTAGCGACGGGTACTGATCGAGGATTGTGGCCTCGTCCCATCCGTCGGCGAGGCGCTCGATGACCAACTCGACCGCGATCCGGGTGCCCTTCAGGACGGGCTTACCGGCCAGCACAGCGGGATTCAGCTCGATTCGCTCTTCCCAGTCCACGGATTGCCTCCCCGCGCTTTCCCCGGCACCCGGGGCGCACGCTCCAACTAGCATAAGGGCGCGCGCTACTCGCTGTCCGGGTCCAGGATCGCGTTCCACGCGGCGAGGCCGAACCCGCCGTCGAGGTGGATCGTCTGGCCGACGAGCATCGGGGCCTCGTCGGAGCAGATCCACGCGACGGCCGCCGCGACATCGTCGGGCGAGACGTTGCGGCCCGCCGGGACGTGCGGGCGCACTGCGTCGGAGATGTTGCCGCGGTAGGAGTGCTCGCCCTCGGACGCCTCGACCCAGCCGGCCGAGACGGCGTTGACGCGGATGCCGCCCGGCGCGAGCTCGACGGCGAGGTAGCGCGTCAGCGACGCGAGCGCAGCCTTGCTCACCGCCACCGCCGAGTAGTCCGGCATGTACTGCCAGGCGCCGGGCGAGAGCAGGTTCACGATGGCGCCGCCGCCGTGCTGCTCCATGAGCGGCACGGCCGCCTGCGCCGCCTGCCACGGCCCGAACAGGTTCACGTCCATCGTCTGGTGCAGGTGGTTCGGGCGCTGGCGGATCGCCGGCCTCGGACGTTCGAGGCCGCGCGCCGCGTTGTTCACGAGCACGTCGACGCCGCCCCACGCCTCGACATGCGCGAACAGGGCGGCGAGGTCGTCGCGGTTGCCGGCGTCGGCGCGGACGGCCTCGGCCTCGACGCCGCGGGCGCGGCACTCGGCGGCGGTCGCCTCGGCGGCGTCGGCGCTGCGGGCGTAGTTGACCAGCACGTGGCAGCCCTCGGCGGCCAGCCGCAGCGAGATGACGCGCCCGATGCCGCGCGAGCCGCCGATGACGACGGCGCGCTTGCCGGCCAGCGAGGCGTACACGGGGGAGCGGGCGTCCGTCATGGCGCGGCCACCTCGTGCGGCCCGCCCTGCGGTCCGAAGGGCCCCTTCGCGGGCTCGATGAGCACGCCGACCGCCCACTCGTAGCCGTCCGGGTCGCGCACCAGCGTCTCGCGCCAGCCGTGGCCCTTGTCGGCGGCCGCCGCCACGAGGTGCGCCCCGTGTTCGCGGGCACGCGACTCGACGGCGTCGGGGTCGATGCCGAGCAGCCGCACCTGCGCGCCGACGCCGCGCGTCGCGTCCGCCGCGAGGTCGGCCCGCCACGGGTGCTCATCGTGGGTGTGGTCGGCGTGCAGCATCACCTCGGCGGGTCCGACGCGGACCGCAGCGAAGTCGATGTCCTGGTAGTGCACCTCCGCGTCGAGCACGTCGCGGTAGAAGGCTGCGGCGCGCCCGGTGTCGCGCACGATGAGGTTGAGGGCGAGCGGTGGGAGCAGCGCGCCGTAGCGGAAGCCCGGCATCCACGGCATCGTGCCCTCGGGGCGCAGTCGGGTACCCATCAGCGGTCCTCGGGTGGCGGCAGCGCGCGCAGCGCGGCGACCTGCGCCGCGTGGTCGCGGTCGTGGCTGGTGAGGTGGTCGAGCATCCCGAGCACCGACATCGCGCGCCCCGGCGACGGGTGCGGCGCGGCGAGATCGGCGTCGTCGCCGAGCGCCACGAACAGCGCGAGCGTCGCCTCGCGCTGCTCATCGAGGCTGTCGAGGAGGTGCCGCGGGCGGTTCAGCTCGGCGGGGCGACGACGGCCGCGGAAGCTGGTGACGGCCTCGCCGCGCAGGGCGGCCTCGGCCCACTCGCGCCAGCAGCGCTCGCTGTCGGCGACGTGCCACAGCACCTCGCGTATCGACCAGCGCGCGTCGTGCGCCTCGTCGCGCTCCGGCGGGCGCCGCGCGAACACCGCCTGCTCGACGCCGCCGAGGGCCTCGATAAGCGCGCCGCGCGCGGCGGCGAGGGCGTCGAGGCGCTCGGTCAGCGCGGCGGTGTGGGAGGTGGTACGGGTGTCCGGCACGGGAGCAGGATACAGCCGTCCGCGCGCGCGAGCCCTCGCCGATTGTCCCGTGTCCAATCGTCGGCCTACGCTCGCAGGTGCGAGGTGGGACGATGCGCATCACCGTGCTGGCCGGTGGCGTGGGGGCCGCGAGGTTTCTCGAGGGGCTGTGCCGCGCCGCCGATCCCGCGGACGTGACCGCGATCTGCAACGTCGGCGACGACTTCGAGTGGCACGGCCTGCACGTCTCGCCCGACATCGACACCGTCATCTACACGCTCGCCGGCCTCGAGGGTGAACTGGGTTGGGGCGTTCGCGGCGACACTCGCGCCGCGCTGGATGAGCTCGCCGAGCTGGGCGAGGAGCCCTGGTTCCAGATCGGCGACCGCGACCTCGCGACGCACGTCTGGCGCACCGAGCGCCTGCGCGCGGGCCGCCCGCTGAGCGAGGTCACGGCCGACCTCGCGCGGCTGCGAGGACTCGATCTGGCGCTGCTGCCGGTGACCGACGACCCGCACCCGACGGTCGTCATCACCCCGGACGGGCCGCTCGACTTCCAGGACTACTTCGTGCGCGGCCGCGCGTCGGCCGAGGTCGTCGGCGTCGAGTTCGCCGGAGCGGCTGCGGCACGGCCCGCGCCAGGCGTCCTCGACGCCATCGGCAGAGCCGACGTGGTAATCGTGGCGCCGAGCAACCCGTTCGTATCGATCGAGCCGGTCCTCGTGGTGCACGGCGTCAGCGAGGCGCTGCGCGACACCTCGGCGCCGGTGGTGGCCGTCAGCCCCATCGTCGGCGGCGAGGCCGTGAAGGGCCCGGCGGCGGCGATGATGCGCACGCTGGGCCACGAGGTCTCGGCCCTCGGCGTGGCGCGGCTCTACGCGGGGCTCGTCGACGTGTTCGTGCTCGACGCGGTCGACGCCGCGCTCGGCCCGGCCGTCGCGGAACTGGGGATGCGTGCGGTGGTGACCGACACGATGATGACGGGCCCCGAGCGCAGGCTCGCGCTCGCCCGGGCCGTGCTCGACGCCGCGGCGGCTGCACGCTGATGCATGCGAGCGACGCCGGCGGACCGTGCGTGATCGTGCCCGTGCAGGCGCTCACGGCGGCGAAGTCGCGGCTCGGCGACGTGCTGTCCGACGAGGACCGCGCCGCGCTCGTCCTCGCCATGCTCGGCGACGTGCTGGAGGCGGTGCGCGCGGCCCACGAGGGGCCGCTCCTCGTCGTGACGCCCGACGAGCAGTACGAGCCCGCCGCGGCCGTCGCGCGCGCGACGCTGCTCATCGATGCAGGCGTCGGCTACAACGAGGCGGTGCGGCTCGCCCTTGCGTCCGAGGAAGTGGAGGCGGCGGGAGCCGCTGCCGTCGTCCCGGCCGACCACGCCCGCGCGCAGGCCGGCGATGTGCGGGCCGCCCTCGACGCCCTCGCGAGGCACGAGGTGGTCGTGGCGCCGTCGCTGGACGGCGGGACCGGGTTGCTCGGGCTGCGGCCTCCGGGCGCCATCGAGCCCGCGTACGGGCCGGGCTCGGCCACGACGCACGAGCGCGTGGCGCGCGAGGCGCGCAGATCGGTCGCCGTGCTGCGGCTGGCGTCGCTGGAGCGGGACGTCGACACCGTCGCCGACCTCGCCGGCGACGAGCCGCCGCTGGGGCCTCGCACCGCCGCGTTCGTCGCCGCCCGGCCCGCGCAGCTCGGCGGGTAGGCGCGGCCGGCCACCTGGCCAGCTCAGGTGGCGCCGGTGCTCCGCTGGCGCGCGGCCAGCGGTGAAGCGAGTCGGGGAGGTCGTGCGATGTCCGAGGTGCGCAAGGTCGGGGTGCTGGGGTGCGGGCTCATGGGTGGCGGCATCGCGCAGGTCTGCGCCACCGCGGGCTTCGAGACCGTGGTCCGCGAGGCCGACCCGGGTCCCCTCGAACGCGGCATGGCGTCCATCAACCGCTCCCTCGACGGCGCCCTCCGTCGCGAGCGCATCACCGCCGAGGACCGCGAGGCCATCGGCGCAAGGCTGCACCCCACCACGAACCTCGAGGACCTCGCGGAGTGCGACATCGTGATCGAGGCGGTGACGGAGGACCTCGCGCTCAAGCAGCAGGTCTGGGGCGAGGTCGACGGTATCGTGCAGCCGGGCGCGATCTTCGCGTCGAACACCTCGAGCCTGACGATCGCGGCGATGGCCGGCTCGACCGACCGCGCCGGGCAGTTCGTGGGGCTGCACTTCTTCAACCCCGCGCCGGCGATGCGTCTCGTCGAGGTCGTGCGCACCGTGACGACCTCGGACGAGACGTTCGAGGCGACGATGGACTTCGCGCGGGCGCTCGGCAAGGAGCCGGTCGCGGCGAAGGACCACTCGGGCTTCATCGTGAACCTGCTGCTCATCCCGTACCTGCTCGACGCGATCCGGGCGGTCGAGCGCGGGGTGGCGAGCGTCGAGGACATCGACGCGGGGATGCGGCTGGGCGCGGCGCACCCGATGGGTCCGCTTACGCTGGCCGACTTCATCGGCCTGGACACGCTGAACAGCATCGCCGAGAACCTGCTCGCCGAGCACCACGAGCCGCGCTACGGCTCTCCCCCGCTGCTGCGCCGGATGGTCCTGGCGGGCATGTACGGCCGGAAGTCCGGCCTCGGCTTCTACGACTACTCGGGCGACGAGCCGACGGTGGCCCCCCTCGGGCTGTAGGGCTCGGGTTTTAGGAGTGCGCGGGCTATCCTGAGATCATGACGATCGATAGCTCCGTATTCGACTCCGACCGCGCCGTCCTCGAACGCCTGCTCGGCCCGCCGCGCGAGGTGGATCGCGAGTTCGCGCGCTGGACGAACGTCGAGCTCCTGGACGGGAGCGCGGGCGCCGCGACCTCGTCCGCGTACGACACCCTCCACCACGAGGAGGTCCTGTACCACCACGACGCCGCGTCCGGCCTGCGCGCGATCATCGCCATCCACTCGACCGCCCTCGGGCCCTCGCTCGGCGGCACGCGCTGGTACCCGTACCCCGACGCCGAGGCGGCGCTGCGCGACGTGCTGCGCCTCTCGATGGCGATGACGGCGAAGTCGGCCGTCTCCGGCCTCGACCTCGGCGGCGGCAAGGCCGCCGTCATCGGCGACCCGGCCGACCGCACCCCCGAGCAACTCGCCGCCTACGCCCGCGCGGTCGACCGCCTCGAGGGCCGCTACATCACCACGACGGACGTGGGCACTACCACTGCGGACCTCGACGCGCTGTCCGAGCTGACCAGCCGCGTGGTCGGCGCGTCGCCGGAGCGCGGCGGGAGCGGTGACACCTCGGCGCTGACGGCCGAGACCGTGCTGCTGGGCATGCGCGCAGCGCTGCGCGTCGCGTTCGGCGACGAGGCGTTCGAGGACCGTCGCATCGTCGTCGTCGGCGTGGGCAAGGTCGGCAGCCGCGTGGCGCGGGCGTGCGCGGAGGGTGGCGCGAGCGTCGCCGTCGCCGACGTCTGGCAGGAGGGGGCCGAGCGGCTCGCCGCCGAGATCGGGGCCGACGTGCTGGACCCGGCGACCGCGTACACCGAGCCGTGCGACGTGCTCTCGCCCAACGCGCTCGGCGGCGTCTTCAACGAAGACTCGATCCCCGAGCTCCGCTGCCGCGTGATCTGCGGCGCGGCCAACAACCAGCTGCTGCGCGACCCCGAGGACGCCGAGCTGCTCGCCGAGCGCGACATCCTCTACGCCCCCGACTACGTCGTGAGCGCCGGAGGCGTGATCAACGTGGCGGTCGAGCGCGACGGGTACAGCGAGGAGCGCGCCCGCGCGATCGCGGCCGACGTCTACCCGACGACGCTGGAGATCCTCGAGATGTCGGAGCGGCTCGTGATCTCGACCGCGGAGGCCGCGCTGCGCCGCGTCGAGAATCGCATCGCGGGCGCGCGGGTGGTGTGACCACTCCGATCTACGATCGCATCGGGCGCGGGTACGCCACGACCCGCAGGCCCGATCCCCGTATCGCGCGACGCATCCTCGACGCGCTCGGCGGCGCGGATCGCGTGCTCAACGTCGGCGCCGGCGCCGGCTCGTACGAGCCCGAGGGCGCCCGCGTCGTGGCGGTGGAGCCCTCGCGCGAGATGATCGCGCAGCGCACGTCCTCCGCACCGGTCGTGCGCGCCATGGCTGACGCGCTCCCCTTCGCGGCGCGCTCCTTCGATGCCGCGATGGCGGTGCTCACGATCCATCACTGGGGCGACTGGCGCACCGGCGTCGCCGAGATGCTGCGCGTCACGACCTCGCGGGTGGTCTTCCTCACGTGGGACCCCGAGGCGGGCGCGGGCTTCTGGCTGCTCGAGTACTTCCCCGGCATCCTCGAGATGGACCGCCGCCGCTTCCCGCCGCTCGACGACCTGCTGGCCGAGACGGGTGGGCGGACCTGGCCGCTGCCCGTACCCCACGACTGCACCGACGGCTTTCTGGGCGCGTGGTGGCGCGAACCGGCTGCGTACCTGGACGCGGGCGTGCGGGCCGCGATGTCCGGCTTCGTGCTGCTGCCGGACGACGAGGTCCAGCGGGGCCTCGCGCGGCTGGACACGGACATCGCGAGCGGCGAGTGGGAGCGGCGCTTCGGCGCGCTGCGGGAGCGCGAGGCGGTCGACCTCGGCTACCGGCTCGTGGCGGCCGAGGCCGGGTAGGGGCGTGCGGGCTGGAAGGTCTTGGTAGCAGGGGCCGGATTCGAACCGGCGACCGACGGCTTATGAGTCCGCTGCTCTGCCTCTGAGCTACCCTGCCACCTCCCATTTCAAACGAATGGGCTCCCGCTGTCCACTCCCCGTCATAACGCCGTCTCCGTAACCGTGTATGATCGCAGCATGGATAGGTCAGCACTGTTGATTGATGCAGGTTACTTGCTCCTCGGGGCTGGCGGCGTCGTGCTCGGGGCCGACCACCGCGAGGACATCGACTGCGACTACGCCGCCGTCCACGACGCACTCAGCGACTACGTCGAGGACCACTCGGGTCTCCCCAAGCTCCGCACGTACTGGTACGACGGCGCTCCCGGCCCGCACGGCGAGCCCACCGCCGACCACCGGCGCATCGGCTCGCTGCCCCGGCTCAAGCTCCGGCTCGGCCGCGTGATCCAGGGCCAGCAGAAGGGCGTCGACACGCTTATCACGCTCGACCTGCTCACGCTGGCGCGCGAGCGCGCGATCGCGACCGCCTACCTGCTCACCGGCGACGAGGACCTGCGCGAGGCCGTCCTCGCCGCCCAGTCGCTCGGCATCCAGGTGGTGCTGCTCGGGACGCCCCCCATCGAGGGCAGCCGCCAGTCGTTCGCGCTGATCGACGAGTGCGACGAGCACATCGTGCTGGACGAGGAGTTCTGGGAGCCGTACTTCAGCGACGTCCAGCACATGCCCCGTCCGTACGTCCCGCCTTCGGAGGACGAGGAGGACTGGGACGCCTCGGAGGAGGAGCGGGCACGCCGCTTCGGCACGCGCTACTGCGAACTCTGGCTGAGCGAGGCGTACCCGGACCAGGTGCACCAGGTCACCGAGCGCCTCCCCGGCATCCCCGTGGAGGTCGACGCGCCGATGCTGCGCGCCGCCGAGGTGGAGTTCGGGCCACTGCGCGAGCGCGAGGACCTGCGCCGCGCCGTGCGCCAGGGCTTCTCGTCCTACTTCGTCTCCGTCGTCCTGCCCGACACCGAGTAGCCCTCGTCAGGCGGGCCCGTCGCCGAGCCGTGACTCGAGGTCCATCGCGCAGCGCGCTCCCTCACCCAGCAGCACGTCCACCAGCACCCGCCGCAGCGACCGCTCGCCCCACGGCGTGGCGTGCTCCGCGTCGAGCCGCGACTCGAGCGCGCGGGCGAGCGACGCGACGAGGCGGCGGTCTTGCTCCAGCCGGCCGAGCAGTGAGGGAATCGAGGGCGCGGCGTACATCACCGCGGCGACGAACTCCGGTCGGCGGTCGACACGCGCCATTGCAGCGTCGCTCCCCGCGGCGATGCTCGCGAGCACCACGCCTGCGAGCTCGAGCGTCGCGGCGAGCGAGGCGACCTCGCGGCGCGGGGTCCTGCCGTCGGTGCCGGGCGTGTCGGCGCGTAGCTCGCCGATGGCCCGCAGCGCGGCGGCGATCCGGCGGTGCAGCTCGCCCGCCGCCTCCTCGACCTCGGCGAGGGTGAGGGCGTCGAGGCTGTCTTCGCGTGCCGAGACCCCCTGGGGAGCCGGATCGTTCGGGGGCATGGCGTCCTGTACGCTGACCGGGCGACCCGGAGGCCACCGTGGGGTTGTGGCGTCATCTTCTCGTCTTTGGCGCGCTCGTCGTCAACCTCTGGGTCGGTGGGGACCTGGTCGAGGCATACGCCGGCGGGATGGCGCGCCTCGGGTTCGAGGCGCTGCTCATCCTCGGCTACCTGTGGTTCGTGATCGGGCTGGGCGGGCTGCTGCGCGGCGAGCCGGACGACCCGCGCCCGGGCGACGGGCCGCGTTGACCCCTCGATCCCGCAGTGCCTAGCATCGAGGTGCCGCCGCGAGGTGCTCGCGGTTGGCTCAGGGGCGATTAGCTCAGGTGGCTAGAGCGTCCGGTTTACACCCGGGAGGCCGAAGGTTCGAGTCCTTCATCGCCCACCACTCCCTACAAGATCGGGAACCTTAGCCCTGGGTTCAGGTTGATCCCATAGGCGTGCGCGTCTTACCGGTAGCCGACTCGGTTGTCCACCGCGTCGACTCGAGCCACCCCTATGCTATCGGCATGCGGACGGTTCGATTCCGAGCGATTCTGGCGCTGGCGATCCTCGTTGCGGCCGCGCTTGCCGCCTGCGACGAAGATCCCGGCAGCCCGGCGGGTCCATCGCCCCCGACCCCTTCTCCCGAAGCTACGGCGCTCAACCCCAGCCCCGTGCCATCCCCCGCACCGACCGCTGCCGCACGGGGCACCGCGTCCGCCGTAGTGCCCGCCGCACCGAGTCCAACTCCGACCACCGTCCCGCCCGCGACCCCGACTGCGAACTCAACTCCCACCACCATCCCGACCGCGACCCCAGCGTTCGACGCGCCCGACGGTGTCTACACGGCGATCACGGTGGGCCAGTCACGAGCGTGCGGCCTCACCGAGGAAGGCGAGGCCGTCTGCTGGAGCATGGAGAATCGCGAGCGGCAGGAGACACCATCGGGCCGCTACACCGCCATTACGGCCAATGCAGACACGGCCTGCGCAATCACGCCCGAGGGCGAGATCATGTGGGCCGTTGAGCGGAGGGCCCACGCTCGGCGGTGACCACGACTGGCTGGATCCTTCCCGGGGCGCACCGCCAGACCGCTACACCACCATCAGCTGGGCGCGTGGCTACGCCTGCGCCCTCACCGAGGCCGGCGAAGTGGCTTGCTGGCACAACACGGAACCGATTCCCGGATACGAGGAACTGGTTCCCCCCGACCCTCCGCCGGGCACCTACACGGCGATCCGTGTCAGAGGCCCCCACATCGACTACGGTGCGAGTAGTGTCGTCGCGTGTGCGCTCGCCGGCACGGGCGATGTCGCGTGTTGGGGGTACGTACAGGCGCACGGGCACTTTGTGGATTCGGCCGCCGCTATCTATCTGGGTGACTACGCGACGACGCCGATCCCACGGGCGTCCCACGGGTACTCCTCGTTTCCCGCGCTAGCCGACCGGCCGTTCTGCGCCGTGACTCACGAAGGGGCGGCGGAGGGCTGCGGACTGTCGCACGATCTCACCACCGCGAACCGGTTCGCGGCGGTCAGCCTGGGCAGCACGCACGCCTGCGCCGTCACATTGTCGGGCGCGGCTGTTTGTGAAGTGATCCGGACACGCTTCGATGGCGTCGACAGGGGAGTGACGGAACGGCTGCGTACTCCGCCCGATCCATCCCCCGAGCGGTTCGTGGACGTCAGCCTCGGTGGCGGCGGAGCATGCGCCCTCACGGATACCGGCAGAGTGAGCTGCTGGCGATACGCCCCGAGTTGGGTGAGCCGACCCGAGCCCGATCCGGTCTACGTCGCGGTGAGCGATGGGCTCGGTCATACCTGCGCGCTCACCGAGGCGGGCGAGGCTATCTGCTGGGGCTGGAACAACTTCGGACAGGCGCAAGCCCCACCCGGCCACTACACGGCCATCAGCGCGGGCCACTCGCGCACCTGCGCGCTCACCGAGGCAGGCGAGGCTGTCTGCTGGGGCGGCGGCAGCTCCTCACCCCGGACCGATCGCTTACGGGGCCCGATCACAGCGCTCGGCGACGGTGGCGCGTGCGTCATTCGGGATGGCGACATCGTCAGGCCAGCCTCGGGCGCCAGTTGCTGGCCACAGACCGGGTCCGGTCTCATGGCAGAGTCACAGGGACCCTTTGCGAGCTTCAGCCGCGACATGAGCGGCCACATGTGCGCCCTCACGAGGGCGGGCGATGCTGTGTGCGTTGCCCCGGCGATTTCGCCACCCTGCGCAGGTGGTTCCGAGAGTGGGGGCAGTTGCGGCGCTCGCGTCGGTGGCGCGCCGCCAAGCGTCTATTCCACGGTCAATGTAGGTGGCCACGAGGCGTGTGGTGTGACGAGCGAGGGTGCAATCAGGTGCTGGGACGGAACATCAGGGTGGACGCCCGACATTCCGCCCGATGAGTACGTGGAGGTCAGCGTCGGCCTCTGGCACGGCTGCGCGCTCACGGAGGCAGGCGAAGCCAACTGCTGGGGCACCATGGGCAACAGCAAGGATGTCAGCTACGGTCCAGTTGACGCTCCGCCCGGTCGATACACGGCCATCAGTTCGGGCTTTGCCCGCTCCTGCGCGCTCACCGATGCGGGCGAAGTCGTCTGCTGGGGCGACGCCGAGTACGCAGAGCTGCCAGTGCTCTACTACGACCTCGACCACTGAGCCTTACTATGGCGTGGCCGTCCGCTGGGATGGCCGGACCAGGTATGTTGAGGCGGATGCCGCTGACGCGACACCGCCTGTCGGCATGCGGCTGTTCGATGGTCACGGTCGGTACGTCGAAGTCGAGGACGGTGGGAGCGTCATAAGATCGATCCCACGGCTACAGGCTGAACAACACCTCGAAGGTGGTACAGCCTACCGTCAAGTTAGGCCCACCACCACTTACCGTAATCACCACTCCCCCGGCGGCGCTACGTCTGCGGCGTCTCCGCCGCCGGTGGGACTGTCCGGCGGGGTCGGGATCATGTAGTGGATCGTGGCCTGCCCGGGCCGCACCAGGATCGTCAGCAAGCTCCGCCGCAAGCTGGGCGAAGACGGCGCGAACCCCACCTACATCTTCACCGAGCCGCGTGTCGGCTTCCGCATGCCCACGGGGACGGGCGAGAGGGAGCCGCCCGCGGCTCCCCGACCGAGCGCGACGCACCCATCAGCGTCGCTGCTTCGGGAAGGCTCGCGGCGACCAGGGGCCGTCGGCGGGTCGTGATTCTCGCGGGCGTCGAGCCTTCTGAGTGGGGACGGATTGGGATACAGTCTATGCTCGAATCATCGGTTGAAGCGTCGTGATGCGTTGGCCGGGTCAGCCTCAGGGGTGACGGGCAGATGGAGACAGTGGTGAAGGCACCGAGCTTGCGTTGGTTCGCGACCGCCATGGTGGCGCTCGCGATCGCGGTGATTGCCGCGGCGTGCGAGTCCGACGACGAACCCGAAGCGACGCCTGTCGCGACGCAGGCAACGGCGACGGCGCCGCCCGCCGCCGCGACGCCTGCCCCGACTGCCCCGACTGCAACGCCGGCTCCAAGCCCGACCGCGTCGCCGACGCCCACCGCGACCGCGTCGCCCACGCCGTCCCCGGCGCCGACCGCGGAGCCGGCGGGCACACTCGAGGACCTGTTCATCACCGACACCACGACTGGTCGTGATGTCATGGAGCGTCTCTCCGATGCCGAGCGAGACTGCCTCCGCGACGCTATCGGAGAGCAATTGTACGGAGCCATGCTGGGCCTTCCCATGAAGAGGCTCGTCGGGGAGGTCGGGAGTTCGGGCGCGGGCTCCTTCCTGGGTTGCCTCACCAGCGACAACGTGGTGCTCATGGGCCTGGTGCTGGTCGACTCGTACCACGGCAGGAACGATCCCGAGGCGCGCGCGTGCAGCATCGCCGGTGCGCGAGCGAACCCCGATGTCATTCGCGTCAGGTTCGAGTTGCTGCGTCCGGCATTCGAGGAGATCGACACGGACGCCCTCTTCGCCTCGGCCAAGGCGATCTTCGACTGCCTCAACGTGGCGGACCAGGTGGGCGTGCTGGTCGGCCTCACGACGCGACTGGACCAGGACGACACCTTCACCGGGCAGGACATCGTCGGGATGCTCCCCGAAGAGGAGGTGTCCTGCATACGAGACGGGGTCGGCGACGCGCTGTTCGAGTCCTTCCTGGGCTCGACAGTCACGGAAGCGTTCGCGCCCGCGGCGTCACTGCTCGACTGCCTCTCGCTGGAGAGCAAGACGGGGCTCTTTGCCGCCTTCACTTCGTCGAGGGTCGATGGCCTGCGCGAGGAGGCCGGGGTATGCATGGCGACCCTCGTCGCGGATAGCCCGCACATCCTGGCGCTCGGGTTCGGCGCGCTCGACGTGGACGAGCTGGAAGAGAGCGAGCTCGCGCTGCTCGGCAACGAAGCCGCCCGGCTCTTCGACTGCCTCAACGCCGAGGAGGTCTACCAGGTGCTGACGTTGCCGGCCGTTGTCCAACAGTAGGTCCCACGGGGGCCATCGCGGTGACGTCCGCGACGGTCCGGGCGCCCCGGACCTGATCGCGGCCGGCCGTTGCCCGCTCTCGAGCCGTCCGGCGCTGGGTCTCACGCCGCGCTGAGGTCCACGGCGGGCTCGAACGTTCGCAGTACAGTACGCGCACGTCCGCGATGCGCTCGCGCTCCTCGCACGGGACGCGTGCGCCGCGGTGGGTGGTGGTGAGAGGGATCCGAGTCGATGAGTTCCGGGCGGGTGGTCATCGTCGGCGGGGGCTTCGCCGGGCTCAGTGCCGCCTACACGCTGATGCAGCGGGGCATCACCCCCCTCGTGCTCGAGGCACAGGACCACGCGGGTGGACGCGGCAGCGGCGAGCGGGTCGACGGCTTCTCACTGGACATGGGCGCGTTCGTCTTCACCTCCACGTACGACACCGCGTTCCGCCTGTGCGAGGAGCTGGGACTCCCGCTCGTGCCGTCGCAGATGAAGTTCGGCCACTACCGCGGCGGGCGGTGGGTGACCACGACGCCGGACCAGTCGCTCTGGAACTTCCTGCGGCACCTGCGTACGGCCGCCGCCATGGGCTTCCTCTCGCCCTCGGGCATGCGGGCCAGCTTCCGCGTCATGCGGCAGATACATCGCCAGTCGGCGTACATGAGCTTCGCGGGGGACAGCCCCCTTGCGGAAATCGACGACGACGAGAGCTTCGGCGAGTACCTCGATCGGCTCCGTGTGCCGGAGACGCTGCGCGTCACGCTCAGCGGCCCCCTGAGGATGGTCCTTGGCGACCCGGAGCCCGCGGGCCAGGCGCTGATGCGGGCGTACATCGGGGAGACGATGCTGAGCGACGGCAGGGTCTACATGCCCGAGCGCGGCATCGGCTCGCTGAGCGAGGCGCTCGCCACGCACTGCGCCGACGCGATTCGCGTATCGACCCCCGCACGGAGAGTCGTCGTCGAAGACGGGAGGGCGACCAGCGTCGTCGTGGACGGCGAGACCATCGAGGCGGACGCGGTCATCTGCGCCGTGCCCGGCACGAAGGTTCCTGACCTCGTTCCCGACCTGCCGGCCGCGACGCGCCGAGCGCTCAGCACCGTGAGCTACTCGACGGGCTGCCGGGTGGTGATCGGCCTCGACCACTCGCCGCTCCCGCCTGGCTGGCACGGCGCGCTCTACCCGGAGCACGACGACACCCCGCTGCTGCTCGACCGCTCCGTCTTCCTGCCGGCGTGCGCTCCACCGGGCAAGAGCCTCCTCGACCTGCTGATCGGGCGGGACGCCGCGAAGGAGCTCATCCCGCTGGACGACGAGGAGATCAAGCGCCGGATGCTGGACGCCGCCCGCAGGAACGCGCCTCCGGGCTCCGCCCTTCCCGGCGACGACGAGGGCCTGTTCTACCGGGTGTACCGCTGGGAGGAGGCGCTGTGCATGGGTGAGCCCGGGATGCTCGCCGCGGCGGCGCAGATCCCGGAGCAGATTGCGGGGAGCATCGACAACCTGTTCCTGGCGGGCGACTACATGCGCGTGCCGTCGGTCAACGGCGCGCTCTCCAGCGGCCACAGCGCTGCAACCGAGGTGGCGGACTTGTTATCGTCTCGCGCGAACCAGGCCCGGCGTCCCGTCGAGCGCTCGTAGACGGAGCGCCGCGAAGGCTCGCCGACGCGGAGCGGGTCGGCGACGAGGCGAGTCCGGAGGGTAGCAGTGGCGAAGAACGAGCCCACCCCGTCGGCCGACGCTTCGGAGTGGCCCATCCCCCGCAACGACGACGGCACCCCGGTGCTCCTCTCGGGTGGCAACCCGCAGGTCCCGAAGGGGGACGGGGACGCGCCCGTGCAGGCCTACATCGCCGCCATGCCGGGCTGGAAGAGCGACCTCGGGCGACGGCTCGACGAGCTGATCGAGCGCACCGTGCCCGGCGTGCGGAAGGCTGTGCGGTGGAACTCGCCGTTCTACGGCGTCGAGGGGCAGGGGTGGTTCCTGAGCACGCACGTCTTCACGCGCCACCTCAAGGTCACGTTCTTCCAGGGCGGGGCACTCCAACCGCCGCCCCCGCTCTCGGGCAAGGATCCCAACGAGCGCTGGGTCAACATCCTCGAGGACGAGTACGACGAGGAGCAGATGGCGGAGTGGATCCGCCAGGCTGCCGCCGTGCCCGGTTGGGACGGTTTCCGCTAGGCAGGCCGCCTGCCCGGTCGGGTGCTACGCGCGCCGTCGGCGCAGCGTCACGTACGTGACCACGGTGGACGTGATCAGGCTCAGCAGTCCGCCGATGAGGATGTCGATGGGCACCAGGACGCCGGGCCACGTCGAGAGGATCAGGAAGATCGGCACGATGTAGGTGGCGTACGCGGCGCAGCCGAGCACGAAGCTGTTCTTCATCGCGCGCTGCAGGCTGTTCTCCCTGAGCGCCGGCTCGATTGCCAGGTAGGCGTTGGCGAGCGCGATCAGCCCGAGGAACGCGAGCAGCGCGAGCCCCTGGGCGGCGCCCCACGTCTCCGGCTGCCTGCCAAACTCGTCGAGGAGTACGTCGTTGCCGCTCGCGTCGTAGAGCCGCTCGTACATGCCCGTCGCGATGGGTGAGAGGTTCCACCCGATGTCGATGACCGCGTAGACGACGAAGGCCGCCAGCAGTCTACCGTAGTGCATGTTCACCTCACGTCGTGTGGAGTAGCTGGCCCTGCCAGCCCCGGAGCAGGCGTCATCCGCATCTGTGCGGGACGCAACGGCTGTGCGCAGACTCTACCCGGCCTGCCGCTCCGCGTCCCACGCCTGCGCGTCGATCGTCTGGCCGGTGATCGCGGCAGCCTCGTCCGAGGTGAGCCACACGGCCAGCCGCCCTGCCGGTTCCGCGCTCACGAACTGCACCCCGCGGCGCACGTCGCCCTCGAGCTCCGGGAACCCGCGCGAGGCGATGCGGCCGGGCTGGATGGCGTTGACCGTGACGCCGAACCGCGACAGCTCGAGCGCGAGGTTGCGGGTCATGCCCTCGACGCCGGCCTTCGAGGAGGCGTAGGGAAGGCCGCCCCGGAGCGGCCGGTCGGTGGCCGCGCCGCCGCCGGTCATGTTGATGATGCGCCCGGCCCCGCGGTCGATCATGCCGGGGATCACGGACCTCGCGCACAGGAACGCGCCCCAGAGGTTGATGCGCAGCACCTCCAGGAACTCGTGCGGCTCGACGTTCTGGGCAAAGGCGACCGGGCCGGGGATGCCCGCGTTGTTCACGAGGGCGTCGACGGGCCCGAGCTCGCTCGTCGTGCGCTCCACCAACGCCGCGACGGCGTCGGGGTCGGTGACGTCGGTGGGGATGCCGAGGACTGTGCCGCTGCCGGCGGCGAGCTCGGCGCTGACGGCCGCGACCTCGTCGGCGTTGCGGGCGTTGACGACCACGGCCCAGCCATTAGCCACGAACTCCTCGGCGATCGCGCGGCCGATGCCGACCGTGCTGCCGGTGACGATGACGACTCGCTGCCCTGACTCGACCATGCGGTGCCGCCCTTCTGCCCCTGCGTGCGCTGCTTGCCGGCAGTGTGCGCGGGAATCGTGAGACGCGCGACGGGTCCCCGTGCGCGGGGCGTCTCGCGCGTTGCTTCCCGACAGGGGGCTGCCTACACTCGCCGTGCCGCTCGCAGGCGCGACCACGGTCGGTCGCGGGAGATGTGCGGGCGCGGGGGGTCGCCGTGGCCAGCAACAGCGAACACGAGTGGCGAGAGAGCACGTACGAGCGCGCCACTGCACGCAACAAGGAGCGCCAGCCGCGCTTCGAGTCCTCCTCGGGCGCCGAGGTCGACCCGCTCTACGCGCCTGAGCACATGGCCGAGTGGAACTACCACGAGAAGCTCGGCTACCCGGGCGAGTACCCGTACACCCGCGGCGTCCAGCCGACGATGTACCGCGGCCGGCTGTGGACCATGCGCCAGTACGCCGGATTCGCCGACGCCGAGGAGTCCAACCGCCGCTACAAGTTCCTGCTGGAGCAGGGCCAGACGGGCCTCTCCGTCGCCTTCGACCTGCCGACGCAGATCGGCTACGACTCGGACGACCCGGTCGTGACCGGCGAGGTCGGCAAGGTCGGCGTCGCGATCTCGTCGCTGCAGGACATGGAGACGCTGACCGACGGCATCCCGCTGGAGCAGGTCACGACGTCGATGACGATCAACTCGACCGGGCCGATCCTGCTCGCGCTCTACGTGGCTGCCGCCAAGAAGCAGGGCGCGGACCTCTCGAAGATCGGCGGCACGACGCAGAACGACATCCTCAAGGAGTACATCGCGCGCGGCACCTACATCTTCCCGCCGCGCCCGTCGCTGCGGATGATCACGGACACCTTCGCGTGGTGCACCGACGAGCTGCCCTCGTGGAACACGATCTCGATCTCCGGCTACCACATGCGCGAGGCCGGGTGCACCGCCGCCCAGGAGCTCGCCTTCACCTTCGCCGACGCCATCGAGTACGTCGACGCGGCGATCGAGGCGGGCATGGAGTTCGACGCCTTCGCGCCGCGCCTCTCGTTCTTCTGGGCGTGCCACTCGAACTTCCTCGAAGAGATCGCGAAGTTCCGTGCGTCGCGCCGCATCTGGGCGAAGATCGCCACGGAGCGCTACGGCTCGACGAACCCGCGCTCGCAGATGCTGCGCTTCCACACGCAGACCGGCGGCGCGACGCTGACGGCGCAGCAGCCGCTGAACAACGTGATGCGCACCACGCTGCAGGCGCTCTCGGCCGTCCTCGGCGGCACGCAGTCGCTGCATACCAACTCGTGGGACGAGGCGCTGGCCCTGCCGACCGAAGGGTCGGTGGAGGTGGCGCTGCGCACGCAGCAGGTGATCGGCTACGAGTCCGGCGCCGCCGACGTCATCGACCCGCTCGCGGGCTCGTACTACATCGAGGCGCTGACCGACCGCGTCGAGGAGGAGGCGAACGCCTACCTCGCGCGCATCGAGGACATCGGCGGGGCGCTCACGGGCATCGAGCAGGGCTTCCAGCAGCGCGAGATCCAGGAGAGCGCGTACCGCCTCCAGCGCATGCAGGAGGAGGAGGAGCGCATCGTCGTCGGGGTGAACCGCTTCGAGACCGAAGAGCTCGAGGTGCCCCCGATCGCCGGCCACGACCGCACCGTCGAGACGCGGCAGGCCGAGCGGCTCGCGGCACTGCGCGCCGAGCGTGACAACGGGGCCGTCGAGGCGTCGCTGGCACGGATCCGCAACGCCGCGAACAGCGACGAGAACATGATGCCGCTGCTCATCGAGGCGGTGGAGGCGTACGCCACCATCGGCGAGATCTGCGGCGTGCTCCGCGAGGAGTGGGGCGAGTACCAGGAAGCGGTCACCATCTGATGGGAACCGCCACTCACGCGCGGAGGGGACACCCGTCGTGACCGAGGCGCTCGAAGCAATCATCGAAGCGAACGAGCGGGCGCGCGCCGAGCTGCTGGACGCGCTCGATGCGCTCCCGGCGGACCGACGCGTCGAGGGCTGGTTCGGGCCCGAGGCGTGGTCGGTGAAGGACATCCTGGCGCACATGGCGCGCTGGCAGTCGAGCTGGGCGCACGCGCTCGGCCTCGTGGCGGCGGGCGAGCGGCCTGCGATCCCCGAGTTCGAGCCCAACCGCGACGACCCGGACGCGGCGGACGCCGCGTTCAACGCCGAGTCGGTCGCGCGCTCCGGCGACCAGAGCTGGGAGCAGGTGCTCGGAACCCTGCGCGAGGCGCGCGAACAACATAACGAGGCGATCCGCGGTCTCGCCGTCCTCGAACCGGACCGCTACGCCGAAGGGCGCACCCCGTACCGGCTCGCGGACGCGGCGGGACACGACCGCGAACACATGGCGGAGATCCTCGCCTGGCGTGGCGAGCAGGGAGTGTAGGCACGCATGATCGATCGGCTCCATCACCTCGGCATCGTCGTCCACAGCGCCGACGACGCGCTCGGCTTCTACCGCGACATCATGGGCCTGGAGGTGGCCGTCGATGAGGTCGTCGAGGAGCAGGGCGTGCGCGGCGTGCTCCTGCCGCTCGGCGAGAATGAGATCGAGCTGCTCGAACCGGTGCAGGAGGGCACCGGCGTGGCGCGCTACCTCGAGACGCGTGGCCAGACGCTGCACCACCTCTGCTTCAGCACCGACGACATCCGCGCCGAGCTCGCGCGCGTGCGCGACCTCGGCGTCGAGCTGATCGACCAGGAGCCGCGCTACGGGCTGGCGGGCGAGATCGCGTTCTTGCACCCGCGCTCGATGCACGGCGTGCTCGTCGAGCTCGCGCAACCGCGGCCCGGCGCGCACCACTCCGACGCCAAGGGCATCGACCACGTAGCGGCGCGCGTCGCCGACTACGACGCAGCGAAGCAGCGCTGGGGCGAGGTCGTCGGCGTCGAGGAGCAGCACCGCTTCGACGTGGAGGATGCTCAGATCATCATCGGGCAGTTCCCGATCAGCCAGACCATCCTCGAACTCATCGCGCCGGCGAGCGCCGACGCTCCGCTGGCGAAGGTGATCGAGGAGGAGCGCGAAGGCGCGTTCCCCGTTGCGGCGATCGAGGTCGCCGACCTCGACACGGAGATCGCACGCTACCGGGCGGCCGGGCTCGATGTGCCCGACGCCGAGGTGGGCACGCTGCCGGGCACGCGTCGCTCGACGATCAGCGCGGAGCAGGCGTTCGGCATCGGCATCCAGCTGCTGGAGTACGTATAGGCACTGACGCTCGCGCGGCAGCGCGAGGCTGGCTAGACTCGCGTGCGGTAGCGCGCAAGCACTCGCAACAAGGAGGCTCCCCATGGCCGACGACCAAGCGATTCGTGTCCTGATCGCCAAGCCGGGCCTCGACGGCCACGACCGCGGCGCGAAGGTCGTCGCGCGTGCGCTGCGCGACGCCGGCATGGAGGTCATCTACACCGGCATCCGCCAGACCCCCGACATGATCGCCGAGGCGGCCCTCCAGGAGGACGCGCAGGTGGTCGGGCTCTCGATCCTCTCCGGCGCGCACCTCGAGCTGTTCCCGCGCGTCATCGCCGCCCTCGAGGAGCGCGAGGTGAGCGACGTGCTGCTGTTCTGCGGCGGCATCATCCCGGAGGCCGACATCCCGGCCGTCGAGGAGATGGGCTTCCGGGGCGTCTTCGGACCGGGCACGAGCACGCAGGACATCATCGAGTTCGTGCGCCAGCACGCGCCGACCTACGCGAACTAGCCCGGGAAGCGCGACGCCCGTGGACGCGAGCGAGCTTGCCGAACGCGTCCTTGCGGGCGATCGCCGGGCGCTCTCCCGCACCATCACCCACGTCGAGGCGGACACGGAGACGGGTCGCGCCGTCCTCGCCTCGCTGTACCCGCGCACGGGCCGCGCCCAGACCATCGGCGTGACCGGCTCGGCCGGCGTCGGCAAGTCGACGCTGGTCGGGGGGCTGGCGCGCGCCGAGCGCGCGCTCGGCCGCACGGTCGGGATCGTGGCAGTCGACCCCTCGTCCCCGTTCTCGCACGGCGCGATCCTCGGCGACCGCATCCGCATGCAGGACCTTACCGCCGACTCAGGCGTGTTCCTGCGCTCGATGGCGTCGAGGGGCAGCCTCGGGGGCCTCGCGGAGACCGCGTCGGGCGTCGTCGACATGATGGACGCGGCGGGCTACGACGTGGTGATCGTCGAGACGGTCGGCGCGGGCCAGGACGAGGTCGAGGTCGCCGCGGCGACGCAGACCACGGTCCTCGTGACGATGCCGGCCGGCGGCGACGACGTGCAGTCGATGAAGGCGGGCCTGATGGAGGTCGCGCAGGTCATGGTCGTCAACAAGGCCGACCTCGCCGGCGCCGACACGGCCGTCGGCCAGCTACGGGGGCTGCTCGCGATCGCCCCGGATCGCGCGTGGAAGCCGCCCATCCTCAAGTGCGTCGCGCGCGAGCAGGAGGGTCTCGAGGAGCTGGTTGCGGCGATCGACGACCACCAGGAGCACCTGCGTACCTCCGAGCACGCCGAGGACGAGCGCCGCGAGCACGTGCGCGAGCAGATCGTCTCGCTCGCCCGCGCGGCGATGCAGCGCGAGTCGCTCGAGGCTGCAGGCGGCGTCGGCGTGCTCAGCGACCTCGTCGACGAGGTTGCGGCGCGCCGCCGCGACCCGCGCTCGGCCGCCGGTGCGCTCCTCCACGCGGTACGGGCAGGGTGGGGTGACCGCGACGGCGCCTGATCGGGGCATCCGGCCAGGGGTGCCGCGTCCGCCGATAGCGCTACACTCGACCCACGATGACTGACGAACGGCCGCAACGGTTGCGTGTGACATACCGCAAGGCGGACGCCCTGCGCTACGTCGGCCATCTCGACCTGATGCGCACGTGGGAGCGCTCGTTCCGGCGCGCCCGCCTGCCGCTCGCCTACACGCAGGGCTTCTCGCCCCACGCCCGCCTCGCGCTCGGCGCGCCGCTCGCCGTCGGGTTCGAGGGTGACCGGGAGCTGCTCGACGTGTGGATGTCGCCGCATGTCGCGCCACTCGATGTGGTCGAGGGCCTGCGCGGTGAACTCCCGGCGGGACTCTCCGTCGTGGCCGTCGAGGAGGTCCCGCATGAGGAGCCCTCGCTCCAGTCGGCCATCACGTCCGCGATGTACGAGCTGGTCTTCGACCGCGACGACATCGACCGGGACGAGTTGCAGTGGCGCGTCGACGGCCTGCTCGCGACGCACGAGCTGGAGTGGGAGGAGCAGCGCGGCCAGAAGACGCGTGTCTACGACCTGCGCGCCACCGTGCGCGACCTCGACGTGCGCACGGAGCGGGAGCGCGTGGTGGTGGCGATGCACCTGGAGGCGCGCGAGGGGCTTACCGGCCGCCCCCTGTCGGTGCTCGACGCGCTCGGTGAGCGCGCCTCGCCCCGTGAACGCAGGCGCATCGGGCTGCGGCTCAACGAGCCGCCGCGAACGCAGCAGATGCTGGAGTTCGAGGAGATCTTCGAGGAGCCGCTGCCGTGAGACACCTCGCCGCGGCCCTTGCCCTGGCGCTGGCGGGCGCGCTCCTCGTCGGATGTCTCGGCGTCGGCTCCGACGAGACGGAGCCCACGCCGACGGCAACTGCCACGGCCGGCGCGGTGACGCCGCCGCCGCCCACGCCATCGCCGACCGGTCCCCCCGGCCCCGCAGCCACGTCAACGCCGCGCGCCACGACCACTCCCACTGCTTCGCCGACCCGCGCGGCGCCGACCGATGGGAGCGTGTCCGTCGATGGCGATCCGTTCTCCCTCGCAGACTTCGAGGCTGCGCTGCCGTCGCCCGGCCTCGCGCTCTCCGATGAGTTCGAGCCGGCGTGCCCGGGGACCTCGGCGCCGCCGGTCGTGTTCACGGGCCCGGACGGCGCGTCGGACGAGCAGCACGCCGTGTGGGTGCTCTGGGTCTATGCCGACGGGGATGCCTTCGAGGCCGAGTGGTCGGTGGGCGAGGACTTCCGCGTCCGTTCGCTCCTCGACGGTTGCGAGCCGCCGAACGGGTTCGTCTACTGGCACGAGAATCTGGTGCTGTGGTTCGCCGGGTTCTACGGCTCCGAGGTGGCTCCGGGCTCGCTTCCCGCAGCGGCCGACGAGGTCCGCAACCACCCCGTGGTGCGTACCCTCCTCGAGTTGACATGGCAGTGATGCGCGCGTGGGAGCAGGCGGCGTGAGGCGCCTCGCGTACACCGTGGTCGCGGTGGCCGTCATCCTCGGCGTCCTCGCGCTGTTCAGCCGCGGTGGTGGCGACGAGGACCCCGAGGCCGTGTCCACGGCGACTCCTGTTCCCGCGACGGCGACACCGACCGCCGCGGCTGCAGCGCCGGCGACCGCGATCCCCGCATCCACGCCCACCCCCGCGCCCGCCACGGTGACCCCGGCCCCTGCACAGTCCACCGCGACCCCCGCATCCACGCCCACCCCTGCTCCCGCCACGGCGACCCCGGCCCCTGCACAGTCCACCGCGACTCCCACACCTGTCCCGGTCACCGCGACTCCGACTCCGACGCCTGCCGCACCCACACCCACCACCACGCCGATCGCACCGACGCTCACGCCGCTTGCTTCGGTGGAAGGCGCCCTCCCCAGCACATTCCTCGAGCTTGCCGCTGCGCTTCCGGACGACGGGCTGAGGCTCACGGACGCCTACGACCCCGTGTGTCCGGGGTCGTCGGTCGAGCCCATCGTCTTCGCCGGGTCGGACTCCGGGGACGGCGAACGCTTCGCCGTGTGGGTGTTCTGGCCGTACCCGGACCGGGAGGCGTTCTGGGACGAGTGGGACATCAACTCCGAGGGCCGCGCCGGACCGCTCCTCGACGGTTGCGAGCCGCCGAACGGGTATGTCTACTTCAACCGCGGCCTGCTGATATGGTTCGCCGGGTTCTACGGCTCGGACGTCGAGCCCGGCTCGCCGCCGACCAGCCGGGCCGAGGTCCGCCAGCATCCTGTGATACGGGCATTCCTGGGGTTACCGCGGTGACGACACGTTTCCTGCTGCTGAGACACGCCGAGGCCGCCGGCAACGCGGCGGGCCAGACGCAGGGCCGCATCGACAACCAGCTCACCGAGCGCGGTCACCGACAGGCCGCCACGGTTCCGGCATCCCTCGCGCCGTATCGCCCGGTCGCCCTCTACGTCAGCCCGGCCTCGCGGGCGCGCAGTACCGCCGCCCCGGTCGCCGAGGCGTACGGCCTCGAACCCGTCATCGACGAGCGCCTGCACGAGGTCGACCACGGCGAGCTCGACGGGATGCGCTTCGACGAGATCCGTGAGCACCACGCCGACTTCCTCGAGGAGTGGCGCGATGAGACCTTCGCCGACCTGCGCTTCCCGGGCGGCGAGTCCATGGGCGAGGCGCGGGTGCGCATGCTCGCGGCGCTCGATGAGGCCGCCGAGCGGCACGGCGAGGCGGACGTCGTCGTGGTCTCGCACAACATGGCGTTGAAGTCGCTGCTGACGCACGCGCTCGGCGTCTCGATGGCGGCGCAGCGGCGCTTCCAGCTCGGGCTCGCCTCGCTGTCCGTCGTGGAGCGCCGGCCGGGCGAGGATGGCGGTGCGTCGAGGTGGTCCGTGGTTGGTCTCAACGAGCAGTGCCACCTGCCCGACGAGTAGTTCCGCCGTTGTAGACGCGCGGCGGCGCTGCTACGGTGGTGCGCGGCGGGGCACTCTTGAGGACGGACGTGCCCACTCTCCCCAGACCGCGTCTTCCGGCCTTCGGCCCGTTGCAGATGGCGATCGCGATCGCCGCGCTGCTGCTCGTGCTCTTCGCCTACGCCGGCGTGCAGACCGCCCGTCAGCAGCACCGCCTCGCGGAGCAGCAGAGCGAGGTCGAGCTCGAGGTCGCCGCGCTGCAGCAGCAGATCGCCGAGCTCGAAGGCCTGCGCGAGTACCTCGAATCCGACGAGTACATCGAGGCCGTCGGGCGGGGCCGCTTCGGCCTGGTACGCCCCGGTGAGACCGCGATCATCGTCGAGGACCACACCGCGGAGGAGAAGCCGCTCGTCACCGGCGTGCCCGACCGCGAGCCCGGCGAGCGCTGGTGGGAAGCGCTCTTCGGGCGGTGACGCTGACGTCGGCACGGCGCGGCTGCGGTACGCTCCGGGCATGAGCGGGCAGCCTGTCCCCACCCTCCGCCGCACCCGCGCGACCGCGGCCTTCGAGCGCCGCGTCGCCAACGCACTGGGCGACCACCTCGCGGACGGCTGCGTGCTGCTCGTGGCCTGCTCGGGCGGGCCCGACTCGACGGCCGCACTCGTCGCCGCCTGGCGCGTCGCGCCCGGTGCGGGCGCGCGCGTGGTGGCCGGGCACTTCAACCACCGCACGCGGCCCGAGGCGGAGACGGACGCCGACCGCGCCTACCTCGAGACGCTCACGGAGTGCCTCGGCGTCCCGCTCGTATGCGGCGCTGCGCCCGGCGATGCGGGGAGCGCGGAGGCCGAGGCGCGCGAGGCGCGCTACGGCTGGCTGGCGTCGGCGGCCGCGGAGACGGGCGCTGCTGCCTGCATCACCGGCCACACGCTGGACGACCAGGCCGAGACGGTCCTGCTGCGCCTGGCGCGGGGGAGCGGGCTCGCCGGCGCCGCCGGGATGGCCGCCGACGCGCCGTGGCCCGTCGACTGCGAGGCGCCCGGCGGAACACCGCCGCAGCTGCTGCGGCCGCTGCTCGACGTCGAGCGCGCCGAGGTGCTCGCCTACCTCGACGCACTCGGGCTCGGCGCGGCGGGGCTGGCGCCGCGCCACGACCCCTCGAACGACTCGCTCGCGTTCAACCGCAACCGCGTGCGCCACCGGGTGATGCCGGAGCTGCGCGATCTCAACCCGCGCGTCCGGGAGGCGCTGGTGCGCTTCGCCGGACACGCACGCCGCGACGACGAGGCGCTCGAGGCCTGGGCCGGGCGCGAGGCGGCCGCGCTCCTGCGCGTGGAAGGCCGGGCGGCCCGCATCGAGCGCCGGACGCTGGGTGAGCTGCCCGAAGCCGTGGCGCTGCGGCTGGTGCGTCGGGCGGCGGAGGCCGTCGGCCTGGGCGTCGACGGCGACCAGGCAGCCGCCGTCCTGGGAATCGCCGCGCGGCGAGGCGCGCACCTTGACCTGCGCGGCGGTGCGGCGTCGACGGACGGGGAGGCGCTGTGGATCGCCGCCGACCGTCAGGATGGGCCCGGCGGGCGCACATAACGCGTGATGTGGGCAGCCGGAGCGCGATTCCGGGCCGAATTACCGTCGATAGTCGGTCTGGGGGTCTTGACGCACGCTGTGGGAGCGGTACGATCATTCGACGGCCTGCCTGAGGGCGGCTGCGGCACATTAACACTTGGATAGCAGCCAGAAGCGGGAACAGAAATTCCCGTCATGACCTGCGCCCGGCCAGCCGGCGCGCCCCTCGGGGTGTTCGGCGGGGTTGGGTGCGCAGTGCAAGGACGACTCTCCGGTCGGTCCTCGGCGGGTCCGCGTGAGCGGACGCGGCGGGCGAGCGGCCGAGCTCCAACGGAACCATGTTTCACGGAAGCGAATCTAATGGAGAGTTTGATCCTGGCTCAGGATAAACGCTGGCGGCGTGCCTTATGCATGCAAGTCGCGCGACGAAACCGGCTTCGGCCGGCTGAAAGCGGCGAACGGGTGAGTAACACGTAGGAACCTGCCCGGAAGTGGGGGATAACACCGGGAAACCGGTGCTAATACCGCATGTGGTCCACGGACCAAAGCCTTCGGGCGCTTCCGGAGGGGCCTGCGGTGGATTAGCTGGTTGGTGGGGTAACGGCCTACCAAGGCGACGATCCATAGCTGGCCTGAGAGGGTGGTCAGCCACATTGGGACTGAGACACGGCCCAGACTCCTGCGGGAGGCAGCAGCAAGGAATTTTGCG
>CAZMCK010000009.1:0-71977 GCA_964565075.1 uncultured Dehalococcoidaceae bacterium
TGTGGACCGCCCGGCAGCCGGGAAAGTCAGCCGCGTCGAGCGGCGCGCGGTCGGCAGGATCGAGTCGTCCCCGCCTTCGGCGGCGGGGCGGAACGCGACGTCCTCGGGCAGGGGCTCATCGAGGTCGCGTCGCCGCGGGCGGCGCGAGCGGTCGCCGCGGCCACGGTTGTCGCGGTCGCGGTTGTCGCGGCTGCGATCGTTGCGGCTGCGATCGTTGCGGCCTCGGCCGGCGCGGTCGCGGTCGTTGCGGCTTCGCTCGTTGCGGCCGGCGCGGTCCTGGCTGGTCTGGGTGGTGGATCGGGGTCGGGTGTCGGTCAGGGTCTGCGTGGTAGCTCCTTCATGTTGCTGGGCGCCGTTGCGCCGTCCGCGGCCGCGTCCGCCGCGCTTGCCGCGACGGCGCTTGCGGCCGGGTTCCGAGGGTGCCGAGGCGCGCTCGGCCGCGGTGCGGGGCGGCGCGAGCAGATCACGGATGCGGCCAAGCAGGCTCACCGGCGCTCCTCGTGGTCACGGGTGTGCGAGGGCGCATGAAGGATCGCCGGAGCGGCGTCCGGCCGTCGTACCCGTATCGGTGTGCGGACAGTGCGGAACCCGGCGCTGTGGGGGCCGGGCGACGCGGTGTGCTGCGTCATCGACCCACAGTATAACAAGTCTTCCCCTGCGGCATAGGCAGCCGGACGGCCCTCGTGTGGCTAACGGAACACGATCGTCTTGTTGTCGTGCACCAGGATGCGGTCCTCGATGTGCCAGCGCACCGCGCGCGCCAGCACCACGCGCTCGATCTCCCGCCCCAACCGTGCGAGGTCGTCCAGCGTGTTGCGGTGCGTCACCCGCACCACGTCCTGTTCGATGATCGGGCCCTCGTCGAGCTCCTCGGTGGCGTAGTGTGCGGTGGCTCCGATGATCTTGACCCCGCGCCGCCACGCCATCGCGCGAGGGTTCGCCCCGGCGAATGCGGGCAGGAACGAGTGGTGGATGTTGATGATCGACTGCGGGAACTCGTCCAGCACCGTCGGCGTGAGCACCTGCATGTAGCGCGCGAGCACGACGAGGTCGACGCGGCCGCGCAGCAGCTCCATCATCGCCTGCTCCTGCTCCGGCTTCGTCGCGGGTGTGACCGGCAGGTGCTCGTAGGGCACGCCGTAGCGGTCGGCCAGGTAGCGGAGCTCGTCGTGGTTCGAGATCACGACCTCGATGTCGGCGGCGAGCTCGCCCGTCTGCCAGCGCCACAGCAGGTCGAGCACGCAGTGCGGCTCCCGCGTCCCGAGCAGGGCGATGCGGGGTCGTACCGCGCTGTACGAGATGTGCCACTCCATCCCGAACCGCGAGGCGACTTCCGTCCCGAACGACTCGGCGATGTCGGACGCCGGCATCTTCAGACCATCGAGGTCGAACTCGAGGCGCAGGAAGAAGCGCGGGGCGTCGCCGCCCGTGGAGTGCTGGTCGCCCTGCACGATGTTCGCGCCGAAGCGGTAGAGGTGCTCGGACACGGCGGCGACGATGCCGGGTCGGTCGGGGCACTGCACCAGCAGCCGCGCCGTGCCCTCGGTGGGTGACTCGTTCACGCGCCGATGATAGTGCGGCGTTGCCGGAAGCGCCCAGCGATAGCCGCTAACGCTCCGGCCGCAGGTGGCCGCCGAGCGGCGCGTCCAGCGTCAGGCGCTCCTCGACCGGGAGGAAGCACACCAGCTCATCGCACGCCTGGTAGCGCACCTCGATGCCGATCGGGACGCTGTCCCCGCCGTCGGGCGCTTCGAGGCTGCGGTAGGAGAGCGGCACCCGGATGTGGATGTCGCCCTCGAAGACCTGCAACTCCTCGCCCACCGCCTCGACGAGCAGCGGCCGCGTCGGCGGCATCACGGGCGCGTCGGCGCGCAGCTCCTCGGGGCCCGTCACCGTCACGCTGGTCGCGACCAGCCCGTCCGGCACCGGCTCGCCGTACGCGTGCTGCCCGGCGGGCAGGTCGATGCGCACGAGCAGGTCGACGCGACTGAACGGCTTGAGCTCGGGGCTGCCGAGCGAGGCGCTGACCGCGCCCCCGCCGTCCGCCGCCGGGTAGCCCTCGGGGTCGTACCACTCGCCGAGGTCGCCGCGGATGATCGTCTCGGCGCTCTCGCGCACCCGGTAGTTGGTGTTGAAGTGCTTCTGGGTGATGCGCCCCTCGGCGTCGGCCAGGTACGCGCCGGGGAACGGCATGCCATGGAGGCGATGGTCCTCGGGCACCTCGGTGTTGCGGATGCCGTACGCGTCGATCACCGCGGAGTCCGCGTCCGACAGCACCGGGAAGGTCACGCCGTGGCGCTCGGTGAAGCGGGCGATGACCTCGGCGGGCTCGGGCGTGACGGCGATGACCCGCACGCCCGCGGCCTCGAACGCCCCGAGGTGCTCCTGCAGCTCCACGAGCTGCGTGCGGCAGTACGGTCACCAGCTGGTGCCGCGCACGAAGACGAGGAAGGCGCGTCCGCCCGCGCGCGCCGCGTGCACGTCGACGGCGTTGCCGTGCTGGTCGGGGAGGGTGAAGCCGGGCAGCGCTTCGCCGATCTCCGGTCCGGTCGCGAACGGCCGGGCTGCGCCGGTCTGTGAAGTCGTCATGGTCGCCGCTCCTCGCGCGAACGTTCCGTCCTGCATGATGCTATCAGTGCCGGGACGCGGCGACCGCCATGCGGGCGAACGGAGCAGGGACCCGATGACCGCTCGATTCCTGACGCCCTTCGAGCGCCTCGGCGGCCGCGAGGTGCTGCACGGCATCATCGACGACTTCTACGAGCGCATCGAGGCCGACGCGGAGCTGCGCCCGATCTTCCCGGACGACCTCGTGCCGGGTCGCGAGAAGCAGAAGCTGTTCCTGGAGCAGTGGCTGGGGGGCGAGCCGCTCTACGAGCGAGCGCACGGCCCGCCGATGATGCGCCGCCGCCACCTGCCGTTCCCGATCACCGTGCCGGCCGCGGAGCGCTGGCTGACGCACTTCGGGGCGGCCCTCGACGCCTCGGGGACGGACGAGGGGCTGGCGGCGGAGATCATGACGGCGCTGCGGCCGGTGGCGATGCGGATGGTGAACAGACGCGAGGTGGAGGGCCCGGGTCCGGCCGGGGCGTAGCTATCTATCAATTTGATAGAAACTGATAGGTAGTTGATACTTGCGAGCGCGCGGCCACGCGCTCGTGGCGGGTGGTTGGCGTGGCCGGGCGATGTGATAGACTACTATCAATCTGATAGATCCTGATAGGTGATTGATAGTCGCCATGAAGTTCCCGCAGACGCCGCCCTCCATCGTCGGGCTGCTCGCACGCCACGCGGACAGTACCGACGACCTGCTGACGCTGTTCGGCCCCGGCCGGCCCGTCGACGCCCGCGGCCGCTACCTGCACTGGGATGACCTGCGGCGGCGCACGCCGCCCGAGGGCCTCACGCACGAGACGTGGTGGCTGCGCACTGCCGTCGCCCGGCGGACGATGGCGCGCGTCCTGCCGTTCACCGACGTGGACGGCCAGCCGTTCCGCTTCTGCAACGTCGACCCCGTCCAGCAACTCGTGCACGGCATCGACCGGCAGGCGAGCGGCCAGATCGTCGCGGACGAGGTCGTGACGAACCTCCAGTCGAGTGACCGCTACCTCGTGAGCTCGCTCCACGAGGAGGCGATCACGTCGAGCCAGCTCGAGGGCGCCAGCACCACGCGGCGCGTCGCGAAGGAGATGCTGCAGAGCGGCCGGCAGCCGCGCGACCGCAGCGAGCAGATGATCCTGAACAACTTCCACGCGATGCAGGCCGCCGCCGCGCTCGCCGCGAGCGGGGAGCCGCTCACGCCCGACGCCGTCCTGGACCTGCACCGCACCGTCACCCACGACACGCTGGACGACGAACGCGACGCCGGCCGCCTGCAGGCCCCCGAGGACGAGCGCATCGCCGTCGTGTGGCAGGACGGGACGGTGCTGCACCGGCCCCCGTCCGCCGATGCGCTCCCCGGCCGCCTCGAGTTGCTGTGCGAGTTCGCCAACGGGCTCAGCGGCGAGGGCTTCATCCACCCGGTGGTGCGGGCGATCCTGCTGCACTTCGCGCTGGCCTACGACCACCCGTTCGCCGACGGCAACGGGCGGACGGCGCGCGCGCTCTTCTACTGGTCGATGCTGCGCTCCGGCTACTGGCTGACGCAGTACCTGACGATATCGAGCATCCTCCGCGGCGCCCCCGCGCAGTACGCGCGGTCCTACCTGCACGTCGAGACGGACGGCGGCGACGTGACGTACTTCGTACTCCACCAGCTCAACGTCATCGAGCGCGCGATCGCGAGCCTGGGCGAGTACCTGGCGCGGAAGATGGACGAGCAGCAGCGCGCCGAGCGGCTGCTGCGCGACCGCCACGACCTCAACCACCGCCAGCACGTCGTGATCAGCGACGCCCTGCGCAACCCCGACGCGTGGTTCACCATCCAGGCCCACGAGCGCCGGCACCGCGTTGCGTACGCGACGGCGCGGGCCGACCTGCTCGGCCTCGAGGCCGCCGGCCTCTTCGCCCGGCAACTGGTCGGCAAGCAGTTCGTGTTCCGGCCCGCCGGAGACCTCGCGGCGCAGCTCTCCGCCGGCTCCTGACGGCCCCTGACGCCGCCCGGCCGTGCAAGGCGGGCGCGAGGCTTCTATCGTTACGGCGCGCGGCGGGGGCGAGCCGCGCGAGGGGGGCCCTGACATGACCGGGGAGACGACCGGGCTGATGCCGCTCGACGACGTGCGCGTGATCGACCTGACGCACACCAGCGCGGGACCGTTCTGCACGCGCATCCTCGCCGACTACGGCGCCGACGTGATCAAGATCGAGCGCCCCGGCGGCGACCCGGCGCGCAGGCTGCCGCCGTTCCCCGGCGACGAACCCCACCCGGAGCGCTCCGGCACCTTCCTCTTCCTCAACACCAGCAAGCGCAGCGTCGTGCTGGACCTCAAGACCGACGAGGGGCGCGAGACCTTCCTGCGGCTGGTCGCCACCGCGGACGTGGTGGTCGAGAACTTCAAGCCGGGGACGATGGACCGCCTCGGCATCGGCTACGAGGTGCTGCGGGGCGTGAACCCGATGATCGTGCTGACCTCGATCTCCAACTTCGGCCAGACCGGCCCGTACCGCGACTACGAGGCGATCGACCTCACGCTGTTCGGCATGGGCGGGGCGATGTACGCGCAGGGCGATGTCGACTACGAGCCGTTGAAGACCGCCGGGCGCATCACGAGCTACCACGGCGGCTTCGTCGGCGCGCTCGCCACGGGCGTCGCGCTGCGCGCCGCCGCCGACCGCGGCGAGGGCGAGCACGTCGACGTCAGCATCTTCGAGACGGCGACGCACTCGATCGATATGCGGCTGGGACGCCTGATGGGCTTCCAGTACTCGGGCCGCGTGGCGCCGCGGGCGGGGCGCGTCTCACAGGTCGGCACGGGCGTGTTCCCGTGCGCCGACGGGTTCTTCCTCATGACCGGTGGTCCGGCTTACATGCCGCGCATCCTGCCGATGGTGGGCCGCGAGGACCTCCTCGACCACCCGGACTGGTCGACGCCGGCCGCGCTCTCGGCCCCGGAGCGCATCGAGGAGTTCATCCCCATCCTGCTGCCGTGGATGATCGAGCGGACCCGCAACGAGGTGCGCGACGCCTGCCAGGAGTTCGGCGTGCTCGGTGGGCCGCTCAACACCATCGCCGACACCTTCGAGGACCCCAACTTCACGTACCGGGACTTCTACCAGACCATCGACCACCCGGAGACCGGCCCGCTGACTTACCCCGGCTTCCACTCCCGCCTCTACCGCGAGGAGGGGCCGATGCCGGAGCGCCGCCGCGCCCCGCTGCTCGGTGAGCACACCGAGGAGGTGCTGGCCGAGCTGGAGGCCGCGCCGCCCGCGCCCGCGCAGGCGACCCCGCGCGCCGCGTCCCCGAAGCGTCTGCCGCTCGAGGGCCTGCGCATCCTCGACTTCACGGTGGTGTGGGCGGGGCCGTACTCGACGATGCAGCTCGCCGACTGGGGCGCCGAGGTGATCCGCGTCGAGTCGATCATGCACCTCGCGCCCGCCACCCGCGGGCAGCTTGCCCGGCCCCCGCAGGACGCGGTCATCGCGATGGGCAACAGCGGCATGGGCTACCCGGACAACGACGCCGGCCCGCGCCCGTGGAACATGGGCGCCGCCTTCAACTGCCACGCGCGCAACAAGCTCTCGATGACCGTCGACCTCACGCGGCCCGAGGGCCAGGAGGTGCTCGACCGCCTGCTCGCGGTCTCGGACGGGGTGATCGAGAACAACCTCCCGCCGAACATCGAGAAGCAGGGCGTCACCTGGGAACGGCTGTCGCGCGTGAACCCGGACCTCGTCATGCTGCGCATCCCCGGATTCGGCATCGAGGGCCCCTATCGCAGCTACCGGACGATGGGCCACCACATGGAGGCGCTCGCCGGGCACCCGGCGATCCGCAGCTACCCCGGCCTGAGCCTGGAGTACGCGCCCACGGCGGTGCCGTCCGACGCGGCGTCCGGCATCGGCGCCGCCCTCGCGTTCCTGATGGGCATCCGCTACCGCGAGCGCACGGGCCGAGGGCTGATGATCGAGCAGGCCACGGCCGAGAACTTCATGCCGATGGTCGGCGAGTTCATCCTCGACTACTCGATGAACGGCCGCCTCTGGGACCGCATGGGCAATGACCACTGGTGGCTGGCCCCGCACAACGTCTACCGCACCTACGGCGAGGACGCGTGGGTCACCATCGCCGTCCGCAACGAGGACGAGTGGCGGCGGCTCTGCGACGTCATGCGCCGCAACGACCTCGCCGACGACCCGCGCTTCGCCGACATGGCGAGCCGCCACGCGAACCGCGGCGAACTCGACGCCGAGATCGGGGCGTGGACCGCGAACATCGACGCGTACTGGATCCAGCAGCGCCTGCAGCAGGCCGGCATCCCGGCGGGCGTGGTGATGGACGAGGCGATCGCGTTCGAGGATCGTCAGCACGCCGCGCGCGGCTTCTTCCAGGAGATCGCGCATCCCGATGCGGGGACGCACATGAACGTCGGGCGCGTGTGGCAGGCGAGCGGCACGCCGATGACCCCCGGACGGCACGCTCCGCTGCTCGGCCAGCACAACGAGTACGTCTACCGCGAACTGCTCGGCTTCTCGGCCGAGGAGTACGCGCGCTACGAGGAGCTCAACCACATCGGCACGGAGTACCACCCCTCGATCCCGTAGGCGCCGAGGGCGTCGTCCGCTGAGGCGTATGGCCCGCGCGTGCCGTAGAGTGACGGCGCGCGCGAGAGGTACGAGATGGTCCAGCAGCCGCAGCGGTTCATCGAGTCGTGTTACCACCCCGAGCAGCTCCAGACGGCCACGCAGGGGCGGCGGCTCGCGGGCTACCTGGTGGACTCGCTCGTCTTTGTGGTCAGCTTCGGCATCGGGTGGTTGGTCTGGCTCCTGCTCGTCGCACCGCGAGGCCAGTCGCCCGGCAAGCAGCTGCTCGGCATGTACATCATCCGCAACGACGGCACCCGCGCCGGCGGCGTCTACACCTGGGTGCGCGAGCTGATCATTGAGCTTCTCCTCTTCGGTGGGGTCTTTGCCGTCCTCGGCGCCATGACGGGAGGACTCGGGCAGGTGTTGTGGGTGATTCCCGCGCTCTGGTGCGTATGGGACGCCGAGCGGCAGTGCCTGTGGGACAAGGTCGCCTCGACGTATGTCGCCCACTCGCCGGAGGGCTTCCGGCCGCCGACCGCCAACGATATGGCTGCGCGCGGCCAGCAGCCGCCCGCAGCGAACGGGATCCCGTCGGGGCGCGTCGAAGCCCCGGAGCCGCCTCCTCCGTCGGGGCTGATGGACTACCCGCGCGACGCCGCGTCGATGCGCGAGCAGTCCAACGCCGACCGGCTGCGCGAGCTCCAGCGCCTCCACAGCGAAGGTTTAATCACCGACGAGGAGTATGAGGAGCAGCGCGCGCAGATCATGGATGAGCTGTAGCGGCTGACCCGGAACGCAGCAGGAGCGCCGCTCTCACGGAGGAGTCGCAGCCGTGGAGATCGAGAGCAGCTACGTCTTTGACATCCTGGACTGGCTGCCCTTCGTACTCCCGGTGGTCATCACGCTCATCGCATTCATCGGCGCGACGTTCATGATGCGTGACTTCAGAAAGGCGTTCCGGACGCCCGAGGCTCCGCTGCCGTCGAAGCCGCCGGCTGAGCGCCAGGACGTCAACGAGCGGCTGCGAGAGCTCAAGCGCCTCCACGCCTCAGGTCTGATCACGGAGACGCAGTACGAGTTCCAGCAGGCCCGCATCCTCGACGAGGAACTCTGACGTCGGTCATTCACCCCTGCGTTGACGCATTCACCCTTTGTCTGTACATTCGCCAGGTGGAGATTCGCTTTCGCACCCGGCGCTTGCAGCGAGCGTCCACGCAACCGGATCGCGCGGTGCGGGAGTGGGGCCCGGTTGTGGGTCAGCGGTACATCGATCTGGTGGAGACGCTTGAGACAGCAGAGCGAGTCGACCACCTGTACGAGATCACCCCGCTCCATTTCCACCCGCTGACCGGGGACCGCCGCGGTCAGTACGCTCTACGGTTGACAGGCCAGATGCGGCTGATCGTCACTGTTGACGATGAACAGGCGGTCACGATCGAGGAAGTAGTGGACTACCATGGCTGAGACCTTCCCCTACATCGAATCAGACGCGCCCGTCTCGCACCCTGGGTGGCTGCTGGCCGAGGAACTCGAGGTGCGCGGCATGTCACAGCGAGAACTCGCGCGACGCATTGGGCGGCCGTTCCAGGTCGTGAACGAGATCGTGCGGGGCCGCAAGGCGATTACGGCGGAGACCGCACTACAACTCGAGGCCGAGTTCGGGACACGCGCGTACATCTGGCTCGGGCTCCAGTCGAAGTACGACCTCTACGTCGCAAGGCTGAAGCGGGACGCCGCGAAGCTGGCATCGTAGCCCGCTCCCCCATTCCCTCGACGCGTGCCGTAGCCTGCGCACGGGCGCAGCGGGCGCCGCGCGAGGGGAGACAACACGCATGGGCAGGCTCGATGGCAAGGTGGCGCTGATCACCGGTGGGGCGCGCGGACAGGGCGCGGCCGAGGCCCGGCTCTTCGCCGACGAGGGCGCCGAGGTGGTCCTTACCGACATCCTCGACGACGAGGGCGCGGAGGTGGCGCGCGAGGTCGGCGGCACGTACATCCACCACGACGTGACCAGCGAGGACGAGTGGAGCGCCGTCGTGGCGCGCACGGTCGAGCTGCACGGCGGCCTCGACGTGCTCATCAACAACGCCGGCATCTGGATCACGACGCCGCTCATCGGCGGCAGCCTCGACGACTACAGGCGGGTGATCGACGTCAACCAGGTCGGCGTCTTCCTCGGGATGCGCGAGGCGGCGCCGCCGATGATCGAGCGCGGCGGCGGCTCGATCGTGAACATCTCGTCCATTGCGGGGCTGCGCGGCGGCGGGAACGCCTTCGGCTACACCGCGAGCAAGTGGGCCGTGCGAGGCATGACGAAGGGCGCCGCGGTCGCGCTGGGCCGCTACAACATCCGGGTCAACTCGATTCACCCCGGCCTCATCGACACCGCGATGCTGCACCAGCTCCCGGGTGTCGAGGCCGGCAACCTGGACCAGATGGTGCAGCGCATTCCGCTGGGCCGCGTCGCCGAGGCGGACGAGGTCGCCAAGCTGGCGCTCTATCTCGCCTCGGACGACAGCGAGTACAGCACCGGCTCCGAGTTCGTCGTCGACGGCGGCATGACAGCCTGACCTGCGAGGAGGTCGAACGATGGCCGACTACCAGTCCCGGGTGATCCTGGGCGACCTGCGCTTCAGCGAGGGGCCGCGCTGGCACGACGGCAAGCTGTGGTTCTCCGACATGTGGGGCTACCACGTCATGACCGTCGACCCCGACGGCAACGCCGAGGTGATCGTGGAGGTCCCGAACCGGCCCTCCGGCCTCGGCTGGCGACCGGACGGCACGCTGCTCATCGTCTCGATGGTGGACCGCAAGCTCATGCGCCACGTCCCGCCCGGCGGCCTCGAGGAGGTCGCGGACCTCTCGTCGGTGGCGACGTGGCACTGCAACGACATGGTGGTCGACGCGCGGGGCCGCGCCTACGTCGGCAACTTCGGCTCCGACATCCTCGCCGACGGCGGGGTGAGCGACGCCGCGATCGCGCTTGTCACCGAGGACGGCGAGGTGCGGATGGCGGCGGACGGCCTCGCGTTTCCCAACGGCACGGTCATCACCCCGGATGGCCGGACGCTGATCGTGGCCGAGAGCCGGGGCCGGCGGCTGACCGCGTTCGACGTCGGTGACGACGGTGGGCTGTCGGGCCGTCGGGTCTTCGCGGACCTCGGCGCGGTGGTGCCGGACGGCATCTGCCTGGACGCCGAGGGCGGGGTGTGGGTCAGCAACCCCACCGCGCCGGAGTGCGTGCGCGTGCTCGACGGCGGCGAGGTCACCGACCGCGTCGCCACCGAGCACAACACGTACGCGTGCATGCTCGGCGGCGACGACGGGACCACGCTCTATATCTGCTCGGCCGACGGCACCGAGGAGGATCGCGTTGCGGGCCGCTCCTCGGCGTTCATCGAGGTGGCCGAGGTGGCCGTGCCGCACGCCGGGCTGCCGTAGCTGGCAGGTCGCGAGGGCCAGACGCGCAGGAGGGCGGCTCAGGCCGCCCTCCTGTACTTGCTGCGCTCGCGCGCGTTCGTTACTCGTACCAGCCCGAGCCGAAGAGCAGGCCGTCGTAGCGGATGGCCCACGTGTGCTTCGTCCGCACCTGGCCGATGGCGGGGTTCAGGAACTGGTACGTCACCCAGCGTCCCAGCTCGGAGGCGTCGGCCAGCACCGGCCCGTAGAAGAACCCGGCGATGTCCGTGCGCGTCGAAGGATCGCGGAGATAGCCTCCGCGGCGACTCGGCACGGTGGCATGGGCGACCAGGATGTCGTTCTCGTCGGCGATGAAGACGTACCACTCGCCGTCGACGCTCGCGCGCGAGTTGTAGAACTCGATGGTCGCCTCGCGCCCGTTGGCGATGTAGAAGCTGATGGCCTGGTCCACGAAGTGCTTCGTGAAGATGTCCGGCTGGGACTTCGAGGGCACCGGTGCGGCGACGTCCGGGGTCACCTCGTACCAGCCCGAGCCGAAGAGCAGCCCGTGGCGGCGGACGACCCAGGAGTGCTTTGTCTCTTCCTGCCCCGTTGCGGGGTTCAGGTAGACGTAACTGACCCAGCGCCCGCTCTCGCCCGCGGCCGCCATGACCGGACCGAAGGCATACCCCGTGCTGTCGATGCCGAGGTCTTCGATGAGCGAGAGCCCGACGTTCCCGGGGAGGGTCGCGTGCGAGATCATGATGTTGTCTTCGTCGGTGATGAAGACGTACCACTCGCCGTCGACGCTCGCCTCGGTGTTGTAGTAGTCGACGGTGGCGTCGCGGCCCTCGATCTCGTAGCGCGCGATCGCCTGGTTGACCACGTACTTGGTGTAGCCGTCGACGTCCTCGCGCTCCGGCACGTCGAGCTCGGCGATCTCGGGCGTCTCGTACCAGCCCGAGACGAAGATGAGACCGTCGTGCTTCACGGCCCAGAGGTGCTTCGTCTGCTCGAGGCCGTTGACCGGGTTCGGCAGCGTGGCGGTGACCCACCGCCCCTGCCCGGAGGCGCTCGCGATGATCTCGCCGTAGAAGTAGCCGGTCGAGTCCGTGGTGTCCCGTGGATCGAGGAGGTTGTTACCGATCCGCTCGGGGCGTGTCGCGTGCGAAACCAGGTTGTTCAGCTCGTCGGCGATCACGACGTACCACGGCCCGTCGACGCTCTCCGGCCGGTTGAAGTGGCCGAGCGTCTCCTGGCGGCCGTCCCGCTCGTAGCGCGCGATGGCCTGCTGGACAACGTACTTCGCGTAGGCGTCGGGCTCGTCCTGCGAGGGCGCGGCGTCCTCCATGGCCGCGGCGTCATCCGGCTCCTCCTCCGGCAGCGGGAGGACGGGATAGGCCTCGGCGTCGTCGTCGTACCAGCCGGAGCCGAAGATCTGGCCCTTGTGGCGGACCACCCAGGAGTTCTTGGTCTGTTCGCGCAGGCTCCTCGCCGGGTTCTTGGTGGTGTAGGTCACCCAGCGCCCGCTCTCGGACGCCGAGGCGAGGACGGGCCCGTACGGGACCCCGTTCTTGTCCACGAGCCCGCGGACGTCCACGCCGATAAGGTCCTGGCGGTTCGGGTGGATCGCGCGGATCGTGTTGTCCTCGCCAATGATGAAGACGTACCACTGGCCGTCGACGCTCTCCCGGGTGTTGTAGTAGCGCAGCGTCCTGGCCTGGCCCTGCTCGTCGTAGCGAGCGATGGCCTGCTCCACCACCCACTTGGTGTACGCGTCCGGGTCGTCTTGCGACGGCGAGCCGCCGCCCACGCCATCACAGCCGATGGAAGCGGCCAGCACGAGCGCCGCGACGATCAGGGCGAAGCCCCTGACCAGCGGCCTTGCCGGTGTACGCATGGCATTCGCTACGGTACTCAACGTCACCCTGCTACCCCACTTCCGACTGTCGTCGACAGCCCGCCGGGCTGCCTTTCGCGCTCGTCCGGCCTGACGGCCGTGGCCCCCTGATGCCCCGGCGGGGGAGGAGGAGCGGTCCCGGAGCGGCGCGCCGTTTCCGCACCACGTCGGCGCTCGCCGCGACGTCCGGGATGCCGAGCGCAAAGCTCAACCGTCCGGCGAGTATACTCCCGCCGACGTAGAGCGCCCCCGCGTCGGGTGGGGCGCAGGAGAGAACGGGTCGTGCACCATGGCGGCAACCATCAACAACGACGGGCTCCTGGCGGGGAAGACCGCCATCGTGACCGGCGCCTCTCGCGGCATCGGCGAGGCGATCGCCATCCGCTACGCAATGGAGGGCGCCCGCGTGGCCGTCGCCGCACGGACGGTCAACGAAGGCGACCACCGGCTGCTCGCGGGCAGCATCAACGGGGTCGCCGCGCGGATTCGCGACGCCGGCGGCGAGGCGCTGGCCATCCAGTGCAACCTTGCCGAGGCCGAGGACCGCCAGAACCTCGTCGCCACCACCGAGCGCGAGCTGGGGCCGGTCGACATCCTCGTGAACAACGGGGCGGTGACGTACTACATCGCCGTCGACGAGTTCCCGGAGAGCCGCTTCAAGATCATGATGGAGGTGCAGGTCTACGCGGCCATGCACCTGGCCCAGCTGGTACTGCCCGGCATGCGCGAGCGCACGTCCGGCTGGATCGTGAACATGTCGTCGGGCGCGGCGATCCTCCCCGAACTCGACTCGAGGGTGAACAACGGCACGATCTACGGGATGTGCAAGGCGGCGCTGGAGCGGTTCAGCTCCGGGCTCGCCACCGAGACGCGCGACGACGGCATCGCCGTCAACGCGATCCGGCCCGGCCTCGTCGCCACACCGGGCGTCGAGTACTTCGGCATGATCACGGACGAGAACCGCGACATGGTCACCCCGGTCGAGGACGTGGCCGAGGCCTCGCTCCAGCTCGCCGTTGCCGACCCCTCGACGCTCTCGGGGCGCGTGGTCAACGCTTCCGGGATGGTCGAGGAGTTCGACCTGACGCCCGCGGACCTCGACCTCTAGCCACGGCCGAGCGCTCGCTGGGCGGCGCTAGACGACCGCGCCCGAGGCGCGGAGGTCCGCGATCTCCTCGTCGTTCACGCCGACCTCGTGCAGCACCTCTTCCGTGTGCTGGCCGAGGGGTGGGGCGGCGCGCGTGTTGTCCGAGGGGGTGCCGGCCATCGTCACGATCGGGCCGACCATCAGCTCCGGTCCCGTCGAGGCGTGCTCGACCTCCATCATGTAGCCCATCGCCTCCACCTGCGGGTCGACGGCCATGATGTCCGGGATGTTCACCTTCGATACCGGTGCGCCCTCCGCGTCGAAGCGCTCGATCCACTCGTCCATGGTCCGAGTGCGCATGATCGCGCGGATGCGCTCGTAGACCTCGTCGACCTGTGCGTTGGCGTCGGGAGCGAACGCGTCGAAGTTCTCGTCGGCGGTCGGGTCGTCGTCGATGCCGATCGCGCGCCGCATCTGGTCGCGGTTCGCCGGGGTGAGCGCGCCGAGGACGATGCCGCCGTCCTTGACCACGTAGCCGCCGTAGTAGAGCCGCCCGGCGCTGTAGCCGAGCGCCGAGAACATGTCGCCACGCGCCTTCAGGATCTCCTCATACGTCCCGCCAGCGTCCTGCACGTCCTCGATGCGCCGGCGCACCTGGTCGCCGACCATGGCCTCGTAGACCGGCACGCGGCTCACGACGTAGTTCTGCACGGCGAGCCCGACCTGCAGCAGCGAGCTCTCCAGGTACTGGCCCTCGCCGCTGCGTTCGCGGTGGAAGAGCGCGGCGCAGATGCCCATCGCCCCGGCCAGGCCGGCGCTGAAGTCGGCCGGGGCGGTGGCCGAGATCGGCGCCGGCGCGCCGAACTCGTCCATCTTCGCGTCGCCAGCCATCAGCCCTGAGTAGGCCTGCGCGACGATGTCGGAGCCGGAGCGCTGCGCGCTGGGCCCGGACCGCCCGAAGCCGCTGTTCTCGAAGTAGACCAGGTCCGGGCGGTACTGCCTCAGCGTCTCGTAGTCCACGCCGAGGCGCTCCGGGACGCCGGGGCGGGAGTTGATGACGAATACGTCGAATGACGGGATGATGCGATAGACCAGTTCACGCCCGCGCTCGTGCTGGAGGTCGATCACCAGGCTGCGCTTGCCGCGGTTGAGCGCGTGGAAGAACTTGCTCTCGCCCGGCGCGAACGCGGCCGAGACCCGCGTACCGTCGCCCGAGGGCGGCTCCACCTTGATCACGTCGGCCCCGAGGTCGGCGAGATTCACCCCGCAGAAGGGCCCGGCGAGGATCTGCGTGACCTCGAATACCTTGATACCGTCGAGCGCTCCAGCCATGGTCTCTCTCCCTCAGCGCGATGGGCGTGCCGCCCGTCCATGCCTCGCGGCGTCGCCTCTGTCGGACTCACGCCCGGTCCACCGCGAGCCTAGCGGACTGCGATGAGCGTGCGCATCCACCAGGGCATGGTCATCGCGTTCGTCGTCTTCCTGTCGTTCACGCTGACCGTCGGCATCACGCAGTACTCGTTCGGCGTCTTCGTGACGGACCTCGAGGGCGACCTGGGGTGGAGCCGCGCGGAGATCACCGCGGCCGTCTCGTTCTTCGCGCTGGTCGGGATCTTCTCGCTGCCGGCGGGCTGGGCGCTGGACCGCTACGGCGCGCGGCCGGTGATGGCCGCCTCGCTGACCGGGCTGGCGGTCAGCTACCTCCTGCGACCGTGGATGACCGAGGTCTGGCAGTTCTACGCCCTGAACGCGATCCAGTTCGCCGCGATGCCGGGCGCGGTCATCATCACCGCCGGGCGCATCGTCGGCGAGTGGTTCGAGGAGAGCCGCGGCCGGGCCATGGGCCTGACGGCGATGGGCGCGAACTTCGGCGGCATCATCTTCTCGTCCCTCACCGCCGTGCTGATCGGCGGCATCGGCTGGCGCTCCTCGTACTTCCTGTACGGCCTGCTCTTCGCGGCGCTCGTGCCCGTGGTGCTCATCGTCGTGCGCGACCGGGAGGCAGCGGAGCCTGCGCCCGGCGAGGAGGCCGAGCCGCAGGGCAGCGCAATGACTGGCGCCGGCGTCACCGAGGCGCTGCGCAGCCGCGCCTTCTGGCTCGTCACGCTGGCGCTCGTGCTCGCGACCATGACGTACGGCTCCGTGCTGCCGCAGGTGGTGCCGCACCTGGAGAACGAGGGCGTCTCGAAGACCTCGGCGGCTGCGGCGCTCAGCCTCTTCGCGCTGTTCGGGATGTGCGGCAAGGTCTCGTTCGGCTGGATGACGGAGCGGCTACCCTCGCGCTACGTGATGGCCGCGAGCATCGCCTGCCAGGTCACGGGGCTGTGGGTGCTGCTGGCGGCGGGGTCGGCCTCGTGGTTCTGGGCGGCGGTCCCGGTGTTCGGGCTCGGGTTCGGCGCGCTGGGCGCGCTGATGCCGCTGCTGGTGCAGGAGACGTTCGGGCTGCGAGCGTTCGGCACCATCTTCGGGCTCATCAACTTCATCACGCTCGGCTCGGCCCTCGCCGGCCCGCTGTTCGTGGGCGCGTCGTTCGAGGCGACCGGGTCGTACCGCTTCGCGTTCATGCTGCTCTCGGTGGCGTTCGTGCTCGCGGCCGTGACCGTGGCCTTCGCGCGCCCGTACACCGGGCCCTCGATGCGCCCCGCCACGGCCCCCGCCGCGGCCGACGCCTCGTAACGGCGACGCGACCGCCCGCCGCGCAAGCGAAGGGGCGGCGCCTCGCGACGCCGCCCCTCGTGATGCCGGCCCGAAGGCTCCTCGCTACTTGTCGATCCAAGCGTTGAAGGCCTCGTACCCGGTGTCGAGGTAGAAGTGACCGCTGCCGATCGGGCGGATGTAGCGCACTGCGCGCAGCCACGGCTGCTGCAGGTACGCCGCGTACCCGCTCGGCTTCTCGATGCGGTAGACCTGGTCCAGCACCTTGTTCCAGACGTTGCGGGCCAGCTCGGTCCGCGTCTCCGGGTCAAGCTCGACTTGGTGCTGCTCGGCCCAGGCGTCGATCTCGGGGTCGTTGATGCGGTTGCGGTTGCCGCCCGAACCCGAGTGGTTGAGCCCGAAGACGTAGTGGTCGGCGGTCGGGCTGAACGACGCCCACCCGTCGAAGGACTCGGACTCGCCGGAGCGCGTCGTCCACTGCGAGTTGTACTCGGTGTAGTCGACGGCGTGCGCGTTGAGCTTCATGCCGACGCGGCGGAACTGGTCGATCAGCACCTCGTTCTGGAGGCTGTTCGAGGTGTTGCTGTAGTTGTAGTAGACGAGGTCGAACTCCAGTTCGTCCTCGCCTGCCGCGGCCAGCAGCTTCTGCGCCTCCTCGGGGTCGTGGCGCCACCAGTTGCCGAGCGTGCCGTTCTCCGCCGAGGGCTCGTCCTCCCAGAAGAAGCGCCAGTCCATCTGCGGCAGCACGATGCCGGCGCCCGAGTAGATCACGTCGAGGATCTCCTCGCGGTCGTACGCCAGCGAGATGCCGCGCCGCAGGCGCTCGTCCTGCCACTTGGGCAGGTCCATGTTGAAGTTGAGCGCGAACGTCGAGGCGAAAATCGGCGCCGAGAAGTACTGCGTGTCCGGGTTCGTGTCGAGGATGGCCTCGAGCTCATCGGACGTGGCCGCGGACATCCCGTAGTCGTGGTTCCCGACGCGGAACTGCGCCCAGCCAGCGGAGGCGTCACGCACCAGCGGGAGCTCCCAGCGGTCGATCTTGACCGGTCCGCGGAAGTAGTCCGGGTTCTTGTTGAAGGCGCCACCGACGCCCCCGGTCCAGTGGTCCAGGATCATCGGCCCGGTGCCGATAGCCGTGCTGGTGATCTCACCGCTGTCGACCAGCTCCGGCCCATGCACCGTGGTGTAGGGCGTGGAGATCGGGTAGATGAAGTCCGGCGTGGGCTGGTTGAGCGTCACCGCCACGGTCTGGTCGTCGACGGCATCGATCGCCGAGGACTGCAGGAAGTACGAGCGGTGCGGGCTGCCGACGTCGGCGTAGCGGTCCCATGAGAACTTGACGTCGCTGGCCACCAGGTTGCGGCCGTTGACCGGCGGGATGTTGTGGAACTTGACGTCACCACGCAGGTTGAACGTGTACGTCAGGCCGTCCTCGGAGATCTCCCACGACTCCGCCAGCTCGGGGACGAGGTCGTTGCGGGCGTAGGGGTCGGAGTCCCAGCCGCTGTAGACGCCGAGCACGCGGTTGTACATCACGTTGACCGCGGTCAGCGTCCCGCCGGCGGCGGAGATGGCCGGGTCGAGCGGGCCGGGATCGAAGGTGAAGCGCTGCGTCATGGTGCCGCCGAACTTCGGCGGCGTGTCCGGCTCCGGGATCTGGAACGGGACGAAGCGGCCCCCCTCGGTGGTGAAGCCCTCCGCCCGCTTGATCGTGGCGACCGTGTCCTCGTCCTCGACGTCCTCGTCGGTCGTCGCGATCTGCGCGCCGCCTTCGTCCTCATCGTCGTCGGACGTTGCGGCCTGGGTCGTGGTCGAGGTGCCGCCGGTCGTGGTGGTCGTCGTGGTGGTCGCGGCGGCGGTGTCGTCATCGTCGTCGTCATCGCCACCACAGCCGATGAGTGCGGCCGCGGCGAGCCCGACACCGCCGAGGACGCCACCTCGCAGCAGCGTGCGTCGGCTCACCGTATAGGCGAACGGTGTGTGGAGCCTCTCGTCTGGATGTTCTGGCATGTCAGTCCCTCCTGGCGAGGGACGCGCGGACGCCCTCGCCCGGTCTCTGTAGGCGATACGCATCCGGCCGCCTGCGGGTTTTCTGCCGAGGCAGGCGCGATGGCCGCATCGCCGTGCAGGCATCATAGCAGCGTCGTAAGCGTTGATGCGCGTCTGTTGTCGAGACTCGTCGCGGCCGGCTGCCCCGACCTCCCGCTGGTACTGCCTACGAGACGAACGCGCGGACCAGCGCGGACAGCTCCGAGGCTCGCTCGACCTCGACCATGTGGCCGGCGCCCTCGACCATCTCGAGGCGCGCGTCCGGCAGCGCGTCTGCGTACTGGCGGGCCACGCTCAACGGCACCACGCCGTCCTCGCTGCCCCACACCAGCAGCGTCGGCGTCTCGACCTCCGGCAGGAGGTAGGGGAGCCGCCAGTCCCACATGTAGGGCTTCCACGTCAGGCGCGCCGTCATCTCGCGGCTGAAGTCCCACAACTCGCGGGTCGCGGCATCCGGCTGTTCGCCGAACTCCGCCTCGAACGCGGCCTGGTCGGCGAAGCAGGCCCGCACGTAGACCTCGTAGGCGAGCATCATCTGGTCCAGGATCTCGCCGTCGTCGGGCCGGATCCCCGGCGCGCCGACGAGCACGAGCCGGTCGAACCGCTGTTGCTGGAGCACGGCCATCTCCGCCGCCACCCAGCCCCCGAAGCCGAGCCCCACAACCGCGACGCGGTCGAGGCCCATCCGGTCGAGGGCCCGGTGCAGCAGGATCGCGAGGTCGCGCGGCTCGCGCGCCCACTCGGGGCGCTCGGACTGCCCGTAGCCGGGCAGATCCGGTACGACCACGCGCCCGACGCCGCTCAACTCCTCGTGGAACGGCAGCCAGCCGGGGTTCCCGGTCGAGCGGTGCAGCACGAGCAGGGGCGTGCCCGTGCCCGCGCCGGACTCCAGGTACTGCACGCGCAGCCCGGCCACCTGCACGGCGGCCTCGGTCCACGTGGCGTTCGAGGTCGTCATTGCGGCGTCCGAGCTAGCCGACGCTGCCGCGCGGCGGGTCGAAGTCGTAGGGCCCCGGCAGGTTGAGGTCGTCGCCGATCTCGCGCAGGGCGGGGAGGACGTGCTTGCCCATCAGCGTCAGGCTGCTCATCGCATCCTCGTGCGACATCGAGCCGTCGCCGTCCCACAGGAACACCGAGCCGAGTTCAAGCGTCTCGACCACGTGGTGCATGCGGTCGATCACCGTCTCGGGCGAGCCGACGACGATGTTGAAGCGCTCGATCTGCTTGTCGTAGCTGCCGGAGAAGTCGCGCTCGGCCTGCGGGACGCGGGGCTTTTCGTCCTTCGGCGGCGCCTCGGCGGTGTCGACGCCGCGCGCCCTCGCCTGCGCGCGGTCGCGGCGCATCGGGAGCATGTCGCCCTTGCGGGGGCTGAGCCCCGGGAGGCTCTGGAGGTGCTGGCGCACCTCGCCCTGGTTGCCCTCGATGAAGGGGTTCGAGGGTCCCTGGAGGTACTTGCGGCCCACCTCGTACGCCTTGTCGTCGGACTCCTCGACGTGGACCTTGATGACGTAGCCGAAGTGCTCCGGCCCTGCCTCGTAGCCGACGTTCGATGCGCACTCGCGGTAGTAGTCGAAGGACTCGCGGACGGCCTCGAGCTCACCGCCGAGCATGATGTACGGGTAGCGGTGCTCGGCGGCCCAGCGCAGCGTGTTCTTGCTGAGCGTGCCGGGGATCCAGATCGGCGGGTGCGGCTGCTGCATCGGCCGCGACCACGGGTTGACGTAACGGTACTGGAAGTGCTTGCCCTCCCAGCGGAACGGGCCGTCGGTGGTCCACGTCTTGATGACGAAGTCGTGCGCCTCCTGGAAGCGCTCCCAGTTGAACGGCGACTGCGCGTTGTGGGCCACGCTCTCGCGGCCCGTGCCGCGCACCCAGCCCGGCACCAGGCGGCCGCCGGAGATGAGGTCGATCTCCGCGAGCTCCTCGGCGAGCCACATCGGGTCGTCCCAGATCGGGAGCACATTGCCGAGCAGCACGATCTTCGCCTTCTTCGTGATGCGGGCGAGGATGGCGGCCTCGACGTTGATGGCGCCGCCCATGCAGAAGAGGCTGGCGTGGTGCTCGTTGAGCATGAGGCCGTCGAAGCCCATCTCCTCGGCGTAGACCTTCTCGTCCAGGTAGCGGTTGTAGAGCTGGTGGGCGACGCGCGGGTTGTAGAGCCCGTTGCTGGTCCCGAGGTCGATCACACCGGGTGCGTCGCCCGGCGCGAAGAGCTGTCCGCCCTGCGTGAGGAAGGCGCCGGAGATGCCTGCGTCGGGGTCCTGGTAGGGGCGTTCAGTGAAGTAGCCAAGGAACACGAGGGCCTCCTCGGGGCTGTGTGCGGGTTGCGCGGAGTCTAGAGGAGCGCTCGCCGCCCCCGCTACTGCACCGGCAGCGGCGGCTGCCACCACCACGGCCGGGCGCTCACCTCGACGGACACCACCCACTTCACCCAGTGGTAGCCGCGCCGCCCCGGCACGACGAGGCGTGCCGGGAAGCCGTGTCCCGCGCTCAGCACCTCGCCGCCCACGTGCGTGGCGAGGAGCAGCTCGCGCGCCTCGTGCATCGGGAAGCGGCGCGAGTACCCTGTCGCCGAGCGCACGACGATGCTGCTCGCCGCCTCGTCCGCGCCCGCCGCGGTCAGTAGCGATTGGAGCGGCACGCCCGTCCAGTCCTGCCTCGTGTACCAGCCGCCGGTGCAGTCCAGCGTCGCGCGGACTTCGTGCGCGCCGAGGGCTTCGAGGTCGTCGTAGCCGAGGTCGAGTGGCGTACCGACCTCGCCGCCGACGTGGAGCCGCCATCCCGCGCGGTTGAGGTGCTGGCGCTCGTCGCCCAGCCACTGCGTGACCGGGTGGGCGTTGCCGGTGAAGCTGCCCTCCTCGCGCGACCCGGTGAAGCGCCGGTCGGCGGCAGTGACGCTCGAGACGGCGTCGAGGCCGCGCCACAGCACGAACCCCGCCCCGCCGAGCGCGATCGTGCGCAGCGCCGCGCGGCGGCTCGCCATGTGGGCGGGCTTGAAGCGCGGCCAGCGCGCGCTCGCGTGCGTGGCGAACGGGATGACCAGCACGACCGCGAGGACGGCGTGGAGCACCATCGGCCGCATCGAGCCGTAGCCCGGGATCGGCGCCTCGGGCGCCCAGCCCAGCACCCACAGCAGGCCGAGGCCGAGCGTGGCGAGGAACAGCACGCCGAGCGCCGCCGACGGCAGCGCCCACAGCCCCGCTCCCTGGCGCATGAAGGAGCGCATGACGATGCGCCACTTCCACACCAGCAGCACGATCAGCGTCATCCCGCCGATGCCGTGCACCGACAGCACCCACGCGCCCCGCGGGCTGCCGGTCAGGTAGCTCCCAACCCCCGAAGCGAGTTCGAGCAGGAGCAGGGCGAAGATCGCGAGGTTCGTCGCGCGTGCGCTCACGGCCGGTCTCCGAGCGTGGTGGCGGTGTCGCCCATGGTAGCGCGTGCCCTCGGCGCTCCCGTGTAGGCTGGAAGGCCCGCGCAGGAGCCGCGGGTGCGGTGCGCGGGTGTGAGGGGGCCGGGGATGACCGAGTCGCTGAAGGGCCGCGTGGCCGTCGTGACGGGGGCGGGTCGCGGCATCGGCGCCGCCACCGCGCGCCAGCTCGCCATCATGGGCGCGCGCGTCGTGGTCAACGACCCCGGCGTGGACCGCGCGGGCGAGGGGCTCGACCGCGGCCCCGCAGACACCGTCGTGCGCGCGATCGCCGAGGCCGGCGGCACGGCCGTGGCGAACTACGACTCGGTCGCGGACTTCGAGTCGGCCGGTCGCATCATCGAGACAGCGCGACGCGAGTTCGGCCGCATCGACATCCTCGTGAACAACGCCGGCATCTCCGCCGGAGCGCCCATCCAGCAGCTCGAGCCGGAGCTGTTCAACACCGTCGTCGGCATCCACCTCCACGGCACCTACAACTGCACGCGCCATGCCGTGCCCGACATGGTCGAGGCGGGCTGGGGCCGCATCGTGAACCTCGTGTCTCGCGCCGGGCTGCTCGGCTCCGCGGGCGCGGCCGCCTACGCCGCCGGCAAGGGCGGCATCTATGGCTTCACCAACGCCGTCGCGCGCGACCTCGAACCGCACGGCGTGACGGTCAACGCGGTCAACCCGGCCGCGACACACACGCGCATGGTCAGCGACGCCGTCGAAGCCGCGCAGGCGCGCGGCCTCGACGACGCCTCGGCGCAGCGGATGCTGGCCATCGCGCAGCAGCCGGACGAGCTGGCGACGGTGATCGCGTTCCTGTGCACCGAGGAGGCGGGCGGGATCAGCGGGCAGACGTTCTTCGTGCAGAACGGCGCGGTCGGCCTCTTCGCCCCGCTCCAGGTGACGCAGACGCTGCTGACGGACGAGGATTGGACGCCCGAGACCCTCGCCGAGGCGGCACAACGCCTCGAACTCCACCCGCTCGGCCAGCTCTACTAGCACCGGACGGCCGGGGGGCGCGTCCGGCCGCCTGTGTCAGCTGTTCAGTGCGCGGTCGAGCGCGGCGAGCTCGTCGGCGGCCCAGCGCTGTGAGAGCGCCGAGTTGGGCACGAGGCCCGGCGAGCCGTGGAAGGCGCCGGGGTAGACGTGCAGCTCGGTCGGCACGCCGGCCGCCATGAGGCGCTGCGCGTACGTGATGTCCTCGTCCACGAACAGGTCGAGCACGCCGACGTTGATGTAGGCGGGCGGCAGCCCGGCCAGGTCGGTCGCGCGCGCGGGCGCGGCGTACGGCGAGACATCGTCGCCGCCCGCGTTGCCGGCGAGGTAGGCGTCCCAGCCGTGGAGGTTGGCGTCGCGGTTCCACACCCGCTCGTCCGTGATCGCCTCGGCGCTGCGGGTCGTGTTGCGGTCGTCGATCATCGGGTAGACGAGCAGCTGGAAGCACACGTCGACCTCACCACGGTCGCGCGCGAGGAGAGCGAGCCCCGCGGCGAGCCCGCCGCCCGCGCTGCCGCCGCCGATGGCGATGCGGCCGCGGTCGATGCCCAGCTGGTCGGCGGAGTCGGCGAACCACTTGAGGCCGGCGTAGCAGTCCTCCATCGGCGCGGGGAACGGGTGCTCCGGCGCCAGCCGGTACTCGACCGAGCCGACGAGGACGTTGAGCTTGTCGGCGATGTTCGCGCAGTACGGGTCGCTCGTCTCGACGTTGCCGAGCACCATCCCGCCGCCGTGGATCCAGTAGAAGGCGGGCGCATTCGTCGGCAGCCCGGCGGGGCGGTAGGTGCGCACCATCACGTCCGGCGCGCCTTCGGGCCCCGGCGCCATGTGGTCCTCGAGCACCACGTTGTCGGGCATGACCGGCGGGGGCAGCGCCGCCATGCGCGCCGCCCGGTCCGCGCGCGCGGCCTCGATGTCTGACAGGTCCATGCGCATCGGCATGCCGTCCAGGACGGCGCGGTGCTCTTCGTCGAGCTGGAGGTTGAGGTCGAGGGTCGGGGTCGTCGTCATCGTGCGTCTCTCCGTCGATGTGGGCGTCGTGTCGGGCGGATGGTACAACCTCGCGCCCCGCGGGAGACGAGGGGATCGCGAGGACCTCCGCGGTTTCTGCAAAGGTGCGCATGCGCGTACGCAGATGATAGTCTGACGATGACCCCGGAGGGTGCGCATGCCGGACTGGTTCACGGACAGCTACCTCGGCATCGAGGTCGGGCAGTACGTCGGGCTCGGCGTCCTCGTGGGCGTCACGATCCTGACGTACGCCGTCATCGCCCAGGTGCTGAAGCTGTTCGTGCGGTTGCGCTTCGACGCGGCCGACCACGCGTTCTGGCACGAGGAGCGGGAGCGGCTGGGCCGGGCGCTGTGGGCGCTGGCCGTCGCGATCACATTCCTGCTGGGGTTCCCGGCGCTCGACTTCCCCGGGGTGGCCGAAGAGATCGTGCACCAGCTCGCGAGCCTGCTCGGCGCGGTTGCGGTCGTGATGCTCGGGTTCGAGGGCGTGGACATCTTCACGGACGTGCTCAAGCGGCGTGCGGACCTGACGGAGAGCCGCCTCGACGACCAGTTGGTGCCGATCACCAACACCGCCCTGAAGGTGGCCACGCTCGTCATCGGGATGCTCTTCATCCTCGGGAACCTCGGCGTCAACGTGACCTCGCTGGTCGCGGGCCTCGGCCTGGGCGGGCTGGCGGTCGCGCTCGCGGCGCAGGACACGTTCAAGAACCTGCTCGGCGGCGTGACGATCTTCGCCGACCGGCCGTTCCAGGTGGGCGACTGGGTGCTGGTCGGGGACATCGAGGGGACGGTCGAGTACGTCGGCTTCCGCTCCTCGCGCGTGCGGACCTTCTACAACTCGGTCGTGACCGTGCCGAACGCGCGCATCGTCGACACGCACGTCGACAACATGGGGCTGCGCCAGTGGCGGCGCTACCGCACCTCGCTCGGGCTCGCCTACCACACGACGCCGGACCAGGTGCAGGCCTTCGTCGAGGGCATCCGGGCGGTGATCCGTGCGAATCCCGACATGCGCAAGGACTACTACATCGTCGAGTTCACCGAGTTCGGTCCGTCCTCGCTCGACATCCTCGTGTACTGCTTCATCGACGCGCCGGACTGGAACGCCGAGCTGCGCACGCGGCACGTGCTCAACCTCGACATCATGCGGCTGGCCGAGGAGCTGGGCGTGGAGTTCGCGTTCCCCACGCAGACGCTGCACGTCGCCTCGACGCCCGGACAGCCCGCCGAGGTCCCCGTCGCGCCGGGCCGCGTGCAACTCGGCGAGACGGTGCAGGGCTTCAGCCCGACAGGCGCCAGCGGGCAACGCACCGACCAGCCGATCACCGCGGGCTACGACAACACGCCCGACGGCGCGTAGCGCGCCCGCGCCGCCCGGCCGCCCGGCCGCCTGTAGACTGCGCCCATCGTGACCATCCTCATCGACCGCGACGTGCCCGTGCCGATGCGAGACGGCACGGTGCTGCGCGCCGACGTCGTCCGTGACGGCCAGGCCGGGCAGACGCCGGCGCTGCTGCTGCGCACGCCGTACCTCAAGGAGGGCGCCTTCGGCTCCGTCTTCGCGCCCTTCGACGCCGTCGCGCGCGGCTACGCCGTCGTGATCCAGGACTGCCGCGGCACCGGCGAGTCCGAGGGCGAGCTGCACCCGTTCCTGCGGGAGATCGACGACGGATACGACACCGTCGAGTGGTGCGCCGCGCAGGAGTGGTGCGACGGGCGCGCCGGCATGTACGGCATGTCCTACATGGGCGCGACGCCGTGGCTCGCGGCCATCGCCGCGCCGCCCTCGCTGCGCGCCATCGCGACGTTCATGACGGGCTCGGACTTCCTCGAGGGCTGGACGTACGAGGGCGGCGCGTTCCATCTCGGCTTCAACACCGGCTGGGTCGCCGCCAACCTCTCGCTGCGCGTCCTCGAACGCAGTGGCATCGGTCGCGCCGAGTACGAGGCGCGCGAGGCCGAGGCGATGCGGGCGCTCGCGCGCCTGCGCGCGACCGGCTCCTACACGCCGCTCGACCAGCTCCCGCTCTACCGCGAGGTCGCGCCTGCGCCCTACTACTTCGACTGGCTCGCGCGCCCCGAGCGCGACGAGGAGTGGGAGGCCGTCAACATCGCGGCGAGGGCGAGCGACGTCCGCGTGCCCGCGCTCGGCGTGGGCGGGTGGTACGACCTCTTCGCGGGCGGCCCGCCGCAGACCTTCAACGCCGTCCGCGAGCGTGGCGCGACCGACGCCGCGCGCGAGGGCCAGCGCCTGCTCATGGGGCCGTGGAACCACTCGCTCCCCGCGCTCAGGACCATCGGCGCCGTCGACTTCGGCCCCGAGGCCGACGTTGACCTCGCCGAGCGCACGCTGCGCTGGTTCGACTGGCAGCTGCTCGACCGCGACCCGCCGCCCGAGCTGGGCGCGCCCGTCCGCTACTTCACGATGGGGCCCAACGCCTGGCAAGAGTCGGACGCGTGGCCGCCGCCGGAGGCCACTGCGACCTCGTTCTTCCTCCGCGGCGGCGGCGCCGCGAACGGCGCGGGCGGCGACGGCCGCCTTGAACGGGAGCCTGGCGGCGACGAGCCGCCCGACGAGTTCCTGTACCACCCGCTGCGCCCCGTCCCGACTGTGGGCGGCGGCGGGCGCGTCGATGGCGCGTTCGACCAGGGACGCGTCGAGGAGCGCCAGGACGTGCTCGTCTACGACACAGCGCCGCTCTCCGAGCCACTCGAGGTGAGCGGGCCGCTCTCCGTCGAGCTGCACGTGGCGAGCAGCGCGCCCTCGACGGACTTCACGGCAAAGCTCGTCGAGGTCGCGCCAGACGGGTTCGCGCGCAACCTCGGCGACGGCATCGTGCGTGCGCGCTTCGAGCCCGGCGTGGTGCGGTCGGTCACCATCGACGTGCGGAACACGAGCAACGTCTTCCCGGCTGGCAGCCGCATCCGGCTGGAGGCATCGAGCAGCAACTTCCCGCGCTTCGACCGCAACCCCAACACCGGCGAGGCGCCCGCGTCGGCGACGCGCTTCGTGCCGGCGCGCCAGTACGTGCACCACACCGCCGCACATCCCTCGCGGCTGATCCTGCCGGTCGTCCCGACCGTGTAGGCTGGGGCGGCAGCAGGCGAACGGAGCATAACGATGGTTCAGACAGAGCAGCAGACAGACGTCGAGGTGGCGGCGATCGAGCGGATGCTCGGGTTCTCACGCGCGATGGTCGCCGGAGACGCCGACGCGCTCGAGGAGATGCTGGCGCCCGACTTCACATACACGCACATGAGCTCGTGGGTGGAGCCGCGCACCGATCTCATGGAGTCGGTCCGCAACGGGCGGCATAACGACCGCATGGACTTCGAGAACATGAGCGTGAGGACCTACCCGAACACGACGATCGTGAACGGCCTCAACCACATGCGCATCGACTACGAGGACCGCCCGTCACTGGCCTTCGACTCGCACTTCACGGGCGTGTGGGTCGATGTCGACGGCACGAGCAAGCTCGTGCTCTACCACTCGACGCGGGTGCCCGAGGAGTAGACACCGGGCGCTCGCTCGTTGACGGGCCATCACCCGTCACGCTAACTTGGATGTACCACCCCTATCGCTTCGCCGGTAGGGTCGAGGCCGCCTCCGGGCGGCCTCTGTCATTCTCGTCAGATCCGGGGATAACAAAACGGATGTGCTCTTTATCCTTGACGCCCAAAGCCCGTCGGGCTAAGGTCAATGCACCTCCCCTATCTCTTCGGCGATAGGGTCGAGACCGCCCTTGTGGCGGTCTCTGGCTTTTAAGGGCGGGAAGTAGCGCTTGATTACGAACGTGTACATTGATGGGTTCAATCTCTACTATCGCGCGCTCAAGGACACCCCGTTTCGTTGGCTCGACCTGCGAAGCCTTGCCGAGAATCTCTTTCCCCAGGATTCGGTGAGGACAGTCTCCTATTTCACGGCTCGGCTGCTGCCGAGAGCGAATAATCCCTCCCAGCGCCTCAGGCAGCAGACGTACCTCCGCGCCCTCCACACGCTCCCCGATCTCGAGGTGTACTACGGGACCTTCCGTTCCGGCGTGAAGCGCCGGCCCCTGGCCGAACCCATACCCGGGCTGCCGAGCCGGGTTCTGGTCCGGGACTCCGAGGAAAAGGGGTCGGACGTAAACCTCGCGACGCAGCTGCTCGTGGATGGGTTCAACGGGGAGTACGAGCAGGCTGCCGTCATCTCGAACGACGCGGACTTCGCCGGAGCCATGCGATACGTGCGCGACGGGCTCGGGTTGCGGGTGACCCTCGTCAATCCTGACGCGCGTGTCAGCAGCCCTCATGATCTCGCTAGCGCGGCCACATACGTGAAGCACCTATGGCGCAGCCACCTTCGGCGTAGCCTGCTCCCCGACACGCTCACGGACGATGTCGGCGTTATCACCAAGCCCGCTGGCTGGTAGTTCGAGTCGGGGACGCGCCCTCGGCTACCCCTCTTCGGCGTAGGGCGCCACGCCGGGGGCGTAGCCGAGGCCGATCTGCTCGATCTCCTCGAGGGCGCGGTACTGCTCCTCGGTGTAGCCCATCACCTCGCGGTAGACGTACTCATTGTGCTCGCCGAGCAGGGGTGGGCCGGTGCGGATCTGGTTCGGGGTGTTCGCCATCCGCAGGTTGAGGCCGGGGTAGAGGTGCGTCCCCGTCGAGGCGTTCCCGGTCTCCTCGAAGAACCCGCGCTCGGCAAGCTGCGGGCAGGCGTATGCAACCGCCTCGTTCTGCACTGGCCCCGCGATCACGCCGGCCGCCTGCAGGCCGAAGAACAGCGCGCGCTGGTCGAATCTACGTGTGTGCTCGCCGAGGGCGCGGTCGAGCGCCTCCTGGTCCCGGTAGCGCCCGGCTGCCGTCGCCCACTCCTCGTTGGCCAGCAGGTCGTCGGCGCCGAGGAACTCGCAGATCGCCATCCACGCCTCGTCCGAGTCGCAGTCGATGGCGATGTAGTCGTCCTCGCCGCGGCACGGGTAGTAGTTGTGCGGGGCGTGGGAGCGGTGGCGGTTGCCCTGCGGCTCGGTGTTGCGCCCGTTCGCGGTGTAGTCCAGCAGGAACTCACCGAGGATGGGCAGGAACGCCTCCGCCAGCGGCTGCTCCAGCAGCTGGCCGCGTCCGGTCTTGCGCACGTGGCGGAGCGCCATCGAGACGGCGAACGCGCCCTGGATCCCGGAGATCGCGTCGCTTGTCACCACGTCGCCGGCCGCCTCGATGATGTCATCGGGGTAGGAGCGGATGTGGGTGTGGCCGATCACGGCTTCCATGTGCAGGCCGAAGCCGCGGTAGTTCTTGTAGTCGCCGTTGAGGCCGAAGCCCGGCATGCGCAGCATGATCAGCTTCGGGTTGCGCTTGCTCAGCACGTCGTAGGTGATGCCGGCCTTCTCGATCGTCTCCGGCACGTTGTTCTCGACCACGACGTCGCAGTGCTCGATGAGGTCGAGGAAGGCCTCGCGGCCCTCAGGCGTGGTGATGTCGGCCGTCATGCTCAGCTTGTTGCGGCCGTGCGAGTTGAACGAGGCGCCGCGGTTCCACGGGTCGGGGGCCGCAACGAAGTCGGGGTACCCGGCGAGCGTCACGCCCTGCGCGGCCATCGCCCGGATCTCGTCCGGCGACGGGGGTCGGCGCTCCGCGCCGCGCGTGGCGGGCTGGATGCGGGTGCGGGGCTCCACGCGGATCACCTCCGCGCCCCACTCGGCGAGGAGCTGCGTCACGTGCGGCCCCGCCCACACCACGGTGATGTCGGCGACGCGCACGCCCTCCAGCGGTAGATTGCCCACGACTCGCGCCCTCCCGCCTGCCTAGATCGCCCCGACGCCGCGCAGCACGCCGAGGTCCTCCTGCGCCACACCCAGCAGCTCCGTCAGCACCTCGGCCGTGTGCTCGCCGAGCAGCGGCGCGCGGCGCGGATGCTGACGAGGCGTCTCGCCCATCACCAGCGGGCGGCCGGGGTACTCGAAGGTCCCGGCGACGGGGTGCTCGATCTCCTCGAAGACCCCCCGGCCGCGGAACACCGGGTCGTTGACCAGGTCCTCGGGCGTGTTGATCACGCCGGAGAGCATCCCGTAGCCCTGCGCCTCGATCAGCGCCTCGCGCTTGGTCCGCGACATCGACCACGCGAGGTATGCCGTCGAGACCTCCTCGACGAACGCTGGGTCCAGCGTCAGCGGCGGCTGCATCAGCCGCTCGTCGCCGGAGAGGTGGCCGAGGCCGATCATCTCGACGAACTGGTGGATCTTCGGCCCGATGGCCGTGATGTTGACGTATCCATCGAGGCACGGCTGCGCCCCTCCGCCGAGCACCATGCCCGCCACGCCGCCGCGGCGGCTGCTCGGCGTGCCCTGGTACGCGTACGTGGTCAGCGACGTGGTGCGGCGGTCGCGCGAGCCCATCTGCGTCTCGTAGATGGAGATGTCGATGTGGTCGCCCTCGCCGCCCGCCTCGACGCGCAGCAGGGTCATGGCGACGGACCACGCGCCAACGAGCCCGGCCTGCAGGTATCCGAGGCTGCCGCCGAGCTTGAGCGGTTCGCGCTGCGGCGAGCCGGTCCCGTTGACCGGACCGCCCATGCCCTGCAGCACGAGGTCGGAGGCGCGGAACCCCATCTCGACGTACGGCCCGTTCTGTCCCCACGGCGTGATCGAGCAGTAGATGAGCCCCGGCCGGTTCGCCGAGACCTGCTCGTAGCCGACCCCGAGCTCCTCGGCGTCGCCGGGGTCGAGGTCCTCGACGACCACGTCGGCCTGCTCGATGAGGCCGAGCAGGAGCTCGAGGCCGTCCTCGGTCTCCGGATCGATGGTGACGGAGCGCTTGTTGGTGTTGAGGTGCAGGAACAGCAGCCCACGGTCGGGGTGCGGGATGTCGCCGGCGAAGGGAGGGACGTTGCGGGTGGGGTCGCCGCCGGGCGGCTCGACCTTGATCACCTCGGCGCCGAAGTCGGCGAGCAGCTTGGTGCAGTGCGGCCCGGCCACGCCGGTGGTCAGGTCGACTACGCGGATACCTTCGAGCGCCTGCACCGCTCCCCCTCAGACCGTCCGTGGGATGTGGACGCGGATCATAGCAGCCGCCCGCGTGTGTGTTGGCGCCCCCGGGGCGCGGCTATCGTCTGCCGCACGGGTGCGAGGTTCCAGGAGGTGCGATGTGTCGGTGCGGGACGGCTTCAAGTTCGGATTCGGGTTCACCATCGGTGCTGCCGTGGCGTCGCTCGTGGCGTGGGTGCCCGTGGTGATCGCGCTGGTCGCGCTCGCCGGCATCGGGGCCCGCTGACGCGCTGGAGGGGCGGCCGAGGGTCGCTACGCGCGCTCGCCGATCTCGAAGCGCGTGAGGTACCACGTCCCCACCACCAGCGAGGCGGCGACGACGAGCACCGAGGCGATCGCGGCCTCGGAGCCTTCGAGGCTCCCTTCGACGGCTCGCGTCGTGGTGAGGGCGTCGGCGACGCCTTCCACGTACTCGCGGACGCTGATCCAGCGGGTGCCGCTGAAGAGGTTCGTGATGAACGCCTCCCAGACGAAGACGTAGACCAGCCCGATGATGAGGGCGCGGCTGGTCACGGTGCTGAGTCCCACGAAGAGCGCGCTGTAGACCGTCGCGCCCACGGCGGTCGCGACGGTCGCGGCCCACCACAGCGACTCGCCGTCGAAGCCGTGGAGCAGGACGAGCGCCGTGATGAGCGAGGCGGGCACGGTGAGCAGGATGGTCGCGCCCGAGGCGACGACGACCTTCGCCAGCATCACGCGCCAGCGCGCGATCGGGTGCGCCAGCAGGTACACGACCGTGCCGTCCTCGACCTCCGAGCCGAGCGCCGAGGTGCCGAAGACAAGCGCGCCGATGGGGAGCAGCAGCAGGAACACGAAGCCGCCGATGGTGTCTGCGGCCGTCTGGTAGGACGGCGCGTCGCCGGCGTCTCCGGCGAAGCGGATCAGCAGCGCGACGCCGACGGGGATCAGCGCCAGCAGCCCGATCAGGATCGCCCGCCGCTGTCCCAGCAGCTGATGCGCCGTCAGCGAGAGCAGTGTCAGCGTCATGACCCCACCAGGTACGAGAACACGCTCTCGAGCGACTCGTCGGCCGGCCGGAGCTGCTGCAGGGTCACGCCGGAGTCGCGCACCGCGCCCGCGACGGCGGCGGTGAACGCGCCGAAGTCCGTCGTGCGCACGTCGAGGCGGCTGTCCGTGAGCTCGACGGCCGAGACGTGGGGGAGACCGACGAGCGTCGCGGCCAGCGCGCGGTTGTCGCTGGTGCGCAGCTCGAAGGTGTGCGGGCGGTCCGTCATGAGGCGCCGGATCTGGCGGAAGTCGCCCGACGCCGCGAGCCGCCCGTTGACAATCACGAGCACGTTCTCCGCGAGCCGCTCGACCTCCTCGAGGATGTGCGAGGAGAAGAGGATGGTGCAGCCCTCGGCGGCCATGCGGCGCAGCATCTCCATGAGCTGGAGCCGCTGGCGGGGGTCGGTGCCGTTGAAGGGCTCGTCCAGCACGAGCACCTCGGGGTCGTGGACCAGCGCCGCGGCGATCTTGGCGCGCTGACGCATGCCCTTCGAGTACCCGCCCATCGGCCGGTCCTGTGCGTCCTCCAGCTCGACGCGCGCGATGGCGCGCCCGGCGGCGTCCTGCGGGTCCGGCAGGCCGTGCAGGCGGGCGCTGGCGATCGCGAAGTCGCGCGCGCCGAGGAACGGGTAGACGGACTCGCGCTCCGGCACCAGCCCGACGCGGCGGAACATGTCCGGGTTGCGCCACGAGGCCTGCCCGAGCACGGCGATGCGACCGACCGAGGGCCGCAGGAACCCGGAGATTATGTGCAGCATCGTGCTCTTGCCGGCTCCGTTGGGGCCGAGCAGACCGGTGATGCCGGGTTCGAGCGTGAACGAGATGTCGTTGACGGCTACGACATCGCCGTACCAGCGGGAGACGTTCTGTACCTCGACCTTCGCCGCCTCGGTAGCCATCACACCGACCCCCGGAAGCGCCGGACCACGAGCGCCGACGCGACCACCCCGAAGGCGAGGGTGACGAGGGGCCAGACGTAGCCGGGGAAGTCCGCCCAGGCGATCTGCTCGCTCGGCTCGCCGGCCCGCGACGCCGTACGGGCGTCGGGGAGCGCGTCGAAGAGGTAGTGCGTGGAGCCGTCCACCACGTGCAGGGGGCTCAGGAACAGCGCCCAGCGCATCTGCTCGTTGTCGATCTCCGACACCACCACGCCCACCACGGTGAGCGAGACGAGGAAGATCGCGATCACGCTGATCATCGCGAACGCACGCCGCTCGGCGTACGAGGCGACCAGGATGCCGAGTGAGCCGAACGCGAGGCACAGCAACACGCCGCTGGCGAGGATCCTCGGCAGGTCGCCGGCGTTGTCGCGTACCCAGTCCAGCCCGTCGCTCGCTCCGAGGGCGTTCCCGGCGAACATCAGCAGCTGCGGCAGCACCGTGAGCGCGAGCAGGCTGCTGCACAGCGCCGCGATCTTCGCCAGCGCGTAGTCGTCGCGCTCGATGGGCCGTGAGAAGTAGAGCGACAGCGTGTTGGTACGCCGGTCGTTGCCGACGAGGTCGGAAGCGATCGCGGCGACGAAGAGCACGAGGACGAACTGGATCAGCCCATAGTAGTCCTGCGGCGTGACGAACTCGAAGTCGTCGACCGGCAACACGGCGCCGAGGACGAGCTGGATGATCGCGAGCGCGTGTGCGAACAGTACCAGCACGAAGGCCATGACCTTCGGCAGCGCGCCGCGCCCGATCCCGAAGGCGTTGCGCACGCTGAGCACGTACAGCGACCAGAGCGCGTAGCGGCGTCCCCGGCGCGGGCCCTCGTAGCTCTGGTAGCCGAGGTCGTAGATCGTCCCGGAGGGCGAGGCGACGTCCGGCGCCGGCTCAGCCTGAGCCATTCGAGGCCTCCGCGACGGGCTCGGCGCCCGGCTGGAAGAGCTCCTCCAGCGACCGGCGCCTGCGCTCCAGCCGCACCAGCGGCAGGTTGAGCGACACGACGGCGTCGAGGATGGCGTCATGGACGCCGTCCGTACCGCCGCCGGCGATCTCGAGCTCGCGGCCGAGCACCTGCACCTCCAGGCCGCGCTCGGTGAGCATCGTGGCCAGGCGGTCGGCGTCCCACTCGACCTCGACGGCGAGTACCGCCGTCTCGTCGGTGAGCTCGGCGATGCGGCCGGTGCGCATCAGCTTGCCGTCGTCGATCACGATCAGCCCGTCGCAGACGCGCTCGATCTCGCTGAGCAGGTGCGAGGACATGACGATCGAGATCCCGAACTCGTGCCCGGTGCGCTCGACGAGGTCGAGCATCTCGTCGCGGCCCTGCGGGTCCAGGCCGTTGGTCGGCTCGTCCAGGAACAGCAGTTGCGGGTCGTGGGCGAGCGCCTGCGCGAGCTTCACGCGCTGCTTCATGCCGGTGGAGTAGCCGCCCATGTGGCGGTAGCGCTCCTCGAACAGGCCGACGTGGCGGAGCACCTCGGAGGCGCGCTCGCGCGCCGCGGAGGGCGGGATGCCGCTCATGCGGGCCATGTGGATGACGAAGTTCGTCGCCGACTGGTCCGGCGGCAGGCAGTCGTGCTCCGGCATATAGCCGACGATCTCGCGTACCCGCAGCCCCTCGCGCGCGGCATTCAGCCCGAGCACGTCGGCGGTGCCGGATGTGGCGTCGATGAGGCCGAGCAGGATCTTGATCAGCGTGCTCTTGCCGGCGCCGTTCGGGCCGACGAGGCCGATGATGCCGGGCTCCACGTCGAGCGTGAGGCCGTCGAGCGCGGTCACGCTCGAGTAGCGCTTGGTGAGTCCGGCGGTCTCGATCAAGGCGGGCACGGCATCTCCCGTCAGGTCACTGTAGCCCACGCCGCCAGCAGCCGCTTGCACCGAAACCGCGATGGGAGCCAGATCCCGGCGATATTGCGCGCATGGCCGCGCATGGCACATCGGCGTCACCGGGGAGACTGCTGGGAGAGACGCGGTGGGTCGTCGGGGATCTTGTTGTGCGCAATGAACCCGAGCCCACAATGCCGTTCGCAATAGAGGGTTGTGCCTGTTGTCACCAACGGGCGGCTGTGGGAGAGTAGCGCGCTACGTAGTGGTTTGGGCCGCTGCATTGGGATCGTTGCCGCACAGGCGCGGCGCACGAAAAGAGGGTCCATGAGTGAGCTAGAGCGAGAGGGCCGTTGGTGGTCCGTTGAACTGAACCGGCGCACGCTGCTGCGAGGCGGCCTGCTCGGCGGGGCCGGGCTCGCTGCTGCCGCTCTGATCGGCTGTGGCGGCGACGACGATGACGACGACGACACCGCAGCCACTACAACCACGACCACGACGACCTCGGGCTCCAGTTCCGGATCGTCGTCGAACATCACCAGCCAGACACAGGCTGGCCAGACCCAGAGCACCGGGGGCGACGACGACTCGGCGGCCGCGTCCGGGGACGACGAGGACTACTCGGTCGGGATGCTCGTCCACGACGAGAACCTCCCGTACCCGTTCCAGTTCCCCGAGCCCAACAAGAAGCCGGTGCCCGGCGGCCGCATGCAGGTGGCCGCTACGTACCGCGTGCAGAACTTCGACCCGACCACGTCGGCGGCGGGTGGGACGATCACCGTCCCGAACCACGTCTACAACCGCCTGATCGGGTTCAAGGGCGGACCGCGCAGCAACCCGTACGAGATCGTGCTCGAGCCGGAGCTCGCCTCGTCCTGGGAGCGCACTCCCGACGGCCAGGTCTTCACGTTCAACCTTCGTGACGACGTCCACTGGCAGAACCTGCCGCCGCTCGATGGCCGCAAGTTCGTCGCCGACGACGTGAAGTTCGCGTACGACCGCTATGCCGCTGAAGGCGTGCACAAGTCCTACTGGCGCAACATCGGCTCCACCGAGGCTCCGGACGACACCACGTTCAAGGCCACGATGGGCACGGTCACGGCGGACTTCATCCTGCCGCTCGCCAGCCGCTACCAGACGATCTTCCCGCGCGAGCCAGTGGACGCCGGGAACCTCGACACGGTCGTGGTCGGCACCGGATCGATGATCCTGACCGAGGCCGTCGACGGCTCGCACATCGCCTTCGACAAGAACCCGGACTACTGGGAGAACGAGGTGCTCCTGGACGGCGTGGATGTCCGGCTGATCACGGACCAGACCGCGCGTGTCGCCGCGTTCCGTGTCGGGCAGCTCGACTACGGTTACTCCGTCGCCTCGACGCTGAAGGACCTCAACAAGCTGCTGGAGACGAACCCGGACATCCAGGTCAACCTGACCGTGGTGGTCAACGGCGGTATCCCGTTCGGCATGAACCTCTCGCACCCGAAGTTCCAGGACGAGCGGATCCGCCAGGCGATGACGCTGGCGATGGACACGGACTTCATGGAGGACGTCGTCTACGACAACCTCGCGAAGACGCTCCCGCTGCACCCGTGGCCGTTCGTCCTCGACGCCGAGCCGCAGAAGGGCGACCCGTCGCTCGGACCGTGGTTCGGCCGCTACGACCCGGAGGAGGCGAAGAAGCTGCTCGCCGCCGCCGGCGCCGACGACCTCTCCATCGACGGTATCTACTACCGCTACGCGGACTACTTCGCCGAAATCACCGAGATCACGACGGAACAGTTCCGCCAGGTCGGCATCGGCCTCGACTCCCGCAGCGTGGACTACACCGAGTTCAACTCGTCGTGGGTGCCGGCGAAGCTGGAAGAGGCGACGACGTCCGGCTGGCTGACGGTCGGCTTCGACGGCGACAACTACTTCTACAACTCGGTGCACTCGGCATCGCCCGGCAACCGCTGGCAGCTCAACGACCCGCAGGTCGACGCGTGGGCCGAGGCACAGCAGACGGAGCTGGACCCGGACGCCCGCAAGGACATCCACCGGGAGATGTGGGACCACTTCCTCCAGAAGATGTACTGGCCGCCGGTGCCCTCGGGCCTCGGACTCCAGGTCTACCAGCCGTGGCTGCGCGGGATCCGCTTCGGCGGCCTGTTCGGCACCAACAGCTCGTACTACGACTGGGGCGACCAGGTGAACACCGCCTGGATCGACCCGGACATCGGCGGGCGCGCCTAGTACACGCAGTACCAGGCAACGCCTCCGCACCAGCGGAGACTTCGAGGGGCGGCCGCAGGGCCGCCCCTCTTGCGTGCCCGAGGCGCGCGGCCGCAAGGCCGCCCCTCCCCGTGTCCAGACCGCGCGACCGCAAGGCCGCCGGACCGCGCGGCCGCAGGGCCGCCCCTCGGCTCGTCCCCGCGCGTGGCGGCGTCGAGGGGCGTGTTGTGCGCTATGCTCCCCGAACGGCGCCCGCGCGGGCGCAGCGGACCGTGATGCGAGGACCCGATGCAGATCAGCAAATCCGTGCGCGCCGCCATGGTGCCGGACGAGAACGTGATGCACCCCGACTTCACCTCGATCTACCTGGTCGGCTCGCCCGGCGGCCAGTCCCTGACGATCGACTCGGGTGAGGCGATCGAGCGCTACCAGTGGTTCCTGCGCGGCTACCTCGCCGCGACCGAGCACGCCGAGATCGGCATCGCGACCATCACCCACCACCACGCCGACCACTCCGGCAACCTCAAGTGGACCAAGGAGTTCCTGAACGCCGAGATCGCCATCCCGAAGGGCGGACGGCGCCTGCTCACCGGGCGCATTCCCCGCAAGGTCGAGCAGTACGGCGACGGCGACGTGATCGAGATGGGTGGGGGCGTGAACCTCCAGGTCATCGAGACCCCCGGCCACAGCTCTGACTCGCTCTGCTACTACCTGGAGGACGAGGGCGTCCTGTTCACGGGCGACACGCTGCTCGGCTCCTCGACCACCACGGTCTGGGACCTCGGCGACTACCGGCGCAGCCTGGAGAAGCTGCTCGAACTGCCGAACCTCAAGGTCATCTGCCCCGGCCATGGCAAGATCGTCGAGGACCCTCGCGAGCGGCTCCAGATGTACGTCACCCACCGCAACATGCGCGAGCAGCAGATCCTCGAGGTGCTCAAGGACGGCGAGCAACTCAGCAGCTGGGACATCATGCTCCGCGTCTACGGCGACGAGATCGACACGCGCCTGCGCCGCGCGGCCGACGGCAACGTGCGCAGCCACCTCACCCAGCTGCTCGACGAGGGCCGCATCAACGAGTACGAGGGCAAGCCGAAGCGCCGCCGCAGCGAGCGAGCCATCGAGCGACAGCACGAGCACGAGCGGGAGCGCGACCGCATCCTGCGCGAGGCGAAGAAGATCGAGGCCGCGCGCAGCCGTGAGGAGATCCGCCGGCAGGAGAACCCGCCCAGCGAGCAGTGGTCGAAGCCGCCGCTGTACGACCTCGCGTAGCGGAGGCGCTGTCCCGTGCTCGCACAGCCACGGCTCCCCCTCGGCGCTTGCCTCGATCGGCGCTGCGTCGGTAGGCTGCGCTCCTGCCGGGGGGCAGGCGCATGACGGGACCGCTCGAGGGGGTGCGGGTCCTGGACCTCACGCAGGGGGTCACGGGTCCGTACGCGACGAAACTCTTCTCCGACTACGGCGCAGAGGTCACCAAGATCGAGCGCCCTGGGCGCGGCGACGCCTCACGCCGCCTCGGCCCGTACCCGAACGACATGCCGCACATCGAGACCAGCGGGATGTTCCTGCACCTCAACACGGGCAAGCTCAGCGTCACGCTCGACCTCGGGACCGCCACCGGCCGCGAGCTGCTCCTGCGGCTGGCCGCGGACGCCGACATCATCGTCGAGAGCTTCCGGCCCGGCGTCCTCGAACGCCTCGGCATCGGCCCCGAGGTACTCGCCGAGGCGAACCCGGCAGCGGCGCTCGTCCGCATCTCCAGCTTCGGCCAGGACGGCCCGTACCGGGACTTCGAGGCCGACGACATGCTGCTCTACGCCTCGGGCGGCGTGATGCAGGTCACCGGCGACCCCGACCGCGAGCCGATCAAGCTGGGGCTCTACACCCCGCTCTTCCTCGCCGGCGTCGTCTCGGCCGGGATGATGATGGGCGCGATGCGCTCCTCGATGCGCGACGGCGAGGGTGAACGCGTCGAGATCTCGATCAACGAGATCCTGACCGCCTCGATGGACCGTGGCGGGCCGAACATCATGGCCTACCAGTACTCGGGCGCGCTGATGATCGAGCGCATCAAAAACGTGGTGTACAGCGGGCTGCCCAGCGGGGTGTACCCGTGCGCCGACGGCTACGTGCAGGTCGCCACCCAGCCCGCGTGGTTCCCTCGCATGTGCCGCGCGATGGGCCGCGAGGACCTGATCGAGGACGAGCGCTTCGTCGCGAACGTCTACAACCCCGACTTCCTCCCGGAGGTCGAGGCGATCTTCTACCCGTGGCTGCTCTCGCACACCAAGCAGGAGGTCATGGAGCTCGCGCAGGCCGAAGGCTGGCCGGTGTGCGCCATCAACACCGTCGAGGATGCCTACCGCGACCCCGCGTACCGGGCGCGCGACTTCTTCCGGACCATCGACCACCCGGTCGCCGGCTCCTACGAGTACGTCGGCCTGCCCGTGCGCTTCAAGAGCACGCCCGGTGAGATGCGATGCGCCCCCCTGCTCGGCGAGCACACGTTCGAGGTGCTGACCGAGCGCCTGGGCCACACGCCCGAGGAGGTCGCGATCCTCGGGCAGCGTGGCGTGATCTAGGAGCCCACGATGGCCGACCCCGCAAAGCCCCTCGACGGCATCCGCGTGCTCGCGCAGGGCATCGTCTGGGCCGGACCGTTCTCGACGATGATCCTCGCCGACCTCGGCGCGGAGGTGATCGAGATCGAGTCGATCCAGCACCTCAACCCGACACGCACCAACTTCCGGCACATCCCGGACGCACTCCTCGAAGGCCGCGCAGGTGCGTCGTACCTCAACCGCGACGGCAGCGAGGGCTTCTGGAACCGGCAGGCGTGGTTCAACTACGCGAAGCGCGGCTGCAAGTCCGTCACGCTCGACCTCCAGAGCGAGCGCGGGCACGAGCTCTTCCTCGAGCTCATCCGCCACAGCGATGCGTACATCGAGAACAACGCCGCCGACGTCGTCGACAACCTCGGCATTGGCTACGAGGTGCTGCACGAGGTCAATCCGCAGCTGATCATGGTGCGGTTCCCGGGCTTCGGCATTGAGGGCCCGTACCGCGACTTCAAGGGCTACGGCGCGAACATGGAGGCCGTCGCGGGCCACACCGGTATCCGCGGCTACGAGGGCTCCGACCCGTCCGACACCCCGGCCTCGCTGCACGGCGACCCCACGGCCGGGGCGCAGGTGGCGTTCGCCCTGCAGGCCGCGCTCTTCTCCCGGGACCGCACCGGCGAGGGCCAGCTCGTCGAGATCTCGCAGGTCGAGTCCGTGGCCAGCCACATCGGGCACGCGTTCATGGACTACGCCATGAACGGCCGCGTTCAGGGCCACTGGGGCAACCGGCACCCCTCGATGGCGCCGTACGGCGCCTTCCCGTGCGCGGGCGAGGACCGCTGGATCGCCATCGCGATCCCCTCGGACGAGGCGTTCGCCGCGCTCTGCGCGGAGATGGGCCGCCCCGAACTCGCCGAGGACGAGCGCTTCGCCGACGCGGCGGTCCGCTACCGCAACACCGACGCGATCAACGCCGAGGTGGCGGCGTGGACCCCGGCGTTCGAGGACCACGACCTGATGGTGCGGCTCCAGGCAGCCGGCGTCCCGGCCATCGCGACCGTGCACCACGAGGAGATCACCACCAACCCCCACCACGTCGCGCGCGGCTACTTCGAGGAGATCACCCACCCGGAGGCGGGCACGCACCTCTACCCCGGCCCCATGGCGCGCTTCGAGCGCACGCCGCTGCTCCCGGCGCGCCCCGCACCCACCCTCGGCCGCCACAACGAGGAGATCCTGCGCGGCGTGCTCGGCGTGAGCGCCGAGGCGTACCAACAGCTCCTCGACGACGAGGTGATCGGATCGGTCTACCTGGAGGACGCGACGGCCTGATCCCCGCATAACGTCCGCGATTTCCCGTATGTAATATCCCGTACATGATGGGCGCATCCCGAATGTGATGCGCTCGACGCACCCGCTGCGCCGGCGCTGCCGGTCCGACAGCAGGTGCCATGACTCGCTCCGGGCGCGCTCGAAGGTGGCTGCTGCTCCTCGCCGGGGGCATCGCTTGCGCCCTCGTGGGTGCGGGCGCCGTGCTCGTCACCGGGGTGGGCCTCGCGCAGGACGGCGGCACCGAGGTTCGCATCACGGCGATGCGCCATGCGTCCGACGGTCGCATCGAGTTCGCGCTGCAGGAGCGCGAGGGGGCCGGCTGGAGCGATCGCATCCTCCCGCGCGCCCGGTTCTTCCCCGCGACCGGCCGCGAGGGCCGCTGGCTGGTCTCGACCCCGATCCGAGTCGGCCTCGCCGAGATGCACCCCGTCGTCACCCGCGTCGTCGACGGCGACACCATCGAGGTGCGCATGCCGGACGGCGAACTCGAGAAGGTGCGACTCCTCCTCGTCGACACGCCCGAGGTCTTCGGAGGCGTCGAGTGCTACGGGCGCGAGGCAAGCGCCTACGTGCAGGGCCTGCTGCCGGCAGGCGCCATCGTGCGCCTCGAGCGCGACGAGTCGAACCGCGACAATTTTGGTCGGCTGCTGCGCTACCTCTACCTGTCCGACGGCACGATGCTCAACGAGCGCATCGTCGAAGGTGGCTACGGCGAGTACCACCGGTACGACGGCGCGAACGTGCTGCACGCGACGCGCATCGAGGCCGCGCAGACGCGTGCTCAGGCTGCGGGAGCCGGCCTGTGGAGCGCGTGCGCCACGTCATCGCCCCCGACGCCTACGGCGACCGTGACGCCCACGCCCACTCCGGAGCCAACTGCGACGGCTGGACCTGTCTACAGCGGGCCTGAGCCCGCCCGCACCTGTGCGGAGTTCGGGCGGCGCGTCGACCGTCGCACGCACCCGAACCTGTACGCCGCCCTCGACGCCCTCGGGATGCGGGACGGGAACAGCGACGGGATCATGTGCAACTCGGAGCGCGCGTACAGCGGACCCGACTACCCCGCGCCCTGAGGTGCAGTCGGCGGGCTGCGATCCCCACCGCCAGCCCTGCGGCGCGGCCAGCGTATTCCCGCCCGTCGCAGCTCCGCCCGCTAACCCATGCGCAATATTCCGTACGCGGGAAACCTCGTACGATGCCGCACGCTTGCCAGCGATCAGTCCAGTCCGATCCGCCGGTGCGTGCCGATCGAAGCCGCATGCCGTCAGAAGGGAAGTGAGCCGTGACGAAGTATGGGCAGCACGCCAAGACGGCAATCATCGCGATCCTCGTCGGCGTGATAGCGCTCGGCGCGGGGATAGCCGTCGCACACAACGACGGCACCGAGATCCGCATCACGGCGATGCGCCACGAGTCTGACGGGCGCATCGAGTTCGCGGTCCAGGAGCGTGACGGCGACGGGTGGGGCGAGCGCGTCCTCCCCCGCGCTCGCTTCTTCCCAGCGAGCGGGCGCGAGGGCCGCTGGCTCAATTCCAGCCCCATCAGGGTCGGAGAAGGCGAGGAGTCCCAAGTGGCGGGTGGGTCACCAACGGCCGTTCCTGCTTCGACACCAGGCGCAACCTCAACTCCTACGCCTACCGTGATCGGGTACGGTGAGCCGTGCCTGACCACTACCGGGTGCGGCCTTGGGTACTTCGGCGTCCCATCCAACAGGTTGCTGCGAGTCGGAATCGACATTGCACCCGGGAAATGGAACAGCGACTACGAAGGCCCTGGCGAGGACTCGTGCTACGCCCAACGGCTGAGTGAGGCTGTGCTGGAACTGGACGGAACAAGACGCAATAGCTGGAGCCCCCCGCTTGACTTGACAGGCAGTCGCCCTTACTTGACGTGGTACGACCTCTTCACTGAACAGCCCTCTGGACGGTATGAGTGGCATCACAGTGTTATAGAAAGAAGGTCGACCGATTACGTGTATGGCCCGCAACAGTTCACGCTGCAGGTCGCGCCTACCGATTATGCTGTGCTCATCAGCAGCGAGTGTCTGTAGCAGGCGTCCGAATCTCCTCTGGAACCGGGCGTAGTCGCTCACACGATCGCGCCGAGCTCCCGCAGCCTCGCGATCTCCGCGTCGTCGATGCCGTGCTCGCGTAGCACCTCGTCCGTGTGGCGGCCGAGGGGCGGCGAGGGGCGGTCCGTGCCCGTCGGCGTCTCGGACATCGAGACGATCGGGCCGACCATGCGCTCCGGGCCTGTCAGCTCGTGCTCCAGGTCGATCATGTAGCCCATCGCCTCGACCTGCGGGTCGTCGGCCATGTCCTCGGGCCAGTTCACCTTCGAGATCGGCGCGCCCTCGCGGTCGAAGATCTCGATCCACTCGTCCATGGTCTTCGTCATCATGATCCCGCGGATGCGCTCGAGCATCTGGTCGACGAGCCTGCGGTTCTCCGGCGGGATCGAGTCGAACTCGGGGTCGGCGGTCGGGTCGTCCTCGACGCCGATGGCGCGCCGCATCTGGTCGCGGTTGAGCGGGGTGAGCGCGCCGAGGATGACGCCGCCGTCCTTGACGGCGTAGCCGCCGTAGAAGAGCCGAGCGGCGGCGCGCCCCATCACGTCGAAGAGGTTGCCGCGCGCGTCCAGCAGCTCCTTGTAGCTGCCGCCGGCCGCGCGCACCTCGTGCATGCGCTCCAGCGCCTTGTCCGTCGTCTGCGCGTCGAGCGCCGGCAGCTTGCCGATGCGCGTGCCCTGCAGCGCGAGGCCCGCGCGCAGCAGCGACGTCTCGACGAACTGGCCCTGCCCCGTGCGCTCACGGTGGAAGAGCGCCGCCGAGATCGCCATCGCGCCGGCGAGGCCTGCCTGGAAGTCGGCGGGCGCGGTCGCGGTGATGATCTCGGGCTCGCCGAACTCCCCCACCTTGCCATCGCCGGCGAGGAGTCCCGAGTAGGCCTGGGCGACGGCGTCGGAGCCCGAGCGGAACTCGCTGGGGCCGCCCCGGCCGAAGCCGGTGTTCTCGAAGTAGATGATGTCCGGGCGGAACTGCTTCAGCGTCTCGTAGTCGACTCGCAGCCGCTCGGGCACGCCCGGCCGGGCGTTGATCACGAAGACGTCGAAGCCCGGGATGATGCGGTGCACCATCTCCTGGGCGTCGGGCGAGCGCAGGTCGATGACAAGCGAGCGCTTGCCGCGGTTGAGTGAGTGGAAGCCCTTGCTCTCGCCGGGCACGAAGCCGCCGGCCTGCCGGCTGCCCTCGCCGCCCGGAGGCTCGACCTTGATCACGTCGGCCCCGAGGTCGGCCAGGTTGAGGCCGCAGTACGGTCCCGCGACGATCTGCGAGACCTCGAACACCTTGATGCCATCCAGCGGACCCGGCATGTACGACCCCTCCCCATGTGCGGCGAACGCGCGCGGCGCGCCTCGCCCCGACTCGTGTACGCGAGGGCGCAAGCATACGCAATCGCGGAGGGGTCGAGGGGGGACGGCGGACCGGAGTGGCGCCGGTCAGGCGGGTGCTGAGGTCTGTGAGCCTCTGCCTGCTGCACGCTTGATCAGCGTCTGAAATTCCTCAAGGTAGTTGGCTGGAACCGAATGGAGCGCCTCTCCATCGGCCCGCTCGCTCAAGCCGAGGAAGTAGCGCGAGTGCGTCTTGCGCAGGTCGTCCTCGGAGTCACCGTAGAACAGCACTACCTCGTGGCTGGTAGCCAGTGCCTCCCGCTCGCGCTCCGAATAGGCGGCGAGCGCCTCTGCGGTGTCCTCGATCGGGGTCACGGTGACCTCATCGGTGTCGTGGTCGTAGTCGAGGAGGAAGTACTTCACTGGTTATCGCCCCTGAGCGTGGCTAGCGCCTCGTCGATGACCTGCGACTCGGCGTTCGTCGCGTCCAACACTAACTCTCCTGATTCTACATCACGGTCGATCCTCGCCACTGCCCGGAAGAGAGCCTTGGTGGCGTCCGTCACGGATCGAGGTGTTAAGAGGCGATCCGCGAGCTCGTCGGTGCCCGCGGCCAAGAATGCGTGCCGAACAGCCTCCGCCGCGTCGGCTGCCTCGCCGACTTGCGACATGGAGTCGAGTAGTTCGCGCACATCGGCCGGGCCGCCACCGTACTTGATCTCGGGGTCGAGCCTGTTGGCGAGTGCCTCCGACGCATTGGCCCACAAGTCTTCCATCTCGGTGCGGACCTGCACCTCCACTGGCCGGTCTTGAACTCGCACGACGATGTGCAGGGCTCGGTATCCGTCATGCGGCGTGGTCTGGTAGTCGCGCTCCCGCATGACCTCCCACGCGCCGCGGATGCGATTCCGTGCCTGGTGCTGCTCAACCATGGTGGGGAGGATGACGCGGCAACCCGCGATGTCCTCCAAGCGCGACAGGTCGTGTGCTCGCCCGCGGAGTTTCTCCACGACTGTCTCGAAGCGCTTCAAGCGGGACTGGATCGGCGCGTCAGCAACAAGGCGCCGGATAGTCTCGCCGACTTCGCGGAGCGGTTCCTCGAATGTCTCCCGGTACTCCGCGTAGATCCGGCGATCCGCGTCACTCGGCGTCTCGTCCCGGCGCAGGCGCTCGCCCGCGCGTCTGATCTGGCTGCGACTGAGCATGGCCGATCCAGCGTCGCACACGACGGCGAGGAGTGCCCGGCCTACGGCCCGGCTACGGGCAGTAGCCGGCGTTGTCGAGCAGCTCCGCCTGCCGGAACGCGAGGTTGATCCACTCGTTCACCGTGACGTTGCTGAACGCGATCTCCTCCGTGGTGTCGGCGGCGTCGATGATCACTTCCTGGTCGCGCAGGGCGTCGCGCAGTCCCTCGTAGGTCTGGCGCAGCAGCTCATGCAGGGCCGCCGTCCGTTCCGGCGGCTCGATCAGCCCGAGCTGGTCGAGGGCCGCGTCAACCGCGAGGAACTGGCCCGGGAAGATCGAGTCCGCGCGCGCCTTGCGCTCCTCGATCGAGAGTTCCTGCGGGTCGCGCGGGTCGCCGCTCGCGAGGAAGTCCTGGGCGAAGGTGCGCGCGATGGTGCAGATCCTCGCGCCCCAGAGGGCGACCTCGCGGTCCTCGCCCTGCAGGCCCGGGTCGATGGTGGCGGTCGGGGTCGGGGTCTCGGTGGTGAGGCCGGCTGGCGTGGCGGTTGGCTCGGGGGTGGCGGTGGCCTCCGGCGCGTCCGCGCCGTCGTCCCCCCCGCAGGCGATCACCGCAGCTCCAACAATGAGCGTGATGAAGAAAGCGAGCGTGCGAGGAGACGGTGCCGGGAGTCGCCTGGAGATCATGGGTGGCTACCTTCGCCGTCCCGTGGCGGACCGCATTGCGGTGGGAAGCGGGTGCGCTTCAGCCATTCTAACCCGGCGCGGCTGCCAGTGGGGGAGGCGGCGTCGCGGACGGAAACATGCTCGCAATGCCGGCGCAAGAAATGCGATACCCACTCTTCATCGAGGCGACACCGACGTGTAACGGCCCCTTTCTAGTGTCAGCGTCGGAAAGGGGGGCATGTACGTATGAGAGTGCGCTATCTCGGCCCTGCAGCGGTAGTGATAGGCGGTGGGGCAGCGCTGGTCGCCGGGACCGGCGTGGCAGCCGCCGAGGATACGGTCGAGAGCCTGGCCGGGGCGATCGATATCGCCTGGCTGCTCATCGCCGGCATCCTGGTGCTGTTCATGCAGGCCGGATTCGGCCTGGTCGAGTCGGGGTTCATCCGCTCGAAGAACGTCACCAACATCCTGATGAAGAACGCGCTGGACCTCTCGTTCGGCGCCGTCGCCTACTGGGCGGTCGGGTGGGGCCTCGCGTACGGCACCACCGAGTTCATCGACATCAAGTTCTTCGGCGGCGGCAGCTTCTTCTACGGAGGCGAGGACGCCGACTACGCCGGGTTCTTCTTCCAGTTCGCGTTCGCGGCCACGGCGGCGACCATCGTCTCGGGCGCGGTCGCGGAGCGGACGAAGTTCGCCGCGTACCTGGTCTACACGGTGGTCATCACCGCGGTGATCTACCCGGTGGTCACCCACTGGGCGTGGGGCGAGGGCTTCCTGAGCGCGTACGCCGGGGACATCGTCTTCGGCGACAACGGCATGATCGACTTCGCCGGCTCGACCGTCGTCCACTCGGTGGGCGGCTGGGCCGCGCTGGTGGGCGCGATCATGGTCGGCGCGCGCCGCGGCAAGTTCGGCGCCGACGGCACCGTCCACGCGCTGCCGGGTCACTCGATGCCGCTGGGCTTCCTCGGCGTCATGATCCTGTGGATCGGCTGGTACGGCTTCAACGCCGGTTCGACGCTCGGGCTGAGCGGCGGCTTCGCGGACCTCGCGGCCCGCGTGGCGGTCACCACGACGCTCGCGGCCGGCGCCAGCGCGGCGACGGCGATGTTCATCTCGCGGCTGCGCAGCGGCCACTCGGACCTCTCGCTGACGCTCAACGGCGTGCTGGGCGGCCTGGTCGGCATCACGGCGGGCTGTGCCACGGTGGAGCCGTGGGCTGCGGTCGTGATCGGCATCGTGGCCGGCATCATCATCGTGCTGGGCGTCGAGCTGCTCGACCGCCTGCAGATCGACGACCCGGTGGGCGCGGTGCCCGTGCACCTGTTCAACGGGATCTGGGGCACGCTCGCGGTCGGCCTGTTCACGACCCAGGCGAACCTCGCGCCGAACTACGCCGACTCGGCCAACTACGGCCTGCTGGTCGGCGGCGGCATCGAGCAGTTCCTGTACCAGGTCATCGGCGTGGTGGCCGTGGGTGTCTGGACGGTGGTGGCTTCGGTCATCATGTTCGCCATCATCAAGGCCACGGTTGGCCTGCGCGTCTCCGAGTCCGAGGAGGAGAGCGGCCTGGACGTGGCGGAGCACGCCATGGAGGCGTACCCCGAGTTCACCGGTGGTCGGGACCCGTTCGGCCTGCACTTCGGCGCTCCCGCGCTGCAGACCAGCGGTGGCGCGCCCATTGCAGGCGGCGCTCCCATGCCCGCGGACGACGAGGGGTAGGGGGGAGACAAGATGCAAAAGGTTGAAGCGATCATCCGCCCGGAGAAGCTGGAAATCGTCAAGACCGCACTCGAGGAGCTCGACCACGCCGGTATGACGCTCACCGAGGTCCGCGGCCATGGCAAGCAGCGGGGCGTGACGGAACAGTGGCGGGGCCGGAGCTTCGCGGTCGAGTACCTCACGAAGGTCAAGATCGAGCTCGTGGTCAACGACGAAGACGTCGACCCCATCATCGAGCGCATCGTCGACGCGGGGCGCACGGGCGAGGTAGGCGACGGCAAGATCTTCGTCACCCCGGTCAGCGGCGCGGTCCGCATCCGCACCGGCGAGAGCGACGAGGCGGCCCTCTAGCCGCCGAGAGTCGGGAACCGAGCGCCATGACCGCGTCCCCGAGCGTGAGCACCTGGACTCCAGGAGCCACGCCCGGGGCGCGGCCATCGGCCCCGGCTCCCGGCCTCGACGTGCACACGGCGGGAGTGTCCCGGTGAACGCACAGACCACCCCCGAGGTGCTGCCCGCGCGGCGCATTGCCGTGGGTGACCTCGTCATCGACCGCGACCGCTACCTCGTCACCATCGGGGAGCGCACCGCGGAGCTCACCTTCATGGAGTTCGAGGCGCTCTACCTCATCGCCTCCGAGGACGGGCGGGTCGCCTCGTACGAGACACTCGCCGAGGCGCTGTGGGAGGACGCCGGCAGCGGGCATCGCAGGCGCCTCGCCGTGCTGGTGTCACGCATCCGCTCCAAGCTCGGGCACGGCGCGGACTACCTCCAGACCGTGCGCCAGGTCGGATACCGGCTGCTCGCGCACGAGTAGGGCCACTGGCCCGCGAAGCCGCTACGATGGCCCGAGCCGGCGCACCTCGCCGGCTCGTTCGCATTGCGGGGCATCGAGGGGCCATGGCCACGCGGGACCTCCACCAGGTCGCCATCGTCGGCGCGTACAACACCGTCCAGGCCCGGCGCCTGCCGGACGAGACCTCCTTCTCCATCACGCTCGACGCCGTGCGCGGGGCCCTCGCCGACGCGGGCATCGAGGCGGGCGACGTCGACGGCCTCAACGTCACGACCGGCACGGGCGCCAGCTCACAGAACCAGCGCGACTGGGTGCACCAGTTCGGCGGCCGGCCGATGTGGATGGGCTCGCAGTCGACGGGCATCCCCGCCGTGCTCGAAGCCGCCTCGGCCATCGCGGCGGGGTACTGTCACACGGTGGTGCTGGCCAACGGCCAGGCCGGCGCGTACACGGAACGGGCCTCGACGGCTCCGTGGACACGGCCGAGCAACGAGTTCGTCGAGTGCTGGGGGCTGTACACGGCGGCCGAGTTCGCGCTCATCGCCCGGCGCCACATGCACCTCTACGGCACGAAGCCCGAACACCTCGCCGAGGTGGCCTCGGCGGTGCGCACGCACGGCGGGATGAACCCGGAGGCCGTCTACTCGGACCGCGTGATCACGCCCGGGGACGTGCTCGACTCCCCGATGATCGCGGACCCGTTCCGGCTGCTCGACTGCGCGATGACCGGCGAGGGCGGCGCGGGCCTCGTACTCACGTCCGTCGAACGCGCCCGCGACCTCGACGTGGAGCCGGTGTACGTGCTGGGCGGCGGGCTCGACCGCCGGGGCCCGTCGTACGTCATGGCGCCGCTGTGGGACGTGACGGGCGACGTCGGGCAGTTCGCGGCCGAGCAAGCGTTCGCGGCGTGCGGGCTCGGCCCTGCGGACGTCGACGTGTGCGAGTTCTACGACCCCTTCTCGTTCGAGGTCATCCGCCAGTTCGAGGCGTATGGCTTCTGCGGTGAGGGCGAGGGCGGCCCGTTCGTCATGGACGGCCGCGTCCGCATCGGCGGCGAGTACCCGATCTGCACCGACGGCGGCACGATGTCGTTCAGCCACCCCGGCACGGCGCAGCTGCTGCAGAAGGTCATCGCCGGCGCGAAGCAGCTCCGCGGCACCGAGGGGCCCCGGCAGGTCGAGGGCGCGCGCGTCGCGATGGTGAGCAACGGCGGAGCCGGAGCGCTCTTCACCGACGTCGTGTTGCTCGGCAACGAGCAGCCGTGAGCGGGTGCGCTATGATCGACCCACTGAAGGAGACCTACACATGACCGACCAGCCGCTCCCCGTACGCGACATCCGCCAGGCCGTGACCGAGCGCTACGGCGCGCGCGCCCGTGCAGCGCTCGGCGAGCGCGCCGCCTCCACCGCCGAGGCGTGCTGCGCGGCCGACGCCGACGGCGCCCAGCCGATGACGCTTCAGCTGCTGCAACTCGGTGCGCCCGAGGGGCAGGCCTGCAGCGTCGACGGTGCCTGCGGGCCCGTGGACGTGCAGATCGACGCGTCCGGGGACGCCACCGGGGATGATGGCGTGTGGGGCTCGGCGCTGTACGACTCCGACCAGCTCAGCGACGTGCCGGACGCGGCGCAGCTGGCCGCCGCCGGCTGCGGCAATCCGACCGCGATCGCCGAGCTGAGCCCCGGCGAGGCCGTGCTCGACCTCGGCTCCGGTGGTGGCATCGACTGCTTCCTCGCCGCGAAGCAGGTCGGCGACGACGGCGAGGTGTGGGGTCTCGACATGACCCCGGACATGGTCCAGCTCGCGCGCCACAACGCCGAGGCCGTGGGTGCGTCGAACGTGCGGTTCCGCCTCGGTGAGATCGAGGACATCCCGTTCGCCGACGGCACCTTCGACGTGATCATCTCGAACTGCGTCATCAACCTCTCGACCGACAAGCCGCAGGTCTTCCGCGAGGCGTTCCGGGTGCTCAAGCCCGGCGGCCGCCTGCGCGTCTCCGACATGGTGCTCACCGCCGACCTCCCCACCGGGGAGCGCGCCGACCTCGAGGCGTGGGCAGGCTGCGTCGCCGGCGCACTGCCGGTCGAGGAGTACCTCGGCCATATCGAGGCCGCCGGGTTCATCGACCCGCACGCCGACTGCGCCGAGGAGACGCGCCCCGGCATCACCAGCGCCAACGTCACTGCGGTGCGCCCGGCGTAGATCCTGTCCAATGCGAAGCCCACTTCGCGGCGCTCGCAACGCGCCTAGTCGAGTTGCTCGCGACGACTGCATCGCTTGCAAGGGATGGGGACCTGAGGATGCAACGCCAGTCTGTCGCGTTGACGAATCGTTGACGTACCAACGCCCGTCAGGTGTTCACAGTGCTGGGGGGCCGGGGTACGATTGGGCACCGCAGCGAGCAGGAGGAGCGCACTTGTGGCGGTAAGCCGGGAGATCACTCTCGATTGGCAGCGATGCAACAACGGAGCCGATTGGTGCTCGCTCGCGACTGTGGACCTTGCGAACCCCCACCTCGACGGGCTCGAGGGCGTGTATATCATCTGGACGTTCAAGGGCCGCACGATTTATGTCGGACAAGGAATGATCCGCGACCGGCTCCAAGATCACCGCGACGATCCCCGAATCCAGCAGTACGCGAATGAGCGGCTCTTCGTGACGTGGGCTGCTATTGGGGATCCGGCGACTCGAAACGGGGCCGAGCGCTATCTCGCGGATCAACTCGTGCCTGCGGTCGGTGGTTCCTACCCGCGCGCCTTCCCGCAGACCGTCAACTTGCCGCGATAGTTCTCATGCGAGCTCCACCTCCGCGAACGCAAGCTGAGCGCCTAGTGCGCTTAGAAACTCAACAGGAGGAGGCGGCCAAAACGTACGTTTCTCAGGCCGCGCTGCGTGACGAACTGAAGCCTCTCAGTGACGACCTCGCGACGATTAAGGGAGCCGTAGGGCTGGGGAAGTTCGTCCTGACCGTCGTCATGCCTATAGTGGCGGCCCTCATCACAGCCGCCGCCATTCTCGGGACGGCTATAGTAACGACGTGGGCGGGCGGCAGCCCGTAGAGCTTCATTAGAAGCAGGCCGCAGCCGCGCCCGACTGCGAGGATTGCCCCATGTGCCGCAGCATCAAGGTCCTGCGCCAGGGCTCCGTGCCAGCCAGCGACGAGGAGATCGAGGAAGCCGCGCTGCAGTTCGTGCGCAAAGTGAGCGGCTTCCGCAGCCCCTCCCGCGCGAACGCGGAGGTCTTCGACGCTGCCGTGGAGGAGGTCGCCGCCTCGACGCGGCAGCTCCTCGCATCGCTCCGCATCGGCGCCCGGGCGTAGCCGCGCACGCACCCCGCACAGGCGGGCTCACGCCGCTCGCTCCACGTTTGTAGTTCAGACGCGGTACGCTGGATCGGCCCGTTCCCACCGCCACGGGAGTCCCGATGCCACGACCGTACCTGTCCACACCTCGATCGATCACGCGCGCCGTCCTCGCCAGCCTGGTGGCGCTGGCCGCGCTCGCCGCCGCCTGCACCTCTGAGGAGGCCGAGCTCACCGCCACCCCCACGGCCGCGCCTGCCGCGCCGACCACGCCCTCCCCAACCACCGACGCGACCGCCACGGCTACCGCTTCGCCGACGCCGCTGCCTACGCCGGCCCCGCGCCCCGTGCCGGCGCGGACGCCGCACCCCTTGCCCGACGCGTCATCCGACCCGATCGGGGACGACGAGGCGGCGGAGCTGATGCACACGCTCGCGAACCCCGACGCGACCGAGGATGCGTTGCGCCTCGCCCTCGCGCGCATCGTCCACGCCGACGACGAGCGGTTCGCCGCCGTGCTCATCGAGCTGCTGTGGGCGCGCGACACGCGCATCCTGCCGAGTGGCCTCGACTACCTCGAGTACTACGACGCGCTGGAGGCGCTCACCGAGGCGGGCGTGGGGCCGAACCGCCACTACTGGGTGCAGTGGTACGGCGCGACGGACCTGGAGCCGCCGCCGGGCTTCACCGGCTGGAAGGGCCGGCTGATGTCGGTCATCGACGAGCAGTTCGCCGAGTTCCTGTCCGATGAGCACGCCTCGGCGATTCGCGTCGAGGAGATCCTGTGGGGCGGCGTGCTGGTCGACTCCATCCCGCCGCTGGAGTTCCCGAACATGCTCGCGCCCGAGGACGTGACGTACCTCGAACCCGACGAGGCGGTGTTCGGCATCGCCATCAACGGCGAGGCGCATGCCTACCCGCTGCGCATCCTCGACTGGCATGAGATGGCGAACATCGAGGTCGGCGGCGTGCCGATCTCGCTGGCGTACTGCACGCTCTGCGGCGCAGCCATCGCCTACGACGACCGCGGACCCGATGGCGTCACGTACAACTTCGGTACCTCGGGCTTCCTCTACCGCAGCAACAAGCTCATGTACGACCGCAACACGCGCACGCTGTGGAACCAGTTCACCGGCGAGCCCGTGCTCGGCCCGCTCGTCGGCAAGCTCGACCTCGAGGGCGAGCCGCTGCGCCTCGACCTGCTCCCGGTCGTGCTCTCCACGTACGAGGACTGGGTCGAGCGACACCCGCACACGGTGGTGCTCGACATCAACACCGGCTTCCTGCGGCCGTACGAGCAGGGCGCGGCCTACGGCCACTACTTCTCGGTCGGGGAGACGATGTTCCCGGTCTGGCAGCGCAACGACGAGCTCTATACGAAGGAGTACGTCTACGGCCTGCGCCTCGGCGGCGCGCGCAAGGCGTACCCCATCGACGTGCTCGCCGAGGAGCGCGTGGTCAACGACGTGTTCAACGACCGCCCGATCGTGCTGGTCACCGAGCAGGCGATCGACACGCTCGGCTACGGCCGCGGCGTCGGGCCGGTGCTCTACCCCTCGGGCGGCGAGGTGCGCGCCTTCGACCGCGGGGAGCGCCGGTTCTACCCGGGCCCCGAGGACGGCGGCGTCGTCGACGCCACAGGCGCGAGGTGGGAGGTGACCGAGGACGCCCTCATCGGCCCCAACGGCGAGCGCCTCGAACGCATCAGCGGCCATCTCGCGTTCTGGTTCGGGTGGTACGCGTTCTTCCCGGAGACAGAGATCTACCGCGGGGGATAGCGCGAACAGCGCGCCTCGGCGACGATGGCGCACGCTCGCCGGAGACACGCACACGCCCGCCCCCGCGGGGTGGGCGATGGCCGGCAAGCGGTGTGGACCAACCGCACGAGGAGGCATGCAGCACATGGAAGTCGTACGCGCAGCCGAGGGTGACACCGTCGAGAGCAGCGCCGCCGAGATCTTCGAGGGCGGGCACGTCTGGGCCCGCCGCATCGCGGGCGGGGACACCGGCCGGGGCGACCAGATGTCGTTCGGCATCGTCCAGTTCGCGGCCGGCGCGCGCACCCGGCTGCACCGGCACACCTCGGACCAGTTGCTCTACGTCGTGGCCGGGATCGGCAAGGTCGGCGCGGGTGGTGAGGAGCACGTGATCAGCGCCGGCGACTTCATCCACATCCCCGCCGGCGAGGACCACTGGCACGGCGCCGGTGATACCGGCTCACCGATGTCGCACATCACCATCATGCTCGACGACTCCGTGTCGACGGTCACGGGGTAGCCCGGGAAGCACGGATCAGGCCATGCCGACAACACGTCTCAACGTCCACGTCACCCCTCGCGCGACCCACGAAGAAGTCGTGGGCTTCGAGGAGGGGACGCTACGCGTGCGGATCACCGCTCCGCCCGTCCGCGACCGCGCCAACCGCTCGCTCGAACGATTCCTCGCACGCCGCCTCGACCTGCGCCCCTCGGCGGTCAGCGTCGTCTCCGGCCACAGCTCGCGGCAGAAGGTCGTCGAGTTCGAGGGGCTGGAGGAGGCGGAGGTGATCGAGCGCCTCGTGGGCGCCGAGGGTTAGTAGAGGCCACCGCCGACGGTCAACCGCAGCACCAGCCAGGCGACCAACAGCAACGTCATCGCAACGAGCGGCGCGATGTCCCGCCCCGCGACGGGCGGCACCACGAGCCGCAGCGGCCCCGCGATCGGCTCGACGAAGGTGTCCAGCACGCGCGCGACCAGATGGTCGGGCCTGACCTCGAACCAGGTGAGCAGGCGGCGCGCAGCGATCGCCATCATGTAGATCTCGATCACGCGGATCACGACGAAGACGACGAAGTCCAACCAGGCTCCCTCGACGTGCTCGGCCGGTGGGCTGACGGAGGGCTGCGGCCTGCGGCGCCGGGAGCTAGACCCCCGACGCGAGGCTGGAGCGCAGCGCGGCCGAGATCACGAAGATGAGGATGATCGCCACCATCGGCGTGATGTCGATCATGCCCACGCGCGGCACGACGCGCCGCAGCGGCTCCAGGATCGGCTCCGTGATCGCATCGAGCGCGCGCACGACGGGCCCGCTGGGGTCGATCGGGAACCAGCTGATAATCGCCCGGGCGAAGATCGCGAACCACATGATCTGCAGGAACAGCAAGATGATCTCGACGAGCAGCGTCATTCCATCTCCCTCAGGTCCTGCGCCCGCCCGTAGGCCGCCTCGATCGCATCGTCGAAGGCGGCCCGCAGGCCTGCTGCCTCCAGCTCGCCGAGCGCCGCGGCCGTGGTCCCGCCGGGCGAGGTCACGGCGTTGCGCAGCGCCGCCGGGTGCTGCCCGGTCTCGATAGCGTAGCGCGCGGACCCCGCTACCGTCGCCAGCACCAGGTCCGTCGCCTCGGGGCGCTTCATCCCGAGCCGCACCGCCGAATCGATCATCGACTCGATCACGAGGTACACGTACGCCGGGCCCGAGCCGTGGAGGGCCGTGGCGAGGTCGACCGCGTCGTCGTCGTGCACCTCGACGACCGCGCCCGCGACGCCGCCGAGGAGCCGTTCGACGCGCTCGCGCTGGTCGGCTGTGACGGCGTCGCCGAGCAGGTAGGCCGCGGCGCCCTCGCCGACTGCGGCGGGAAGGTTCGGCATGACGCGCACCGAGGCGCGGTGGCCGCTGTGCTGCTGGACGTCGGCCAGCGCCACGCCCGCGGCGATCGAGACGAGCACGGCGTCGGAGCCGAGCGCGCCGGCGATGCTCGCCGCCACGTCCGGCACGTCGTCGGGCTTCACGGCGAGCAGCACGAGTTCCGCGCCGATGCACGCGCTCTGCGGGTCGTCGGTCACGCGCACGCCGTGCTCGCTCAGCTCGGTGCGGCGGGCCTCGACGACCTCGGCGACCGCGACCTCAGCAGGCGAGGCGACCTCGGCGCGGAGGATGCCGCGCAGGAACGCCTCGCCCATGAAGCCGCCGCCGATGATGCCAATGCGCATCGCTGTCCCCTCGCTCGCTGTGCCGGGTGCGGCTCCGCTAGGTGCGGCGCGGGCCGAAGATGACCCGCCCGAGCCGGACCACCGTCGCGCCCTCCTCGATGGCGACCTCGTAGTCCTCGGTCATGCCCATCGAGAGCTCGGCGAGGCCGTGCGCCCGGGCCAACTCGCGTAGCTCGCGGAAGAGGGGGCGCACCTGCTCCGGGTCGTCGACCTGCGGCGCGACGGTCATCAGCCCGACCACCTCGACGTGCCGGAGGTCCGCGACGCCGCTGAGCAACTCACCGACCCCGGCGGCCTCGACGCCCTGCTTGGACGCCTCGCCGCCGACGTTGACCTCGAGGTAGCAGGGGAGCGGTACGTCCGGGTCGGGCGAACCTCCCTGCTCCGCGCGCTTCTCGATCTCGTTGGCGAGGCGCACGGAGTCCAGGGAATGCAGGACGGCGATGTGCGGCAGGACCTGCCGCACCTTGTTGCGCTGCAAGCCGCCGATGAAGTGCCAGCGCGGTTCCAGGCCCATCGCTGCGGCCTGCTCGGCCTTCGGCACCAGCTCTTGCGCGCGGTTCTCGCCGAGGTCGGCCTGGCCCGCGGCGAGCGCCTCCTCGACGGCCTCGACGGGGTGCGTCTTGGTGACGCCGACGATGGTGATCTCAGCGGGGTCGCGCCCCGCGCGCTCGCAGGCCGCGGCGATGCGCTCGCGGACGGCCTCGAGCCGTGTGGCGATGGTGGCTGTCGTGGTAGTCATGCTTCAAGGCTACGCCCCCGGCATGGCCGCCGCCAGACGCCACGCCGAAACCATCTAGCGGCGGCGTCCTCCCCGACGGCGCTCGGCACGGGGCGCGTCGAGTGGACAGGAGCCCTCGTGGTTGAGCAGGTTCGCCGCCTGGCTCCGATACTGGTAGACGCGGCCACGAGGATTGTTGATCAGGGCGGGGTTTCTGAAGTCCTGGTGCAGGAGCCGATCATCGGAGCAGAGGCGCCGGGCTCCAGAGAGTCGTGCAAGGGCAATCACGTGCTCATCGTCCGAGACGCAGGATCCGTCGGCTCGTAACCGCTGGGTCTCGTCGTCTACCCTCACCTTATCGACGATCACCGCACGGCCCGCGCGCTCCCACGTCTGAATCGCATCCGCTGCGTTTCTGGAGCCAGAGAGTTCCGTCAGCAGGTGTCCGCCGACTACCAAAACCCCCTTGCCGTCATCGATCCACTTCCAGAGAGGCTGCAAGTCGTCATCGACGGGCTGGCGGAAGAAGCGGTCGCGAACGTTGTTGTCGACGATCGCGCACACCGTTAGTCGACGCCGAAGAAGCGCCGCTGCTCCTCAAGGAAGAAGCTCCGGTAGCCGGGTGGAACGTCGACGACTCGTCCCGCTGCGTCCAAATCGATGGGGTGGATATCCACGCCCCGCTTGCCCTGCTCGAAGTACAGGATCATCACGTCACTCGGCCTGATCTTCTCGTCGCGTACGTCCATGCGTACGCGGTCCACGAGGTAGTCGCTGTGCGTCTCCACGACCACGGGATCGTGGCGGTTCGTAGCGATCTGGGCGAAGAACGAGCCAATGGCGGCTTGCGCACGGGGGTGCAGGTGGACCTCGGGCTGTTGAACGAGCAGCGTCGCCGCCGAAGACGCTGAAACGCAGTCGGCGATGATCGGGATCGCCTGACTGACGCCATAGCCCACGTCGATGAGGTTGCGCACCGTCCCATCTGAGGCTGGCTTCACCTCGATCTGGAACGGATCGCTTCCGCGCTTGCCGAGCTTACGAATGCCGAGGCTGGAGTAGAGACCGCTCTCGCGCCCGAAGTCATTCAGCTCCTCGGCGTATAGCTTCTGCTCGCCTGAGAGCCACGCTGCCAGCGTCATTGGGATATGGCCGCCCTCGGGACGGCGAGGCTCGGCACCGGGGTCGTAGGTTCGACGTGGACTCGTGCGGATTGGTGCGAACGCGAGAGGTCGGCCGAAGGGCTCTTGAAGCGCCCAGAACGTCAGCATGGAAAAGGACTCGTTTACTTCGGGGGTGATCGGCGCGCTCTCCTGATGAGCCTCGTAGAGCATCCGGGCGAGAATGGTATCGAGGCTGGCACGCCGATGTGGGGGTCCGGGCCACAGCTCGGGCGGAATGCCTCGGTCAAGGACCGTTTCATCGCCGGTGCGAAACGATAGCTCGGGCGCCTCACCGTCGAGGCCCGCGACCTCCAGCTGGTACACACCCGCCGAGGCACAGAGCTGGGAGATGTGAGGCTGCTCTTCCCTGGAAACGAAGCTGAATTCGGCTCTCAAGTCGTGGTAGGTAGCCTCGTTCTGCTCGAACGCGGGGGTCTCGATCCCGAACCGTAGCCCCAGAGAGAAGCTCGTGGCAGGCCGGCCCCGGTTGTTGGCGATCTGGTCGTAGCTGCCGAGTCGGAACGGCTCGTCGTTGAAGTTCGGCTCAGTCCGCTCGTGTGCTGCACGCATCCCCGCCAAGAAGGAAGTCTTCCCCGTGCTGTTCTCGCCGACGAGCAACGTCAGTGGCCGGATCGGCACCTCGTGGCGGCCGGCGAAGCAGCGGAAGTCCTCGAGGATGAGCGTGTCCATGGCGATCAGTTTAGCGCAGCGCCGACCCTGCGCCCGCTACCGGATCCCGCCGAACATGTCGTCGTCGAGCTCGTCGCCGCGGTCGCGGTGCCGGCGCTTGTCGTAGAGGTAGACGCCGTACAGCGCGGCCGCCGCGATGCCGAGGGGGATGAGGGCGAGCGCGGGGTGCGTCGCCAGTGCGTAGAACAGGAATAGCACCAGCAGCATGACGCCCATCAGCGCCAGGATGGCCGGCAGCAGGATCTGGAACGCGATGCGCGTGAGCAGCAACACCTCGCGGCATCCGCCCGGCGCCTGCTCCTGCGTTTCGTACATGCCCACAGCATAGCGGCGCAGCGCGTCGAGAGCCGCTACCATCCTCGCGCGCCGAGGAGGCCGACCACATGCCCGAGACCCGTGTCCCACCCGAGTTCGACGCGTTCCTGGCCGAGCCGCGGAACGCGATCCTGTGCGTCGCGCGAGGCCCGGACCGACCGCCGCACGCCACACCCGTGTGGTTCGAGTACCGCGACGGCGCGTTCCGGGTCTCGACCGTCCGCGCGACGGTGAAGTACCGGCTGCTGCTCGCCGCGCCCGATGTCACGCTCGTGATCGACGATCCGGCGACGTACCAGACCGTCATCGTCTCCGGTCGCGCCACCGTCGTGGACGACGACGCCTCGCTCGTGGCGCTGCGGCGGACGCTCCGGGCGAAGTACGGCGACTATCCCGGCCCCGCCTCCGACGACGACGAGGAGCTCGCTCGCGCCCTCCGCGAGGAGGGCCGCGTCGTCATCGTCGTCGAGCCCGAGCAGGTGGTGTCCTGGACGGGCGGGAACTGAGCCGCGGCGCCTACTCGCCTCGACGCGGGTTCTTCACGCCGGTCTCCAGCTTGCGCCGGACCTCGCGGCGAACGAGCGGAGCGAGGGCGTCGTCGTGGGCGTCGAGGAACGCGCGGACGGCTCCCGGATCGCGCGGGGCGAGCGTGCGCAGCGCCCAGGAGACCGCCTTCACCACCATGTCGTCGCGGTCGTGCATCAGCAGCTCGCACAGCGCGAGCGTGCGAGGCGCGTCGCCGCCGCTGCCCGCTCGCTTCTTGTTGAGCGTCGTGGTCGAGACGAGCGCGGCGCGACGCCACCAGCGGTCCGGCGAGCGCGCCCAGCGGTCGATGCGTGCGTCGTCGACGGCCCCGGCCAGCCACGCGGGGCCGGCGACGAGCGAGCAGTAGGCGTCGACCGACGCCCAGTTGTCCATGCCCTCCCCGAGCGCCTCGATGGCGTCGCCGTCGAGCGAGGCGAACGCGGCGCGGTGGCGTGACAGCAGGATGTAGGCGAGCGCCCGCTCGTCGAAACCGCCGCTCTCGACGAGCCTCCATGCGAGCTCGGTGGCCGACCCGGGCTCCTTGCGCAGGCGTCGTGCGAGGTCGCCCGCGATGCTGCGGAGTTCGGGCATGCGGACGCCGGTGATGCGCATCGACGTGGCGTGGTAGCCCTCGCCGTGTGCGGCTCGGGCAGGGTCGGCCTCCGCCGCCAGCCGCTCGTCCACCTCGCGCAGCAGCGCGTCGAGGTCCGCGCTCACGGGTCAGTGCGCCTCGGCGACGATGAGGCTGGATTCGGATCGAGGACTACTCAGCGCCCTCCTCCTCCATCCGCCGACGTCGCTCGTCCAGTGACTCACCTCCGAAGTACCAATAGAGCGGACCTTGGGGACGCCACGTGCCCCTGTCATTCCGTTGCAGGATCGAGCGGGCAGCGCCGGTGAGCGACGTCTCCTCATCCTCGAAGAGAATCTTGTTGCGCGAGACCACAAGGGCGCTGAAGGGCACCCCATCGTTCGTGATACCACCGTAGTGGAACTGCAACTCGGCCCCGGTCTGGATGCCGACCATGTCGAAGTTGAACGCCTCGCGCCTCTTGCGCGCCTTGTCCAGGGCGACCTGTGTCTCCTCGTCCTCAACCACGTCGGAAGTCGGGGTGACATCGCGGCCGCGTGTCAGGCGCAGAGCCGCGGCGACGCGCTCAGGATTGACCTCGAAGAACTCGCGGTTGCTACGGACACGGTGGTCGCTAAACACGTCGTGCAGGAGCTGCTCGGTTTCCCTCGCGTCGTGGACTTCCATCGCCACGAAGCACACGAACGGCAGCGGGACACTCGTGGTGTCGAGCGACTTCAGCCGCTGTTCGAGGTCCTGCGTTCGGCCGATCTTCACGAGGTCGGGCATCGCGGGGTTCTCCAGGCAGTAGACGATTTCAGTCATCGCAATCTCCGCTGGTCGGCGTGGTCCGTGGGCGAGTATACGTTCGGTGGTCCGCAAGTTCGTCGTTGCCGTGGGGCGTCAGTGCGCCTCGGCGACGATGCCGGCCTCGGCGCGTTCGACGAGGGTGCGCAGGGCGCCGAGGTCCGACGCTGCCAGCTCGGGGTCGGCGTCGAGGAGTGACTCTGCCTCGCGCCTCGTCGCCTCGATGAGGCGGCCGTCGAGGAGCGAGGCGACGCGCAGCGACGGGATGCCGGACTGGCGCGTGCCGAAGAGCTCGCCGGGCCCCCGCAGCTCCAGGTCGGCCTGCGCAAGCTCGAAGCCGTTCGAGGTGCGCGCGACGAGCGAGAGCCGCTCCTCGGCCTCCGGTGAGGGGTCGTCGGCGAGCAGGAAGCAGGTCGAGGCGTGGTCGCCGCGCCCGACGCGGCCTCGGAACTGGTGCAGCTGCGAGAGCCCGAAGCGGTCCGCGCCCTCGATCACCATCACCGTCGCGTTCGGCACGTCGATGCCGACCTCGACGACGGCCGTCGAGACGAGCACCGAGGCCTCGCCGGAGGCGAAGCGCTGCATGACGGCGTCCTTGTCGCGGCCCGACATGCGGCCGTGCAGCAGCGCGATGCGGTCCGCGAGGTCGGGGAACTGCTCGTGGCGCAACCGCTCGTACTCCTCGGTCGCAGCGCGCGAGATGACGGCGTCCGAGCCCTCCACGAGCGGGCAGATCACGAACGCCTGTCTGCCCGCGGCGACCTCGGCGCGTATGTGCTCGAAGGCGGCGGGGCGCTCGATGGGCGTGAGCCAGCGCGTCTCGATGGGTGTCCGGCCCGGCGGCATCTCGTCGATGGTGGAGATGTCGAGGTCCCCGTAGAGCGTGAGCGCGAGCGAGCGCGGGATCGGCGTCGCGGTCATGACAAGGAGGTGGGGCGTCGGCTTGCGGGGCGCTTCGAGGGCTGCGACCTCCTCCTCCTCTGCCTCGTCGGACTGGCCACGGAGGGCGGCGCGCTGCATGACGCCGAAGCGGTGCTGCTCGTCGACCACCGCGAGGCCGAGCCGCTCGAAGTCCACACCCTGCTGGATCAGCGCGTGCGTGCCGACCGCGATCTGCGCGCCGCCGTGCCGGATCGCGTCGAGGGCCGTGCGCCGCTCCTTCGCGCGCGTCGAGCCAGTGAGCAGGACGACCTGTAGTTGCTGCTCGATGAATGGCAGCTTGACGACTCCGCCGATCAGGTCCTCGGAACCGCCCGAGAGCAGCTTGCAGACGGTGCGGAAGTGCTGCTCCGCCAGCACCTCGGTCGGCGCCATGAGCACGGCCTGGTGGCCGGCCGCGACCGCCGCGAGCATCGCGGCGAGCGCGACGACGGTCTTGCCCGAGCCGACGTCGCCCTGCAGCAGCCGCCCCATCGGCTGGGAGCGCGCGAGGTCCGCGAGCACGTCGTCGAGCGATCGCTGCTGCGCGCGGGTGAGGTCGAAGGGCAGCGTTTCGAGGAACGCCTCGGCGGTCTCGCGACCCTCGAAGATGGGCGCGTCGCCGTGCTGCTCGCGCTCGCGCTTGCGCCGCACCACGCCGAGCTGCACGGCCAGGAGCTCGTCGAAGGCGAGGCGCTGGCGGGCCTCCGCGAGCTGCTCCTGGTCGTCCGGGTAGTGGATCCGGCGGGTCGCCTCGACGATGCCGGGGAGCCCTCGGCGCTCCCGCATCTCCGCGGGGAGCGGCTCGGGCAGGCGGTCGGCGAAGCGTTCGAGGAGGTCCGCGATAGCCTCGCGCAGCGCGCGCTGGGGGAGGCCCTGCGTGAGGTGGTAGACGGGTACCAGGCGGCCGGTATGGCGGAGGTCGTCGGTGATGCGCTCGTACGCCGGGTTGTCGAACGTTGGGCGGCCGCGGTAGGCGCGCACGTTGCCGGCGACGGCGATCTCGGTGCCGGGCGGGAGCTGCTTCGCGAGGTACGGCTGGTTGAACCACACGACGCGGATGCGCGCGCCGCTCGCGTCGCTGATCGTGGCCTCGGTGGCCTGCATCCGGCCGCCGCGGCCCATGCGGATCGCGCGTGCGCGGTCGACCGTGCCGCGGATGGTCTGCTCGTGGCCGATGCGCAGCTGCGAGATGGGCACGGTCCTGGAGAAGTCGTGGTGGCGGTACGGGTAGTGCCGCAGCGCGTCGGCGATGGTCACGACGCCGAGCTTCTCGAGGCGCGTGATGTGGGCCTTACCGAGCTTCGTCCGCGCCTGCGCGACGGGCAGCTCAAGCGCCTCCGGGCCCGGAGGGATGGGGACCGCGGGAGCGCGCCGAGGAGTCCTCGATGCGCCACGCCGGGCCGTCGCCGGCTTGCGGGCGGGGGCGCGTCGCTTGCCCGCGCGGCGGCCGTTGGCCGCGCCCTCGTCGAGCGCGCGCGCGACGGTGGCGCGGGCGCGGCGCAGCCACGTGCGGCGCTCGTCGAGGTCCAGCGAGCGGTAGCCGGTCGCGGGGAGCGCGCCGACCATGCGGAGCAGCGGCGAGTTGGGTGGTTCGTCGCGGGCCTGGAGCCGCAGCATCTCGTCGAGCCCGCCTTCGACGAGGGCGTCGTTGCATCCGGCCTCGAGCTCGCGCTCGAGGACCATGCCGAGCATCTGAAGGTCTACGGTCACGTCGCGGTGGCTGGGGAGCTTCCCTCGGCGGTGACGACGGCGCAGGCGAGCGACCCGGGTCCGGTGTGGACGCCGATGGCGGGGCCCACTTCGCCCGTGATCATCTCGGCGTCCGGGGCGATGGCGCGGAGTTCCCGGATGAGGTCGCCGGACTCGGCGGCGCTGTTGCCGTGCGCGGCCATCATCTGCTCGATCGGGGCCAGTTCGGTGACGCGGCGCAGCATGTCGGCCACGGCCTTCTTGCGCGTGCGCACGCGGCCGGCTGCCTCGACCTCGCCATCGCGGATCGTCAGCAGGGGCTTCACTCGCAGCAGCGTGCCGATAGCCGCGCCCGCCCGTCCGATGCGCCCGCCGCGCTGGAGGTACTCGAGCGTGTCGAGGAGGAAGTAGGTGTGCGTGCGGCTGAACTGCGAGACGGCGAGGTCGCGCGCCTCTTCGAGGCTCGCGCCGCCCGCGATTGCTCGTGCGGCGTTGAGCACGCCGAGGCCCATCGCCATCGTGACGAGCTCCGAGTCAACGTGCTCGATGCGGACGCCCTCGACGCCCTGTGCGCCCTGGCGCGCTGAGCCGATCGTGCCGCTCAGCTTCCCGGAGACGTGGATCGACAGGATCTCCGTTGCACCTTCCGAGGCCAGTTGCTCGTAGGCGGCGCGGAATGCTCCAGGTGAGGGCGTCGAGGTGGTCGGGAGCACCGAGTCGCGCGCGAGGCGCTCGTAGAACTCCTGCGACTGGATGTCGACGCCGTCGAGGAGTTCCTCGTCGCCGAAGAGGACGCTCGCCGGGACGACGGTGATGTTGTGTTCGGCCGCCACCTCCGGTGGGAGGTCGGCGGTCGAGTCGGTGACGATCCGAATGCTCACGATATCTGGTCCATCCGCGTATGCGTGCTCGCTATTCGACGCCCGCGAGGTAAGGGTAGTGCGGCTGCCCGCCCATGACCACCTCGACCTCCACATCGGGGTGGGCGGCCTCGATCAGCTCGGGCAGGCTGTCCTCCGCATCGTCGGGCGCGTCCGCGCCGAGGATGAGCGTGACGATCTCGCCGTCCTCGCCGATGGCCTCGGCGAGGCCGATCATCAGCGCCTCTTCGGGGGTCTCGGTGCGCGCCTTGAGCGTGCCGTCTACCAGCACGATGGAGTCGCCGATCTCGACGGCGACGCCGTCGACGGTGGTGTCGCGCACCGCCTCGGTCACCTCGACGTTGCGCACCGAGGTCGCGGCCTCCTCGAGGTCCGCGGCGATGCCCTCCAGGTCCTCGCCCGGCACGAACGCGACGGCGGCGGCGAGGCCGGCCGACACCGACTTCGCGGGCACCACGGTGATGCGGTCCGGTTCCTGCCTGGCGGCCTGCTGCGCCGTCATCACGACGTTCGAGTCGTTGGGGAGAATGAAGGTGTGCTCTGTGCCGGCGCGCAGCGCCGCCTCCAGCACGTCGCCCGCGCTGGGATTGTTGGTCGCGCCACCGTCGACGATGCCCGTTGCGCCGAGGTCGCGGAACGCGATCCGCAGCCCGTCGCCCTGCACAACGGCGACGAGCCCGACGGGGGGAGCCTCGGCGGCGTCCTCGTGCCCCGCGGCCCACTCGTCGTGCTGGGCCTGCATGTCCTCGACCTTGACGTTCTGCAGCTCGCCGAACCTCGCGCCGGCGTCCACCGCCGCGGCCGGCGTCTCCATGTGGACGTGCACGTGCAGCGTGCTCGTGTCGCCGACGACGAGCAGCGAGTCGCCGCCTTCCTCGGTCAGCATGGCGGCCAGCGCGTCGCGGTCCAGGTCCTCGCCGCTCACGAGGTACTCGACGCAGAAGCCGTGACCCTCGTGGCCCACGCCTTCGAGCTGGACCATGCCGACCGGAGCCGGGGGCGGCGGCGGGAGGTCCTCGCCGATCACGCCGTAGCGCAGTCCCTCGAGCAGCACTGCGACGCCCTCGCCACCGGCGTCAACGACGCCCGCGTCCTGGAGCTGTGGCAGCAGCTCCGGCGTGCGCTCGACGCTGACGCGCGCGGCGGCGACGGTCGCGTCGAGGACCGAGGCAAGCGACGGGTCGGCGGCCTGGTTCGCGACGGCGCCCTCGGCGGCCTCGCGCATCACGGTCAGCATCGTCCCCTCGACCGGCGTCGCGACCGCCGAGTAGGCCGCGGTCGCCGCCGACTCGAGCGCGCCGAGCAGCTCGGACGGCCCGACATCGGCGTTGCCCTCGAGGCCTTCGGCGAGCCCGCGCACCATCTGGGAGAGGATGACGCCGCTGTTGCCTCGCGCGCCCAGCAGGGCGCCCTGGGCCATCGCCCCGGTGAAGGCGCCGACGTTCGTGGAAGCCGCCTCCTCGTCGTCGGCCGCGCGCCTCGCGGCACGCAGGGTGAGCAGCATGTTGGTCCCCGTGTCGCCGTCGGGGACCGGGTAGACATTGATCGCGTTGATGGCGTCGCGGTTCAACTCGAACCACTGGAGTGCGGTGTCGAGGGCGTCGCGGAAGCCTTCTGCTTGCAGGCGTTGGGGTGGGGTCATCGCCTTGCCGTTTCGTGTGCGCGATAGCGTGTCGGTAGGCGCAATGCTACTCTCTTAACCCCGATCGCGGATAACGAATGTTGCCCTCCGGCACGAGGATGGTTGGCGATGGCATCCGGCAAGTGTGACCTCTGCCCGAAGCGTACGAAGTTCGGGCGCAACATTCGTCACAAGCACTCGGGCCGCTGGGAGCGCAAGGCTCCTCGCACGAACCGCGAGTTCCGCCCGAACGTCCAGAGCAAGCGCCTGCTCATCGACGGCCGCATGCGCCGCGTCAATGTCTGCACGCGCTGCCTCCGCACGCAGCTCAAGCGCATGGCCGAGGGCAAGCCGGCGATCCCCGAAGGCGCGCTCGCGGACGCGTAGCGCTCACACCTCCGACATCGACTCAGCTGGGCGCGGCGACCTCGCCGCTTACGAAGTGCGCCCGATCGCGGCGTGCAGTCCCGCCAGGGCCTGGGCCGGGGTCTCGCGGTCGTTGTAGACGGCGGACCCGGCCACGAGCAGCGTCGCGCCCGCCTCGACGCACATCGGGGCATTGTCCGCTCGCACCCCGCCGTCCACCTGGATGAGGAGGGGCGTCCCGGCGGCCTCGGCCATGCGGCGCACCTCGCCGACCTTCGGCAACTGGTCGACGAGCAACTGCTGACCTCCCCGCCCGGGATGCACGAGCATCACGGTCACCATGTCGAGCGACCCGAGCCACGGCTCGAGGTTCGACGCGGGCGTGGGCGGGCTGATGGCGATCGCGGCTTCGCAGCCCAGCTCACGCGTGCGCTCGATAACCGGCCGCGGATCGGGTGCTGCCTCGAAGTGGAAGATGAGCCGGTCGGCCCCCGCCTCGGCCAGCGGAGCGAGCTGCTCTAGTGGGTTGGTCACCATCATGTGCACCTCGACCGGCAGTGCGGTGGCGCGGCGCACCGCTTCCAGGACGAGCGGGCCGAAGCTGAGCTCCGGGACGAAGTGCCCGTCCATGACGTCGATGTGCATGACGTCGGCGCCCCCTGCCTCGGCTGCCGCCACGTCGTCGGCGAGGCGACCGAAGTCGGCCGTGAGGATCGAGGGTGCGATCAGCACCCGCGGCCCGGCGCTCACTCGGCCTCCGCGCGCAGGCGCGCCCGTGCTGCCTCGCGCTGCTCCGCGACCCGCGCCGGCGCGGTGCCGCCGGTCGCGCTGCGCGCTGCCAGCGATGCCTCGATGTCCAGCGAGAGCACCTCGTCGCCAAACGCGCCGTGCGCGGTGCGGTAGTCGTCGATCGTGAGCTCCTCGAACGTCCGCCCGCTTCGCTCGCACTCCGCGACGAGCGCGCCGACGGCCTCGTGGGCCTCGCGGAACGGTACCCCGCGCTGCACGAGGTGGTCGGCGAGGTCGGTCGCGAGCGCGAAGTCGCCCCCGGCCGCCTCGCGGCCGCGTGCGGCGTTGAAGCGCAGCGTCGGCGTCATGGCCGCGACGACCCCAAGGGTCGCCAGCAGCGTGTCGACCGAGTCGAACAGCGGCTCCTTGTCCTCCTGGAGGTCGCGGTTGTACGCCAGCGGCTGCGCCTTGAGCAGCGTCAGCGCCTGCACGAGGTTGCCGATGGCGCGCGCGCTCTTCCCGCGCGCCAGCTCGGCGACGTCGGGATTGCGCTTCTGCGGCATGATGCTGGACCCGGTCGAGAAGGCGTCGTCGAGCTGGACGAGGCCGAACTCGGCCGAGGCCCACAGCACGATCTCCTCGGCGAACCGCGAGACGTGCACCATCGTGAGCGCGGCAGCGGCATGGAACTCCACGACGAAGTCGCGGTCCGCCACCGCGTCCAGCGAGTTGGCCGCGACGGCGTCGAACCCGAGTTCGCGCGCCACGAACTCGCGGTCGATGGGGTAGCCGACGCCGGCCAGCGCGCCCGAGCCGAGCGGCAGCACGTTCGCGGTCGCCCGCGCGGCGCGGAAGCGGGCGGCGTCGCGGGTCAGCATCTCCTCGTACGCCTGGAGGTGGTGGGCGAGCAGCACCGGCTGCGCGCGCTGGAGGTGGGTGTAGCCGGAGACCACCGTCCCGGACTCGCGCTCGGCGAGGTCGAGCAGCGCGCCGCGCAGCGCCGCGAGGCGCTCGATGGCTTCATCGCACGCGGCGCGCACGAACATCCGCAGGTCGGTCGCGACCTGGTCGTTGCGCGAGCGTGCGGTGTGCAGCCGCCGCGCGGGCTCGCCGATCCGCTCGGCGAGGGCGGCCTCGATGTTGAGGTGGATGTCCTCGCGGTCCTCGCGGAACTCGAAGTCGCCTGCCGCGATCTCCGCCTCGATGGCCTCGAGGCCGGTGACGATGGCGTCGCGGTCGTCGTCGGAGATGATGTCCTGCGCGGCCAGCATCCTTGCGTGCGCGATCGAACCCGCGATGTCCTCGCGGTAGAGCCGCCGGTCGAAGCCGATCGAGGCGCCGTACGCCTCGACGAGCGCGTCCGTGGCGCCCTCGAAGCGGCCGCCCCAGAGCTTGGCCTCGCCGCCGGCAGGTGGAGCCGGGTCGCCGTCCTCGTTCATCGTTCGAGGCTACATCGGGGCCCTGCGGTGCGCGAGCGGGATGCCCTCGGCGTAGTCAGAGCGCGGAGATGTGGATCACCCGCCCTGTGGCCGGACCGAACGTCCGGAGCATGCCACCGTCCGCCGTGACCACCGGACAGCCGTGGCGCAACGCCAGGGCGATGTACAGGCAGTCGTACGACGGATGCTCGAAGGCGAGCGCCAACTCGAGCGCCTGCGCCGCGAGCCCGGCGGCCGGCGTGAGCGGCGGCACCGTCTCCAGGAGCCTGTCGAGGGCGTCGCGGGCTTCGTCGCGAGTGAGGTCGCCGCGCAGGTGTGAGCTCTTCCAGAGGATGTTGGTGACCTCGGGCACGTAGACATCCGGGGCGAGGAGGCTCGTGTCTCCACGACTCGCGCTGGCGAGCAGTGCTAGTGCACGGTCGGAGTCGGGTTCGGCCAGTACCCACTTCGCGCCGACCGAGGCGTCGACGACGAGCGTCTCCGTAGCGGTCAACGGTCGCGGTCTTCGCGGATGAGCGGCCAACTCTCGTCGAGCAGTCCGCCGTGACGCTCCCGAATGCGGGCTTGCAGCTCCTTCATCCTGGGGATCGCGTCCTGGGCGCGCTTCCGCCACTGACGCTGCTCGGCGAGCTCCTGCAGCGCGGCACGCACGAGGGCGTTCATGCTTGTACCGTTCTCGGCCGCTTCTTCGCGGAGTGCCTCCATGACGTCATCGGGCACGTTCCTGACGGTGATCTGAGCCATTCTGCCTACCTCGGTGCATGTGATACGCCTGCACTCTTGCAGTCAATATGCATGCGCCCTGGTCTCCGACGCAACGCCATGCCCGCAGTTGGGGTTCGAGCGCTACATCGTGGCTGGCGCCCCTGAGCGGAGTGAGCGCGGCGGCGGTATCTTCGGAGCGAATCGGAGGATCCATGCCGCAGCTGTTCCGCGTGATCGTGCCCGTGCCGGACATGGCGGCGGCGGACGCCTTCTATCGGCGCGTCCTTGACGTCGAACCCGACGAGGTCACCCCGACGCGACACTACTTCGACTGCGGCGGTGTGATTCTCGCGCTCGTCGACCCGTCCGCGCACGGTCGCGCGTTCCGCACGAATCCGGACCTGCTCTACCTCGCGGTCCCCGATCTCGAGGCGGCGCTCGAACGGGCGATCGGGGCGGGCGCGCAGTTCCTCGACGACGACGATGTTGGGTGGGGCATCCAGCAGCGGTTGTGGGGCGAGCGCAGCGCCTACTTCACGGACCCGTTCGGTAACCCACTCTGCCTGGTCGACGACACGACGCTGTTCACGGAGAGCAGCCAGGCGTAACGCCCGCAGGCTACTCGTCGCCCGGCGCCGCGAGGCGCAGCGGGTCCGTCGGCTCGCGGAGGAGCTGCTGGCGCGCCTGCACCTCCAGCGGCAGCCCCCACAGCTTGATGAAGCCGAGCGCCGCCTGCTGGTCGAAGTCGTCCTCTGAGCCGTACGTCGCCAGGGCGTAGTTGTAGAGGCTGCGGTCCGAGCGGCTCCCGACGGCGTCGGCGTGCCCGCGCCACAGCCGCACGCGCACCTCGCCGGTCACGTGGCGCTGCGTCGACTGCACGTAGGCGGCGAGGTCCTGGTGGTGCGCGCTGAACCACAGGCCGTTGTAGACCAGGTCCGCGTACTCCTGCGCGACCCGCGCCTTCATGCGCATCTGGTCCTTCGAGAGCGTCAGCGTCTCCAGCTTGCGATGCGCGGCGAGCAGCGTCACCGCCGCGGGCGCCTCGTACACCTCGCGCGACTTGATGCCGACGAGGCGGTTCTCGACCATGTCGAGCCGCCCGACGCCGTGCTCACCGGCCACCTCGTTCAGCCGGTCGACGAGGTCCACGGGCGTGACCCGGTCGCCGTCGAGGGATACGGGCATGCCCTGCTCGAAGCCGATCACGATCTCCGCGGCCTCCGCCGGGGTGTCGTCGATGGGGCGCGTCCACTGGTAGGCGTCCTCCGGCGGGGTCACCCACGGGTCCTCGAGTGCGCCCGCCTCGATGGCGCGGCCCCACATGTTCTCGTCGATGGAGTACGGCGAGCGTTCACCGCCCTCGACGGAGATGCCGTGCTCGCGGCAGTACGCGAGCGCCTCGTCGCGCGTCCACTGGTGCTCGCGCGCCGTGCCGACGATCGTCAGGTTCGGCGCGAGGGTGGCGAGGGCGACGTCGAAGCGCACCTGGTCGTTGCCCTTGCCCGTGCAGCCGTGCGCGACTGCCGTCGCGCCCACCTCGCGCGCCTTGTCGACGAGCAGCTTCGCGATGAGCGGCCGCCCGAGGGCCGTCGCGAGGGGGTACTCGCCCTCGTAGACCGCGTTGGCGGCCAGGCCGGGGAAGGCGAAGTAGCGCAGGAAGTCGTCGCGCGCGTCGACGACGGCGTACTCGATCGCGCCCGCCTCGTGCGCGCGCTGCTCGGCGCCCTCCATGTCCTCGACGTTGCCGAGGTCGATGAGCAGGCAGATCACCTCGTAGCCGCGGTCCTCCTGCAGCCACTTCGTTGCGGCGGACGTGTCGAGGCCCCCTGAGTAGGCAAGGACGATGCGTTCGGCCATCACTGTGTCTCCATCACTGGTCGTGTGTAGCTATGCCTCGCCGCCGGTCGGCGAGCCGAGTTCGACGAGGATCCCGTCGGGGTCGCGGACGTACGCGACCGTCTGGCCCCACGGCTTCTCGACGGGCTCCGCGAGCGGCGTCGCGCCCGCCTCGACGGCGTGGGCGTACGCGGCGGCCACGTCCTCGACCTCGAAGCCGATCTCGAAGGCCGCGGGCGGCTGCCCGGGGTCGTTCTCGCGGATCGGCGGCGCGAAGTTCGAGGCGGCCAACTCACGCGAGGCGAGGCCGAGCGCTGTCGCGCCGGTCTCGAGTTCGGCGTAGTCGCCGCCCTCCGCCGCGAAGCGCAGGCCGAGGCCGAACGCGCGCTCGTAGAAGCGCACGGACGCCTCCACGTCGCGCACGTAGACGATGGCCCAGCGGAACTGCACGGGCTAGCCGGTGACTTCGGCGATCGCGCCGTCGATGATGTCGACCACCTGGTCGATCTCCTCGGCGCTCACGTTGAGCGGCGGCATCATCCGCACCACGTCGGGGCGCACCGGGTTGAGCAGCGCTCCGCGCGCCACCGACTCGACGACGACCTGCGGCGCGATCGGCTCGTTGAGCTCGAGGCCGATGAGCAGCCCCCGGCCGCGTACGCCGCGCACCACGCTGTGCTTCTCGCCGAGCGCCGCGAGGCGGCTCGCGGCCTGATCGCCGCGGGCGCGGACGTTGGCGAGCGTGTCGCCCTCGATGACGCGGCGCAGGACGTGGGCCGCTGCGGCGGTGGCCAGCGGCTGCCCGCCGAAGGTGGTGCCGTGGTCGCCGGGCTCGAAGACCGAGACGGCCTCGGTGGCCATCATCGCGGCCACGGGCACGCCCCCGCCGAGCGCCTTGGCGCTGGTCATGATGTCGGGCGTGATGCCCGCCTGCTCGTGTGCCCACAGCGTGCCGGTGCGGCCCATGCCGACCTGCACCTCGTCCAGGATGAGCAGCATGCCCTGCTCGTCGCACCACTCGCGCACGGCGCGCAGGTAGTTGTCGGCCGGGACGTTGATGCCGCCCTCGCCCTGGATGGGCTCGAGCATGACGGCCGCGGTGTGCTCGTTCGTCGCGGACTGGATGGCCTCGACGTCGTCGAAGTCGACGTAGACGAAGCCCGGCACGAGCGGCTCGAACGGCTCGCGGTAGGCGGGCGTGCCGGTGGCGGCGACGGTCGCCATCGTGCGGCCGTGGAAGCCGTTCTGCGCGACGACGATCTCGTGCGCGCCGTTGCGGTTGAGGCGGCCCCACTTGCGCGCGAGCTTGAGCGCGCCCTCGTTCGCCTCGGCGCCCGAGTTGGCGAAGAAGACGCGGTCCATCG
>CAZMCK010000010.1:0-71232 GCA_964565075.1 uncultured Dehalococcoidaceae bacterium
CTCCTCCAGCAGCTCGGCCCCGTCGACGCTCGCCGGCGCGGCCTCGCGGGCGCGCAGCAGCGGGACGCCGATGGCGGCAGCGGCGGCGGCGGCGAATGCCACGAGCACGACCCACTCCATCACTCGCCGCCCTCCTCCGACGCGCGCAGTTGCTCGTCCAGCCAGCGCTCCTCGGACGCGTCGAGGCCGCGCGCGCCCGCCGTGGCGAGCGTCGCGCTGCGCCGCTGCCGCCACAGCGCCGCGGCGCCGACCACGGCGACGAGGACGATGGAGCCGCCGACCCAGCCGAAGAGCCAGAGGTTGAAGCCCTCGCGCGGCAGCTCGGCGAGCACAGCGTCGCCGAAGCGGTCCGAGAAGTAGAGGATGATGTCGTCGCTGCCGCGCCCGGCGGCGAGTTGCTCGCGGATCTCGCCGCGCATGTCCTCGCAGATCGTCAGCTCGCAATGGTCCAGGCGGACGTTGATGCAGCGCGGGCACATCAGCTGCCGCTCGATCTGGAGCGCCTGCGCCTCGAAGTCCTGCGCCTCGGCCGCCCTTGGGGCGTCGAGGGGGTTCGCCGTCCAGATCGCGGCCAGCGCGACGGCCGCGGCAACAAGTGCCCCGAGGGCCACGCCACGCGTCGCGCGCATCGTCACGCCCTCCTCGCCGCGCCAGAGGGCGGCGCAGCCGGCGCCGGCACGCGCTCGCGGGCGGGCTGCGGGGCGAACACCACGATCCCGCCGAGGACGTACACGCCCGCGCCGATCCAGAGCCAGGCCATGAGCGGGTTCACGAACGCGTTGATCTCGGCCACCCCGTCCTCGTCCCAGCCCTGCAGGAACACGTAGAGGTCTTCGCGCCACCCGGTGTCCACGTCGACCATCGCCATCGGCTGCTCCGGGAAGTTGCGGAAGAAGCGCCGCCCCGGCGCGAGCGTCCCGACGGCGTCACCGTCGCGTAGCACGGTCACCGACGCGAGCACCTCGGTCTCGATCCCGTTCGCCGTCCCCGCACGCTCGCGCAGCCCCTCGAACGCCAGCGTGTAGCGCCCGACCTCGAACGACTCGCCCGGAGCGAGGATGCCGCGCGCCTGCGACTGGTACACGCTCGCCGAGACCGCGGCGACGGCCATCAACGCGAGGCCGAGGTGCACGAGGTAGCCGCCGTAGCGGCGGCGGTCGCGCTCGAACAGCGACAGCAGCGCGGCCGGCCAGCCTCGCCCGCTCGCAGCGCGGCGCCCGCGCGCGCCGATCACGAACTCGCGCAGCGTGACGTAGCCGAGCGCCGTCGAGGCGCTGGTCGCGGCGAGCGCGAAGCGGTCGTGCATGCCGAGCGCGGCGAGCACAGCCGCGCTGCCGGCGAGGACGGCGAGGGGGACGCGGAAGCGCCGCACCAGCGTCGCGCCCGCCGCGCGCCGCCACGGCAGCACGGTGCCTACGGCGATGAGTGCGAGCAGCACGATCACGATCGGGCCGACGACGTCGTTGTAGAACGGCGCGGAGACGGTGATGCGCGAGCCTTCGACCAGCTCCGAGAAGACCGGGAACAGCGTCGCTCCGAGGATGACGAGCGCCAGGATGGTGAACAGGTAGTTGTTGACGATCAGCGAGCTCTCCCGCGAGGCCAGCGACTCGAAGTCGTGGTCGGCGCGGAGCCGGCCGCTGCGCCACCCGAGCAGCACGATCGACACGGCGAGCGTCGCGCCGAGGACTACGAGGAAGTACGGGCCGACGTCCGACAGCGCGAAGGCGTGCACCGACGCGACCAGGCCGCTGCGCACGTTGAACGTCCCGAACACCGCCAGCGCGAACGCGGCGAAGACGAGCGCGAGGTTCCAGAGCTTCAGCATCCCTCGGCGCTCCTGGACCATGACCGAGTGCACGAAGGCGGTCATCGGCAGGAGCGGCAGGATCGCCGAGTTCTCGACGGGGTCCCAGCCCCAGAAGCCGCCCCACCCGAGCGTGGTGTACGCCCACCACGCGCCGAGGATGTTGCCGACGCTGAGCAGCAGCCACGACCACAGCGCCCACGGCCGCACCGCGCGGATCCATCGCCCGTCGATGCGCCCGGACAGCAGCGCTGCCGCGCCCAGCGCGAACGGCACGGCGGTGCTGACGAGCCCGGCGAGCATGAACGGCGGGTGCACCAGCATCGCCGGGTCGACGAGCAGCGGGTTGAGGCCCACGCCGTCGTCGGGCGTGACCGGGCTGACCTCGAAGGGCGATGCGAGGAAGACGGCCGGGACCAGGAACGCGGCGAGGACCGCGCCGCTCGCCGCCGTCGCGTGCGCGGCCCCCCACGGGATGCGCGGCACGGTGACGAGCGCGAATGCGCCCAGCATGAGCGAGAGCAGCCAGGTCCAGAACAGCAGCGAGCCGGGCTGCCCGCTGTAGAGCGCCGCCCACTTCATGTGCGGCAGCATGTCGCGCGACGACACCGCCACGACGTGGGCGATCGAGAAGTCGTCGGTCAGCAGCGCGTAGGCGACGAGGCCGATGGCCAGCGTCGTCAGCGCCGCGGTCACCACGATCGCGCGCCGCGCCGCCGCGATCAGCGGCGGGCGCGCCAGCCGCTGGCCGATCACGGACGCGCCCACCGCGAACAGCGACGCGGCGAGCGCCGTCAGCAGCGCCGAGGCGCCGAGCGTGGCGACGAGGTTCATTGACCCTCGGAAGACTTGTCGGAGGGCTGGTCAGTCGACTTGGGCGCGGCGATCGAGGCGTCTTCGGGGTCCGTCACGAACTCCGGCTCGTGGCGCACGATCACGCTCGACGCGGTGAGCCGCCCCGCGTCGTCCGCCACACCCTCGACCACGACGAACGCGCGCGGCGTGAAGAGGTCCGGGATCGCCACGCCGGAGTCGGCGATGACGATGTCCATGCGGTCGCCCTGCTCACCCTCGACCACCCACGCGATGGGACTGCCGCGCGCGTCCTCCACGATCGAGCCGTCGACGACGCGCCCGCCGACGCGCCAGCGGCGGCCCTCGGGGTCGATCTCCTGCGCGAACTCCTCGGGCGTGACGTAGTAGGACAGCGAGGAGTCGGCGGCCTGCACGGCAAGGACGCCGATCACGACCGTCGCGAGGGCGAGCACGGCGACCAGCCGTGCGCGCGTGCTGCCGAGCGTGCGCGCAAGCGCTGCGCGGTTCATGAGACGGGCCGGATGTCTTCGAGCATGTCGCGGAAGTCCTGCTCGCGGAGCTCGCCGATGTACTTGCGCGCCACCTCGAGGCCCGGCCGGAGGAAGTAGGCCTCGGGGACGCCGTTCACGCCGAAATCAAAATACACGTCCCCGTCGCCGTCGATCAGCAACGGGAACGTCAGCCCGTAGGCATCGACGAACTGCCGCGCCCCTCGATCGCTGTCGAGGATGTTGATGCCGATGAACGTGTAGCCCTGCGGCTCGTACTCGGCCCAGAGCCGCTCGATCAGCGGCGCCTCGCTCGCGCACGGCGCGCACCACGACGCCCAGAAGTACACGAACACGGGCCCGTCGGCGTAGTCGGCGATGGCGACGGAGTCGCCGTCGAAGGTGGGGAGGGTGAACTCGCGGACGCGCTCGAAGCCGGGATCCACGTCGCCGAGGCGTTCCCGGCCGACATCGCGCGTCATCGCCACGACGAGCACCGCGAGGAGGGCGAGGAGGGCGGCGCCGGTGGCGACGACGAGCAGACGACCCCGGATGACGTTGAGGATGGTTGCCATAAGCCGTCGTCGAGGCTAGCCGCCGCAGGTGCGGCGATCAACGATCGAGGCGGTCCGAGGGTCTCGGATCCGCTGTTCGGGGGGCCTGCGGCCTTGACCACTGATCGGCCCGGTGATAATCGTACCGGGGCGCAGGGCGACTGCGCTGTGCGGAGCACGCACTCGGGCGCTACGATGTCGGGGCGCACGAGTTTGAGGGGACGCGTGCCCGAGTGACCGAGGAGGCCCTGTTGCGCATCTCCCAACGTTGGGCGCGTCGGCTGCTGATCCTCGGACCGGCAGCGCTGTTCATCCTGCTGTCGGCCTGTTCCGACCCACAGACCACGATCGAGCCGAAGTCTGACTTCACGGAGGCCATCCAGGGCGTCTACGAGATCGTCTTCTGGCTCTCCATGTTCGTCTTCGTCGCGATCATGCTGCTCACGCTCTGGCTCGCCGTGCACTACCGCGAGCGCCCCGGGCGCGAGGCGATCCAGATCCACGGCCACCAGCGCCTCGAGATCCTGTGGACCATCATCCCCGTGGCGATCGTGCTCGTCATGCTCGTCCCCACCTGGCAGGTCATCGCCGACACCACGGACTCCCCGCCCGAGGGCTCCATGGTGGTCGAGGCGACCGGCAAGCAGTGGTGGTTCGAGTTCAAGTACCCCGGGCTCGGCATTACCACCGCCAACGAGATGCACGTCCAGGCCGGCAAGCCCGTCCACGTCAAGCTCTACTCCGACGACGTCATCCACTCGTTCTGGATCCCGCAGCTCGCCGGCAAGGTCGACATGGTGCCGGGCCACGAGAACGACCTGTGGTTCACGCCCTTCGAGGACTCCGCGCGCGACGAGGCCTACCTCGGCCAGTGCGTCGAGTTCTGCGGCGCCTCGCACGCCAACATGCGGTTCCGCGTCTTCGTCCACGACGAGGCGGGCTTCAACGCCTGGGTGGAGAACGAACTCTCCGACGCGGTGGAGCCCACCACGGAGCTGGGCAAGCTGGGCGCGACGCTGTTCGTCGTGCGGTGCGCCGAGTGCCACACCGTCCGCGGCACGGCCGCCAGCATCGCCGACTTCGGCCCGGACCTCACGCACATCGCCAGCCGCACGACCATCGCGGCGGGTATCCTCGACAACAACTTCGAGAACCTCGTGGAGTGGATCAGCAACCCCGCAGAGATCAAGCCGGGCATCAATCCCGAGAACGACATCTCCGACAAGGATCCGCCGTTGCGGTTCATGCGGGCGTTCGAGGATGAGATCTCGGCCGAGGACATCCAGGCTATCGCCCAGTACCTGACCGAACTGAAGTAGCAGCGAGCTACCCAGCGGCCTAGCGGAAGGCACCGAAGATGGCGACCGCAGCAGGCACCATTGCCGCCCCCTCCACAGAGAGCGTGGTCTGGTCGTGGATCACGACCGTCGACCACAAGCGCATCGGAGCGCTGTACGGCGTTACCGCCTTCATCTTCTTCCTGATCGGCGGCATCGAGGCGCTGCTCATCCGCACGCAGCTCGCCGTGCCGAACGGCACGGTGGTCGACGCCGAGCTGTTCAACCAGCTCTTTACGATGCACGCGCTGACGATGATCTTCCTGGCCATCATGCCGCTGGGAGCAGCGTTCTTTAACTACATGGTCCCGCTCATGATCGGCGCGCGGGACGTGGCCTTCCCCCGGCTGAACGCCCTCTCGTACTGGATCTTCCTCTTCGGCGGCCTCGTGCTGACCAGCAGCTTCTTCTTCGGCGGCGCGCCCGACACCGGCTGGTTCGCCTACCAGCCCATCAGCGGCAGCCAGTTCTCCGGCTCCGGCATGGACTTCTACGTCATCGGGCTGATGATCCTCGGCATCTCGTCGCTGGCCGCGGCGCTGAACTTCGCCGTGACGATCATCAACCTGCGCGCGCCCGGCATGACGATGATGCGGCTCCCGGTCTTCATCTGGATGACCTTCATCATCATGTTCCTGCTCATCCTCGCGCTGCCGGTCCTGACCGTGGCGCTGGTGCAGATGCTCTTCGACCGCCAGTTCACGACGAGCTTCTTCCTGCCCGAGGGCGGCGGCGACCCGATCCTGTGGCAGCATCTCTTCTGGGTGTTCGGCCACCCCGAGGTCTACATCCTCATCCTCCCCGCCATGGGCGTGGTTTCCGAGGTGCTCCCGACGTTCTCGCGCAAGCCGCTGTTCGGCTACGCCGCGATCGTCTTCGCCGGCGTCGCCATCGGGTTCCTCGGCTGGGCCGTGTGGAGCCACCACATGTTCACCACCGGCCTCGGCGCGGTGCAGCAGGCCGTCTTCTCGGCCAGCACCATGGCGATCGGCATCCCCACGGGGATCAAGGTCTTCAACTGGCTGGCGACGATGTGGGGCGGCAACATCCGCTTCACCACCGCGATGTACTTCGCCGTGGCGTTCATCGCGCTCTTCACCATCGGCGGCATCTCCGGCGTGATGCACGCCTCGCCGCCGGTCGACCAGCAGCAGCAGGACACGTACTTCATCGTCGCGCACATCCACTACGTGCTGGTGGGCGGCGCACTCTTCGGCATCTTCTCCGGGCTCTACTACTGGTGGCCGAAGATGACCGGCCGCCTGCTGGGCGAGACGCTGGGCAAGTGGAACTTCTGGCTGATGTTCGCCGGCATGAACCTCGCGTTCTTCCCGATGCACTTCCTGGGCGTGAGCGGGATGCCGCGGCGCATCTACACCTACGACACCGGGCTGGGCTGGGACTTCTGGAACCTGGTCGCCACGGTCGGCGCGTTCATCCTCGCGCTGGGCGTGCTGATGTTCATCATCAACGTCTTCAAGACGTGGCAGCAGCCACCCGACGCCGGCGACAACCCGTGGGACGCCCCGACGCTCGAGTGGGCGACGACCTCGCCGCCGCCGGAGCACGACTTCGACGTCATTCCCGAGGTCCACTCGCGCGAGCCGGTCTGGTACATGCGCGACAACAACATGACGACGCCGGAGCCCGAGCCGGGCATGCACATCCACCTGCCGCCGCCGTCGTACTACCCGATCATCATTGCCTTCGGAGTGCTGCTGCTCGGCCTCGGGCCGCTCACGCACCTCGCGGTCACGGCACTGGGCGTGCCGGTCATCATCTACGGGACCTGGGGCTGGACCCTGGAACCCACCGAATAGAACCGGGACGGATCACTCGTGGCAGCAGCAGGACACGTAGAGCACCACACCACCACCGGCATCGACAGCCGGAAGCTCCTGATGTGGATCTTCCTCGGCTCGGAGTGCCTGTTCTTCGGCTCGCTGATCGCGACCTACCTGATCTTCAAGGGCGGGATCGACCTCCCGCCCTTCCCCAGCGAGACCTTCGTCGAGACCGCGTACCTCGAGGAGGCCCTGGCCAGCGGCGAGATCACCGAGGTGCAGTCCCACCTCTGCCACGCCAGCGACGAGGCCGGCATCTCGGTCTGTGAAGGCATCTTCGACATCCCGCTGACCTCGCAGAGCACGTTCGTCCTGCTGATGAGCAGTGTCGCGATGGTGCTTGCGGTCTACGGAGCACAACACAACCGGCCGATGATGATGAAGTCCTGGCTGCTCGCGACGATGGTCCTCGGCCTGATCTTCCTCGGCTACCAGGTCTACGAGTTCCGCACGTTCGGGCAGGAGGGACTGACGCTCGAAACGAGCCAGTTCGGAGCGTCCTTCTTCGTGCTCACGGGATTCCACGGCACCCACGTCGCCGTGGGCGTGCTGATCCTCGGCTCGCTCCTGCTCGCCTCGTTCCGCCGGCGCGGGCTGGGCTCGGAGCCGGGCTTCCACGTGGAGACCGCGGGCCTCTACTGGCACTTCGTCGACATCGTCTGGATCGTGATCTTCACGGTCCTGTACCTCATCCCGGCGTAGGCGCGGCGAGCAGGGACGGGAGCGCGCGATGAGCATGCACAACGACCACGGCGTCGAGGAGGAACATGGCCTCCAGCCGATGCAGTACGTCTGGATCGGCCTGCTCCTGACGATCATCACCATCGTCGAGCTCGGGGCCTCCCTGTGGGTGGACCTCGGTAACCTGCTGATCCCGGTGCTGATCGTCCTGTCCGCCGTGAAGTTCGTGATTGTCGTCGCGTACTACATGCACCTGCGGTTCGAGCACCGGCTGCTGAGCCAGGTCTTTACTGGCTCGTTCGTCCTCGCTGCCGGCGTGCTCATCGCACTCATCGCGCTGTTCTGGACGGACATCACCAGCCTCATCTAACGAGCCCTGCCCCACGCGGGGCGGCTCACCAACACCCGAGGCCCGCGGAAGCGGGCCTCCTTGCTGCGTCGAGCGCTGTGTCGAGGAGTCGGCGGTTCCGGTGCGGCGCCTGAGCTCGACCGCCTGACGGGCCACGCCGCCCGTCTCGCGAGGCGAAGGGGCCATCGAGACGCCAGCCGGCCCGTGCCGCCACCGCCTGGCCGCGATCGCAGCGGCCCCGCGCCTGTGGCTCCGACCTGGCGACAGGACGTGCTAGCCGGTGGAGCCCGGTGACGCCGCCTGGGCGGCGCGCGCCGCGAGTCGCGCCTCGTCCTCGACGCGCTGGCGCTCCTCGGACTTCTGCGCCCACACCGCGAACACCACGCCGAGGGCGAGCAGGAACATCATCTGGCTCGGCACCCACATCAGCAGGCCGCCCAGCTCCTGGTCCTCGAGCGGCGTGAGGTTGAGCAGCGGCTCGACGTCGAACCAGAACTCGTAGAGCGGCTCCTCGGCGAAGACGATGATCGCGCCCAGGAACGACTTCGGCGTGCTCGCCACCACGAGGAACCCCATCTGCCCCACGTAGCCGAGCCGCGAGCGCAGCGGCTTCGGGTCGATGACGTTCCACCAGATCAGCACGCCGATGAGCATGAACGAGAAGTGCTGGACGTCATGGACGAAGTCGTCGCGGATGGCGGCGTCGTACCAGCCGGGCGAGAAGTGCCAGAGGCCGAGCACGGCGGTGAACGTCGCCAGCGCGACCACCGGGTGCGTGACGAGGCGGTAGAGGATGTACGTCGCGCGCAGGCGCACCACGGGCCGCACGACGCGACGGCGCACGACGCGCGGGATGCCTCGCAGCACGGGGGTGGTCGGCGCGCCCAGCAGGATCAGCGGCGCGACGAACATCATCATGATCTCGTGCTGGATCATGTGCATCGAGAAGTGGTGCTCGGCCGCGGCGTCCAGGGGCGACTCGACACTCGCGAGGAGCAGGAGCATGCCGGCCAGGTAGCTGGCGGTGCGCCAGTGTGGGTGCTCGCGGCTGCGGTTGCGCCACACGCGCAGGCCGCGCAGGTAGAGGCCCGTGAGCAGCAGGACGGGGATGACCAACTCGGGGTCGAAGTTCCAGCGCTCCCAGACGCTCTGCCCGGCGTGGACGCCCTCGTGCGCGACCACCGAGGCATCGAGGAGCCGCCCGGTCACGTCGATCTGCACGCCCGCATCCGCCTCTCGCGCGGCCCGCCCCTGGGCTCGGCCGCCGCACGCTACGAGGATAACGCGTGCCGTTCCGAGGGTCGCCGGAGGCCACGCGGCGCCCGCCGGGGTAACGTCGGCGCGAGCCGAGCACAGCCTGCTAGGATGCGAAGCGCGGAGGCCTCGATCCACAAGACCCGGCGTGGCGAGCTGGATCGGGGGCAGTTCTGACCATGCCACCGTGGGAACTACAGGCCCTCGAGTACATCCTCGGCGCCGTGCTGCTCGGGCTCGCGCTCGTGGTCTCTACGGACGCCGAGCCCCTCTGTGGCGCCTACCCCGACGCCTTTCGTCGGGATACGACCTTCGGCCCCGTCGAGGTATGCGTGAATGACGATAGGCGCTAGAGGGGCTCGACCAGGCTCCGACGACCGGCCCCTGCACGAGGGTCGTACTCGGCCGACGAACCCTGCGACGTAGCGGTGCGCGTGCTTCGCCGTGCCGGCTGCCACGGCGACGTATTGCGATTCGTGCTCGCCCCAGGTGCAGCTTCGCGTCGGTGCGGCGATTCTGAGTAACAGGCGCTATCCGGGGTCCGACAACTTCTGAGGAACATCGCGGCGTTGCGGTCGCGCGAGGGCATCGCGTACGATCGGCGCTGCCGACTTCGCGTACCTGGTACGCTTTCTCGGCGGGACGGAGCCACGATGCGGCACCTGCGGGTGGGACTCGCCCAGGTCAACACCACCGTCGGCGACTTCGGCGGCAACTGCTCGCGCATTCTCGACGCCGCGCGCCGGGCCGCAGCGCTCGACGCCGACGTGGTCGCGTTCCCCGAGCTGGCGGTGACCGGCTACCCGCCCGAGGATCTGCTGCTGCGGGCGCCGTTCATCGACGAGGCCGAGGCCGCGCTCGCCGCACTCGCGCGCGACGCAGAGGGACTCCCGCCGCTCGTCGTGGGCTGCGTGGAGTTCGACGGCGTGCTCTACAACGGCGCCGCCATCGTCCACGGGGGCGCGGTCGTCGCGCGCTACCGCAAGCACCGCCTCCCCAACTACGGCGTCTTCGACGAGGAGCGCTACTTCCAGCCCGGCCACGAGACGCCGCGGTTCATCATCGGTGGCGTCGAGGTGGCCGTGACCATCTGCGAGGACATCTGGTACGCCGACGGCCCCGCCCACGACGCCGCGCTCGACGGCGCCGAGGTGATCGTGAACATCAACGCCTCGCCGTTCCACGCCGGCAAGACGCGCGAGCGCGAGCGTATGCTCGCCACCCGCGCCACCGACGACCACATCGCGATCGCGTACGTGAACCAGGTGGGCGGGCAGGACGAGCTAGTCTTCGACGGCAACTCGCTGGTGATCGACGCGCGCGGCGCGGTGCTCGCCCGCGGCGCCTCGATGCGCGAGGACCTCGTGGTGGCCGACATCCCCGTCGACGAGGTCCGGCAGGTGCGCCTCCACGAGTCGCGGCTGCGCCGCGAGCGCCACGCCGCCGAGCCGGCAGCCTCCCTGCACATCACCGCCGCCACCGACGTTGCCCGCGAGCCCGCGCCCCCGACGGACCTCGACCCGCCCGACGCGCTCGCCGAGACGTACGATGCGCTGGTGGTAGGCACGCGCGACTACATGCACAAGACGGGCTTCGCGGACACGATCGTCGCGCTCTCCGGCGGCATCGACTCCTCGCTCGTCGCGGCCATCGCCGTCGACGCGCTCGGGCCGGAGCACGTGCGGGGCGTCTCGCTGCCGTCGCGCTACTCCTCGGAGGGCTCAATCGCCGATGCGCAGGACCTCGCCGACCGGCTCGGCATCGAGATGATCACGATGCCGATCGAGGCGCTGCACCAGGCTGCCCTCGACACCCTCGCGCGGTCGTTCGAGGGGACGGCCGAGGGCACGGCGGAGGAGAATCTGCAGTCGCGGCTGCGCGGGATGCTGGTGATGGCGCTGTCCAACAAGTTCAACACGCTGGTCTTCACCACCGGCAACAAGTCCGAGTACGCCTGCGGCTACGCCACCCTCTACGGCGACATGGCCGGCGGCTTCGCCGTCATCAAGGACGTGCCGAAGACCCTCGCCTACGCGCTCTCGCGCCACCGCAACACGCGCGGCGAGGTGATCCCGCAGGCCGTCATCGACAAGCCGCCCTCCGCCGAGCTGCGCCCCGACCAGCTCGACACCGACTCGCTGCCGCCCTACGAGGTCCTCGACCCGATCATCGAGGCGTACGTCGAGGAGGACGCGGGCTTCGAGGAGATCGTGGCGCGAGGCTACGAGCCGGCGATCGTGCGGCGCGTGATCGACCTCATCAACCGCAACGAGTACAAGCGCCGCCAGTCGCCGCCGGGCGTGAAGATCACGCCTCGCGCCTTCGGCCGCGACCGGCGCTACCCGCTTGCATCGAGGTACGTCGGGCACTGACGCGGCGGGCGAGGGCTCTCGCGCTCGCGCCTACTCCTGCTCGCCAGCCTCGCCAGCCTCGCCGGATTGCTGCTCGGCCTGATCGGCGATCTCCGCCAGCCGCTGGCCGATCGCCACGCTCGCGGTGTCCGAGGCGGTGAGCCGGATCCAGCGCTCGAACGCCTCGCGAACCTGTGTGTAGGCCTGCTCGACGCGATGGCTGAGCTCCGAGTCCGGGTCGCCCTCGGCGGCGTTCCGCGCCAGCGCGACATCGTTGAGCAGTGCCTCGAGCCGCGGGGTGAGCTGCTCCTGCAGGTCGTGGAACTCCTCGCTCGCCTCGGCGTGCCCGCGGTCGCGCATGATCTGGAGCGCACCGAGCACCCACGCGACCGAGCCGAGCAGCGTGCCGACGCGCTCGGGGTCCAGCCGCAACTGGTACGGGCGCGCGGGTTGCCCGCGCACACGACGTGGCTCGGGAGGCGGCACGCTCACGGCTTGCGGTCGCCCTCATACGCGAGCCGCGAGGCGAGGCGCGCCGCGCCGAGCAGCGCGGCGTTCTCCCCCAGCTCCGAGGCCACGACGCGCGGCCCCGGCGCGACCTGGTCGAGCACGCGCTGGAGCAGCGGGATCAGCCGCCGCGTGTGCTCGTCCTCGCCGTCGATCATGACCAACTCGGGGCCCAGCAAGGCCGTGGCGTCCGCGAGCAGCCCCGAGGCGGTCTCGAGGTCGTCGTCGCCGATGAGCTGACCCGGGGCAAGCTCGGGCATGGCGGGCAGGCTGCCCGCCGAGAAGCGCGCGCCGCGCACCGGCCGCCCGCCGGCCACCACGGCCGCCTCGGGCGTGCCGCGCAGCGAGACGTAGAGCACGTCGGCGGCGGCGCCGGCCGCGCCGTGCCAGCGCTCGCCCGCCAGCGCCGCGTTGGTGCGGCTCTCGGCCGCGATGGGTGCGTCGATGTGCCTGCGCAGCACCTCGACGACCGGCAGGCCGTCCCACGTGTCCTGCCCGGTCGAGTGGGTGAGCGTGCCGGTGAGCGGGTCGACGACGCCGGGCGCCGCGACGGCGATGGCGAGCGCCGAGCGCCGCGACCCCTCGGTGGCGAACAGCGTCGCGATGCGCCCGCCCACCTCCCACGACCAAGCGTCCTCGTCGGGCAGGGGTGGCAGCGGCCACGCGCCGCGCTCCAGCGGCGAGCCCTGCACGTCGGTGAGGAGCAGGCGCAGCTCGTCGCCGGTGAAGTCGACGGCGACGAGGACAGGCTCGCCCGGGCTCTCCGTGGTGTCTTCGCCGACCATGACGCCTCGCCGCTCCCGTCCGTGTCCCCGGCGACTCTACGACGCCGCCCGGCGCTGCGACAGCCCGCCGCCCATAGCTCGCGCCGCACGTAGACTGGAGCCGCGGCCGGGGCGCTTCCCCGCCGCCGACGAGGGACGAGGCGTGCTGCTCGAACTCGGCAAGCATCGCATCGAAGCCACCGATCGCACGGCGATCATGGCGATCCTCAACCTCTCCCCCGACTCACCCGTCGCCGGCTCCGTCGTCGACCCCTCGCGGGCCCTCGACCGGGCACGCGCCCTCGTCGCCGAGGGCGCCGCGATCGTCGACGTCGGCGCGCACTCCACCTCCTCGCGCGCGGCGCCCATCACCGCGCAGGAGGAGATCGAGCGCGTCTGCCCGGTCATCGAGGCGCTCTCGGCCGAGGGCATCCCCGTCACCGTCGACAGCTGGACCGCCGAGGTCGCCCGCGCCGCCGCCGCAGCAGGCGTCGACGGCCTCAACGACGTGACCGGCTTCGTCGACCCGGAGATGGCGGAGGTCGCCGCCGAGCACGGGGCGACGCCCATCGTGATGCACATGCGCGGCCGCCCGCAGCGCCACTACGACGCCGACCAGCGCTACGACAACATCGTCGCCGAGGTGCGTCACTTCCTCCTCGACCGCGCGTCCGCCCTCGAGGCCGCGGGCGCGCCCCGGCCGTGGCTGGACCCGGGCTTCGAGTTCGGCAAGTCGCTGGGGGACAACCTGCGGCTCTTCGGCAGCCTCGGCGACCTCGTCGCCACGGGCTACCCGGTGCTCATCTCCGCGTCCCGCAAGGGCTTCCTCGCCGAGGCGCTGGGCCACGAGAAGCGGCAGGACGCCCCCGGCCAGTTCGAAGCCACCCTCGCCTTCAACGTCCTCGCCGCCGCCCGCGGCGTCCACGTCGTCCGCGTCCACGACGTCGCCGCCCACGCGCACGCGCTGGCGTTGGTGGGGGCGGCGAGGGGGTATGGGGCCCTTAGGTGAGCAGGGTTACGGGAGCCTCGGCCCACTTCACCTTGCCGTACAGCGCCGCAAACACGCGCTGGAGGAGTTCGGGGTCATGATGCGTCAAGTACGCCGGCCCCTGACCGTCGGCGGGTTCCTGATGGACCATCGTGTAACCGTCATGCGTCCGGTATAGCTCGACGCGCGCCCCAGCGCTCTCCCCGACGCGCTCGGGCACCATCAGTTTGGCAACCCGATCGGCTGACAAGCCCCGCTTCGGGAGCGGGTACAGCTCGTTGAAGGCTGAATCCACATACCGATTGAAGAACGCATAGAGCTCCAGCGGCTCCCGAGCATCCGCAGCATCAAGAAGGTCAATGCTTGCTGATGACGGCTCGTACCAGATCTCTATGAACATCCCCTCGCGAACGACCGCGTCCACGAGAGGCTTGAAGTCCTGATCACCAGCGATGAACGTCGCGTGATGCATGTTTCCACGATACGAGTGAGTGAGCATGTCCACGGCGATCTGGACATCGACTTGCTTCTGGCGAGCCCGGCTCCCTGTGCCAGCAGTGACTCCCTCCACGACGTGCCAGCCGCGTAGTGAGCTGATCACGCTCAACTGGGCGCGTTGCTGGGACACGCGAGCCTCGTACTGTGCTGGCTCCTCCCCGGATCGTGGTGCGGGCAAACAGTCGTAGTAGAAGCACTTGGTGAACCCGCTTCCGAGCGCGCTATGGTTGATCGGCGGCTCTACTCCATCAAAGAGCTGCGCGCCGAACCTCTGGGCGATCTTCCTCAGGTACCCACCGTCCACGAAGAGGTAGCTAACCTCGGGCGGTCCTGAGTACGTGCCTCCAGCGAAGCTGATTCCCATATCGTCTTGTCCTCATAAAGCGGGGAGCGGCGCGATGAGCGTTCCGGTCAGCGGGTCGGCGATCTGAATGCTCGCCACACCCAGAAGGGCTGTACCTGCCTTCCTCCTCGTCAGCACTCGAGGAGCCAGCGCTGGGAACGCAAGTTCTATTCTCTTGGGGGGACGCAGGCGAAGTCAACAGCGCTGGACCGGGTAGCCGAGCGGGCTGTCCGCCTCACTCGATGCGGTCGCTCTTCTCGAGGTTGTGGCGAGCGCAGAGGATGCGGATGTTCTCCGCCGTGACTGACGAGCCGCCGGCCGAGTACGGGATATCGTGGTCGAAGTGCAGTTCGTCGTCCGCGCCGCAAATCACGCACCTGCCGCGGTCGCGCCCCCACACAGCCAGCTTCACTGCCGACGGAATCATGCGGCTACGCTCGCCGAGTGAGGGCTCCGGGACAGACGCGTCCCCGGCGAGTTCGAGCCGGAACTTGAAGACCCGCCGGCCGCCGCTCTGTTCTTCCCAGCAGTCCGTGAGTCGAAAGAGGCCGTTGTAGACCCAGATCCCGCGCCGGATCTTCTCGTAGACCTTCACGAACTCGGCGTCGGAGCGACCATCCCGGTATGCGAGGGCTGCGTCACGGAACCGGCCGTTCCGCGTCAGCCCGCCTGACTTGAGAGTGAGTTGCTGGTCGACGCTCGTGGGGTCGGGGACGGTCGGCGACCGATCGACGTTGTGTCCCTCGTAGATGAGCACGGTGCCGTCTCCTTCGACGCTATCGCCGTATGGGGCGCCTTCGCGCTGGCTCATCAAGATCACGCTGTAGCGCGGGTCAAGGCGGAAGTTCATCCCGCGCTGGAGCCGCACGCCGCGCTCCTCGCCGGACATTCTGTGGTGGCTGACGATCTCACCCGGCTTGAGCGTCCCGCTGACCACGCGCCTCTCTCCACATCACGATCGACCGTCGGGGCGCCAGGGTAGCGGAAACGTCGCTTCCAGGATTAGGGGGCTGGCCGAGTCGTATCATCGGCACCACGGTTCGCACGTGCGAACACCGAGGAGGCGAGCGTGGCGACGGTATCGGACTTCGAAGAGTGGCTCGCGGATCAACTCACGCCCGAGCGGTTGGTCTACGGCATGAGACTGCCCGTCTACGACAACATCAGGTACATCGACGGGATACGTGGCCTCTTCATCCCGAGGCAGGTGCTCTTCCGCGTCGTCCCGTCGCTCATGTGGGCCGACAAGCGCACTCCTTCTGAGCCCATCGAAGTGACGATCGACAGCCACCCGTATGCTCAGACAGTGCAGGCCGTCTGGCACAACAGCCGCATGTTCCGAGGCAAGCGCAATGAGACGCGGCTGACCGGCATCGATGAGGACTCGGTACTGGCCGCCCCTGACTCGGCCGGGGCGCTCACGGTATTCTCGTTCCTTCGAGAGCCGCCCTTCTCGAAGTTCTTGACTCCCCAGTGTCGAGTCTGGATGTGCGACACCGCCGCCGAGGAGGATGCCATCGAGGAGCACATCGGCCCGGTCGAGCCGCATTCCGGTGGGGCTCTCTGGCCCGACATCTTCGAGCGGCTCGACTGGCCCTATCGCTCGTGTGACTGAGCTTCGCAACCAGACGTGCGGTTGCTATCGGCTTGAACGCAGCTACCCATCCTCGCCCAGCCCCTCCAGCCCGAACGCCTCCGCTAGCAGCTCGTAGGACCGGAGGCGGTCCGCGAAGTCGTAGGTGATGGTGACGACGATGAACTCGTCGGCTTCGAGCTCGGTGGCGAGGGCCTCCATGCGTTCCTTGACGCGCTCGGGCCCGCCGACGAGCGCGTTCTTGCGCTGGAAGTCGATGTACTCGCGCTCCGCCTCGTTCAGATCCTCTGCCATCGCCGACTCGACCGAGGGTACGCCGTAGGCGCGCCCCTGCCGGTTGCGCAGCCGCCACATCCAGCGGCTCATCGCCAGCTCCTCGGCGCGCTCGTCCGTGTCGGCACAGATCACGGAGACGCCGACGCTCACCCGCGGCTCATCGAGCCACGGCGAGGAGCGGAAGGTGCGGCGGTAGAGCGTGATCGCCTCGCCCGCCCACGCCTCGTTGATGAAGTGCGCGAACGAGTACGGCACGCCGAACTCGGCCGCCATGCTCGCGCTCTCCAGCGAGGAGCCGAGCATCCACGGCTGCGGCACGGTCGGGCCGAGCGGGGTCGCCTGTATGCCGGTGAAGTAGTGGCCCTCGGGCATCTGGTCGGAGACGAAGCGCAGCAGGTCGGCGACCTGGTGGGGGTAGTGCTGGATGCCGAGCGCGCCCGGCCCGTGGGTGAGCGCCTGCGCCGTCCGGCCGTCGGAGCCCGGCGCGCGCCCCACGCCGAGGTCGATGCGGCCGGGGTAGAGCGTCTCCAGCGTGCGGAAGTTCTCGGCGACCTTGAGCGGCGCATAGTGCGAGAGCATCACGCCGCCCGAGCCGATCCGCATCGCCGAGGTCTCCGCCGCGACGCGCGCGATCAGCACCTCGGGCGCGGAGCTGGCGAGGCCGCGGCTGTTGTGGTGCTCGGCGAGCCAGTAGCGGTTGTAGCCGAGGCGCTCGGTCGCCTTCGCGAGCTCGATCGTCTCGGCCAGCGCCGCGGCGGCCGAGCCGCCCTCGCGGATGGGCGATTGGTCGAGGACGCCGAGGGTCAGGGTCATCGCCGCACCTCCGGCGCGCGGGTGCGCCGCGCGCCGGGATAGCGTACCGCGCACGACGCAGCGCGCATCCGCGTCAGTTGAGGCCGCCCGGCTCGTTCCAGCGCTGCACGGCCGCCTCGTCGACGCGGCGGCGCAGCAGCTCCAGGATCTCCTCGAACATCTCGACCGCGCGGGCGAGGCGGTCCACCGGGTCGAGCGTCTCGAGGAGCCGCTGGCGCTCGTCCGCCGTACCGGCGCCGGTCGCGCAGATGGCGTCGGCGAGCGCGCCTGTGCGCTCGGGCGTGTCGGCGTCGGGGTCGCGCTCGTACTCGCCACGCGCCCGCGCGCGCAGTGCAGCGAAGGCGCGGAGTTGCTCCGCGGCGCGCTCGCGCAGCGCCTCGGGAGCCTCGTCCGAGGACTCCTCGACGAGTTCGGCGTCGGCCCAGAGGTAGGGGCGGTCGTGGTGCAGTTCCGTGATGCGGAAGCGCCGCTCGCCGCGCGAGGACAGCGCGATCTGGTTGAGGATGTTCGGCTCGGCGCGCTCGATCCGCGCGGTCGTGCCGACGTCGTGGGGGACGGCGAAGCCGCCGACCTCGGGGCCCTCGCGGATGAGCACCACGCCGAAGGGCGCCTCGTCGCGCAGGCACTCCTCGACAAGCTGCAGGTAGCGCGGCTCGAAGACGTTGAGGGGCAGCGCCATCCCGGGGAAGAGCACGGTATGCAGCGGGAACAGGCGCAACTCCATCGCGTCCTCCGCGCGCGCAGCGTAGCGCGCGCGACGCACCCGCGTCGCGCGGCGGCATCGGGGCGGCCTTAAGGCGGGGAGGCGCGTTTACAGGCTGCATCGCGCGTTGCTATGTTCGCGGCGGCAAGCGAGCCTCACCCGGCGCCCGTGCGGGGCGCCGGCGGCGACGCTCACCCGGGAGGTAAGCCATGGCAGGAGATCCACTGTTCACGCGAGTCTGCGAGGAGTACGGGGCTGAGTTCCCGATCGTCGCGTTCGCGCACACCAAGGACGTGATTGCGGCGGTCGTGAACGCCGGGGGCATCGGCGTCCTCGGCGCGACCGGCTCGACGCCCGACGAGATCGACAGCGACGTGCGCTGGATCCGCGAGCGCGTGGGCGACAAGCCGTTCGGCGTGGACCTGCTGGTCCCGGCGTCGTTCGTGCAGGGCAACATGGAAGACCTGGAGGAGATGATCCCGCAGGAGCACCGCGACTTCGTCGCGAACCTCATGGCGGAGAACGACATCCCGCCTCCGAAGAACGAGCCCGAGGGCGGCATCGACGCCGGCCTGATGGAGAAGGCGCAGAAGCAGCTCGAGGTCGTCCTCGAGAACCGCGTGCCGATCTTCGCCTCCGGCCTCGGCAGCCCCGCGTTCATCCTCGACAAGGCGCACGACGTGGGCACCAAGTGCTGGGGCCTGATCGGGATGAAGCGGCAGGCCGTGCGTGAGCTCGACGCGAAGGTCGACGGCATCATCGCGCAGGGCGGCGACTCCGGCGGCCACAGTGGCCGCATCGGCACCTTCTCGCTGGTGCCGGAGGTCGTGAAGGCGCGCAACGAGATCAACCCGGAGAGCCTCGTGCTCGCCGCCGGCGGGGTCACCACCGGCACGCACGTCGCGGCCGCGATCGCGATGGGCGCCGACGCCGTCTGGTGCGGCACCATCTGGCAGGCGACGAACGAGTCCGAGACCGAGATGTACGCCAAGCAGAAGCTGGTGAACGCGGTCATCGAGGACGCCGTGCAGTCGCGCGCGACCACCGGCAAGCCGGTGCGCCAGGTCCGCTCGAAGTGGACCGAGGCGTGGGACGCGCCCGAGGCGCCGGACCCGCTGCCGATGCCGCTCCAGCCGATGCTGGTCGCGGAGATCAAGCAGGCCATCGACGACCACCACCTCGAGGACTGGAGCGGCCCGCCGGCCGGGCAGGGCGTGGGTCACATCACGTCGGTCAAGCCCGCGCGGCAGGTCATCTTCGACCTCATGGAGGAGGCGCAGGAGGTGATGGAGCGCCTGAGCGGCCAGCCCGTCGGCGCGTAGTCACCACGCGCGTTCCTCGCACGTAGCGCAGTTCGCGCCCGCTCGCCGCACGGCGGGCGGGCGCTGCGCGTCTCGGCGCGCCCAGAGGCCCCTCGCGCGTTGGCCCCTCGCGGGCGACGCTGCGGGAGCCCGCGATTGCCAGAGGAGCACCCATGCCTGACGCCAACCCCGCCCCCGAGGGCTACACCACGATCACGCCGTACCTCGTCGTCGAGGACGCCGCCGCGTACCTCGACTTCCTCGCCACCGCGTTCGAGGGGGTCGAGCGCATGCGGATGGAGATGCCTGGCGGCGGGATCGGGCACGCCGAGGTCGAGATCGGCGACTCGGTGCTGATGGTCTCCGACACCGCCCCGCCCGACTTCCCGGCCACGGAGGGGCAGTTCCACCTCTACGTCGATGACGTCGACAGCGCGTACGTGGTCGCGGTCAAGGCGGGCGCCACGGCTGTGGCGGATCCCGAGGACCAGCCCTACGGCGACCGCATCGCTCGCATCCTCGACCCGGCGGGCAACCGCTGGTCCCTGGCCACGCACATCGAGGACGTGGACATGGAGGAGCTGGCGCGGCAGATGGCGGAGGGCGAGGAGTAGCCGGGCGCTACGCGCCAAAGACCTCGCTCAGCGGGCACGTAAAGCCGGGCAGCACGTCGAGACCGTCGAGGGCCTCGTCCTCGGCCACGGTCGAGACGATCTCATCCGCCTGATGCACGTCGACCGTCCTCGCGTCCGGGTGGACGAGCCAGACAAGCCGCACGCCGTGACTGAGCCACATCCGCGCCTTGTCGTTGACCTCGCGTCGGCTGTCGCTGGGTGACGCCGCCTCGACCACGAGGTCCGGGACGACCTCCGCGTAGCCATCGAGTTCCTCACCGAGCGGCAGTCGCTCTACGGAGGTAAACGCGACGTCCGGCTCGCGCACGGTGTCGGGATCATTCTCAAGCCACACGCCGCTGTCCGAGGCTACCAGCGTCCCGAGCCCGCGCGGTTCGACGTAGTTGCCTAGCCTGACCACCAGTCGAGTAACGATCTTGCCGTGCCGCTGACCACTCGGCACGGTCTCGCAGAGCACTCCCCGGATCAGTTCGCCGCGCACGCCCTGGCTATGGAGCCGCAGCAGGTCATCGGCGGTCAGCAAGTCCGGCTTGCTCGATGTCATCGCGCGCGCCCCGACCGTCAGTCGAGGGGGTCGGGCCCGAGGTCGTGGTCGACGAGGAGGTCCCCGAGGCGGCGGCGGTGCCAGCGCGGGCTGCCAAGCTGGTGGTACAGCGACCGCGAGAGCTGCGTGTAGAGCGTCAGGCCGTACTCGTGCATCACGCCCACGCCGGCGTGCACCTCGTGCGAGAAGTTCACCGCCTGCACGAACCCCTCGCTCGCCACCGCCTTCGCGAGGTGCGAGGCGACCTCGCCCCCGGATTTGTCCTCGTCGAGCCGCCACAGCGCCTCGTACGTCGTCCAGCGGGACGCGTCGACGTGGTTCACGAGCTGGATGATGTGGTTCTGGACGTGCTGGAAGCGCCCGATCGGCTGGCCGAACTGCCGTCGCTCGCGGCTGTATTCGACGGCCAGGTCGAACGCGGCCTGCCCGCCACCGACCTGGTAGGCGCACAGCACCGGCGTCGCGCGTGTGAGCGCGCGCTCCAGCGGCGCCTCGGCCGCCCCGGCCTCACCGAGCACCGCAGAGATGGGCGCCCGCACGCCCTCGAACCGCACGACGCACTCCGAGCCTGTGAAACCGTCGAGCCGGCGTACCGACACCCCGGGAGTCGCAGCGTCGACGAAGAGCAGTGAGAGCCCTGCGTCGTCGCCGGTGCGGACGGCGACGATGAAGTGCGTCGCGCCGATCGCGTCGTGGACGAACAGCTTCACGCCGTCGAGGACGTAGTCGCCGCCGCTCTCGTGTGCGCGCATGTGCACGCCCTCTGCGCCCCAGCCGTAGGCGGCCTCGGTGAGCGCGAGGACGGCGATGGCCTGGCCGCTCGCGATGCGCGGTAGCAGCGTCGCGCGCTGCTCCTCGGTGCCCACCTCCTCGACGATCAGCGCCGAGACCACGGCGGAGGAGACGAACGGGCCGGGCAGCGCCGCGTACCCGAACGCCTCGAAGAGCACGGCCGCGTCGGTCAGCCCCATTCCCGCGCCGCCGTAACGCTCGGGCACGGCGGCGCCGAGCCAGCCGAGCTCGGCTACGCGCGTGTAGTGCTCGGGCGAGAAGCCGAGGTCGCTGTCGGCAAGCTCGACCACCTCCTCGCGAGTCGCCTCGCGAGAGACGAAGTCCTCGACGCTCTGTTTGAGGAGCTGCTGCTCCTCGGTGAGTGAGAGGTCCACGGCCGGCTACTCGACCGTCTTGCCGGCGCGCTCGCGCACCTCGCGGCCGATGCCGATGCGGCGCGCCATGATGACCTTCTGGATGTCTGCCGTGCCGCCCGGGTGGAGCTGCACGATCGCGTTGCGCTGGAACGAGGCGAACCAGCCCTGCGCGTCGTCGAACTCCTCGGTGTCGTCGAGCAGCGTGTAGGGGCCGAGGAGCTCGAGCAGCGTCTGCGCGACGCGGAGGTTGCTCATCTTGCGGTAGTACGAGGCCTGCGGGCCCTCGTAGCTCATTTCCTCGTGCGAGCGGTTCATCCAGAAGTTGCGCAGGTCCAGCAGCCGCTGCACCTCCGTCTCCATGAACACGTCGGCCAGGAGCCCGCGCGACTCGGCGTCGTCGAGGGGGTGCGAGCCGTTCGAGGGCAGCGAGCGCAGCCGATCGCGCGTGCGCTCGAACGTGACGTTTCGGCCGATGCGCCCGCCCGAGCCGTGCTCCAGCTCGAGGTGCGTGCTGGCGACCGCCCACCCGTTGTTCTCGCCACCGACGAGGTTCTCGGCGGGGACGCGGACGTTGTCGAAGTAGATCGTGTTCTTGTAGCCGCTGCCGATGCCCTCGCCGCCGTCGCCGAGCAGGTACATGCGCTCGACGGTGATGCCGGGGAGGTCGGCGGGGATCATGAACCAGCTCACGTTCTGGTGGCGCGGCGCCTCGCGGTCGGTGCGGACGATGGTCCAGAACGAGTCGGCGCCGTGGGAGCCGCCGATGAAGATCTTCGTGCCGTTGATGACGTACTCGTCGCCGTCGCGGACGGCGTCTGTCTCCGTCGAGGCGAGGTCGGAGCCGGCCTCGGGACCGGTGAGGAGCTGCCACGTGACGGTCTCGCCGCGGAAGATCGGGGGCAGGAGCCGCCGCTTCTGCTCCTCGCTGCCCCAGACCAGGATGCTGGCGCCGCCGAGACTGCCGCCGCTGTCGTAGTAGGGCGGCATGGTGAGGTTGTGGCGGTCCATCTCCTCGGCGAGGACGATGGCGTGGTCGATGCTGAGCCCGCCGCCGCCGTACTCGGTGGGAGCGGTCGGCCGGAGCCAGCCCTGCTCGCCAAGGTCACGGCCGAGCTGGCGGTACTTCGCGTAGTTCTCGTCGGAGTCCTGGTCGCCCTCGACCTGCGGGACGTGGTCGGCAAGCCACGCGCGCACCTCGGCGCGGAAGGCTCGCTGCTCGGGCGTGTATGCGGGCTCGAAGTCCACGCTGTGGCTCCCCTCGCTGCCCGGCGAGCGTAGGGAGGGGCGTGGCGATGGTCAATGCGGCGCAGCGGGCGGATCAGGCTTGCTCGAAGCCCCTCGCAGGAGGTCGCACGGATACTACGAGCTCACCCGCCGCCACGATGGCGACTGGAAGCGGATCGCCATGTTCCTCACAGGATGCGATGTAGTCCGCAGCTACGCCTTCGAGGATGAAGAGAGCTTCTTCGGCAGTCGTACCCCACGCCCGACAGCCCGGGAGCACGGGCACCTCCGCGAGGTACATGTCCTCGGTTTCCGGGCACGGCGCCTTCAATGTGTAGGGGAGCCTGTATTGCTCCGGCATCCGTTCCTCCGGCGACATGCCATGATCCGCACGTCGAGGATACGGAAGTCCGCGGCGGCTGTGGCACAGCGCGAACACTCCTCCCGCGGCGCTACACTGGACGCATGACCTCCTCCACCGTCCTCCAGCAGGCCCGCGCTCTCCCCGAGCGCCCCGGCGTCTACCTCATGAAGAACGAGCGCGCCGAGGTCATCTACGTCGGCAAGGCCAAGCGACTGCGCTCCCGCGTCCGCTCCTACTTCGGCTCCGGCCGCAGCCTCGAACCGAAGGTCCACGCGCTCGTCCAACAGATCGAGACGCTCGACCACGTCGTCACGGCCAACGAGGCGGAGGCGATGATGCTGGAGGCGACGCTGGTGAAGCGCCACCAGCCCGTGTACAACGTCCGCCTCAAGGACGACAAGCACTACCCCTACCTCAAGGTCGACGTCCAGCACGATTGGCCGCGCGTCACCATCACCCGGCGCGTCGAGGAGGACGGCGCGCGCTACTTCGGGCCCTACGCCTCGGCGGGCTCGGTGCGGCGCACGCTCGACGTGGTCAAGAAGCTCTTCCCGTGGCGGTCGTGCTCCAAGGAGATCACCGGCGACGACCCCCGCCCCTGCCTCGACTACTACATCAAGCGCTGCATCGCCCCCTGCACCAGCTACTGCACCGAGGAAGAGTACCGGGGGGTCATCGACCAGACGCTGCTCTTCCTCGAGGGCCGCAGCCGCGAGGTGTTGCAGGGCGTCGAGTCGGAGATGCGCGAGGCCTCCGACTCCCTCGAGTTCGAGCGCGCCGCACGGCTACGCGACCAGGCGCAGGCGATCCGCAGCGTCACCGAGCGCCAGCGCATGGCCACCACCTCGTCCCTCGACGCCGACGTCTTCGCGCTCGCGCGCGACGGCGACGAGGCGTGCGTCCACGTCTTCTTCGTGCGCGGCACCGTCGTCGCCGACACGGACTCGTTCACCCTCGACGGCGCGACCGACGCGAGCGACGCCGAGGTGCTGGGCGCGTTCCTCGCGCAGTTCTTCGAGTCGGCCACCTACATCCCGCGCACCGTGCTGCTCTCGCACGCTCCCGCCGACCGCGAGGAGCTGCGGGCGGCGCTGCGCGAGCGCCGCGGACGCGCGGTCGACATCGCGGTGCCGGAGCGCGGCGAGCTGCGCGCGCTGGTCGCGACCGCCGAGGAGAACGCGCGCGAGGCGCTCGCGATGCAGCGCGTGCGCTGGCTCGCCAACCGCGACAAGACCGAGGCCGCGCTCTCGCTGCTGCAGGACGAACTCGACCTCCCGGAGCGGCCTCGGCGCATCGAGTGTTATGACATCTCCACCATCCAGGGCAGCAACACCGTGGCGTCGATGGTGGTGTTCGAGGACGGCAGCCCGCGCAACCGCGAGTACCGGCGCTTCCGCATCAAGACCGTCGAGGGCCAGGACGACTTCGCCTCGATGCGCGAGGTGCTGACGCGCCGCTTCGGCCGCCTCGCACGCTCGCGCGAGGAGACGAAGGCCCTCCCCGCCGGCGAGCAGCCGGCAGGCGAGCAGCCCGACGCGGACGAGCCGACTGCCGAGGAGCCAGCCGCCGGGGAGCCCGACGAGCAGAGCCCATGGGACATCGCGCCCGACCTCGTCGTCATCGACGGCGGGAAGGGGCAGCTCGGCGCGGCGCTCGACGTCATGCGCGACCTCGCGCTCGGCGAGGTGCCCGTGTGCGGGCTCGCGAAGCGCGAGGAGGAGGTCTTCGTCGCCGACGTGGACGAGCCGATCGTGCTGCCTCGAACGTCCGAGGCGCTCTACCTGCTGCAGCGCGTCCGCGACGAGGCGCACCGCTTCGCCATCACCTACCACCGCACGCTGCGCGGCAAGCAGACGCGGCGCTCGGCCCTGGACGCGGTTCCCGGCGTCGGCCCGAAGCGCAAGCGCGCGCTGCTGCGCAAGTTCGGCTCGGTGAAGGCCATCCGGGGCGCCAGCGTCGACGAGATCGCCGCCGTCGAGGGCTTCAGCACGCGCTTGGCGGAGACCGTCAAGCGCACGCTGTAGCCGCCGGCGCATCCGCCTCGATGGCTCCTCGTCTGCGCGGCGGGAACGGCGCCGGCCCCGCCCCGGCGGACTCGCGGCGCGACCGCGCCGAGGAGCGCATGCTGCGCCTCATCCGCCGGCACGTGCGGGACCGGCGAGTCCTGGACGCGATGCGCGCCGTGCCCCGCGACGAGTTCGTACCCCCCGGCGTGCGCCGCCACGCATTCGACGACAGCGCGCTCCCCATCGGGAGCGGCCAGACCATCTCGCAGCCGCTGATCGTGGCGATGATGTCCGAGGCGGCGAGCCTCGACGGCGACGAGCGCGTGCTGGAGATCGGGACGGGCTCGGGGTACCAAGCCGCGGTGCTGGCCCGCCTCGCGCGCGAGGTGGTCACCGTGGAGCGCGTCGGCGTGCTGCGGCGTCGCGCGCGCGTGACGTTGGGGCGGCTCGGGATCCGCAACGTGCGGTGCCGGGTGGCCGGGGCGCACCTCGGCGCCCCCGACGACGCGCCGTTCGACGCGATCATGGTGACGGCGGCCGCGCCCGATGTGCCCGAGACCCTCTTCGACCAGCTCGCGGACGGCGGACGTCTCGTGATCCCGGTCGGTCAGCGGACGGAGCAGGAGCTCCTCGTGGTCACCAGGCGTGGGGACCGGATGCGGCGTCGATCACTCGGCGGTTGCCGGTTCGTGCCGCTGATCGGGGAGGGCGGATTCCCGGAAGAAGGGGGCTCTCCCTCTTGACAATGGGGGAACGCCGGGAATGGCACGATCGTGATTTTCCCACAGTGGGAAACCTGTCCCTGTATACTCGCGGCTCGCGAGACAGAATGTGGCGAGCCTGGTGGGGGGCCCCGGGTGGAGGACCGGATCGACGCGTTCCTGCACTACATGTCCGCCGAGCGCGGATCGTCCCGGAATACCATCGACGCCTACCGGAACGACCTCACCCGCTTCGCCTCCTTCGCCGCCGAGCGCGCCGGTAACCGCGACATCCCCGATGCCGGCTCCATCGACCGTGACCTGATCACCGGCTACGTCGGCTGGCTCGGCGAACGCGGGTACGCGCCCGCGACCATCGCCCGCAAGGTCGCGGCCGTGAAGTCGTTCTGCGGCTACCTCCTCGACCACGGCGACCTCACCGAGAACCCCACCGCCTCGATCGACTCGCCGCGCGCGCCCAAGGCCACGCCCAAGCCCCTCTCGACGCAGGAGGTCGACGCGCTGCTTCAGCAGCCGCTCACCTCCGACACACCCGAGGCGATCCGCGACTCGAGCATGCTCGAGCTGATGTACGCCACCGGGATGCGCGTCACGGAACTCGTCTCGCTCAACCTCGAGAGCCTGCACCTCACACCTCGCCCCGGCTCGGTGCGCTGCATCGGCAAAGGCGACCGCGAGCGCACCATCCCCGTCTACGACAAGGCCATGGACGCCGTGGAGCGCTACCTCGACGAGTCTCGTCCGAGGCTGCTCAAGGGCCGCCCGCAGGAGGCGCTGTTCGTGAACCGGCGCGGCGAGCGCCTGACGCGGCAGGGCTTCTGGATGATCCTCAAGAACTACGCCCGGGCCGCCGAGATCGGCTCGCGCGTCACGCCGCACACCCTGCGCCACTCGTTCGCCACGCACATGCTGCGCGGCGGCGCCTCGGTCCGCGACGTGCAGGAGCTGCTCGGTCACGCCAACGTCTCGACCACGCAGATCTACACGCGCCTCGCCGACAGCCACCTCCGCGAGGTCTTCGAGCAGGCCCACCCGCGCGCGAACTAGCCCCCATCGGGCGGCTCCCGCCTTGTCCGAGCCCCGCCCCCGGCCGATGATCGGTCGTGCGGCATCGATCATCGAAGGGCGGGGCGGTGAACACGGCGATCGAGCAGGTGCGGGCGCGCGAAGTCCTCGACTCCCGCGGCAATCCCACGGTCGAGGCGGACGTGACGCTCGCCGACGGCTCGCTTGGCCGGGCCATCGTGCCATCCGGTGCCAGCACCGGCGCGTACGAAGCCGTCGAGCTGCGCGACGGCGACCCGGCGCGCTACCGGGGTCGCGGCGTCCTGCGCGCGGTCGGGCACGTCGAGGGGGCGCTGCAGGCCGCCGTGCTCGGCATGGACGCCACGGGGCAGGAAGCGCTCGACCGCGCGCTGATCGAGGCCGACGGGACGCCCAACAAGGCGAACCTCGGCGCGAACGCCGTCCTCGCCGTCTCGCTCGCCGCGGCGAAGGCTGCGGCCGCGTCGGCCGGGCTGCCGCTCTACCGCTACCTCGGCGGCGACGACGCGCACCTGCTGCCCACGCCGATGTGCAACGTGCTCAACGGCGGCGCGCACGCCGAGAACTCGACCGACTTCCAGGAGTTCATGATCGTCCCCGTCGGCGCACCCACCTTCCGCGACGGCCTGCGCTGGTCGTCCGAGGTCTACCACGCCCTCCGCGGCCTGCTCAGCGAGCGCGGCCTCTCCACCAACGTCGGCGACGAGGGCGGCTTCGCCCCCTCGCTCGCCACCAACGACGCCGCCGTCGAGCTGCTCGTCGAGGCGATCGAACTGGCCGGCCGGCGCCCCGGCGACGAGATCGCGATCGCGCTCGACCCGGCCACCACCGAGCTCTACGAGGGCGGCCGCTACGAGCTCGCGCGCGAGGGCCGCTCGCTCACCTCGGAGGACCTCGCCGGGCTGTGGGCGGGTTGGGCCGACCGCTACCCCATCGTCTCGATCGAGGACGGCATGGCCGAGGACGACTGGGCGGGCTGGAGTGGCCTCCAGGCGCGCCTCGGCGAACGCGTGCAGCTCGTCGGCGACGACGTATTCGTCACCAACATCGAGCGCCTCCAGCGCGGCATCGACGAGCGCGCGGCGAACGCGATCCTGATCAAGCTCAACCAGATCGGCACGCTCACCGAGACCCTCGACGCCATCAACCTCGCCCACTCGGCGGGCTTCGCCACGGTCATCTCGCACCGCTCGGGCGAGACCGAGGACACGACCATCGCCCACCTGGTGGTGGCGACGGGCTCGGGCCAGATCAAGACGGGCGCGCCGGCGCGGTCGGACCGCACGGCGAAGTACAACGAGCTACTGCGGATCGAGGAAGACCTCGGCCCCTCGGCCCGCTACGCGGGCGCCTCCGCCTTCGCGAGGGCCTGACGGGGCACACCGAGAACCTGCCGCGCCGATCGGCGAGAATGCGGGCATGACTACTACGGACGCTCGGCTGACCAAGGCGGTCGAGGACTATCTGAGCGATCTCCGCAAGATCCGTGCGTCCGGCGGCGGGACGCCGGAACTCTCGTATCACCCACCCCTCATCAACCTCTTGAACGCGGTGGGCGGGGCGCTCAGGCCCAAGGTGTTCTGCATCAACGAGCTGTCCAACCAGGGCGCCGGCCACCCCGACATCGGCCTCTACTCAGGGCGCCAAGTACGTAAGGGACAGCCTCAGGAGGGCCAGCTCCCGGAGAGCGGCGTCCTTGAGGTGAAGTCGGCCGACGACGATGCGTGGCTGACCGCTGAGAGCGATCAGGTCAGCACTTACTGGGAGAAGTACCGACTGGTGCTCGTGACAAACACGCGCGACTTCGTCCTGCTCGGCGAAGACGCGAGTGGGAAGCCGGCGAAGCTAGAGACGTTCAGGCTGGCGGACTCAGCCGAGGCGTTCGAGAAGCGTCTGGAGCGGCCCCGTGTCTTCGCACGCGAGAGCGGGCCGTCGCTCGGCGAGTACCTCGGGCGGGCACTCTCTCACCGGGCGACGCTCGCGGAGCCACAGGACCTCGCGAAACTGCTCGCGTCATATGCGCGCGACGCGCTCGCGCGTGTCGAAGCGGCGGGCGATCCACCCTCGCTGAAGGCTGTGCGCGAGGCGCTGGAGGATGCGCTGGGGGTTCACTTCGAGGGTGACCGTGGCGCGGCCTTCTTCCGCTCCACGCTCGTGCAGACGCTCTTCTACGGCGTGTTCTCCGCGTGGGTGCTGTGGTCACGGCAGACTCCGCCGCCGAAGGGATCGTTCAACTGGCGCGAGTCCGTCTGGCACCTGCGCGCGCCCGTCCTGCGCGCGCTCTTCCAGCAGCTCTCCGACCCCGGCCGCCTCCAGTCGCTCGGCCTTGTCGAAGTGCTGGACTGGACGGCTGACGCGCTGGACCGAGTGGATCGCGAGGCGTTCTTCAAACGCTTCAGCGAAGGCGAGGCGGTGCCGTACTTCTACGAGCCGTTCCTCGCGGAGTTCGACCCGCGACTCCGGAAGGATCTGGGAGTCTGGTACACCCCAATCGAGGTCGTGCGCTACATGGTCGCTCGCGTCGACCGGGCACTGAAGGACGACCTCGATATCGCCGACGGTCTGGCGGCAGACAACGTCTACGTACTCGATCCATGCTGCGGCACGGGCGCCTACCTCGGCGAAGTGCTGCGTCGCATCGACGCCAACCTGCGCGCAGGCGGGGCCGGAGCACTGACCGGGGCGCGCGTGAAGCGTGCCGCGATGGAGCGCGTCTTCGGCTTCGAGATCATGCCGGCGCCGTTCGTCGTGGCCCACCTGCAGGTGGGCCTCACGATGCAGGCGCTCGACGCACCGCTGTCCGAAGAGGACGACGAGCGGGCGGGCGTGTTCCTCACGAACGCACTGACCGGCTGGGAGCCCACGACGCAGAAGCCGCTCCCCTTCAGCGAGCTTGAGGAGGAGCGCGACCGCGCCGACCGCGTGAAGCAGGATGTCCCGGTACTCGTGATCCTCGGCAATCCCCCATACAACGGCTTCGCCGGTGTGGCCGTGGGCGAGGAACGGGAACTCTCCGAGGCCTACCGCGAGGTCAAGGATGTGCGTCCGCCAGAGGGCCAGGGCTTGAATGAGCTCTACGTGCGCTTCTTCCGCATGGCCGAACGCCGCATCGCCGAGAAGACGGGGCAAGGCGTGATCTGCTTCATCTCCGGCTACTCGTGGCTCGAGGGCCTTTCGTTCACCGGCATGCGCGAGCGCTACCTCGATGCGTTCGATGTAATCCGCATCGACAACCTCCACGGAGACAAGTACAGCTCCGGCAAGACCACGCCGGACGGCAAGCCGGACCCAAGCATCTTCTCGGCGCGCGAAGACCCTGTTGGTATCCAGGTCGGGACGGCAATCGCGACGCTGGTACGCAAGGCGGACCACGAACCGACGGCGGTGATTCGGTATCGCGATCTCTGGGGTATCGGGAAGCGAGAACGGCTGCAGCGAGACGCGCCGCGCGTCCCGCGGTACGCCCGCATCAGGCCACAACTCGCCATTGGCCTACCGTTCAAGCCCATCGCATTTAGCAAGGAATGGCCTGGTTGGCCGTCGTTACCTGATCTATTCTCGGCCTCGTTCCCCGGCGTGAAGACAAGCCGAGACGCGTTCCTCGTTGACGTCGACCGGGACCGGCTCGAGGCGCGCGTGACTGAGTACTTCGATGCGGACGTGAGTCACGCGGAGCTAGGGAGTCGGCACACGGGGATGATGCGAGCCATGGCGCGATCCGACGCGCGCGCGACGCGGGACAGCCTTGTCCTGCGAGGCGGTCCTGTGGAGTCCGGATTCGTCCGGTATGCCTACCGGCCATTCGACAACCGCTGGTTGTACTGGGAGGCGGACGGCGGCCTCCTCGATCGTCCACGTCCAAACTACGTGCCGCATGTGTTCGAGAGGAACATGTTCATCGAAGCACGTGAGCGGGAAGCGCAGGAAGACTTCTCACGGGGGAGCCTAGTCCGGAACTTGGGAGATAACTTCGGCAATGGGCTATCGAGCTGGTTCCCTGCCTGGCTTGTCGGCGAAGGACTCGGACTCGGGGTTGACGCATTAGGGCGTCGTCCGAATCTGTCAGATCCCGCGCAGAGCTACGTTGACCGGCTCGGTCTTGGTGTCGAAGACCTGTTCTACCACGTCCTAGCCACATTACACGACCCGGCCTACCGCGAGGCCAACGCGGGAGCGCTACGCATGGAGTGGCCCCGGATCCCGCTCCCAGGCTGGCCGGACGGCGACGCGGAAGGCGCCGCGGACGAACTCGCGGCGTCCGCAGCCCGCGGCCGTGAACTGGCCGCCCTCCTCGACGTCGACACGCCAGTTGAGGGCGTCACCACGGGCACGCTGCGCCCGGCGATGGCCGCTATCGGTGTACCGAGCACGGTCGACGGCGACAACATGGCCGGCGACGACTTCGCGCTGTCCGCTGGTTGGGGACACTTCGGTAGCGGTGACGCTGTTATGCCGGGGCAGGGCAGCGTCGATGAGCGCCCACTCACGGCCAACGAACTGGACTCGCTGGGTGATGCGGTCGCAGCCCTCGGCGAAGCCACACTCGACATTCACCTCAACGAGCGCGCGTATTGGCGCAACGTGCCCGCGGCTGTCTGGGACTACAGGCTCGGCGGCTACCAGGTACTCAAGAAGTGGCTCTCGTACCGTGAGCGCAAGGTCCTCGGTCGCGACCTCCGAGAGGACGAAGTCCGGCACTTCACGGATACCGCTAGGCGTATCGCCGCAATCCTCGTGCTGACCGGCAGCTAGCATCGTCCGCTCTGGCACTCCCCACACCCACACCGAGAACCTGCCGCCCCGATCGGACAGAATGAGGGCATGACGTTCGAAGGTGACCTCTCGCCACTCGACGCGCCGCAGCGCGTGTCCGGGATGCGCGTGCCCGAGGCGTGGGTGCTGCCCGGCAAGCCCGAGGGGCTCTCGGCCGCCGCCGACGATGCGTGGCGGCAGACCGGGTTCGTGCTCGGTGACGACCTGCGGCTGCTCCAGGCGGGGCTCGATGTGCAGGCGCGCTTCGCGGCGAGCGGCTACTCGCCCCCCGCGCGCACGATGACGATGGCCGCGCTCGCGTCGATGTGGAGCCGGGCGTTCCTGTGCACCTCAGACGCGACGGCGCTTGTGCGTCGCGGGGCGTACCAGAGCGCCGTCCCGCTCGTGCGGCAAGCGATCGAGCACGTCGCGGCGCAGTCCGCCCTGCCCGGTGAGATCGAGTCGTTCCTGGACTGGGCGCACCAGGCCTACGGCCGCCACGAGCAGGCGCGCGCCGAGGATGTGGGCCTCGGGCACTACTTCGGCGGCGAGGCGATCGCCGGCGACGAGCACCTGCGCGCCATCTACCGCGCCGCGAGCGACCTCGGGCGCCCCAACTTCGGCGCGAACGCGCTCTTCACCGCCAACGAGGCGTCCGGGCAGCGCTACCCGCTGATCTTCGCCGACGAGGCGTTCCACCTGGGCTGGGCGGAGCTGCTGCTGGGCTGGCTGCTGCGCATCGGCACGCGCCAGCTCCATATCGCGATGCACGCCCCCGGCCACTTCCCCGCCTCGCGCGAGGTGCGCGACGAGGTGGTCGCGCACGTCGGCGAGGTCGACCGCCACTTGCTGGAGGGCTCGCGCTGCCGCCTGGAGGAGCACCTCGACGAGTCGGGGCGTCGCCGGCACCTGCTCACGGACTTCCGGCGGCGACCCGGTGACGCCTCGAAACGTGTGCTGCTGTAGGCCCTGGTTGACCGCGGCGCCGCTGCCCCGTCCCGCAGCGAGGGGTCAGACGTCCGGTGCGGGTCGGCCCGACTCGGCGAGGCCGCCCACCTTCTCGACGAACTCAGAGACGCGGGCAAGGTTCGCTTCGACGTTCTCGCGGTCTAGCCAGCCCTCGTAGAAGTTCGTGTGGAGTGCGCCGGCGTCGTTGAACCCGCGACGGATGTCTCCGTCGCCCGTCTCATCCACGAGCCGGGTGATCACAGCGAAGAGGTCGCAGTGGCTGCCGTGACGCCAGCCGCGGGTCTCGGCTGCGGCTTTCACTACCTGCGCGGCAGCACCCCAGCCCTTCTCGGACGCCTGCAACAGGTCGTCTTCGTCGAGGTATGCGCGAGCGCGCGCGAGGAACTCGCGCGCTGTGTCAGCGTGGTATTGCGTGCGAGTCGTCATGCGGGGATTGTACCGCGTGGCAGGCGGGTAGCCGACAGGATCACGGCTGCCCCTTCGCGCCAGGCCGCCGCGTCCGGCCCTCGGCGCGGTAGAATCGATGCCCAGCGCGGCAGCGCGGTAAGATCAGATCGTGCCTCCCCGGACCGAGAGGACAGTCGACGCCATGACCATGCGGGTGGGGATCAACGGCTTCGGCCGCACCGGGCGACAGTTCCTGCGCGCCTGGTGGGAGCGCAACCGCGAGGACTTCGAGATCGTCGCCATCAACGGCCGCTCCCCCGTCGATGTCCATACCCACCTGCTGCGCTACGACTCCGACTACGGCCGCTTCCCCGCCGAGGTGTCCGACGGCGACGGCTGCTTCTCCATCGACGGCCACGAGGTGCGCGTCTTCGAGGGCTCCGACCCCGCCGCCATCGACTGGGCGTCGGCCGGCGTCGACGTCGTCGTGGAGTCGAGCGGCGCGTTCCGCGACCGCGAGGGCGCGGCGCTGCACCTCCGCGACGGCGTGAAGAAGGTGCTCATCTCCGCCCCCGGCAAGGGCGAGGACTGGATGGTCATCTACGGCGTCAACCACGAGGAGTACGACCCGGCCAGCCACCACGTCATCAGCGCCGGCTCCTGCACCACCAACTGCGTCGTGCCCGTCGTAAAGGTGCTGCACGACGCGTTCGGCGTGGAGCGCGGGCTGATGACGACGATCCACGCCTACACGCGCGACCAGAACCTGGTCGACTCGAAGCACAAGGACCTGCGGCGCGCCCGCGCCGCCGCGCTGAACATCGTGCCGACCTCGACGGGCGCGGCGAGCGCGGTGTCGAAGATCATGCCGGACCTCGACGGCAAGCTGACGGGCCTCGCCTACCGCGTGCCGACGCCGACCGTCTCGGTCGTCGACCTCGCCACGGACCTGGCGCAGAGCGCGTCGGTGGGGGAGATCAACGAGGCGTTCCAGTCGGCGGCGTCGGGTCCCCTCGAAGGCGTGCTCTACGTCGAGCGCGACGAGCTGGTGTCGACGGACTTCAAGAGCCACCCCGGCTCCTCGATCTTCGACCTGCCCGCGACGATGGTGGTCGACGGTGGGCGGATGGTGAAGACGATGGCGTGGTACGACAACGAGTACGGCTACGCGTGCCGGCTCGCTGATGTGTGCGCGCTGATGGCGGAGCGCGGCCTGGAGTAGCCGCTCCGACGAGCCCTCGACCGACGCGAGGTGGCGTCGAGGGTGGCTACGCGACTTCCTGGCGAGCGAGCGCGAGGCGGTACTGCGCTTCGAGCCGTAGCCAGAAGCTGGCGGCGATCCCGAGTGCGTCTTCAAGCTCGATGGCGGTCTTCGCGTCGATGGCCTTCGCACCACGCACGATGGCGCTCACGGCCTGCGACGATCGGCCCATAGCCTCGGCGAGGTCGCGCTGCGTCATGCCGCGCGCGTCGAGTTCCTGGGTGAGCACTCCGCCGGGCGAGATGGCGAGATCTGACTCGGGCTCGCGGTACTCAACCATGGTAGTCAGTCACTTCCTCGACGATGACGCCAGCTCGCACGGGATCGCGGCTGATGATGAGCCGGACCGCGCCCGTCAGGCGTATAGCGTACTGTGATCGCCGGTCGCCGCGCAGCGGATGCAAGTCGAGCATCCGGATGTCGTAGAGGTGTTCGAAGCGCTCCACTGCCTTCAGCATTTCGACGCGCTCCACGTAGCGCTCGCCGACAACGGGACCCAACTCCCTGACGGCTTGCCTGCTGTTATTGAAGCGCCTTTCGAGCCGACGCGTGCGGAAACGAACCTGCACGGGCACGCACCTCTCGGCACAACTCCATGGAGTCGGCACCACATGCCGACCCGCAGGTGTGCGGGCTGAGGTGGGAGCGAGCGCTAGGGTAGCCCGTCCGCCATGCGGCGGCTACGCAATCTCTGCTGAGCGAGCGCAAGACGATAGCCGCCGTCGAGGCCGACCCAGATGTGGGCGGCGGTTCCGAGCGCAGCCTCGAGTTGGAGCGCCGTCTCCGCCGAGATCCCCCGCCGGCCCCGGACGATCTCGCTGATGAGTTGCGGCGGGCGATCCATCGCGCGCGCGAGCTCGCGCTGCGTCATGCCGCGCGCGTCGAGCTCCTCGCCGAGGAGTTCGCCGGGGTGAATCGCCACGTCCGGAATGATCTTTCGGGCAGTCATCACTCGCTCAGGCTCGCTAGCAGCGCTCCGATCATCTTCCGGCAGGCCGGTGAATGTCGCCACTGTTACACTCCCCCGGCCATGCTTGACGCCCTCAGCGAACGTCTCCAGTCCACCTTCGCCAGGCTCGGCCGCGGCGGGCGCATCACCGAGGCCGACCTCGATGCCGCGCTGCGCGAGGTGCGCGTCGCGCTGCTGGAGGCCGACGTCAACTTCCGCGTCGTCCGCGACTTCATCGCGCGTGTGCGCGAGCGGGCCAACGGCGCCGAGGTGCTGCAGTCGATCACGCCCGGCCAGCAGGTCATCGGCATCGTCAACGACCAGCTCGTCGAGATCCTCGGGGGCAACGAGGAGCCGATGCTGCGCGCCGAGAAGGGCCCGACGAAGATCCTCGTCTGCGGCGTGCAGGGCTCGGGCAAGACCACGCTCGCCGGTCGCCTCGCGCTGCACCTGCAGGAGGAGGGCCTGCGCCCCCTCCTCGTCGCGACCGACTTCCAACGCGCCGCCGCTTCCGAGCAGCTGCGCGTGCTCGGCGACGAGATCGGCGTGCCCGTCTACGCCGAGGAGGCCGAGGCGCCAGCCCCCGAGATCGGCAAGCGCGCGCTCGCCGAGGCGCAGCGCAGCGGCGCGACGGCCGTGGTCGTCGACACCCGCGGCGCGGTCGCCCTCGACGACGACTTCGCCGACGAGCTGGCCGACCTGGCCGACGAGATCGACCCGACCGAGGTGCTGATCGTCGTCGACGCGATGACCGGCCAGGAGGCCGTCACGCTCGCGCAGGACTTCGACGACGCCGTGGAGGGCACGGGCATCGTCGTCACCAAGGTGGACTCCGACACGCGCGGGGGCGCCGTGCTCTCGGTGCGCGAGGTGACCGGGCTGCCCATCAAGTTCATCACCACCGGCGAGCGCCTGGACGCGCTCGAGGTCTTCCACCCGGACCGCTTCGCCTCACGCATCCTCGGCATGGGCGACGTGGTGTCGCTGGTGGAGAAGGCGAAGGAGACGATCGGGGAGACCGAGGTCCGCGACGTCGCGCGGCGCATGCAGCGCGGCGAGTTCGACCTCGAGGACTTCCTGCTGCAGATGCAGCAGGTGCAGGAGATGGGGCCGCTCTCGGGCTTGCTCGACATGCTGCCCGGCGCGGGCCAGATGAAGCAGCAGCTCGCCATCCCCGAGATCGACGACCGGTTCTGGAAGCACAACGAGGCGATCATCCTCTCGATGACCCCCGCCGAGCGCCGCCGCCCGGAGATCATCGACGGCTCCAGGCGGCGTCGCATCGCCGCGGGATGCGGGATGCAGCCCGCCGACGTGAACCGCCTCCTGAACCAGTACCGCGAGGCGAGGAAGCTGATGCAGGCTATGACCACTGGCAAGGGCCCCGGCGGCCTCGGCAAGCTGCTCGGGCTGTAGATCCGTCTTCCGGAGGACGCGAGGGACGAGGGTCCCGCGTCGGCGCTGCTACTCGCGCGTGGCCTCGACGAAATCGAGGAGAGCGCCGAGGGAATGCGCCCAGAACAGGGTCAGGCCGCGCTCCTGCGCCTCAATGAGGGTGGTCAGGCCGAATACTCCACTCAGCACCGCCGCCGGGACGACGTTGTTGCGTCCAAGATCCTCGATCCAGACGCGTGCCTTCACGGCGGCGTCGTTGGTCAGCCGCTTGATCGAGTTGAGTTCGGAGTTGCTGACCTTGCACTCGATGGGCATCACGCGCCCATCCCACAGCCGCACGACCACGTCGGCCTTCCGCGACGCGCCGACCACGCACTCGCCGGTGAAGCGTCCCATGTCCGGGGCCGCAGACAGGTTCGGGATCGGCCGCGCGGGGCTTTCGACGAAGTCCGCGTCGGACAGCCGCGACTTCACGAGGGCTTCCTGGCGGCGCGGGGCGTCGGTCATGCGATGTGTCCGGACGCGCTGCGAGGCGATCAACGCCGTGGTGGCAACGACTGCGGCGCGCCATTCATCGTCGCTCGGCTCGCGTTCGTCCGCGACCCACGGGAAGCGCTCGCTGTCGAGGCCCCGGAGGATCGTCTCGGCAACACGGCGCGCACCTTCACGGTCGGCGCTCAGCCTCGACGGCGCGAGCCGCATGTCCGCGAGCACCTGCAAATCGTCCTCTGACACGGGCGGGCCAGCGAGGTAGCGCGCCGCTTGCATCAACTCCCCGTCGGCCAGAATCGCCGACGCATCGGCCTCAAGCGTCGAGAGATCGGCGGTCTCGTCGAGCAGGCGCTCAACCGCCGCACGCTGTCGCTCGAAGTTCCGCAGGTACAGGTCGAGCGACTCACTCATGCGCTCGGCGCGGAACTGCTGGACTGCGACTCGCCGATCCTCTTCGAGTTGCTCCTCCGACCAGACAGGGGGTCGCGCGGGCACGTCAGTCCTCCATCAGCAGGTCGGGGGACGGCACGGGGATGCGCTCCATCTCCCTCGGCTCGAACTTGACAAGTCCCCCGGCGTAGGTGCGCCCCAACTCCGGGCTGACCGTACGCCGCAGCGCTTCGGCGAGGCGATCGAGCGCGCGGTCGGGGAGTGGTTCGCGTGGGTAGATGCCGTGTGCGATGTTGATGTGTCGCACTCCCGCGACGTTGCGAACGAATGCCGGCGGTCGCCGCGCCATGTATGTCGCGAGGAGCGGGGCCGGCTCGCGCAAGCCTACCGACCACCATGCTCTGCGGTTGCGCGCGACGTACCCGTCGGCAACGCCGGCCGCCTCTGCCGAACGCAAGAAGCCCTCAACTTGCGCCTGTTCGTCGGAGTCGAGTTCGCTGAGGTCCGTCGGGAGGTCGATAACCCGACGCAGCGCCGAGGCCGACTCTAGCCGCTCGCCAGCCTCGATGAGCTCGCGGGCGCGGGTGACCGAGGGCAAGAGGTAGCGTTCGGGCACGGACGGCCGCTCGCCTCTCTCCACCACCCAGGTGGCGTTGGCGCCCGTCACCTGGCCTCGATGCACGCGGCAGATCTCGCCGAGTTCAACGTAGCCATCGGGCATGGCTGGCCTTGAGCGCACCAGCGGCGTCCAGCGCGACGATTGCTCAAGCGCCGCGCGCTCGACCCGGCGGCCGGCGGTGAGCGGCGAGAGTTCGCCGGCGTTCTCGATCATGCGCATCTGCATAGCGCGCGGGGGCGAGCCCACTTCGAAGCAGGTAACGGCGGCAGTGGTAGCTGTGTCGCCGAACGGCAGGGCTGCCGGATCCACGACGTGAATCGAGCGCCCGCCGAGGCCGTCGAGCAGGAGTCTCCTGATCGCGTCGCCGTAGTTCACGTCGAGCCATTCGGCGCTCGTTACGAAGCAGCCGATGTCGCCCGGCCGCGCGTGGAGGGCGGTCGCGAGGAAGAAGTAGGCATGGAGCCCGGCGAGGCCGGACAGGCGAACCCCGAAGCGGCCCGCTGCAAGCTGCGCCCACGCCTTAGTGTCCGAATCGAGGTCGTGGTGGCGGACGTACGGCGGGTTCCCGATGAACGCGGTGCGACCATCGTGCGCGGGAAGCAGGAGGCGCGTGTAGTCGGCGTTTAGCACGTGGGCCCGCTCGTGGCGGCCGAGCGCCGCGAGCCCGGCTCGAGTCAGCAGCGTCGCCAGCGGGTCTGAATCAACGGCGACGAGGTCGGCTTCGCTCCGGCGTGCGACCTCGAGCGCGAAACGCCCGCTCCCGCATCCGGCGTCGACGACGCGGGCCGGCGACGCGTCGAGCGCCCAGTCCACCATTGGCCGTGTGATCGTGGGCGGTGTGAAGACCTGGCCGAGCGAGCGGCGGTGGGGCGCGGAGCGGACGGCGATCAACCGCTCGCCGAGCGGGTCACCGCCGGATTGGATTGCCTCGACCGTGGCGCGGAGGTGTGACGCAGGTGGTGCGGGGCGGCCAGCCGCCTCGGCGGCGAGCGCGGACTCACCGGGGGAGAAGGGACCGCCGACCTCGGCCGCGCCGAGCGCAAGCGCCATCCGCGCGAGGTCGTGCTCCTCGCTCCCAGGCGGGCTGGGTGCGGAGGACGTTCGCGGTTCGGTTCGCAGCCGCTCCATGGAAGAGGTTATACCACATGCATAGAACATATGGGCGTCGCCGCGCGCTCGTCGTACGCTCATCGTTCGCGGACCGTCACACCCCGCCCGTGCTGACGCTAGCAAGGCCGCGCGGTAGCCTGTCGGGGCGCGTCCCGCCCCTCGGCGATCACGACGCCGAGGAGTCACCTGGAGGTTCCGTGCTCCGCATCCGGCTTCGCCGCACCGGCCGTTCCAAGGCCCCCTACTACCGCGTCGTCGTCGCCGACCAGCGCGCCCCGCGCGACGGCGACTTCGTCGAGATCATCGGTCACTACAACCCCCGCTCCACCGAGAAGGAGCTGGTGCTCAAGGAAGAGCGCGTCCGCCACTGGCTGGACCAGGGCGCGCGCCCCAGCGAGACCGTGCACCGCCTGCTGCACAAGCAGGGGCTGATCGAGGAGCCCCCGGTGCAGCGCTTCACCCATCCCAGCCGCGCCGAGCGCGAGGCCGCCGCGGCAGCAGCCGCCGGCGAGGGCGAGGACTAGCCCCGTGGTCTCGCTCATCGAATACCTCGTGCGCGCGATCGCCTCGCAGCCCGACGACGTGGTCGTCGAGGAAGAGGACCGCGGCGACCACATCGTGATCCACGTGCAGTGCCACGAGGACGACAAGGGCCGCATCATCGGCCGTGACGGGCGCGTCGCCAACGCGATGCGCTCGCTGCTCTACGTCGCGAGCACCCGCGCCGGGGTGCGCGCCTCCCTCAACATCGAGTAGCTCCCATGCGCCGGATCGCCCCTCCGCGGCGCGCCCGGCGTGGCAACGGCCCCCGCAACGGCGGGGCCGATCGCCGCAGGCGCCAGCCCCGGGAGTCGCGAGGCCGCGTCGCCGTCGGCCGCATCAACGCGACGTGGGGCCTGCGCGGCCACGTGAAGGTCACCCCGCTCACCTCGAACCCGCAACGCATCCAGCCCGGCGCGGTCCTGCTCGTGCGCGGCGAGCCGCGCGAGGTGCTGGACGTGCGCTACCCGAAGGGCTTCCCGTGCGTCGTCTTCGCGGGCTACGAGGACGCCACCGCCGCCAGCGCGCTGCGCGGCACGCTCATCGAGATCGACGATGCCGACCTGCCGGACCTCGGCCAGGATGAGTACTACGTCCACGACCTCGTCGGCCTCGAGGTGGTGACCACCGAGGGCGAGCGCCTCGGCAGGCTGGCCGAGGTGCTGCGCACAGGGGCCAACGACGTCTACATCGTGCGCCGCAAGGGCGAGCGCGACCTGCTCCTCCCCGCCATCGGCGACGTGATCGGCGAGGTCGACCTCGACGGCGGGCGGATGGTGGTGCAGCTGCTCCCGGGCCTCCTCGGCGGTGACGACAAGGGGGAGTGAGCCGGGCGGTGCTTGCGGGGGCAAGCCCTCGTGGAGCCCGTAGCGCCGTTCCCAGCCCTTAGCGTGCTCCGCCTTCCCATGCCGCCAGTTCTTCCTCCGGCAGCGGGTCGAAGAAGCTGTCGTCGATGGAGATGCGGCCCTTCCACGAACCCGGCTCACGCGGCCTGCTCCATCCGCTCGGCCGGGTCGGTTCCAGCCGTACGACCGGCTTGCCGTCGCGAGTGATCACGACATCTTCGCCGGCTTCGGCGCGCGCGATGAGACGCGCCAGGTGGGTCCTGGCCTCGCAGACACTGAAGGTCGGCATGCTCACACCTCGACTGCACCTACCAGCGTACGCGCCTGGGTTCGGCACGTTCGAGCCCGCTCCGGCGTCGGCAGGTCCGCTCGGGTGCCGCATCTCGCATTGCCGCTCCCGGTCGCGCGTTCCATACTCGATCGGCCTGCACCGAGCGCCGCGAGGGCGTACCGGTGTCGCGCGGGTCGTGGGGGCGTAGCTCAGTTGGGAGAGCGCGGCGTTCGCAATGCCGAGGTCAGGGGTTCGAATCCCCTCGCCTCCACCACACAACGATCCGACCGAGCCACGGACTCGTCCGGCCCCGCGCCCGAGGGCGCACTCGTCACCTCGCGTGACGGCGTCGCCGCCGTCGCCGAGGCGATCGCCGAGGCGGGCTCCTTCACGCTCGACCTCGAATTCGTCCCCGAGAACCGGTACATCCCGGAACTCGGACTCGTGCAGGTCGGCTGGGACGGCGGCGGCGGGCTCGACGACCTCGACGTCGCCGCCATCGACCCGCTGGTGGTCGACCCGTCGCCCGTGCTCTCGCTCGTCGGCGACGAGGCGATCGAGACGATCACGCACGCGGCGCAGGGCGACCTGCAGATTCTCGCGCACCGCTTCTCGGTGCGCGCCCGCGCGCTGCGCGACACGCAGATCGCGGCGGCGTTCCTCGGCTACGGCGACCAGATCGGCTACGCGCCGCTGGTCGAGAGCAGCATCGGCGTGCGCCTGGAGAAGGGCTCGCAGTACACGGAGTGGCTGCGCCGCCCGCTCACCGACGAGCAGCTCAGGTACGCGCTCGACGACGTGCGCTACCTAGGCAGGATCTGGGAGCAGCAGCGCGCGGCCCTCGACGCCGAGGGGCGGCTGCGGGCCGTGCTTGAGGAGTGCGACCGCCTCGCGGAGACCGCGTCGACACGGCCACCGCCCGAGGAGGCGTACCGGCGGGTCAAGGGCTGGTCCGGGCTGCGGTCGCGGCCCCTCGGCGCACTGCGACAGCTCGCAGCGTGGCGTGAGCACGAGGCGCTGCGCGCCAACCGGCCGCCCTCGCGCGTGCTCAACGACCGCTCGATGCTGGAACTCGCACGCGCCGCCCCGACCTCCGAGGACGGCCTGCGCTCGGTCCGCGGCGTCGACGCCGGCGTGGTGCGTCGGCACGGCGAGACACTGATCCGCGCCATCCACGACGGCCGCAACGACCCGCCGGAGCGCGACCAGGCGCGCAAGCCGCTCCCTCCTCAGGGCGAGGTGTGGGCCGCCACCCTCCACGGGCTGGTTCGTGCGCGCGCGCTCGGCGCGAACGTCGCGCCCCGCTTCGTCGGGCCGCGCAGCGACATCGAGGCCGTCGTGCGGTGGTGGCTGGAGGGCGACCGCGACGCGCCGCCGGACCTCCCGCTCCTCGACGGCTGGCGCGGCGAGCTTGTGGGGGCGGCGATCCTCACCTGGCTGCGCGGCGAGGCCGCGCTCGTCGTCGACGCCGACTCGCCCGGTGGGATCGAGCTCCAGCCGCGCTGACCGCTGCCGTCTCGATCACGCCTCGATGCCTCCTGCGGTGCCGCGCCGCCGTACACTGGATCGGGACACACCGGAGGGACCGAGGCATGACGACGACGCAGTACAACGAGCTCAACCCGATGGAGCGCTACGTCCTCGAACACAAGGGCACGGAGCCACCGTTCAGCGGCGAGTACGACAACTTCTACGAGGCGGGGACGTACGTCTGTCGCAAGTGCAACGCCGAGCTCTACCGCTCCGAGGACAAGTTCGACGCGCACTGCGGCTGGCCGGCCTTCGACGACGAGGTCCCCGGCGCGGTGCGGCGCCTCCCGGACCCCGACGGCATGCGCACCGAGATCGAGTGCGTGGAGTGCGGGGGCCACCTCGGTCACGTCTTCGTCGGTGAGCGGCTCACGGCGAAGAACACGCGCCACTGCGTGAACTCGCTGTCGATGCGCTTCGTACCCGCCTCGCAGGCCGGGGACGGCGCGGCCGGGTAGGCCTCGACGGCCACGCCGGTGGGGCGCCGGCCACCCGCTCGAGGGCGGCGCCCCGGCCCGGCGCGATCGCAGCCGACGGGCCCCCGTAGCTCAGGGGACAGAGCAAGGGATTCCTAATCCCTGTGCGGAGGTTCGAATCCTCCCGGGGGCACCAGGCTGCGGCGGGCCCGAGCGACCGCCGGGGCAGTGGATCGCCCGGCGTAGCTCCGGCAGACTGTGGACGCGAAACAAGCACGGACGTACTCGGGAGACACGGCATGGCGGTCGTCGCGGAGCTCCAGGAACAGATCATGGACGCGCTGGGAGACGGCGAGCAGAAGACGAAGCCTCAGCTCGCCAAGGAGATCGAGGGTCTCAGCGGCGCGCACCTCGCCTCGGCGCTGCGCGTGCTCAAGCGCGAGGGCCGCATCATCGTCGGCAGCGACGGCAGCAAGCGGGTGTACCGCCTGCCCGGCGCGCCGCGCGGCTAGCGTTGCGCTCCGATACGACCTCGCCGGCGGCGGACTCGCAGCCGATGCGACCCGACCGGGTTTGATGCGACTTGAGGCGGCGCCATGACGACGCCGATCGACGAAACGGCGCTTAACGCCGCGCGAGCAGCGCGGCGCGAGCGAATCTACCGCCTCGTCCGGCCCTTCCAGGAGTTCGGACAGACCGAGGCGTCCAGCGGCATTGTCATCATCATCTCGGTGGTGGTCGCCATGATCGCGGCGAACACCTTCCTCGCCGAGTACTACTACGACTTCAGCCACTACCACATCGCGATTGACCTCGGCTTCTTCCACCTCGACACCGGGCTCCAGCACTGGGTCAACGACGGCCTGATGGTGATCTTCTTCTTCGTCGTCGGCCTCGAGATCAAGCGCGAAGTCGTGGCCGGCGAGCTGGCTGGCGGGCGCAAGGTGTGGGCGCCGGTGGCCGCCGCCGCCGGCGGGATGATCGTCCCTGTCCTCGTCTTCTTCGCCATCGTCGACGACCCGACCGCGCGCCAGGGCTGGGCGATCCCGATGGCGACCGACATCGCCATCGCCGTGGGCGTGATCACCGTGGTGGGAACGAGGGTGCCCACCGGCCTGAAAGTGCTGCTCCTCGCGCTCGCGATCGTGGATGACATCGGGGCGATCGCCGTGATCGCGGTGTTCTACACGGAGGACATCAATCTCACGGCGCTCGGGCTCACCGTCGGCCTGCTCGCCTTCGCTTACCTGATGAACATCAATGGCATCCACCTCATGCCGCTCTACGTCGTCATCGCCCTCATCGCGTGGATGACGACGCACGAGTCGGGCATCCACCCCACCATCCTCGGTGTCGCGCTCGGCATCATGACCCCGATGCAGGCGTGGTACCGCAGCGCCGCGCTGCCCGACCTGATCGAGGCGCTGGTGCGCCGCATCCGCGACGACGAGCGCGATCCCGACGCCGAACACCGGCATCACCGGCGCGTCGGCGACTTGCTCACGCTCAGCGAGATCAGCGAGCAGGCGATCTCGCCCCTCGACCGCATCGAGCACCGTCTGCTGCCGTGGTCGGCGTTCCTGGTCGTGCCGTTGTTCGCCTTCATCAACGCGGGTGTGGACCTGCGCGGCGGCGTGCTCGAGGAGGCCGCGACGTCCTCGCTCGCATGGGGAGTCGGCCTCGGCCTGCTCATCGGCAAGCCGATCGGCGTCACGATCGCGACCTACATCGCGGTGCGCCTCGGCGCAGAGCTGCCCGCCGGCGTGACCTGGCTCGGCGTGTTCGCCATCGGGCTCATCGCCGGCATCGGCTTCACGGTCGCGCTGTTCGTGACGGAGCTATCATTCGAGGCCGAGCTCCTGCTCACGCAGGCGAAGGTCGGCATCTTCGTCGCCTCAGTCCTCGCAGGGGTCATCGGGCTCGTCATGTTGTACGCAGCCAGCGGGAGGCTCAGCGAACGATGATCGCCGACGCCCTCCCGGCCGAGACCTTCGCGCGACGCCGCTCGTGGCTGATGCGGCGGCTGCGCGCCGGTAGCGCCGCGATCTTCGCGGCCGGCCACGACGCGCTGCGCAACGGCGACGTCGAGCACCCCTACCGCCAGCCCTCGACCTTCTACTACCTCACGGGCTTCGACGAGCCCGACGCCGTCGCCGTGCTGCGGCCGGGACACGATGAGCCGTTCGTGCTCTTCGTGCGCCCCTTCGACCCGGCCATGGCGATCTGGGTCGGCGCGCGCCTGGGCGTGGAGGGCGCGGTCGAGGAGCTCGGCGCCGACGCGGCCTACCCAATCGAAGAGCTCGAACAGCGGCTCCCGCAGCTCCTCGGAGATGCGAGCACCGTCTACTACTCCCTCGGCGGCGACGACCGCGCCGAGCGGCTGCTGCTGCGCACCGTCGCGCAGCGCCGCGCCGCGGCGCAGGGCGGCGTGCCGCCCATCGAGGCGATCATGGACCCGGCGCCGCTCGTGGCCGCGCAGCGCGTCATCAAGTCGCGCGAGGAGGTCGCCGCGCTGCAGAGCGCGATCGACATCACCGGCGCCGGCCTCGTGGCGGCGATGCGTGCGACGCGCCCCGGCATGCACGAGTACGAGGTGCAGGCGATCCTCGAGTCCGAGTACCGCCGCCTCGGCTCCCCGCGCGACGGCTTCCCCTCGATCGTCGCGGCGGGCGAGAACGCCTGCACGCTCCACTACACCGCGAACCGCGCCGAGATGGCGCGCGACGAGTTGCTGCTGGTCGACACCGGCGCCGAGGTCGACTTCTACGGCGCCGACGTGACGCGCACCTACCCCGTCGATGGCCGCTTCCGCGCCGCCGCGCGCGACGTGTACGAGCTGGTCCTCGAGGCGCAGGCGCAGGCGATCGCCCTCGTCCGGCCCGGCACCCGCTTCCACGACGTGCACGACAAGGCCGCCGAGGTGCTCACGCAAGGCCTGGTCGACCTCGGCGTGCTGTCCGGCGACCTCAGCAACCTCATCGAGGAGCGGGCGTTCGGCCCGTTCTTCATGCACGGCACCTCGCACTGGCTCGGCATGGACGTCCACGACGTCGGTCGCTACCGCGAGGGCGAGGAGTCGGTCGAACTACGGCCGGGGATGGTGCTGACGGTGGAGCCGGGGCTGTATTTCGCGCGCGGCATCCGCGGGGTGCCTCGCCGCCTGCGCGGCATCGGCGTGCGCATCGAGGACGACGTGCTGGTCACGCGCGGCGGCTGCCGCGTGCTGTCCGGGGACATCCCGAAGCAGCCGGACGACCTCGAGGCCATCGTCGGGAGCGGGTAGTCGCCTGCGGCCGCCCGACCCATCCGGCCCGCCGCGTTGCTCGACCGGTGCGCACCCTCCCATCATGGATCCCGGCGAGGGTGGCTACTCATGACTGAGACGCATCGTGTGGTACTCGGGGACCGGGGCGAGTTCGTCGTACCCGCCGACGTGCGAGCACGCTCGGGACTCGTCGAGGGCACGCCGCTGATGCTGCTCGAGACCCCGGACGGCCTCGTCCTGCTGACGCGCGAGCAGCTGCTGGACCGCGTCCGGACCGACCTGGCGGGCGCCGACCTCGTGGCGGAGCTGCTGGCCGATCGAAGGCGTGAAGCTCAGATCGAGGACGTCGGATAAGCGAGCGGTTCGGCCCAATGCTCGGGAGTGGGTAGCGAGCCTCGCATAACGGCTTATTCGCCTTATCGATTTCTTGACAAACGCCGCCGCTTCCCCGATGATGCTCCCCCCTGCGAGTTTACCGCGCACATGCTCACGCGCGTGCTCAATTTGAACCGCAGGAATGCTGCCGCGGGGGTTGGGCAGATACCGCCTTGTCCGGCCCTCGCCGTACGACACGGGGGCCACCATGCACATCGATCGACACTTCACCACCGCCGGCCAGGACCCGTACGACGGCGTCCGCTTCGCCTCCAGGGATTCGCGCATCGTCAACCCGGACGGGTCGGCCGTCTTCGAGGCGGCCGACGTCACTATGCCCGCCGACTGGTCGCAGGTGGCCGTCGACATCATGGCCCAGAAGTACTTCCGCAAGACCGGCGTCACCACCGACCTCGCGCCCGTCGAGGAGGGCGGTGTGCCGGAGTGGCTGTGGCGCTCCGTGCCCGCGAGTGCCGAGGCGGGCGACGAGGACGCGTTTGGCGGCGAGATGGACGCCCGCCAGGTCTTCCATCGCCTCGCCGGCACCTGGGCCTACTGGGGCTGGAAGCACGGCTACTTCGACGGCGAGGACGACGCCCGCGCCTTCTACGACGAGCTCGCCTTCATGATGGCGACGCAGCGCGCCGCTCCCAACTCGCCGCAGTGGTTCAACACCGGCCTGCACTGGGCCTACGGCATCGCCGGCCCCGCGCAGGGCCACTCCTTCGTCGACCCCCACACTGGCAAGCTGTCGCGCTCGACCAGCGCGTACGAGCGGCCGCAGCCGCACGCGTGCTTCATCCAGTCGGTCGCCGACGACCTCGTCGGAGACGGCGGGATCATGGACCTGTGGACGCGCGAGGCGCGCATCTTCAAGTACGGCTCCGGCACCGGCTCCAACTTCTCCGACATCCGCGGCGAGAACGAGCCGCTCTCCGGCGGCGGCAAGTCGTCCGGGCTGATGTCGTTCCTCAAGATCGGCGACCGCGCCGCCGGCGCCATCAAGTCCGGCGGCACCACGCGCCGCGCCGCCAAGATGGTGATCGTCGACGCCGACCACCCGGACGTCGAGCAGTTCATCGACTGGAAGGCCGCCGAGGAGCAGAAGGTCGCCGCCCTCGTCGCCGGCAGCAAGACGATCCGCAAGCGCCTGCGCGCGGTGATCGAGGCATCGGCTGACGGCCTCGACCCGGCCGACAACCGGCGGCTGCGCCGCGCGGTGAGCCGCGCGCGACGCGACGCGGTGCCCGAGGGCTACGTGCAGCGCGTGCTCCAGCTCGTCGAGCAGGACGCCGAGGTGATCGACTTCACCGAGTTCGACACCGACTGGCAGGGCGAGGCCTACCAGACCGTCTCCGGCCAGAACGCCAACAACTCGGTCCGCGTCACCGCCGACTTCCTCGACGCCGTCCGCGAGGACCGCGAGTGGAACCTCGTGCGCCGCACGGACGGCGCGGTGGCGAAGACGCTCCCGGCGCGCGCGCTGTGGGACCGCATCGCCCTTGCCGCCTGGCAGTCCGCCGACCCCGGCGTGCAGTACGACACGACGATCAACGAGTGGCACACCGCCCCGGCCGGCGGCCGCATCCGCGGCTCCAACCCGTGCTCCGAGTACATGTTCCTCGACGACACGGCGTGCAACCTCGCCTCGCTGAACCTGCTGCGCTTCTACGACGAGGAGACCCGCACGTTCGACACCGAGGCGTACACGCACGCCTCTAGGCTGTGGACCATCGTGCTCGAGATCTCGGTGCTGATGGCGCAGTACCCCAGCCCCGCGATCGCGCAGCTCTCGTACGACTACCGCACGCTCGGCCTCGGCTACGCGAACCTCGGCGCGCTGCTCATGGTGCAGGGCATCCCCTACGACTCGCCCGAGGCGCTCGCGCAGACCGGCGCCTACACCGCGCTGCTGACCGGCGTCTCCTACGCCACCTCGGCGGAGATGGCCGGCGAGCTCGGCGCGTTCCCCGAGTACGAGGCGAACCGCGAGGCGATGCTGCGCGTCATCCGCAACCACCGCCGCGCCGCCCACGACGCGGCCGAGGGCGCCTACGAGGGCCTGACCGTGCTCCCGCGCGGCCTCGACGCCGCGAACTGCCCCGAGCCGCTGGTCGAGGCGGCCCGCAAGGCCTGGGACGACGCGCTCTCGCTGGGCGAGGCGCACGGCTACCGCAACGCGCAGACCACGCTGATCGCGCCCACGGGCACCATCGGGCTGCTCATGGACTGCGACACCACCGGCGTCGAGCCGGACTTCGCGCTCGTGAAGTTCAAGAAGCTCGCCGGCGGCGGCTACTTCCGCATCATCAACGAGTCCGTCCCGTCCGCGCTGCGCGCGCTCGGCTACGGCCCCCGCGAGGTCGACGACATCGTCGGCTACTGCGCCGGGACCGGCGGCCTCGAGGGCGCGCCGCACATCAACCGCCACACGCTGGCCGAGATGGGCTTCACGCGCCGCGTGCTCGACACCATCGACGGCTCGCTGGTGTCCGCGTTCGACATCACCTTCGCGTTCAACCGCTGGGTGCTGGGGGACGACTTCTGCCGCGAGACGCTCGGGCTGACCGACGAGCAGCTCGCCGACCCGTCGCTCTCGATCCTCGAGGCGCTCGGCTTCACGCGCGCGCAGATCGAGGAGGCCAACGACTTCATCACCGGCCGCATGACCATCGAGGGCGCCCCGCACCTGCGCGAGGAGCACTACGCGGTCTTCGACTGCGCCAACCGCTGCGGCCGCTACGGCACGCGCTACATCGAGCCGATGGCGCACGTGCGCATCATGGCCTCCGCGCAGCCGTTCTTCTCCGGCGCGATCAGCAAGACGATCAACCTCCCGGAGGACGCCAGCGTCGCCGACGTCGCCGCGGTCTACGAGGCCGGGGCCGACTCCATGCTCAAGGCGCTCGCGCTCTACCGCGACGGCTCCAAGCTCTCGCAGCCCCTCGCCGCCACCGTCTTCGACGAGTGGGCCGAGGAGGACGAGGACTTCGACGACCTGGACGGCGCACCGGCCGAGGCCGCCCCGCTCACGCCCGAGCTGGCCGTCGAGGAGGCGGAGCGCATCCTGCGCGCGCTGCCCACGCGCGACGCGCGCGAGGTGGTGCGGCGGGCCGTCGGGCTGCTGCGCGGCGAGCGCGTCTCGTTGCCCTCGCGCCGCAACGGCTTCGCGCAGAAGGCGCGGGTCGGCGGCCACACCATCTACCTGCACACCGGGGAGTTCGAGGACGGCTCGCTGGGTGAGCTCTTCATCTCGATGTCGAAGGACGGCGCGGCGTTCCGCTCGCTGATGAACTGCTTCGCGATCGCGGTCTCGATCGGGCTGCAGCACGGCGTGCCGCTCGAGGCCTACGTGGACTCGTTCCTGTTCACGAAGTTCGAGCCGAACGGGATGGTGACGGGCAACGACCGCATCCACATGGCGACCTCGATCATCGACTACGTCTTCCGCGAGCTGGCGATCACCTACCTCGGGCGCGACGACGTGGCACACATGGGCCAGGTGGACCTCTCCAGCACGTCGACGGCAGAGGACGAGGCAGCCCCGCACGCCGACGCCCCGGCCTCGAACGGCGCGACGGGAGCGGTCGAGGTGACCCCGGCGCTCCCGGCCCCGAACCCGGCCAACTTCGTCGTCCCGATCGCCGGAGGCTCCGACGCTGCCGACACCCCGGTCGCCGACCCGCCGTCCGCGGCTCCGAGCGCCCCGGCGCCCGAGTCGCGCACCGATGCCCCCTCGGCGGCCGCCGCGGCTCCGTCGAGCGCTCAACTCACCACGGCCACCTCGACGGTGCCGTTGCAGATGAGCGACACGGCGCAGCGGACGTTGCAGGCCAAGCAGATGGGCTTCGAGGGCGATCCGTGCCCGGAGTGCGGCCAGATGATGATGGTGCGCAACGGCACCTGCCTGAAGTGCGTCTCGTGCGGCGCGACGTCCGGGTGTAGCTGAGACCGGGCTAGTCGCCGCAAGCCGAGCCCCCGGTATCGTCGGAGCTTCTTGGATGGATGAGTCAACGGCACGTCAGTCCATCGAGGCGGCCCTAGCCGACGCCGAACGGGCCATCCGTGAGATCGCAGATGCGTACATAGACTCTAGTCAAGCCCCGATGCAGTGGGATGTGCGCCGCGTGCTACGGCAGGAAGCAGTGGAAGCTCTGGTGGATATTGAGCGCCGAGCAGACAGTGCTCGCCGCGGGTTACCGACACTGCCGCCGCCCCCGCCCTAGCCATGCCGGCCACGCCGGAATTAGCGTTGAGTCTCGCGCTGTGCGAAGCACAGTGGCCGGTGTTGACTGTGCGGGTCCTCGTCGGCCTGAGCCTCCTCCTGCAGGGCGTCGGCGGCTGGTTTGCATTCGTCGCGTACCTCGACGAGAACATGGTGAGGACGGGCTCGCAACAGGCCAGTCGCTCACTGCACGGAATAGCTCTGTCCGGGTTCGTCGTTAAGTGGCGAGATGGCGGGGACAACCAGGAACGTTGGCCGTTACGACTCACGCACAGGTACTTCGGCGCAGCGTCTCGTCCAAGCACCAGCGGCGAAAATAATGCGCCTTGGCGTAACGGTGGCTGCCGCACCGCGGCGAAGGGCACTCGACTTATCTCGTACGTCCTCGCCGGGACGGCCTTCTACATCAGCTTCGTTCTTGAGGTCCCTATCGTGCGGCTGATCCAGTAGCAGGTGCCCCCTGTCGCGAGCTCGGACACCTGTCACATAGGGTCCTCTAAGCAATTGCGCGCCGCCGTGCCCAGCCCAACGCCACGCTCGCGCCCACCGCCATCACCCCAGCGAGGACGTTGAAGACGATGTCGACCGGGTCGTAGACGCGGTTGGGGAGGAACCACTGGATGCCCTCGTCGATGGTCCCGACGAGGGCCGTGGCGAGGATGGCGAGGAGGGGCGGGACGGGCACGAGGCGGCCGTGGCTCGCTCGCTCCGTGAGCGCCTCGTAGACGAAGACCGCCAGCACGCTGTACTCGATGAGGTGGCTGCGCTCGACCGGGCTCGCGATGCGCATCAGCACCAGCAGGTAGACGACCGCGACGCCCAGCGCCACGGCGGCCTCGACGCCGCCCGGGCGGGCGCGCAATCCCTGCGCCAGCACGGTCGCGCCCACCAGCGCCATCGCGCCGAGGAAGATCGCCCCTTCGAGCGCTCCGCTCTCGCGCAGCACCCCGGCCACGCTGCTCCCGAAGAAGAGCGTCGAGTAGATGGCGACCACGACGGCGAGCGTCCACAGCCACAGGCGACGCTCGCGTGGGGACGAGAACAGGGGCATGGCGGTGATTATCGAGGCGGATCCGGGCGCCCGGAAGGCGCTCCCGCGTAGCCTTCCCGCACCGCCCGCGCTACGATCGCAGAACCGAACACAGCAAGCCCCGACCCCCGCCCATCGAGGAGCCCTCCCATGGCCCTGTCCACCATCCCCGGCTATCCGCGCATCGGCGCGCGGCGCGAGCTCAAGCGCGCCATCGAGGGCTACTGGGACGGGGACGTGGGGCGCGAGGAGCTGGAGGAGACGGCGCGCTCGCTGCGCCTGGAGGCGTGGACACGCATGCGCGACGCGGGGATCGACCTCATCCCCTCGAACACCTTCTCCTACTACGACCACGTGCTCGACACGATCGCGATGGTCGACGCCGTCCCGCCGCGCTACCGCGACGGCGGTGACGGGGACCTCGACACCTACTTCGCCATGGCGCGCGGCGCGCAGGACGAGGGCATCGACGTGACCGCGCTCGAGATGGTGAAGTGGTTCGACACGAACTACCACTACCTCGTCCCCGAGCTCTCGCCCGCGACTCGCTTCCGGCTCGCCAACCGCAAGCCGCTCGACGAGTACCTCGAGGCGCGCGCGGCGGGGATCGAGACGAAGCCCGTGCTGCTCGGCCCGGTCTCGTTCCTGCTGCTCGCGCGCGGCTTCGACGAGGATGGCAACCACGACGACGACTTCGACCTGCTCTCGCTGCTGCCGGGCCTGCTCGACGTCTACGCCGAGGTGCTCTCGCTGCTCAACGAGGCGGGCGCGCAGTGGGTGCAGCTCGACGAGCCGGTGCTCGTGCAGGACCGCACGCCCGAGGAGCTCGCAGCGCTGACGCGCGCCTACGAGCGACTCGCCGCGGCTGCCGGGTCGACGAAGCTGCTCGTGAACACCTACTTCGGCGACGTCGACGAGGCGTACCGCACGCTCGCGGAGCTCCCGGTCGCCGCGATCGGGCTCGACCTCGTGCGCGGGCGGCGCAACCTCGGGCTGCTGCAGCGCTTCGGCCTGCCCGGCGGCAAGCACGTCGTCGCGGGCGTCGTTGACGGCCGCAACGTGTGGCTCAACGACCTCGGCGCCTCGCTCGCGACGCTGGGCGAGATCGGCGCGGCCGTGGGCGAGGATCGCGTCATCGTCGGCGCGTCGTGCTCGCTGCTGCACGTGCCGATCGAGCTCGAACTGGAGACCGACCTCGACCCCGAGCTGCGCTCGTGGCTCGCCTTCGCGAACCAGAAGATCGAGGAGGTCGCCGTCCTCGGCCGCGCGATCGAGGACCCCAACGCGGCCGCAGACGAGCTGGCCGCGAACCGCTCGGCCCTGGAGTCGCGCCGCAACTCGCCTCGCACGTACAACCCGGCGGTGCGCGAGCGCGTCGCGTCGACCACGTCGGGCGACTACGACCGTGACGGGAGCGTCGAGGAGCGCCGCGCGGCCCAGCGCACACGCCTCGGTCTGCCGCCGTTCCCGACCACCACCATCGGCTCGTTCCCGCAGACGCCGGAGATCCGCCGCGAGCGGCGCCGCCACGCCAACGGCCGCATCACCGCCGAGGAGTACGAGGGCTTCCTGGAGGACGAGATCGAGCAGGTGATCCGGCTCCAGGAGCGCATCGGCCTCGACGTGCTCGTGCACGGCGAGTCGGAGCGCAACGACATGGTCGAGTACTTCGGTGAGCAACTCGACGGCTTCGCCTTCACCCGCTTCGGGTGGGTGCAGTCGTTCGGCTCGCGCAACGTGAAGCCGCCGATCGTGTTCGGCGACGTGGCCCGTCCGGGCGCGATGACCGTGCGCTGGGCGACGTACGCCCAGTCGCTGACCGACCGCCCGGTGAAGGGGATGCTCACCGGCCCGGTGACGATCCTCAACTGGTCCTTCATCCGCGACGACCAGCCGCGGTCGGAGACGTGCCGCCAGATCGCCCTCGCCATCCGCGACGAGGTGGTGGACCTCGAGGCGGCCGGCATCCCGATCATCCAGGTCGACGAGCCGGCGCTGCGCGAGGGCGTTCCGCTGCGCACGGCGGACTGGCCGGCGTACCTCGGCTGGGCGGTGCCGTGCTTCCGGCTGGCGACGGCGGGGGTGCGCGACGACACGCAGATCCAGTCGCACATGTGCTACGTGCACCTCAGCGACGTGCTGGACGCGGTCTCCGACATGGAGGCCGACGTGATGCTGCTGTTCAACGCACGCTCCGACGCCGAGAGCCTCGACGGCTTCCGCGACCGCGGCTACGACAAGGACCTGGGCCTCGGCGTCTACGACATCCACTCACCGCGCGTCCCGCCGACCGAGGAGATGGTCGGTCGCCTCGAGGAGGCTGCGGCAGTGATCGAGGCTGCCCACATGTGGGTGAACCCGGACTGCGGCCTCAAGACGCGTCGCTACGAGGAGACGGTGCCGTCGCTGGAGCACATGGTGGAGGCGGCGCGGCTGATGCGCGGCGAGTAGCGGCCCCCCGCTGTAGTCGGCTCAGGGCGAGTTCGCCTGGATTACGGCGATGATGATCGCCGTCGCGATGCTCACGACGCCGAGCACGACCGCAAGCGTCCAGGCGCCGAGCCGGATCAGGATTCGATCCGCCACGGCTTCCGCCACCTCGGCAGCAGCCACGCCGATCGCGTCGGCCTGCTCGGGCTCGAAGTCTGCGTCTTCGCGCAGGCCTCGCACGGCATGGATGATTCTCGATGCGCTGCTCATGCGCCTATCCTACGACAGAATTATTATAACGTGCGGGATACTACGACTCATCGTCCCACACCCAGATACGGTGCGCGGCCTCCAGGCCGAGCACCAGCTCGCGGCCGTCGAGCTCGATGGTGACCGTGCCGCGATAAGGAGCCACGTCCTGCACCCTGAACTCGACGCCGGGGCGGATGCCCTCATCGTCGAAGAAGCGAAGTAGCTCCTCCTCCTCCTCGTACACCCGCTCGATCGTCGCGCGGTCGCCGCTCTCGAGGGAGGAGAGACGGCGGCCGGAGAGCGGGTGGCCGTGGTCGGAGCCGGGGATCGGGTAGCCGAACGGTGACACCGTCGGGCCTCCGAGGCGGTCGACGATGAGTGACTCGGTCACGTCGGAGATGGCGTGCTCCATGAGGTGCGCCTCCTCATAGGCGCGCCACCACTCCAGGCCCAGCGTCTCGACGAGCAGGCACTCGGCGAGGCGGTGACGCCGCACCATCTGCTCGGCGCGCTCGAACCCTGCCTTGCTGAGCGAGATGCGCTTGCGGCCGTCGATGTTGACGAGGCGGTCGCGGCGCAGCCGCGTGAGCATGCCGGCGACCGAGGCCGGCTTGATGCCCAGCCGTTCCGCGACGCGCGCGGCGATGACCTCTTCCTGCTCGTCGTGCGAGATCCGGTAGATCGTCGTGAGCGCGTCGTCGGAGGCGACGTTGGTGACCTGCTTCGGCATCGCTACCTCGCGGCGATCCTCACACGTACGCGCCCACGTCGGCAACCCGGCGGGCCGAGGGCTACTCGCCCTCGCACCCGCCGGGGATGGTCAGCGTCCACCCGACGCGGATGAGGTTCGCGTTCGAGAACGTGTGGCCGTCGTCCATGACGCGGTCGCGGTTGGCCTCCCAGATCTCCGGCCAGCGCCGCCCCTCGCCGTAGCAGGCCGCGGCGACGCGCCACAGCGTGTCCCCGGACTGCACGACGTAGGAGGTGTCCGTGGTCTGCGCCGGCTTCTGGCCGGTCATCGTCCCCGGCTGCGGGGTGGTGCCCGTCTCGGTGGTCGTCTCCGGCGTGGTGGTCACCCCGGCCGGGTCGGGCCAGACGAGCGTCACCCAGCCGGTCGAGCCGAGGGCGATCACGCGCGGGCCGAGCGCCGAGGCCGCCACGAGTTGCGGGTCGCTCGCCCGCAGCTCCGCGAGCTTCGCGGCGTCGAGCGTGACCTCGTCGGGCTCCGGACCCGAGCGGTCGAAGCCCTCCTCGATCCACGTCTCGCCGATGCGGTAGTAGGTGCGTGTGCCGACCAGGCGCGCGGCCGAGGGCGTCGAGTGCTCGACCTCGCCTTCGCCGATCGCCGAGACGCTCTCCGAGGCCCGCACGGCCGCCTCACCCGAAGGCGCGGCGTCGGCCATCGCGTCGTCCATGGCGTCCATCGCCGCTTCCTCCTCGAAGACCGCGTCGGGCTCCTCGGCCAGGTAAGAGGTGTACGGCGTGACGATGCCGAACTGGTTGGCGATCCCGACGATGGACTCGATGAGCCCCTCGCGCGCGCCCTCGATGCGCAGCTCACGCAGCAGGTCGGCGATACGGCGCTGCGCCCACAGCAGGGCGATGCCCGGGTCGTCCGAGGTCTCGGGCAGCGCCAGCTCGTACTCGAAGCGCTGCGTGCCCTCGGCGCTACGCCCCGTGAGCACCGCCGTGAGGTCGCCCGAGCCCGAGTAGCGGCCGGCGACCAGGACCTGCTCGCCGATGAAGATGCCCCCGGGGCTGGCCGGGGCGAGGGCGCTCACCGCCGGCTCATCCGCGCCGTCCCGCAGCTCGAACGTGATCGCGGTAGAGAGCAGCACGGGCGTCGAGATGCGCTCGCTCAGCTTGCCCACCTCGGTGTCGATGCGCTCGTCGGGCGTGACGTAGTGGCTGGAGCCGGTGAAGCGCGACGCGAGGGCGTCGAGCAGCACCGTGTCGACGTCGTTGCCGACGCCGAAGGCGAAGAGCTGCACGTTCTCCGGCGCCGCTGACACGGCGGCCGCGACGATGCCGTCGGTGTGGTCGATACCGACCGTCGGCAGGCCGTCGGTGAGGAACACGACCGTCGCGGGGCGGTCGCCGGAGAGCAGCCCCATCGCCTCGGTCAGCGCCGCTGCGATGTTGGTGCCGCCGGTGTCCTCGAGGCCCTCAATCCACGTCTTCGCGTCGTCCACGGCCGAGACCGGCCGCAACTCGTCGGCAAACGACGCCGCGTTGTCGGAGAACGCGACGAGGCCGAAGCGGTCCTCCGGCCCGAGGTCGTCGAGGATGGCGCCGGCAGCGGCACGAGCCTGCTTGATCTTCTCGCCGTACATCGAGCCGCTACGGTCGAGCACGACCACGATGTCGCGCGCGACGCGCTCGCCCGCTTCGAGCGAGGGCGCGAGCAGCAGCGCGAAGTAGCCGTCCCCATCGGCCTCCCGGTGCGCGAGCAGGCGCGCGGCGACGAGTCCCTCGCCGCCGGCGAGGTGCAGGCGGAAGTCGCGCGCGGCCGTCCAGTCGGCCGGAGACTCCCACGACACGTCGAGCTCGCCCGGGCCGTCGCGCTCGATGGTGGGGACGTGGCCCGGCGCGATCGCGGTGCGGACCTCCCACGGCACATCGATGGCGGCGGTCAACCTCGCCGCCGCGGGCCGCGGGGACATGCGCGACCACGGCGCCTCGATCACCACCTCGCCTGCATCGGCGGCGAGCGGCGTGGTGACCGTGTAGAGCACGTGGCGCGTCTCGCCCGCCGGGACCGGGAAGGCGCGGATCTCGTACAGGTCGTCGCCGAGTGACCGCAGCAGCGCGGGGTCGATCAGACGAGCGACGATCTCATTGTAGATACGCTCGGCGTCGCCAGCCCCCAGCAGGCGTCCCTCGAGCGCCTGCGGGCCGCCGATCAGCGTGAGGCCCGTCACGACGCTGTCCGCGGGCAGCGGGACGATCACCCGTCCCTCGGCAAGGCCCCCGCCGGGGTTCTCGAAGGTGAGCGCCCAGCGCGTGCGATAGCGGCCATCGGCGACGGTCACGTCGGCCTCGGCGTGCGTGAGACGGGCGTCGCCCGGCCCCACCCACCAGCAGTCGACGCAGGGTTCGATGGGCGGCCGCTGCGCCTGCGCCCCCGGCGGCATCGCCGCGGCGACGAGGCCGATGACCACGGCTACCAGGGTCAGGGTCGCGATACGCCAGGTGCTCACAGGGGCCTCATTTCGCGCGTGGCGGCGTGCAACCAATAGTACGTGTGCGGACGCCTCGATCGTTCCACTCGGCCCCGATTGCCGGGCTTCGAGTTCACCAGCGGCTCGCCTCCCATCTGTTCGCGCCGGAGCGCACGCGGTAGCATCTGCATGCTCCCCGCTTCGAGGAACGACCCGTGGTTCTCTCCGACCGATCGATACGCGAGGCGCTCACCGCGGGGAGGCTCGCCATTGAGCCGCTCGCCGAAGATGCGCTGCAACCAGCCTCCGTGGACATCCGGCTCGACCGGCAGTTCCGCGTGTTCCGCAATCACCGCGACTCCTACATCGACGTCCGCCAGCCCGTCGAGGGCCTCACGGAGGTCGAGACCGTCGAGGACGACGAGCCGTTCGTGCTGCACCCGGGCGAGTTCGTCCTCGGGTCCACGCTGGAGCGCGTGACGCTGGGCGCGGACCTCGTCGCGCGCGTCGAGGGCAAGTCCTCGCTGGGGCGCCTCGGGCTGCTGGTCCACGCGACCGCCGGTTATGTCGATCCGGGGTGGGACGGCCACCTGACGATGGAACTCTCGAACGTCGCGAACCTGCCGATCCGGCTCTACTACGGGATGAAGATCGGGCAGCTCTCGTTCCTCGAGCTCACGACCCCGTCGGAGCGGCCGTACGGCTCGCCTCAGCTGCGGTCGAAGTACCAGGGACAGACCGGGCCCACCGCGAGCCGTGGTCACACGGACTACCAGCGCTGATCCCCGCCTGAGCGCACAACATCCTCGCCGGCCGGAGCCCAGCCGGCACTGCCGGGCGGCGGCAGACCCTTACAAGGCGACGCGTTACGATTTCTGCCACCGCCCGCCCGGGGCGAGGAACTGCGCATGTCGATCCTCGAACCGCCTCGACTCGACGCTGAATCCGATGCCGTCCTCGGGCCGCTGGTACGCGTGATCGAGGAGGCTGCGGGCGAGCAGCCGTGGGCTCTGGTGGGCGCCTCCGCGCTGCAGTTGCAGGGCCTGGACACGACTGCCCCCAACCTCGAGTTCGTGACGACCGACGCGGCGCTGAACCAGCTCGCAGAGATGCTCGACGTGCCCGTGACGTGGCAGCGCGGCGCGTACGTGGCGGCCGCTCGGCTGCAGTTCATGCGCAGCCGCGTGCCCGTCTTCGTGCACGGCAGCCCGACGTTCCACGGCGCTTATGTCTCTCTGACGCCGATAGACATCCCCGCGCTCTGGGACGCGCGCGCGCACGTCGAGCTCAACGGCACGGTGGTGCTCGCCACGCCACTGGAGTGGGAGCTGCTGCTGGCCGTGGTGCTCGGCAACGACGAGCGCGCCTCCGCCATCGGCGACCACCTCCTGCTCCACGGCCACGACGGTCGGCTGCTGATCCGGCTGATGCGCGAGGGCCACGTCGGGAGCGAGACCGAAGAGGCAGTCTGGAAGCTCCTCGAACGCTAGCCAATCGTACCTCCGCGGGACGCCAACCATGCGTCGCCCATGCTGGCAGGACGATGCACTGACTTCCCGTCCGGCCATGGGAAGGGTGGGCGAGGCGAACGGTCGACACGAGTCAATCTCCATGTGATATATGCTGTGATTCCGATCGGGATTGATGCGCTATACTCTCCCCATGACGACCACACCCGTTGCCCGCCCGGACTACGATGCGCACGCGCGAGCGACGCGCTCCACCTTCCCCGAGGTGACCCGCGAGTTGCGCGACATCCTCGGCGCCCGGCTCTGCGCGTACCTGGGATCGGTGAAGGAAACCCGCGCCGTCCACCAGTGGGCGGAGGGGTTGCGCGCCCCGAGCACCGAGGTGCAGCGCCGGTTGCGCGTCGCCCTGCAGACCGCGGCCCCGATCGCAGGCGCCGACTCGGAAGCCGTCGCGCAGGCCTGGTTCCAGGGCCTGAACCCGCAGCTCGATGACCGCTCGCCCGCGCACCTGCTCCGCGAGGGCGATCTCGATGAGGTCGGCCCCGCGGTGATCGGCGCCGCGCGCTCCTTCGTGGCGGGCGGATGAGCGGCGCCGGAGCGAACACCACGACCCATGACGGAGCACGACCAACTCCAGCGGCTCGCTTCGCTTATTCAGCAGCGGAACCGTGTCGATGGAGAGATCGCCGCGGCCATCGGTCGGCCCGCCCATGCGGGGCACATCGGGCGATTCGTCTCTGCCGCGATCTTCGACATCCAACTGAACGAGTCCGCGACGCATCATGGGAGCAGCGGTCATTTCGCGAGCGGGCCGCTCGTCGGCAGGTCGGTCAGCATCAGGAAGTACTCGCTGGATCAGGGCATCCTCGACGTACGCCCGGACGCGCTGCCCGACTTCTTCCTCGTGCTGACTGGCGCGAGGGCGGGCGCGGCGTCATCGCGCGGCACAACCCAACCCTGGACCATCGAGTCGGTCTACCTGTTCGAGGCGGTCCCACTCGTCGAGCAACTCAGTGCCAGGGGCGTCAAGATCGGTGTCGCCACCAGCGTGAGACGGCACCACTGGGATGACGCCGAGGTCTACCCCTCGCAGAACAACGAGACGCTCCCGCTCACCACGGAGCAGATCTCCATGATTGAACTCTTCAGGGGCTCGGCCGACGATCCGTCGTAGCCTGCCGCTCGTCTCACCCGCGCTTGCGCCGTCCGGCACTGGACCGCAACCGCTTACGCCCCTCCCGCCCCAGCACGTCGTAGCGCTTCAGCAGCCCCGGGAGGTAGCGCTGATAGCGCGGCACGGTCTCGTGCATCCGCACGAACAGCCGCGCGAGGCCTTCGAGGTCGCCGAGGTGCACGGTCTCAGCGCGTATGCGGCCGCGCGGCCCCGCGTTGTGGTAGTTGCCCAGGGCGATGCAGGCCGCGCCCGTCTCGTACCCGTACAGGTCGTACGAGGTGGCCTCGGTGGTGCCGCCGTCCATGAGCTTGCGCTGGAACGCGAACGTCTCGTCCTCGGCGCGCAGCTCGGCGCCCAGCGCGGTCATCCACTGCGACATGCGCGGCGAGAAGACGTGCATCGCGTCGCCGATGCGCACGATCGGCCCGCCGCCCTGCTCGGCGCGGCCCCCGGCCATCGAGGAGGTCTCGATGGCGACAACAAGCGCGTCCTCGGGGAGCAGCCGCTCGCGCGCCGCCACTGAGGCGCCGAGCAGCCCGACCTCCTCGGCGCGCGTGAACAGCCCGACCAGATGCCCGTTCGGGCGCTCGACTGCGATGCGGTCGAGCGCGACGAGGACGGCTGCTGCGCCCGCGAGGTCGTCGCAGGCGCGGGCATGCACGATCTCGCCGCGGAAGCGGCAGGCAGGCACGTCCCAGAGCGCCAGGTCCTCGACGGCCACACCGCTTGCGTCGCCCTCGACCGTGGCCTTCGCGCCCACCAGCCGGCCACGGTCGTCGCCGCGCACCGAGGTCACGACGGCTCGCGCGTGCGCCTCACGTGAGCCCTCGCGGTACAGCACGAGCGGCTCACCGTCGCCGTACGAGTCGGCGATGCCCCCGCGGAACTCGAGGTCGAGCCGGTCGCCCTCGACCCCCGTGACCACGAGCGCCGGGTGGTCCATGTGCGCGCCGAGCACCAGCGGGCGGCGTCGCCGGCCGCGGCGGTAGGTGACGTAGGCGTTGCCGAACTCGTCCTCCTCGTGCTGGAGGCCGCGCGCCTCGGCGAAGTCGCGGATGTAATCGCGCACGCCGCGTTCGAGGTACGGGGCAGTGGGGATCGAGACGACCCCGCGGACGATGTCGCGCAGCGGTGTGGGTTCCACGCGGGCCTCCTTCGCCGCCGATGCTACCCGCCATCCGGCGCGTGCGCCGCTCGCGCTCGCCCGGCGGCGGCCCGTACCATCGGGGCATGACCCTGGACACCGCACCTGATCCCCACGCCGAGGTCGTCCCGGAGCGGCCGCGCAGGCGCAAGCAGCGACGGAAGCGCCGGCGCCAGCGCATGGTCGACCGCCCTCGCACGCCCGTCGAGCTTGAGCTCACGGGGTTCGCGGCGGGCGGCGTGGCAATGGGCCGCGCGCCCGACGGGCGCATCGCCTTCGTGGAGTTCGGCATCCCGGGCGAGCGCGTCATCGCCGAGATCACCTCCGAGGAGTCCTCGTACATCGAGGCGCGGGCGGTGATGGTGCTGGAGGAGTCGCCGGAGCGGGTCGAGCCGCGCTGCGTGTACTACGGGCGCTGCGGCGGCTGCCAGATGCAGCACATCGCCTACGGCGAGCAGTTGCGGCTCAAGACGGGCGTCGTGCGCGAGCAGATGCGCCGCATCGGGCGCTTCGAGGACGCGGAGATCGACGGCGTCCTGCGCGAGATGATCGGCATGAGCGACCCGTGGGCGTACCGCAACCACATGCGCTTCACCGTGCGCCGCGACGGCGACATCGGCTTCATGGAGCACGGCACGCACCGCTTCCTGCGCGTCGACCACTGCGAGATCGCCAACCCCGAGGCCAACCGCGTGCTGCGCAACGCGCAGGGCCGCACGATGCAGACGAAGCAGCTCACGGTGCGCGTCGGCGAGCACACCGGCGAGTCGCTGGTGCAGCCGAAACTGCGCTGGCGACCGGGCCGGCGCGGCAACGTGCGGAGCGGCCAGAAGCACTACCACGAGCAGCTGCGCGGCGCGCGCTACCGCGTCTCCTCGCCGGCATTCTTCCAGGTCAACTCGCGGCAGGCCGAGCGGCTGATCGAGCTCGTCGTGGCGCGTGCCCGCGCCGTCGGGCCGCGGCTCGTTGCCGACGCCTACTCCGGCGTCGGCACCTTCGCCGTCGCGCTCGCGCAGGTCGTGCCGGACGTCGTCACCATCGAGGCGTCGAGCGCGGCCGGTGACGACGCCGACGTGAACCTCGCACCGTACGAGAACGTGCGGCGCATCACCGGCACCGTCGAGGAGCAACTCCCCGCGCTGCGACCCCAGCCCGACGTGGTCGTGGTCGACCCGCCGCGCGCGGGACTCGACGCATCGATCATCGAGACGCTCGTCGCCTCGGACGTGCGGCGCGTGGTCTACGTCTCGTGCGACCCGGCCTCGCTCGGGCGCGACCTGCGCCGCTTCGCCGACGGCGGCTTCACCATCGACGAGGTGCAGCCCATCGACATGTTCCCCCACACCCAGCACATCGAGTGCATCACGACGCTCGACCGCGCCGGGTAACCGGGACCGCGTAGCCAGTGGCGATCGTCCTCGCGTCCGCCTCGCCACGCCGCCGCGAGTTGCTGCCCGCCCTCGGCGTCACGTTCGAGGTGCTCCCGGCAGACGTCGACGAGTCGGACGCCGACGACGACGCGGCGCGGCTGGCCCGCACGCTTGCGCTGCGGAAGGCGCGCGCCGTCGCGGCGACGAGGCCGGGCGACACGGTGATCGGGGCCGACACCATCGTCGTCCTCGACGGCCGGCAACTCGGCAAGCCACGTGACGACGTTGAGGCGCGCGCGATGCTGCAGGCGCTGCGCGGCCGCACGCACCACGTCGTGACGGGCGTCGCGGTCATCGATGGTGGCGAGGAGGCGACTGAGGCCGTGACGACGGCGGTGACGATGCGCGCGTACTCCGACACGGAGGTGGCTCGCTACATCGAGCGTGGCGAGCCGTTCGACAAGGCGGGCGCGTACGCGGTGCAGGACGCGGCGTTCGCCCCGGCCGCCGCCGTGGAGGGGTGCCGCTGCTCGGTGATCGGGCTGCCGCTCTGGACGGTCAGGCGGCTGCTGCGCGAAGTCGCGGGCGTCGAGGCGGAGACGCCCGGGCTGGCGGGCTGCCTCGGCTGCCCGGACCGTGAGGTCAGTTCGGCCGGGCACGCCTGACCCCGCAGGTACTACACTGTCGGTAAGACTCCGCGAGTATTACCGGGAGTGCCCCCATGGACGGTATGACCATCACCAGCAAGGGCCAGGTCACCATTCCCAAGGCCGTGAGGGATGAACTCGGCTTGCGGAAAGGCGACAAGGTGACCTTCGTAAAGAAAGACGGCGAGTTCCGTCTCGAGAAGGTCGTGGATGAGAGCCCCTTCGACAAGTGGGTGGGCTCCTTGAGCCACCTGGAGTACGACAGTACTGACGAACTCATCGAAGAGATGCGCGGCCGGTGATCTCGGCCGTCGACACCAACGTCCTGGTGGACGTGTTCCTCCCGGACGAGACGCACGCGGAGCGTTCCCGCCTGCTCCTTGCCGAAGCGCACCGGCTCGGCGCGATCATCGTCTCGGAAGCCGTCTACGCCGAGCTGACAGGCAGCTTCGACGACAGGCACAGGCTGGAGCAGCTGCTGGGCGACACGGGCATCCGGCTGGCGCCGTCGAGCCGTGAGGCCCTCGAGGTCGCGGGAGGAGCGTGGCGCGAGTATTCGCGGCGACGGCCGCGATCGCTCGCCTGCGGCCAGTGCGGGACGGCTCAGACGGTGCGCTGCGAGGGCTGCGGCGAGCCGATCCGGCCACGCCAGCATCTCGTGGCGGACTTCCTGATCGGCGCGCACGCGCTCGTCCATGCCGACCGGCTGCTGACGCGGGACCGAGGCTTCTACGCGACGTACTTCCCCGGACTGGACCTGACCTGAGCGCCGAGGCTAGACCTGCACCACCATCAGCTCGCCGACGAAGGTCGAGAGCCGGAGGCGGACGCGGCGGTCGCGCGCCACGTAGCCCTCGCTGCGCACGTGGATGTCGCGCACCACGCCCTCCTCGCGCTCCCCGAGCACGTCGACGCTGCCGATGATCGACTGCGCGGTGACGTCGACGCCGAACTCGCGCGGGACGCGCACCTGGATGGTGCCGAGCCAGCACAGCACCGCGAGCTCCGTCTCGCCCTCGGGCAGGTTCGCGTCGCGCAGGTCGAGCGCGATGTCCCCGACAACCGTGGAGATCACCGCGTCGTCCTCGACCGACCACCCTTCCGCAGCCGACCGGACGTGTCCGACGGCGCGCCGCATCCGGCGCGAGAAGCGCCGAACCCGCCAGGCCGCGAGGAACGCGAGTACGCCCAGCGCGACGAACGCGAGCCCGAACGCGGTCCCGATCGCGCCCTCGACGCCGATGGCGTGGACGTTGGTGCTGTCGAGAAGCAGGATCGCGCCGAGCGCGACCAGGTAGAGGCCGACGGTGAGGGGGACCACGTCCCGTGCGCGGCTGCTCATCGCGGGGGCTCTCATCGCCGGCGGTAGGCGCGGCGCAGGCGCTCGTAGAGGATGACGCAGCCGCCGCCGATCAGCAGCAGCGGCCACAACTCGCGGATGCCGAACTCGGTGAGCCCGAGCGATTCGGCGAGGAAGATCCCGCCGACGATCACGAGCAGGACACCGAACGCCATCGTTCCTCCGTCGGGGCTGACGTGAGCCGTCGCGTCCCTCTGGCCGTTGCCATTCCTACGATACCCGCGCCATCGGGAACGCGCGCGCACCCCTTCATAACGTTCGGGATGTTCACTGGATCGGTAGCCCATTACGAAGCTATCGCGGAGCATCGATGGTGTGCAGCAACGCGACGCTCGGAGGCCTGATGCCCGACGCGATTATCGAACTCAACGACCTGGTCAAGACCTACGACACCGGCGAGGTGCAGGTGCAGGCGCTCCGCGGCGTCGACCTGACCGTCGAGCGCGGCGAGATGGTCGCCATCATGGGGCCGTCGGGCTGCGGCAAGACCACGCTCCTCAACACGGCTTCCGGGCTCGACGACCCGACCGAGGGCAGCATCACCATCGAGGGCACCGACCTCGGCAGCCTCGACGACAACACGAAGACCTCGTACCGCGCGACGCGGATGGGCTTCATCTTCCAGTTCTACAACCTGCTGCCCGTGCTCAGCGCCGTCGAGAACGTGGAGTTGCCGCTGCTGGTCTCCGGCACGCCGCCCGCCGAGGCGCGCCGGCTCGCCCTCGCCCAGCTCGACCACGTCGGGCTCAGCGAGTGGACGGAGCACCGGCCGGGCCAGCTCTCGGGCGGCCAGCGCCAGCGCGTCACCATCGCGCGGGCGCTCGTCAACAACCCGACGATCGTGTGGGCCGACGAGCCGACGGGAGACCTCGACTCCGTGACCGCCAACCAGATCATGGACCTGCTCACCGGGCTCAACGAGGAGCAGGACCAGACCTTCGTGATCGTCACGCACGGCCGTGAGATCGCCGACCGCTGCCACCGCATCGTGCACATGCGCGACGGCCTGATCGAGAGCGAGGAGCAGCTCGTTGGATAGCCTCTTCGGTATCCCGTTGACGAGCATCCTCGTCGCGCTGCTGCTGGCGCTCGGCGCGATCTTCGGGGTGCTGGGCGTCATTGCCTGGCGTCAGCCGCTGCTCGTCCGCATGGGGCTGCGCAACATCGGCCGGCGCAGGGCGCAGACCTCGCTGATCGTGATCGGGCTCATGCTCTCGACGCTGATCATCAGCGCCGCCTTCGCCACCGGCGACACCGTCGGCTACTCGATCACCAACGAGATCTACGACAGCTTCGAGGAGGTCGACTTCGTCATCGGATTCGACGCCGACGCCGCAGCCGAGCGGGAGGACCGCTACCTCACCGACGAGTTCCTCGCCCTGGTGGTGGCGGAGTTCGGCGACGACCCCGACATCGACGGCATCTCCGGCCTGCTGGTCGAGGTCTTACCCGCGCTCAACGCCGAGCGCCGGCTGGCCGAGCCCGTGGCCGGCTTCATCGGCGTCGACCCTTCGAGCATCGACACGTTCAACGGCCTGAAGACGCTCGACGGCGAGCTGCTGCCGGCGTCCACGCTCGGCGGGATGCGCGCCTACGTCTCCGAGGATCTGGCCGAGCAGCTGGACGTCTCGCCCGGTGACACCGTGCAGATCTTCCACGGCGGCCGGCCGGCCGCGTTCGAGGTCATCGACGTCGTCCAGGACACCTCGGTCACCGAGGCCCAGTTCGGCGGGGGTGGCGGGCTGATCACGAGCCTCGACGTTGCCCGCGAGGTGACCGGCCTCGATGGCAAGCTCTCCGCCGTCGCCGTCTCCATCACGGGCGGCGTCCGCGACACGCTGGACAAGAGCGCGGCGGTCGAAGAGCGGCTCGATGCCTTCATCGACGACAACCCGGACGGCCGGGCCGACATCCTCTTCACGAAGGAGCAGCTGGTCACGCTCGCCGAGGTGATCGGGTCGATCTTCGTCACGTTCTTCCTGATCTTCGGGCTGTTCGCGATCGCGTCCGGCGTGCTGCTGATCTTCATGATCTTCGTGATGCTGGCAGCGGAGCGACGCTCGGAGATGGGGATGGCGCGCGCCGTCGGGATGCAGCGCCTGCACCTCACGGAGACCTTCCTCGCCGAGGGCATGGCCTACAACGTCGGGTCGGCGGCGGTGGGCGCGCTGCTCGGCCTCGGGGTGGCGTTCGTGCTGGTGCTCGTGCTGGGCAGGATCTTCACCGAGGCGCTGGGATTCGGGATCACGTTCCACTTCAACTGGCAGGGGTTCCTCATCGCGTACAGCGTCGGCGTGGTGCTGACCTTCGCGACCGTGGCGTTCTCCTCGTTCCGCATCGCGAACCTCAACATCGTGCGCGCGATCCGCGACCTGCCCGAGCCGCAGCCGCTGCGCGGCGCGGACCGCTCGATCGGCTCGCTCCTCAAGTCCGCCGTGGGAGCGGTCTGGCTGGTCGGCTGGATGGTGGCGCTGGCGGTCTCCGGGTTCGTGACGCTGTTCATCACGGCGACCGTCATCACCGCGGCCTTCGGCGACCTGCCGACGATCCTGTCCGGCCTCTTCGGCGGCGCAGCCCTCATGGCCGTCAGCACGCTGATGTTCTTCGGCGCCCGCACCGTCCGCCGGGGGGAGTTCCGCAACCAGTGGAGCTGGCGTCACTGGCTGCTGTGGGCGGTGTGGCTGCTCGTCTTCAACCTCATCGCCGCCGTCGTCTGGCTGCTCCAGCTCTCGCGCGACTGGGCGAGCCGCCAGCGCAACGCAGGCGGCTGGGCCGTGATCATGGTGCTGATCGGCGCCCTGCTGGTCTGGCTGTCGGGCTGGGGCGGCGACGCCCTGAGCGCGCTCCAGGGCCAGGCGTTCGCCTACACGTCGGGCTTCAACCTTGCGGTGTTCGGCGTCGCGATGCTCGCGGTGTACTTCGGGCTGAACCAGCGCCTGGCGTTCACGGCGGCCGGTTTCGGACTCGTGTGGTACTGGATCCTCCCGCTGCCGTTCTCGCTCTTCGGCGGCTTCGACAGCGTCGGCGGCGGCGACCTCGACCCGGTAGACGGGTTGGCGCGGATCCTCGGGCTGCCCCGCCCCGTGGAGATCGAGGGCAACGTGGAGATGTTCTTCGTCTCCGGGATCGCCGTGACGGCAGCCGCCGTGCTGGTGATCATCCTCAACGCGGAGCTGGCGCTCGCGCCGGTGCGCTGGCTGGGAGGCCTGCTGGGCGGCATCGCCCCGGCGATCAAGACGGCGATCGCCTACCCGGTCGCGGCGAAGTTCCGCACTGGCATGACGCTCGCGATGTTCGGGCTCGTCGTCTTCAGCGTGGTGGTGATGGCCACGCTCAACTCGAACTTCACGCAGGCGTTCCTCAGCGACAGCGCGAACGGCGGCTTCAATGTCGCCGTCGAGGTGAACCCCAACAACCGCATCCCGGACCTGCGCGAGGCGCTCCGGGACGCGGGCTACGAACCGGACGCCACCATCGCCGGCGTCGGACGCCTCGTCTCCGTCTTCCCGCAGGTGCGACGCAGTGAAGACCCGGACATCGACGAAGCGTACGAGCCCTACCACGTCGCCGCCGTCGACGACGAGTTCATCGACCTGCAGCGACTACCGCTGGAGCACCGCGCGGCCGGGTACGACAGCGACGAGGCGGTGTGGGAGGCAGTACGCACCGACCCCACCGTCGCCGTCATCGACGCCTCGCGCCTGCAGCCCGTCGACGACTTCGGCGGGGGCCCGCAGACGAGCGACTTCTACCTCGGCGTGAGCGACCAGGAACTCCGCGCCGGGCCCTGGGATCCAATCCCGCTCACCGTGCGGGACCCGTCGAGCGGCCTCACAACGGACCTCAGGATCATCGGGGTGCTTGAGCCGCAGGCGACGGCCGTCATCCCCGCCTTCTTCGCCATCTTCACGCACGTCACGAACATCGAGGAGCACTTTGAGGGCGGCGACCTGGAGCAGTACTTCGTGGTCACCGCCGATGCGACCGACGAGGCTGCGATTGAGGCGGCTCGGGACATCGAATCGACGCTGCTGGAGCTCGGCGTGCAGGCCGACTCCATTGACAAGCTCATCGACGACGAGGCGAGCACGTCGCGGTCGTTCCAGTACCTCTTCGAGGGCTTCATGGGGCTCGGGCTCATCGTCGGCATCGCCGCGCTGGGGGTGATCGCGTTCCGGACGGTGGTGGAGCGGCGTCAACAGATCGGAATGCTGCGCGCGATCGGCTACAGCCGCCGGCTGGTCGCGGTCTCGTATTTCCTCGAGTCGTCGTTCATCGCGCTGGCCGGGATCGCCATCGGCGTGCTGCTGGGGCTTGCGATCTCGTACAACCTGCTGGCGAGCCCGGAGTTCACGGGCGGCACGGACATCGACTTCCAGGTGCCGTGGGCGCGGCTCGCCATCATCCTCGTCATCGCCTACGGGGCGAGCGCGCTGATGACGCTGCTGCCCGCCCGCGCGGCCTCGCGCGTCGCGGTCGCCGAGGCGCTCAGGTACGCGTAACCGCCGGGCGCACGCCTCGGCGGTTACGGGTTGGTGGCTTGCGGTGCGGGCTCAGACGGTCGTCGCGCGCAGGCCCTCGAGGTGGCGCCGGACCACGGTCATCGGGCCCTCCTCGGTCAGCGCGAACTTCGGCATGACCTTCCAGAACTTCGGCAGCGAGCGCCGCCAGTCGTCCAGGATGCGCTTCGCGATGCGGGAGTCCGTCACCTCGTAGTGGCGGCGGATCATCGCCTCCAGCAGCTCGATGCTGTCCGGCGTCGTGACCTGCTCCAGTCCGACGAGCTCCTGGTTGACGCGCGTGCGGAAGTCGCCTTCCTCGTCCAGCACGAAGGCGACGCCGTCCGACATCCCCGCGCCGAAGTTCCGGCCCGCGGAGCCGAGGATGACGATCACGCCGTCGGTCATGTACTCGCAGCCGTGGTCGCCCACGCCTTCCACGACGGCCCGGGCGCCCGAGTTGCGCACGCCGAAGCGCTCGCCGGCGCTGCCGGCCACGAAGAGGTGGCCGCCCGTCGCGCCGTAGAGGACCGTGTTGCCGACGAGCACCGCGCCCTTGCCGCGGAACCCGGCGTCGCGCGGCGGGCGGATCGTGATCTCGCCGCCGTTCATGCCCTTCGCGACGTAGTCGTTGGCCTCGCCCACGAGGTGCAGCCGCACACCCGAGGTGAGGAACGCGCCGAACGACTGTCCGGCCGACCCGCGGAACGAGACGTCGATCGAGCTGTCCGGGAGGCCGCGGTCGCCGTAGCGGAGCGCGATCTCACCGGAGAGCCGCGCGCCCACCGTGCGGTCCGTGTTGCGGATGGTGTACGAGCGCTGCACCGACGCGCCGCCATCGATGGTCTTGCGCACATCGGCGATGATGCGGTCATCGAGCAGCGGCTCGCCACGGTCGTTGCGCTCCTGCACGCGGCGGTGCGGCTCGGTGTTCTTCGGGTCGACCGGCGCGATCACCTGCTCGAGGTCGATCCCGGCGGCGCGGTGCCCGTTCTCGGGCTCGGCCTGGTCGAGCAGGTCGGCGCGGCCGATGAGGTCCTCGAGGCGCTCGTAGCCGAACTCGGCGAGCAGCTCGCGCACGTGCTGTGCGAGGTGCTGGAGGTAGAGCACCACCATCTCCGGCGTGCCGAAGTACTTCGCGCGCAGGTCCTCGCGCTGCGTGGCGACGCCGACCGGGCAGGTGTTGAGGTGGCACTGGCGGGCCATCTTGCAGCCGACCGCGACCATCGCGGCCGTGCCGAATCCGTACTCCTCTGCGCCGAGGAGCGCGGCGACCAGCACGTCGCGGGCGGTGTGGAAGCCGCCGTCGACGCGCAGCCGCACGCGGCCGCGCAGGCTGTTCATGACCAGCACCTGCTGGGTCTCGGCCAGTCCGAGCTCCCACGGTGCGCCCGCGTACTTGATCGACGACCAGGGCGAAGCGCCGGTGCCGCCGTCGTGGCCGCTGATCTGGATGATGTCGGCGTAGCCCTTGGCCACGCCCGCGGCGATCGTGCCGACGCCCTCGGCGGCGACGAGCTTCACGCACACGCGGGCGCGCGGGTTCGCGGCCTTGAGGTCGAAGATCAGCTGCGAGAGGTCCTCGATCGAGTAGATGTCGTGGTGCGGCGGCGGCGAGATCAGCGGCGTGCCGGGCATGACGTGCCGCATCTCGCCGATGTACTCGGAGACCTTGTGGCCGGGGAGCTGGCCGCCCTCGCCGGGCTTCGAGCCCTGCGCGATCTTGATTTCGAGCTCCTCGGCGGCCGCGAGGTACGCGGGCGTCACGCCGAAGCGGCCCGACGCCACCTGCTTCACCTTCGAGTTCGCGTCGCGCAGGTCGCCGTCGGGACTGTAGCGACGCGGGTCCTCGCCGCCCTCACCCGTGTTGGAGCGGCCGCCGAGGATGTTCATCGCGCGCGCGATGTCCTCGTGGGCCTCGCGGCTGAGCGCGCCGAGCGACATCGCGCC
>CAZMCK010000011.1:0-67038 GCA_964565075.1 uncultured Dehalococcoidaceae bacterium
GCGGGCGGCCCCGGCGAGGCGCTGCACGCGGTCGGCGAACTCGCGGGCCTGGGGGCTGGCCGCCTCGGCGGCGTCGGTCGCCGCCTGCGCGGCCTGCTCGACGCGACGGCGCACCTCGTCGCTCAGGCTGCTGCCCGTGGCGGAGAAGCCACGGCCGCGCAGCTTGCGAGCCCCTGAGCGGCGACCACGCCCTGGGCCGCTCGATGGCGCCTCGTCCGGGGCGTCGTCGCTGGTGTCGTCGGCGCTTTCGGGCTCCCCGGTCATGGTGCTTCTCCGCGGCTCACGCGGCCGGAGCCCGGCCGGTCTCCGGCTAGCCGGACCCCATGGCGGCGCGTACCTCGTTGATGGCGAAGACGATCATGCCGACGGTTGGCAGCCGCGCCCAGCCGTCCGGGGTGCCGTAGTAGCGCGCCCCGTTGGTGGTCTCCGGCGGCTCGCGGTCCCCGTACTCGACATCGAGGCCCTCGACGCGGACCGTGGGCGACCCGAGGCAGCGCACCGACTTCGCGTCGTCCATCGAGGTCACGACGCGGGTCTCGATCTCCGCGTCGACGCCGGTGTCGCGGACGGCTTCGTCGATCAGCGCCTTCGCGTCCCCGGTGAGCGGGTCGTCGGTGGCGACGTAGAGAACGATCTTCACGGCTTCTGCCTCTCGCTGCTCGCGTACGGCCCGCCCGACTCGTCGGCGCGGGGGGCCCGTGCATCCTACCGCGCGAGGGCCGAACGTGCGGCATGGCACGGTACGGCACGGCGCGGGGTGGATTGTCGCCGAGCCTCAGCCCGCGCGCCACGCCTCCAGGATTGCCGGGTCGTGCGGGAACGCCAGCTCGGGCAGCTCGTCGGGCGCGAACAGCCCCACCTCGTACGCCTCCTCGCCGGCCTCCGGCGCGCCGCCCACGACGCGGCCCGCGTAGGCGATGAAGACGACCGGGTCACCCTCGGCGCTGTAGACGCCGAGGATGCGGTCGAGGGCGACCTCGACGCCGGCCTCCTCGAACGCCTCGCGGCGTGCGGCGTCCTCGACGACCTCGCCGGCGTCGACGAAGCCCGACGGGAACGTCCAGCGGCCCATCATCGGCTCGTGGTTGCGGCGCACGAGCAGCACGCGGCCCTCGTGCTCTACGACGACGCCGGTCGCGACCTTCGGGTTGTCGAAGCGCACGAAGCCGCACAGGGAGCAGCCCGGCTGCCCGCCGGGGCCGCGCCCGGGTTCCAGCTCCGCCGCGCACTGCGGGCAGAAGCGGTGCTCGAGGTGCTGGTGCCCCGGTCCGGGCCCGGCAGGCTCCGGCGCGTCGTCGTGCGTGCCGCTCACCGCACCATCACCACCTGGCGGAACGACTCGAGGTAGCGCCCCTCCTCATCGCGCCAGCGCTCGAGCGCGAACTCGGCGAACTGCTCGCGGTCGCCGAACTGGCTGACGTGCGCCATGAGCGCATCGATCTTCGTCTCGACCACCGCGGAGATGTCGACGTCGAAGTTGGCCTTGTTCGAGCCCCACAGGTAGAGCTCGGAGACCTTGTGGGTATCGAGCCCGTCCTCGAGGTGCTCGGGGAAGTTGAGGCGGTCGCGGGCGGTGGGGTAGACGGCGTCGACGGTGGCGAGGCCGGTGAAGCGGTGGTCGTTGTGGTTGATGAAGCCCCCGTCGTGGATGACGGGCTCCGGGTCGTGGGTGAAGACGGCGTACGGCCTGAACGCGCGGATCTCGCGCGTGATGTCGCCGAGCAGATCCCGCGAGTACACTAGCTCGCCGTCCGTGTAGCCGAGGAACCCGACCGACGCCACGCCGAGGATGCGTGCGGCGTCGCGCTGCTCCCTGTCGCGCGTGGCGACGAGCGTCTCGGTGGTGAACTTCGGGTCGTCCGAGCCCTTGGAGCCGTCGGTGACGACGAGGTAGCGCACCTCCCAGCCGGCCAGCGCGAGCAGGGCGGAGGTGCCGGCCGCGCCGAAGTCGGCGTCGTCCGGGTGGCCGGCGATGACCATGGCGCGCTGCAGCTCGCCGGCTTCCGGGTCGGGTGTTCCGGGCGCCTGCAGCCCGAACAGGTCCTCGAGGCTCGCGCTCACGGGTGCCGCCTTTCGATGCGCATCGACGTAGCGCAGGGTAGCGGACGGCGTCCGCGCGCAACATGGGGTGTGAGACATGGTGTCATGCGCGGGTCACGGCGCGGGGGCGTGACGGCGGGTGCTTGACGGAAGGGCGTAGGCCAAAGTACGTTTGTTGCGAACATACGTGCATCGCGCGGTCCGCGACGCGGGCGCGGGGTGCCGTGGGCGGCGGGCAGGCGCCCGCCGGACGGCAACCGGAGGACTGCGGCGGGGGCGGCAGACCATCGGGCCGGTGAGACCGTGGTGACCCCGCAGCGGGGCACCCTCGGCGGCGCCGGATGCAGCGAGGGCAGGTGACCGGCATGGTGCAAGCAGGCGACGATCTCTCAGCGCGGCAGCGCCGCATCCTGGCGTTCCTGGACGAGTTCATGGCGGAAAAGGACTACCCGCCCTCGATCCGCGACATCCAGCAGGGCTGCGAGATCTCCTCGACGTCCGTGGTGGACTACAACCTCAAGCGCCTCGAGGAGCGCGGCTACATCCGCCGCGACCGCGAGGTCTCGCGCGGCATCGAGTTGCTGGACGGCTCCGGCCGCCGCCGCCGGGCGCCGCTGACCGTGCCGGTCCTCGGCAAGATCGCGGCCGGGAGCCCGATCCCGACGTTCCCGGAGACGCTCGGCCCGGACGTCGAGCAGATCGAGGTCACGCGCGATCAGACGAAGGGCCGTGCGCAGGCCTTCGCGTTGCGCGTCGAGGGCACCTCGATGATCGAGGACCTGATCAACGACGGCGACATCGTGATCCTTGAGCCGACCAACACCTGCGACGACGGCGAGCGCGTCGCGGTCTGGCTGAAGGACGAGAGCGAGACGACGCTCAAGCGGCTCTACCGCGAGGGCGAGCGCGTCCGCCTCCAGCCGGCGAACTCGACGATGGACCCGATCTACACCGCGGCCGACAACGTCGAGGTGCAGGGACGGGTGCTCTCCACCCTCTCCCTCGCGGAGTAGGCCGGCCCGCGGCTCCCGGCCCCGGCGGCGAACCGCACGACCGAGGCGATCGAGGCGAGGCAATCGAGACGGGGCGGCGGGCGCTTCGAGCCGCCGCCGCCTCTGTGCATCCGCGCCCGGTCGCCCGCCTCGATGACGCGAGCGCTCCGCGCGTATTCGCCGGGGCTGCTCCTACAGCCGCAGTGGGCTGTCTTCGCTCGTATCTGAGCGGTCCTGGGTGCTGGTTGTGCTGATCGCGCGCGGTGCTCTCGTACCCCCGTGATGCGTGGTTCGAGGACGCGGGCGAGGGCTTCGTCGTGTACCGGCCCGCGCCTCGAGGGAATCCGGCCTAGCCGTCGAACTCCGAGCGCAGGTCGCCGACCCGGTGCAGGTACTCGGTGGCGCTGCGGTAGTCCTCGTGCGAGATCCGGCCCTGCCCCTGGAGGTGGTTGAGCAACACCTCCAGCGTGAGCGCCGGGTGCAGCCGCACCCCGAGCCCCTCGAGGCGTCTCGCCGCGCCCTGCTGCCGGTCCACGAGCACCATCGCGTCACGCACCATCACGCCCGCGCTGCGCAGCCGCGTCACCGTGTCGACGAGCGAACCGCCGCCCGCCGCGAGGTCGTCGACGATCAGCGCGGTCTGACCCGGGCGGTACGCGCCCTCGATCTGCACGCGCTGCGCCGACCCCGGATCGTCCAGCGGGGACGGCGGCCGGACGTAGACGAGCGGGACGCGCATCTGCAGCGAGAGCGCGGTCGCGATGTGGAGGCCGCCGATCGGCACGCCCGCGATGAGGTCGAACCGCTGGACGTGCGGGTTGCGCAGCGACATGCCGAGCCGCAGCTCCTCGTCCATGACCTGCACCACGCGCGCCAGCTCCTCGGGTCGCGAGATCACGAGCTTCGGATTGATGTAGACGGGCGAGTTGCGCACGGTGCGCCCCAGCGAGAACTCGCCGAACTGGACGCTGCCCAGCCGCCACAGCAGGTCGGCCATCCACAGCCGGCCCTGCGCGCCCTGTGCGTCGGGTTCGCGCGTCATCGCCGCCGCTCCCACGCCTCGGGGTTCACGAGGTGCTCCGGTCGCTCGCCGGCGAGCGCGGCCAGCAGCCCGTCCACGGCGAGGTCGGCCATGCGCTCCCGCGTCGGGCCGGTGGCGCTGCCGATGTGCGGCGTGACGAGCAGGTTCGGCGCGTCGAGCAGCGGGTCGCCGGGAGGCAACGGCTCGGGCGTGGTCACGTCGAGCGCAGCGCCGCCGATCTCGCCGCGTACGAGGGCCTCGCGCAGCGCCCCCTGGTCGACCACGCCGCCCCGCGATGTGTTCACGAGGATGGCGTGCGGCTGCATCCGCGCGAAGACGGCGGCGCCGAACATGCCCTCGGTCTCCGCGTTGAGCGGGACGTGCACCGAGACGAAGTCGGACGTGGTGAGCAGCGTGTCCAGGTCCACGCTTTCGCCGGGGAAGCCCCGCGCGCGGCGGCGGCCGTGGTAGAGCACGCGCATCCCGAACCCCTGTGCGCGCCGCGCGACGGCCGCCCCGATGCGCCCCGGCCCGACCACGCCGAGCGTCGCGCCGTGCACGGCGCTCCCGAGCATCCACGTCGGGTGCCAGGGGCCCCATGCGCCCTCGCGGACCGCGCGCTCGCCCTCCGCGAGGCGGCGGGCCGCGGCGAGCAGCAGCGCGAACGCGAGGTCGGCGGTGGTCTCGGTGAGGACGCCCGGGGTGTTGGTGACGAGCACGCCGCGCTCGCTCGCCGCCTCGACGTCGACGTTGTCGTAGCCGACGGCCATGTTCGCGACGACGCGCACGCCGGGCCGGGCATCGAGCAGCGCGGCGTCGACGCGCTCGGTGAGCATCGTCAGCAGCCCATCGCAGTCCGCCGAGCGATCGAGGACCTCCTCGTACGCCGGGGGGCGGTCCAGCTCCCACACGTCGGGCGTGGTCGCGGCGCGCAGGCGTTCCAGGGGGGCGCTGCCGGGCAGCGCTCGCGTGACGAAGACCCGGGGGAGGCGGTCGCGATCAACGGTCGGCACACGGCGATTGTACCGCGCTCGATCGCACGATCGGTTAAGCGGGACGGGCGCCCTCGGGCGCGACGAGGGGCGAGACCTCGCCGGGGTTGACCACCTGCGTGCGGCCCTCGAGGTGTAGCACGCCGACCAGCGCCGCGGTCGCGGCGTCCAACTCGTCGTGGGTCGGGCGGCGCCTGCGCGGGATGCCGCGCACGCCAACGCGGCGCAGGCCGCGCCGCAGCCCGTCGCGGTCGCGCTTGCGCGGGATGCCGAGGATGTCCTGCGCCATCCCCGGGTACACCTCGACGACCGGCAGCCCGCGCGCCCGCAGCCGCTCGCCGAGCGCGATGCCGCGCAGCGTGAGCCCGACCATCGAGGGGATAAGCGTGGGGTAGGGCCGGTAGCCCATCGCGGCGCACAGCCGGTCGACCTCGCGCATGATGCCGTGGCGCGCGCACTCACACGCCGGGTCGGCGCAGCACCGGCCCTCGGGCAGCGCGAGCGGCGCGTCGATCGCGACGATCGCGGGCCCGAAGCGCCGCGCGGCGTCCTCGATCTCCTCGTCCGTGCGCACCGTCTCCAGGAGCCGCAGCCGCCGGTCGCCGCCGAGCACGGCGAGGCCCGTCGGGTAACGCGGGCCGCTGCGCAGGTCGATGCCGAGCGCGACGGGCCCGGGCGGGGAGCTGACGCGGGGCTTTGATACACTCACCCGGCGACCTCGCAGCACCCGCCCCCCCGGGCTCCCGACGTTGATCGGGAGCCCGTCGTCGAGAGGATAGCCCGATGGCGGTCAAGAACGAGATGGAGCCCTTCACGCGCATCGACGTGCATGAGGCCAAGGAGATGATCGACAACGACGACGTGCAGGTTGTCGACTCACGCGAGATGCACGAGCACGCCGACGGCCACGTGCCGGGCTCGCTCAACATCCCGCACATGGCGACGCTCGTGCGCGCCGGGGACCTCGCCACCGACCGTCCCATCCTCTTCATCTGCAAGTCCGGCCAGCGCTCCGCCGTGGCCGCCGAGTTCGCCGCCACGATGGGCCTGACCGACCTCTACAACGTCGAGGGCGGCCACGACGACTGGGCCGAGGCCGGCTACCCGATGGAGACGTAGCGCGCCCGCCTACCTCCTCTTCGACATCGACGGCACGCTCCTCGACTCCGACGGGGCCGGGCGGGGCGCGCTCAACCGCGCCTTCTCCGAGGTCGCCGGGCTCGACGGCGCGATGGACGGCATCGACTTCCGGGGCCGCACGGACCGCTGGATCCTCGGCGAGGTGACGCGCCGGACCGGCGTCGAGGCCGACCGCGCCAGGCTGCTGCCCCGCTACTACGAGATCGTCGAGCAGGAACTCGCGGAGCGGGACCCGCGGGCACTGCCCGGCGTGCCCGAGCTCATCGACGCGCTCGCCGAGCGCGACGACGCGGTGCTCGGCATTGGCACCGGCAACCTGCGTCGCGCCGCGTACCTCAAGCTCGCCTCGGTCGGCCTCGACGGCTCCTTCGCGGGCGGGGGCTTCGGCGACGACCACCTCGACCGCGTCGGCCTGCTGCGAGACGGCGCGCGCGAGATCGGGTGGCGCGAGGGCGACCGCCTCGCGGTGATCGGCGACACGGAGCACGACATCACGGGCGGCCGGGCGGTCGGCGCGTTCGTGATGGCCGTCGCGACGGGCTGGACGAGCCTCGACGACCTCGCGCGCCACGAGCCGGACGCCCTGCTCGCGGACCTCACGGACCTCGATGGCGTGGTGGCGATGCTGGTGGGGGGTTAGTCCTTGCTGCCGTACTGGAGCCGTTGGCGGAGGCTGTTGAGTTGGTTGTGCTTGAGAAGCTTCTCATGCTGAAGACGCCCGACGACAACCCCAGGCGCCACGCCCACCCGTGAGGCGAACGCGCGTACCTTCTGGCCGTTGTGCGGCGCCTGATCGGCGAAGGGTTCCCATGCAGCGGGCGGAATCAGGAAGTCGGCCGCGAACTGGTCCGCCTCCGCCTCGCGCTCGTCCCGCGCCATGCTGCTCGCGTCGATGAAGAGGTCTTTTCGAGGGTGCCTCAGAACGTGGCAAGCCTCATGGAAGAACGTGAACCAGAAGATGTCTGCCCACCGGTAGCGCAGATTGATCTGGATCAGGGCGCGTTCCGGCGTCAGCCAGCGCGCGACACCCTGGGCGCCTGTCTTCGGGAACTCCTGGACGGCGAGGAGCGCCACACCAGCGGAAGCGCAGAGAGCCTTCATTTTTTCCCAGAAGTCCGGGGCCTCAGTCAGTCCACGGATCTCGTCGAGTGCATCGCGGAACCGAGCCTCGTCGTAGGGTTCGGTGCGCACGGCGCGCCCTTCGATCTCACCACCCCGTACCCACGCGTGCAGCGCGTACTCGTCCGTCTTCGCCTTGGGAGAGAGGCGGAAGGCGAGTGCCTCCTGGCGGCCTTCCCAGTCCGCGAAGGACTGTCGTCCGAAGAACTGGAGCACCGCTCTGACCTGGCTCGCGGCCGACTCGCCCGGCTCAATCCAGCCGCGCCGGGTCATTTCCTTGACCGGGAATCGATCCAGCCACTCCGCCTGCGATTCGAGTTCTGTCTCCTCATCGAGACGCGCTCGCGTGAGTTCGTACATGGACTGGAGATTCATCCACACGCGTGCAGGGGTGCCGAGTACCCGTTCCAGCCCGAGTGCGGTCTCGTTGGAGATAGCCTTGTGCCCACGGACTACCTCGTTGATGACCTGGACGGGGCGCTCCATGCGGCGCGCAAGTTCCGTCTGGGTCATGCCATGCGCCTCGATCTCCTCACCGAGGTAGATCCCCGGGTGGATCGCGCGGTCAGGCACGCTAGCCATGGTAGTCCTCCACCCCAACGACCCAGAGCGTCCGCTCGTCCTCGTCGGGCTCCACGATCAGCCGCCACCTGCCCGTCAGCTTCGCGGCGTACTGTCCTTCCCTGTCGTGATGCAGCGGATGGAAGGCCAGGAACTGGAACCGGAAGAGGTCGTCCCACACCTCCAATCCGTACATGAAGTTGACGCGTTCGACGTAGCGAGGGCCGACATCGGTACCCCAACGTCGGATCGCGAGCGCCTCGCGTTCAAAGCAGCGTTGGAGTTGGCGGTTCCGAAACCGTGCTTCCAACGCTTTCACCCTTCGGGTGAAAGTCTAGCAACGATCAGCGTTCTTATCAACCCAAGGGTGATAGCGACGACCGGCTACCCACCGCGCACCACGATCACCACCGCCACGAAGGCGAGACTCAGGCCGGCGACGATCAGTACGTTGCGGAGATGGCGACCCGAGGCGCGCGTCGCGCCTGCGCGAGGGGCGCCACGACCGTCCCACCCGAGGTCGATGAGCGTGTCCGCCGCGAGGTCACGTTCGGCGCGCGGGACGAAGATCGCGTAGACGAATGGCACGCCCACCGGGTACGCCGTCGACGTCAGGTTGAACCGCGCCGCGTCCTCGATGTGCAGCTCCGCCTCCACACCCGCGTCGAGCAGCGCGTCGAGCCACTCGCCGGCGAGGTCGCCGTCGCGCTGCGCGGTCAGCAGGACGAGGCCGCGCGCCGAGGGCTCCTCGGTGGGGGCGGGATCTGCTTCGAGGGTCACGGTCGTCCGGGCGCCGGCCGCCCTGCGAGGCTACGCCGGCTGGAGCGCGCGCACCTGCACAGCGGCAGCGCCGTCGGCGGTACCGCCGAGGGGGAACAGCGCCATGACCGCGCCGCCGTCGTACCACGCCGGCACGTAGACGGTGCCGGGAGCCACGCCGTCGTCGAGGCGGGCCGTGATGCGCACCTCGGCGTCACTCGCGGCGAGCACCAGGTCGTCGCCCATGCGGATGCCGAGCGGCTCGGCGTCGCGCGGGTTGATCAGCGCGTCCTCCTCGCGGTGCAGCTTGTCGGCGTCCTCCGAGTGGATCGAGGAGCCTTCCCACGAGGTGTAGAGCGAGCGGCCGGTGATGAGCCGCAGCCCGTCGCCGCTCCCGTTCGCCAACACCGCGACCGGCTGGTACTGCGTGCGGCCCGCAGCCATCTCGCCGAGCGCGCGCGTGCGCGACGGGAGCAGGCCCTCGTAGCGCGTGTAGCCTTCGGTCCGCTCGGCGACCTCGGCCATCACCTCGGCCGCGCTCGCGTACTCGAAGTCGCCTCCGAGCGCGTTCGCGAGGGCGACGAGGATCGCGACGCCCTCGCGCTCATCGCGGCGCGGCTCGGCCGCGGGGCGCTGGCGCGTGATGCGGCGGTCGCCGGCGGTGATGGTGCCGTTCTTCGCGAAGAAGGGCACCTCGGCCAGCACGACGCCCGCGTGCTCCGCCGCCGTCGAGCGCACCGAGTCGATCACGACCAGCGCGTCGACCGCCTCGAGGGCCGCGCGCACATGGGCGGTGCCGGGTGCGCTCAGCAGCGGGTTGTCGTCGTGGATGAGCAGCGAGCGGATGGAGCCGTCGCGGGCGCCTTCGATGATCTCGTGGAACGAGCGGCCGCCATCGCCGGGCTCGACGCCCATGTCGGCGAGGCCGAGCGTGTTCGCGTCGGTCGGCAGGTAGTGGAGCCCCACCCCGGCACGCTCGCCGAGGGCGGCGATAGCGAGGTTCGCGGTCGCGCGTGCCTGCTGCGCGGCAGGCTCGACGCTGAACGGGTCGGGAGCGAAGACGACGGCGAACGCCGGGCGGTCCTCGCTCGCGCCGTTGTCGTCCGACGGCGGCTCGGGCTTGCGGTCCGCAAGGAGCGCGCAGGCGCGCGCCATCGCGTCGGCGTCGACGCCCTGGGGGACCGCGGCCTCGCCCGCGCCGGAGTCGAGGCCGTGCGCGAGCTGCTGCACGGCGAGCGCCTCGTGGCCGGGGGCCGGCTGCAGCCAGACCTCGGCGAAGTCGACGAGCTCGCCCCACCGCGAGGAGACGAGCACGAGCTTCGCGCCGCGCTTCACGACGGCGTCCTTCACGCGCAGCGAGATGACCTGGTGCGACTCCTCGAGATCCCCGCCGACCACGACGATCGTATCGGCGTGCTCGATGTCGGCGTAGGTCGAGGCGAGGCGGTCGGAGCCAAGCGCGTCGGCGAAGACGCCCGCGACGGCGCGGTGCAGCGGCCCGCCGACGTGGTCGAGGTGCGGCGTGCCGATGACCTCGCGCGCGAGGCGGCTCAGCAGCGCGGCCTCCTCGTTCGTCGCGAGCGGCGAGCCGAGCACGGCGACAGCGTCGGCGCCATGTTCCGCCTTGACGGCTGCGAGCGCGCTCGCGGCCTCGTCCATCGCCTCCTCGGAGGTGACGGGGAGCAGGCGGTCGCCGCGGAGGGCGAGCGAGCGGCTGAGCCGCTGGCCGTCGGTGACGGCGTCGTAGTGGAAGCGGCCGCGCACGCAGATCTGGTCGCGGCTGGTGGGGTTGATGCGGTCGGGCCGCACGATGACCGGGCGGCCGTCGCGCGTGCCGTAGGAGATGGTGCAGCCGACCGAGCAGCCGTTGCACGCGGAGTTCGTCCACTCATCGGCGAGCGCGACCCACTTGTTGGGCTTCTCCATCAGCGTCGCCGTGGGGCAGACGTCGATGCAGGAGCCGCAGAAGTCGCAGTTGGACTCGTGGATGGCGCCGCCGGTGCCGAAGGCGATCATCGTCGTCGGGCCCTTGCCCGAGAGGCTGATCGCGCCGGTGTGGCGGAGGTCGGCGCAGGCGCGGACGCAGCGGGTGCAGATGATGCACATCTGCGGGTCGAACTCGAGGAACGGGTTGGCCCGGTCGGGCTCCGGCGGCGGGGCCTCGTAGTACGAGCGCTCCTCGCCCACCCACGGCTCCTCGAACTCGCCCATGTCGATCAGCTCGGTCGAGGTCTGAAGCTCGCAGCGGTAGTTCTTGCTGCACGTCAGGCAGCGGTGCGTGACCACGTCGTCGCGGAGGCAGATCTCGCCCGGCTGGCAGTGGACGCGGCGGTGGCAGGTGAGGCAGCGGTCGGGGTGATTCGCCATGATCAGCGACATCACCTGCTGGCGCGCGCGCTTCACCTCCGGCTTCTCGGTGTTGACGACCATCCCGTCGCTGGCGACGGCCGTGCACGAGAGCTGCAACGGGCCCGGTCGCCCGCCCTCGATCTCGACGATGCAGGTGCGGCAGCCGGCGTACGGCTCGAGGCCGTCGATATAGCAGAGGTTCGTGATGCGAACGCCCTGCTCCTTGATCACCTCGACGAGTGGACGGCCCGCCTCGACCTCGATCTCGGCGCCGTTGAGCGTCATGGTCGCCACGGTGTGGTGCCTCTCCTGCTCCTAGTCGCGGTCGGGCTTGCCGGGCAGGTGCTGCGGGCCGAAGGAGCCGTCGCTGCCGGCGACCGGGAAGCGACCGCGGGCGGTCGGCATGGCCGTGCGGAGCGGGATCTCGTCCTGCAGCTGCCCGTTGGGGTACGTGCCCTCGGTGCGCTCGAGGTACGCCTTCGCCTCGCGCGTCAGCGCGTCGCGGTCGCGGTACATGTCCTCGAAGACGTAGACGGCGTCGTCGTAGCGGCCGCCGGCCTGGATGGCCTGGTAGGGGCAGGCCTCGGTGCAGAGCCCGCAGTACATGCAGATGCGGAAGTCGATCTCGTAGCGGTCGACGTTGAGGGTGCCGTCCTCGCGCGGCGAGGTCTGGACGAGGATGCAGCCGTCGGGGCAGGCCTGCGCGCAGGTGGAGCAGCCCGTGCAGCGCTCCTCGAACCACAGCAGGTTGGTGCGGGCGCGCACGGGCACGTCCCGCTCCTCCTCCGGGTAGGAGACGGTGATGGGTGGACGGAAGATGTGCTTGAAGGTGACGAGCATGCCCTTGGCGATGCCCATGCCGTAGGCCACGGTGCCCCCTCGCCTGATCGTCGCCGGACGGTGTCCGGCGCTCGCGGCGCAGCATAGCCGACGGGGGGCGTGGGGGACAGCGGAGCCAGGGACAGCGGGGCGGATTGCCGGTCGGGATCCGCGCGCAGCGCTGTCTTACAGGGCCGGTTGCGGCATCCGCCTTGTGTGTCTTGACCGGGGTGAGTACTGTGTACCACAGGAACTGTGGAGCTGTGGAACTGTGAGAAATATCACCGTCTCGGTCGACGACGAGACCTACCGCCTCGCCCGGGTCCGGGCTGCCGAGTCCGACACCTCGGTGTCTGCGCTCGTGCGGGAGTTCCTCGAGGAGCTCGTGCACGGGGAGACCCGCGCGGAACGCTTCGAGCGCCTCCGGCGCAAGCAGGACGAGGTCCTGGCGGAGATCCGCGCGAGCGGGCGCGGCCTGCGTGCGGAAGACATCCTGTCTCGCGACGAGCTCTACGACCGCGATGCGCGTCGGGCGGAGGCGAGGCTGGCACGCGACGAGCTCCACGACCGCGATGCGCTTCGTTGACACGAACGTCCTGCTCTACGCCCTGAGTAACTCGCCTGGAGAGGAGCGCAAGCGCGATCTCGCGCTTGGTCTGCTCACGCGCGCTGATCTCGTGCTCTCCGTTCAGGTGCTGCAGGAGTTCTACGCGCAGGCCACGCGCAGCTCGGCACCCGGCGCCCTGACCCACGCGCAGGCCGCCGGCGCGATCGAGTCACTGACTCGTTTTCCCATCCAGGACATGACCCTTGATGTGCTGCGCCTGGCGCTCGGAATCCGCGAGCGCTTCGGGCTGTCGTACTGGGATGGCGCCATCCTCGCCGCGGCCCGCATCTCCGGCTGCGACATCGTGTACTCCGAGGACATGAGTCACGAGCAGGACTACGACGGCATCCGCGTCGTGAACCCGTTCGCGCACGCCGGCGCCTGAACGCCCGCGTACGCACCCGGCGCGGCGCTCCGCTACCCTCGACGCCATGACCGCCGACCGCTGGGCTCCCGGCACGCACATCACCGCACGCAGCATCTGGAACGGCCGGATCTTCGCGGCCTCGTGCTTCGTCGTGATCGAGGATGCCGGCGACGTGATCGTGGCCTGCACGCCGCCGGGCACGGTCTGGAAGCGCCCCGTGGACCTCCAGGGCAACGACATCCGGCTGCCCCACGTCGAGTGGCGGCTGCGCGACGACGTGTGGCGCGGCCGCGGCATGGTGCGCGTGTGGATGCGCGACGTGGCGCACTCCGTGCTCATCTTCCTCGGCGACGGGGACGTGGGCGGGTGGTACGTGAACATGGAGACGCCCTTCCGGCGCAACGCCATCGGCCTCGACCTCAAGGACCAACACCTCGACATCATCCTGCCGGGGGACCTCAGCGCGGTGCGGTGGAAGGACGAGGACGAGGTCGAGGCGGCCGTCGCCTTCGGCAGCATGACCGCCGAGGAGGCCGCGGAGGTCCGTGCCGAGGGTGAGCGCGCGGTCGAGTGGATCCGCCGCGGCGACCACCCTGCCTTCGACGACCGCTGGCGCACGTGGCAGGTGCCCGAGGAGTGGGACGTGCCCGCGCTCGCGCCCGGCTGGGAGACGCTCCCACCCGCGATCTAGAGGTGCCGCCTCGATTCCCCGGGGCCGGGCACCGAGCGCGTACAGCGCGCGGCGACCATAGACTGGTCGCAAGGGGGAGTCCCGCGCATGACCGAAGCCACCGGGGCGCCGTGACTCCGCGGCTATGGAGTCCCGGCGACCACATCACCGGCCGCAGCATCTGGTTCGGCCGCCCCTTCGCCGCGTGGCCGTTCGTGGTCGTCGAAGACCGCGGCGACGTGCTCGCCGTCTGCATCCCGCCCGACGCGGTCTGGAAGCGGCCGACGGACCTCGACGGCAACGACATCCGGCTCCCGCACGGCGAGTGGTCGTTCCGCGACGACCCCTGGCACGGACGCGGGATGGTCCGCATCTACATCGAGGGCGCCGCGCACTCGGTGCTCGTCTTCCTCGCCGACGGCGACGTCCGGCAGTGGTACGTCAACCTCGAGGCGCCGTTCCACCGCACCTCGATCGGCATCGACTCCCGGGACCAGCACCTCGACGTGGTCTTCCCGCCCGGCCTCGGCGAGCCCCGCTGGAAGGACGAGGACGAGCTCGAAGAGGCGGTCGCCTACGGCAGCATGAGCGCCGCCGAGGCCGACGCAGTCCGCGCCGAGGCCGAGCGCGCCATCGCCTGGGTGCGACGCGGCGACCACCCGGCCATCGACGACCGCTGGCGCACGTGGCGTCCGCCCGCCGAGTGGGGGATCCCGGCACTCGACCCGCAGTGGGAGACGCTGCCCTCTCAGATCTCGTAGACGCCGAAGTCCTCCGCCAGCTCGATCGCGCTGAACTGGCGCACCCACGCGGGCACCGCAAGCGGGTCGTAGTGCGTCACGAGCAGGCGCGTCGAGACGTCGAGGGCGGCTCGCAACTCGCGGAGGTCGTCCCACTCCATGTGCCCGTGGCCGCGGTCGCCGCCGCACTCGGCGATGAGCATGTCCGCGCCCTCGGCGAGGCTCAGCACCGCCTCGCCGTACGCCGTGTCGCCCGAGTAGGCGACGACGCCGCCGGGGAGCCGCACGCGGAACCCGAGCGCCTCGATGTCTGGCGCGTGGTCCATCGCCACGCACGCCACCTGCACGCCGGCCCACTCGAACGACGAGCCGCCCGGCTGCTCGAACCACTCGATGCGCGGGTCGTCGCGCTCCGGCAACCGCGAGGAGTCGCCGACGATCTCGCGCAGCCGGTCGTGGATGCCTCGGGGCCCGGCGATGGCGAGCTGTTGCTCACGCCCTCCGCCCTCCTCGTGTGCGCGGCGCTCCTCCAGCAGGAACAGGTCGACGCCGCCGATGTGGTCGGAGTGCTCGTGCGAGAGCAGCACGAGGTCGACCGCCGTCGTCGGCACGTCGAGGCGGAAGAGGTGGGGGAGTGTCTGCGGCGGGCAGTCGAGCAGCACGCGCCCATCGAGCAGGAAGCCGCTCCAGTAGGCGCCGTGGGAGAACGCAAAGCCGGAGCCGAGGCAGTCCAGGCGCATCTACTCCTCGCGAATCCGGGCGTACAGGAGCTGGTCGATAGTCTGGCCGTCCTTGGTCACGCTCTTGCGCAGCCGCCCCTCGAAGACGTACCCCGCCTTCTCCAGCACGCGCACCGACGCCGGATTCCACTCGTACACGCCTGCGTGCAGGCGCACGAGGTCATGCTCCGCGAACGCGTAGTCGGTCACCGCCCGCAACACCGCAGTGGCGATGCCGCGCCCCCAGAACGGCTCGCCCAGCCAGTACCCGATCTCGGCGGACCGCCGGTGCACGTCGCTGCCGAACGTGAGCCCGATCCCGCCGATCACCTCGTCTGGCGACGCAATCGCGAAGTTCGACTCGGGCGCGCGCGCCATCGCGTGTTCGAGCCACTGCTGCGCGTCGGCCAGCGTGTACGGGTTCGGGAAGGCATCGCGCAGGTTGCGCCAGACGTTGCGGTTGTTCGCGTACCGCGCGAGCGACTCGGCGTCCTCGACGCGATGGCTGCGGACCTGCCACTCGCCGATGTCGATCTGCATGACCTACCCCGGGAGTCGGGCCGACCGGAGCCGGGATCGGTCCGAGGAGTCCCCGGCGCCCGGAGCTACCGCGCGGGCGCGGGGTCCGGAACGCCGCAGAGCCGGCGGCCCTCGTCGAGCGTGTCGGGCGTGTCGAGGTCGATACGCACGATCGGCTCGTCGTCCATCGGCACCTGCAGCGGAGGGTGGCGCTGCAGGATGGCGCGCAGTCCCAGCTCCGCCTCGTTCGCCCCCGCCAGCTCCTCGAGCAGCGAGCCGTCGACCACCACCGGGTGGCCGCGCGTCCCGCGCAGCGACGGCTGCACCGCCTCGGCGCCCGTCGCGCGCAACTCGTCGACGAGGCGGTCGATGATGTCGGCGCGCGTCGGCTGGTCCACGTTCTGGATCACGATCGCAGACGGCCGCACGCGCGACGGCGCGAGCAGCGCGCCGGCGCCCGTGGCCAGGGACGTCGAGCGCCCCTGCGCCCACCTCGGGTTGAACACGCAGTGCCGTCGCGCCCCGGCGGGCAGCTCGCGCCGCACGTCGTCGGCGAACGCGCCGGTCACCACCACGATCTCGTCGACGGTCGAGCGCCGGAGCACGTCGATCTCCCACGCCAGCAGGCAGCCGTCGCCCCACGGCAGCAGCGGCTTGGGCGAGCCCATGCGCGTCGACGCCCCGGCGGCGAGGATCAGCGCCGCGACGCTCACGACGCGACTCCCACCTGAGCCTTGCGCCAGGTCTCGATCGCCTCGCGCACGGCGGCGGCGGCGAGGACCGAGCAGTGGATCTTCGACTTCGGCAGCCCGCCGACGGCGTCGGCGTAGTCGTCGCGAGTCAGTGCGACCGCCTCATCCAGCGTGCGCCCCGTCAGCAACTCGGTCGCCGCGGACGAGGTGCCGATGGAGGCCGGGCACCCCGAGGTCAGGAAGGAGGCGGCGGCCACGCGCTCATCCTCGATGCGCAGGAAGATGCGCATGGAGTCCCCGCACACGGGATTGGTCACGAACGCCTCGGCGTCCGGATCCTCCATGGCGCCGACGTTGCGCGGATGCTCGAAGTGGTCGATGAGGGCGTCGCTGTAGCCCGTGGTCTTTCGCGGCATGGGCGTATTGTCGCACGGGATGGGGTGGTGGGCTCAATCCACCCCCTGCAGACACGTCACCCCGGCTAGCTCCACCCCTCGCCCCATCACCACCACCCGCACCCTCCCCAGCCCCGCCGGGTCCAGCAGCGTCTCCGACGCCGCGCGGGCCGTGGCGTAGGCGGCGAGGTCGTCGGGGGCGCGGGTGCGGGCGGCTTCGAGTTGGTCGCCGATGCCGAGCGCGATGAGGGCCTCGGTCTGGGAGACGGGGGGCGCGGCGGAGAAGCCGGACTCGGCAGCGGCGGCGGTGAGCGAGGTGAGGTCGACGTGGGCGGTGAGATCCGTGCGGCCGGGGTGGGCGAGGGGGTCCGGCTGCGGGCTGTGGTCGCGGAACGCCATGAGCGTGCCCATGCGCCGCCAGGGGGCGTAGAGGCGCTCGGCCTCGTAGCCGTAGTCGATGGTGACGATGTAGCCGCGCCCGACGCGCGCCGCGAGCCCGCGCATTGCTTCGACCGCGGCGAGCGAGACCTCGGCACGGCAGCCCTCGCCGGGCTCGACACCCAGGCGCGCGAAGTAGGCCGCGAGGTCTGGCGTGCTCGCCTCGCCGAGCTCGAGGGCGAGCCCGCCGTCGACGCGCACGACGTGCCACTCGCGGAGCTCGTCGCCGCGCCGTTCGACGAGGTGGACAGGGAACGCGTCGAACAGCTCGTTGCTGATGACCACGCCCTCAACGGGGTCGGGCTCCGCGAGCCAGTCTGCGAAGAGCGCGGCACGCACGTCGTGGCCGCGCTCGGCGAGGGCGGCGCGTTGCTCCTCGACGCGTCGTGGGTGGCCGTCGAGGACCGTGACGCGCGCGGCGGCGTGGCACTCCGGCGCACGGGCGCGCAGCCAGTCGAGCATCGAGGCCATGAACGCGCCGGATCCGGCGCCCGGCTCGACGAGGTCGAAGGCGGCCGGTGAGCCGAGGCGCTCCCAGCACTCGGCGACCTGGCGCGCCCAGAGGTAGCCGAAGACCGGGTGCACCTCGGGCGAGGTCTCGTAGTCGCCGTCGCGGCCCCACGCGAGGCCGGGCCGGGCGTAGTAGCCGTGCTCCGGGTGGCCGAGCGCGAGCTCCATGAAGCGCGCGAAGGTGATGCGGCCGCCGGCCGCGGCGATCTCGGCTTCGATGATGGGAGCGAGCGGCGTCGCCGCCTGCGCGAGGGCGAAGTCGTCCGGGGCGGGCCGGGCACTCATGGCGCCATCGTAGCCGCGGGCGGGGCCTGGGGCAGGGCGGACGCTAGACCGCGTCGAGGTAGGCGCGCGGGCGCACGGCGACATCGGGCGCGCCGTCCAGGATGCCGCCGTCGAGCGTGACGAGGGGGACGCCCAGCGACCGCGCGAGCGCCACAAACTCTGCGTCGTAGGCGCTCAGGCCGCACTCCATCGCGACATCGAACACCTGTGCGGAGTCGACCGGTCTGACTCGGTTCCTGAGTATTCTCGCTGCATATTCGAATGAAGCCTTGGCCCCATCCATCGTGAGGTCTCCGCGACGCATAGATCCGACGAGTACGTTCCGCAACTCGCTCAGCAAGATGGTTGGGCTGGTCCAGTCGGTGTCGTACGCGTAGAGCGCAGCGGCATCCTCGGTGGCCGGACCGCCGGCAACCATGCCGACCATGACATTCGTGTCGACGACGATCACGGCCGTCCGGCGTTCTTCAACTCCGTGATCGTCTCATTATCGAGGTCGAGCGGGCCGATTTCGCGACGGTGCCGTTCAATTCTCGCGAGGAGCTCCGCGCGGTCTGCCGGCATGGGACGCACCGAGGTGCTCAGCCGCGCCAGGATCTCGCCGTTGAGGCTGCGGTGGTTGTGTTTCGCGGCCGACTTGAGAGCCGCATGCACATCGTCCGGGATACCGCGCACGGTGAGGTTAGGCATCGTCGACTCCGTTCGTGATATCGAAATGACACCACTTACAGTGTAACGCGACGGCCTGACGCGGGCGAACGCTCTACGAGGTGCCGTCGGCGGCGAGGAGGCCCATCACCTGCACGGTGATGCGGCGGCGTTGCTGGCCCTCCGGGCGCAGCGGCGGGTTGTCGAGCTCCACCAGGAAGATGGACTGCCACATCCCCATCTGGATCGACCCATCGACGATGGGCAGGGTCTCGCTGGCGCCGAGGAACAGGTGCTGGCAGTGCGAGTGCCCGTTCTCGGGCTCGTTCTCCGCCATGTTCACCGTGCGGATCGTGAAGTCGTTGTGCTCGTAGTAGTCGTCGGCGGGCGCGATGCGCTGCAGCAGGCGCGCCATGTCCCGGAGCAGCAGCGGCTCGTGCTCCTGCACGATCACCGCCGCGGTCGTGTGCGCCGAGGAGACGAGCACCTGCCCGATGGCGACGCCGGACCGCTCCACCACGCCGCGCACGTCGTCGCTGACATCGATGAACTCGCAGGGGTGCGCGGTGGCGTACTCGAGGCGTTCCGAGAACACGGTGAACTGTGCCGCGGGTGCGGCGGCTGAGTAGAGGGACTCGACCGTGGCCCGCTGTGGCTCCTGCATCATCTGGACCCCTCGGCGAGACGGGCGGGACTGCGTACGCCGCCCGTTATGACCGCCATTGCGATGTTAGCAGCCCCGTCACGGTGCGGCCATGCGTACCGGGACTCGGTATCACGACGCCTCGGCTCCGGCGTGACGCCGCAGCGACCGGACGGTGTCCGCGATCGTCGCCGCGTCGCGCGCGCCAGGCCGGTATTCGAGGTACGTCTCAAGGTCGGCCAGCGCTTCGGGGTAACGTCCGAGTCGCTCCCGAAGCCGTCCGCGATCGCGCGTTTCGTCCAGGTCCCACGGGGCGAGCACGAGCAGGAGCTCGATGGCGCGCTCGGCCTGTGCCTCGTCGCCGCCGCGCAGCGCGGTGGCCTTGAGGTTGTAGAGCAGCCGCTGCAGCAGCTGCCGCGGGGTGGCGGGGTCCAGGAAGTGCTCACGGAACGGCGTGGCGCTGCCGTAGATCGACCGCACGATGCGCTCGCAGTCCGCGACCGTGAGCAGTGCGCCGCCCCGGAAGACGTCGACGAACAGCGTCTCCTCGTCGGGGCGTGCGACGTTGCGCACGATCACGTGGCCGGGCATCCCGACGCCACGCATGTCGAGGCCCGCGGCACGGCAGACCTCGACGTAGATGATGGCGAGGGTGATCGGGATCCCGGTGCGGCGCTCCATCACCTGGTCGAGTAGCAGGTTGCGCGGGTCCGAGTAGTCCTCCTCGTTGCCGCTGAAGCCGAGTTCCCCGAACAGCAGCTCGTTCGCGGCCTCCACCTGCGCGAGCGGCTCCGCGGCGGGATGCACGCGGGCCTCGAGGCTCTGTCCCCATGCGCGGAGCTGCGCCTCGTACCCCTCGATGTCCAGTTCCGGGCGTTCACCCTGCGCGACGACCAGCGCGGCGCGGGCGAGGGGTACGTTCCCTCCCCGCTCGCCGACGGTGGTGCGGAATCGCTCGGCCAGGTGAGTCAGTGCTGCTTCGGGCGGCTGGGTCATGCGACGGCGAATCCCTCGACGCGCCACAGCTTCACGAACAACAGGGCCACGAGCACGGCGACCCCGACCATCGGGACCTGCGGGGCATCGAGCACGTAGGCGATCGGGAGCACGGAGAGCAGGCCGGTCAGGCCGGCGAGCCGCCTCGTCGCGCCGAGGCGCCACAGCACGAACGCCAGCACTGCCGCGATGAGGCCCGGGGCCGGCAGCAGCGCGAGCAGCGCGCCCACGGTGGCGCCGGTGCCATTCCCGCCGTGCAGGCGCAGGAAGATAGACCAGTCGTGGCCGGCGACCGCCATCATGCCGGCGAGGATCGCCTCGATGTCGCCGAGGCCGGCCCAGTACGCCAGGCCGACGGCCGCGGCGCCCTTCCCGACGTCCAGCGCCCCCACGACGATCGCCGGCTTCCACCCGACGTGGTCGCGGACGTTCATCGTGCCGGGGTTCCCGGAACCGATGCGGCGGATGTCCTCACCCGCCACGAGGCGGACGATGACGTACGAGCTGGGGATCGAGCCGAGGAGGTACGCGCCGAGGAGCACGAGGAACAGCGTGCCGGAGGGTTCCACGTCGTCCTCCGTTCGGCGTCTGCCTGGACCGGTTGTGGCAGGGTGCTACAACGATGCCAGCCACATCGAGGATACCTTACCCTCGCGTTAGCGGGACAGGCGCTCGCCGCTGGAGCCGCCGGGCCGTGTCAGTCGCGGAACGGCGTGAAGCCCCCGGGCGCGTCGGCGCCGGGCTCGACGGGGCTCGCGGGGGGCGGGCTCTGCTCGGCCGTGGTCAGGATCGTGCGTGATCCGTCCCCCGAGCCGAACGACGGTGCGTCCCTGGCCGCCTCGTCGGTGGAGGGCCGGAGTTCGCGCCCGAGCGCGGATACCGCGAAGTTGACGGCGAACGCGGCGAACCAGCCGGGGATGTGCAGGTACGACCACGGCCGGTCGCGCACGCGCATCGCCGCGATGATGCCCGGCACGATCTCCTGGGGGCGTAGCGACGAGGCGTCGAGCTTGACCTCGAGGGGTTCACCGCGCAGCTGACGCTGCCTGAGGTCCATCGCGACGCGGCCCGCGACCGCGCCGAGCACGGCGTACACCATGACCATGATCGCCCTGCGCACGCTGCGGATCATCGACCGTACATTCCTCGTCGCGGGGGGCCGCGCTGCCACGAAAGCACCGTAGGGCGCGGCGGCGGCGGCGGTCAAATCCTGTCGTAAGCCGCTACCGGCACAGGTCCGATATCTGGTGGCCGGGGTTGGCGTAGCCGTAATCCCATATGCGCGCGTACCGCTGCGCCTGCGGCCGCAGGTAGTCCTCGGCGGCCGTGCACGCCACGGCGGGCGCGATATCGCCCTCGATGCCGGCCTCGAAGATCGAGGCGATCTGGCCGTGGAGCGAGGAGGCGAAGCCGCCCGCCGCGCGCGAGAAGAGCGCGAGCGCCCCGTCGGTGTCGCCGGTCCGGACGGCGGCGAGGCCGGCGCGCACGAGCGCGTACGGCACGAGCTCGCGGCGTCCCGAGCCCTCGCCCGCCTCGACGCGCCAGTCGACCAGCGAGGTGTCCTCGACCGCCGCCTCGTACTGGGCGCGCGCAGCCTCGTAGTTCCCGGCCTCGAAGGTCTCGTCGGCGTCGACGATGGCGTGGAAGAGGTACCGCGGAGGATCGGGGTGGTCGCTGTCAAAGAACTTCAGGCCGGCCCAGTTGAGCACGGTCTCGACATCGCGGCGCGGACCGGCATCGGGGTCCGGCGCGTACTCGTAGCCCAGGATGACGTCCTGCAGCCCGTCGCCCGTGACGTCCTCGACCCGCACCGAGTCGAGTTCCGCCGGGTCGAGCTGGGCGGGCGCGAGGTTGCCGAAGTCGCCCGTATGCGAGCTCGCGATGAGCAGACGGCCCCCGCACGCCGTGGTGCTGCAGACGCGCGCCGAGATCACGAGGTCCGGGAAACGGTCGCCGGTCAGGTCCGCGACCGCCTCGATCACGACATCCTCAAGCACCGCGTTGGCGAGCAGCCGCGCCGAGGAGAAGAGCCGGAACTGCTCGTCCGCGCCCTGGAAGAACCAGACATCGCCCGGGTTGGCGCCCTCGGTCGCGGCGTTGACCGCGAACGCGTACTCGGCGGAACCGTCGCCGTCGATGTCGGCGAACACGCAGCGCTCCCCCAGCACGGGCGCCAGCTCCCAGGCCGCGACGAGGCCCGGCAGACAGCCGGCGATGTCGGCGCTGCCGCCGGCGAGGTAGCTGGAGACGGGCACGCCGCCCTTGAGCAGGTCCTCGGGGCGAGCCGGCACGGCGCCCGAGGGCATCGGCGTCGCGCTCGGGGTCACGGCCGTCGGCGGCAGCGGCGACGCCGGCCCGCCGTCGGAGGCGACGGTGGGCTCGGGCGTGGGGGTCTTCGTCAGCGCGACGATCCGCACATCGCCTCCGTCGCCACACGCTCCGGCGACGACGACCGCGATGCTCGCGGCGAGCACGACGAGGGTTGAGCGGCCGGTGTGGATAGCTAAATTGAACACGTGTATTGACTTATTAGCCGAACCTTGCTTGAATGCTTCCACCCTGGACGAGGCCAGCGGGGGGTTTCCGGGTGGGCGTTGTTGATCCGCTGCAGGAAGGGCGCAAGCTCGTAGCCGAAGCGCTCGGCGCGTTTGCCCTGGTCTTCTTCGGCGCCGGCGCGATCATCGTCAGCGGCGGCGCGAACCTCGTCGCCATCGCCATTGCGCACGGGCTTGCCTTCGCGCTCATGGTCTCCGCCGTCGGGCACGTGTCCGGTGGGCTCTTCAACCCGGCGCTCACGATCGGCCTCTGGGCCACACGCCGCATCGCCACGCTCTCGGCCATCCTGTACATCATCGCGCAGTTGGTCGGCGCCGTCGTGGCCGCGCTCGCCCTGACCGCGCTCTTCCCCGACGTGATGCGCGAGGCGACAACCCTCGGCACGCCGTCGCTCTCGCCCGCCGTCGACTTCGTGCAGGCCGTGGGCATCGAGGCCATCGCGACGTTCTTCCTGATGACCGCGGTCTTCGGCACGCTGCTCGACCCGCGCGGGCCGGACCTCGGCGGCTTCGGGGTCGGGCTCATCCTCACCATCAGTATCCTCGCGACGTACGCGCTCACGGGCGCCGCCATGAACCCGGCACGGGCGCTCGGCCCGGCGCTGGTCGGCGGCGTCTGGGACGACCACCTGGTGTGGTGGATCGGCCCGATCATCGGCGCCGTGCTCGCCGCCATCGTCTACCACTACGTGCTCGCCGACGAGCAGGACGCGCCGGTCGGCGTGGCCTGACGCGCCGGGAAGAGAGGAAGCAGCGCTACGCCTGAGAGGTAGCGCACCAACCCAGAAGCCAACATCTGCCGCGAATCTAATCACCCCCGCCGCACGGCAGATGTCGGTGAGAAGGCGGGCCTTCGGGCCCGCCTTCGCCTTGCCCGGACCATGAGCCGTCGACGCCTCGCGACGGCGCGTGATGGACCGAGGTGTGCCTCAGCGTTGCCCCGTCGAGCCGTGACCGCCTGCTCCCCGCGAGGTCTCGTCGAGTGCTTCGACGACCTCGAGTTCGACTGGCGCCAGGCGCGCCACGACCAGCTGCGCGATGCGGTCCCCGTGCTCAATGACGTAGCGGCCGGGATCGGGCAGGCAGTAGAGCGTGACGAAGATCTCGCCCCGGTAGTCCGCGTCGATGGTCCCGAACGTGGCGAGGACGCCCCGCAGCGCCAGGCCGGAGCGCGGCCGGATCTGCACGTCGAGGCCCGCCGGCGCGGCGATGGCGATGCCCGTGGGCACGCGCGCCGGGCGCGTGCCGACCTCCATGGAGCCCCCGTCGAGCGCGGCGTGCAGGTCGTAGCCGCTGGCGTGCGCGCTCTGGCGCTCGGGCAGGCGAGCGCCCGGCCGCAGCAACTGCACGGCGATGCGCTCGTGATCACTCACGGCGCTGCGCCTGGTCCGGGAACGATGCGGGGATGGCGGCTAGGTGGCCGCGGCCTCGCGTGCGCGCGTAAGGCCCCTGCCCTGCTTCGGCGTGAGGACCTCGAGGGGGTAGACGCGCTTCTTGAGCATCTCGCGCGGCGGGTCGATGAAGATCGAGCCCCAGCCGCAGGACTGCTCGCAGAGCCGGCAGCCCGTGCACCGCTTCTCGTCGACGGTCGCGACGCCGAAGAAGTCATGGCTGTTGGGCGAGTCGGTGAGGGACAGCGCGTCGAAGGGGCAGACGTGGATGCAGAGCTCGCAGCCGGAGCCGATGCAGTTGTCCTCCACGACCTTCGCGAGCGGCAGTTCGCGGCGCGGGAAGGTGCGGCAGACGTCGCCGAGGTCATCGAGGATCGACTCGGGCGGGCAGACCGCGCCGCACGCCCCGCAGTCGATGCAGAGCTCGGGGTCGATCACGTGCAGGGAGTCGCGAACGCCGGTGATGGCGTTGACCGGGCACTTCTTGGTGCACGCGGTGCAGCCGATGCACGTCTCGATGATGGAGTAGGACACGGCTTCGCTCCTCGGAGACTTCGTCCGGTGGAATCTAACATCGGCCCCGTGCGCCAGCAAGGAGACGCGCGGGGCTTCGCGCGGCGGGCGGCTGCTACGATGCCTCCATGAAGTGGGGCGCACTGCACATCCACCCCTCGCGGCTGCGCACGGCGCCCGCCGTCCGCGCCATCGAGCGCGGCGAGGGCTCCGCCACGTTCGCCGTCGACGGGCTCGTGTGCGGCCTCTGCGCTACCCGCACGCGCACGGCGCTCGCGAGCGTCGAGGGCGTCCGCGAGGTCGCGGTCGACCTCGAACGCGGCCTCGCCGAGGTGGAGCACGAGGGTGACCTGCCGCGCCCGGCGGTGCTGCAGGACGCGCTCGACCGCACCGTGATCGCGCTCTCGATTCGCAGGCTCATCGATCGTCTCGCGCACTTCGGCAGGCGTCGACGCGAGCACGAGGCGGCGTGATGGCGGGTCCCATCGTCATCGGCGCGCACTGCTCGGCCGCGGGCGGGCTGTGGACGGCCGCCGAGCGTGCGATCGCCATCGAGGCGGAGGCCGTCCAGCTCTTCGGCAGCTCGCCCCGCGCGTGGCGGCAGACGCAGCACAAGCCCGAGGCGTTCGAGCGCTTCCGCGCCGCCAGCGCGGAGGCCGGCCTCGCGCCGGCGTGGCTGCACGGCAGCTACCTCGTCAACCTCGCCGCCCCGAGCGATCAGCAGTACGAGCGCTCGATCGACTCCGTGCTCAATGCGCTGACCGTCGCACACGAGGCGGGCGCGGCTGGCCTCGTGCTCCACCCCGGCTCGCACCGCGACGCCGGCCTCAGGGCGGTGCTACCACGAGTGCTCACCGCCATCGAGCACATCCTTGAGAGCTCGCCCGACGACACGACGCTCGCCCTCGAGACCTCGGCGGGGCAGGGCGCCACGATCGGATCGTTCGCCGACCTCGGGCTGATCCTCCGCGAGGCGCGCTCACCGCGTCTCCGGGTCTGCCTGGACACCTGCCACGTCTTCGCCGCAGGTCACGACCTGCGCACGCCCGAGGGCGTCACGGAGATGGTCGAGCTCTTCGACGAGGAGATCGGGCTGGAGTACCTCGCCGTGGTGCACGCCAACGACTCGAAGGGCGAGCTCGGCAGCAAGCTCGACCGCCACGAGAACATCGGCGACGGGCAAATCGGCTTCGACGGCTTCCGGGCCGTGCTGGAGTCGATGGCGTTCGCCGGCAAGACGTTCCTGCTCGAGGTGCCGGGCATCGAGGACGACGGGCCGGACCTCGAGAACGTCCACCGGCTCAAGGCCATCCGCGACGAGGTCGCCGCGTCCGTGCAGCACCCGGGCGGCGACGGAGCCTAGGAGGGGCGCACGTCCCGGGGCTGGTTCGCTAGGGCGCGGAACTCGTCCTCCCAGTGAAGGACCTCGACGAGCAGCGCCGACGTGACGCCCCAGCGCTCACCCACCGGCGCGCCCTCCTCCTCGAGCTTCACGAGCAGCCGGTCGGCCATGGTGCGGTGGTCCATGGCGGCGTCGTTGTGCTCGTTGCGGAGGATCACCTCGAACTCAAAGATCGCGTCGATCATCTCGGCGGAGACGAAGCCGCCGAACTCGTCGGTGAGCTGCTCGGCGATCCAGTTCGCGCACTCCTCCGCGAGGTTCTCATCCATGGCCACACCGAGGGCGTCGTCGGGTGGCCCGCTCGTGTCGGTCGTCATCTGGCTACTCCGTCGTTCCACCCTGCTCCGTGAGCCAGGGCCCCCAACCGCCGAGCCGCTCGGCGGCGATGCGCACGAGCAGCCGCGGCGCGTCGGCTACCCGAAACCGTTCCAATAGCTGCTGCTCACCCGGCGCGGTGAAGCGCCCGCCGAGCTTCTCGATGTGCTCCTCGGCGCCGTCCCCGGTGATGGCCGTCACGCGGCCGTGCACCAGCAGGTAGGACAGCTCGTTGTCGCGGTCCTGGACGCTCACGAGCACGCGCGGGTCGCGGCGCATGTTGCGGACCTTCACGCGGCCGTCGACGGTGTTGCACAGCAACTCGTCGCCCTCCACGTCGAACCACAGCATCGAGGTCTGCGGCGAGCCGTCGGGGTTCCTCGTGACGAGGTGGCCGTAGGCGCGATCCTCGAGGAGTCTGCGGGCCGACGGCGGGATCGCGATCATGCCGGTCCTCCGTGCTGGCGCGACGCGGGGCGGCGCCTGTCCGGCGCGATCATACCGAGGGCGACCGTTGCGCCAACCTTACGTTGACGGCAGGTTTGGCCGAACCTACCCTTGATCTCCCCGCCCACGGGGTTCGCCGAGCCGCCTGGACCGATACGGTTGTGCGGAGCCGGCCAGCGCGCACGGACGCGCGGGAGCGCCCATGACTGCTCGCCCGGTCACCACCGACGACGCCGAGCGCCGCGCGCCCGCACGTCCGAACGGCGCTTCCTCGAACGGCGCGCCTCCGGCGGCATCGGGGGGCTCGTCAAACGGCGCTCCTCCGGGGCGGCCCGGCGGTGGACAGGGTGGCAGACCGCCTGGCGGCGGAGGGCCGGGCGGCCCGGGCGGACAGCGACCGTCGCTGCGACGCACCTTCACGGCGTTCAAGTACCCGAAGTACCGCCTGCTCTGGATCTCGATGGCCGTCGGCATGACGGGCATGCAGATGCAGATGATCGCGCAGGGCCTGCTCGCCTACGAGCTGTCCGGGACGTTCACCGCCGTCGGCGTGCTCGCGATGGCGTGGGGCGTACCGCAGTTCTTCTTCGCACTCCCCGGCGGCGCGATCGCCGACCGCATGGACAAGCGCACCATCCTGCTCATCACGCAGGTGGGCGTGACGGCGCAGGCCATCGTCATCGGCATCGCGATCACGACCGGCGTGATCACGCTGCCGATGCTGTTCGTCATCGGCGTGTTCCTCGGCGCGACGTTCTCGTTCAACATGCCCGCCCGCCAGGCGTTCATCCCCGAGGTGGTCCCGCGCGAGGAGATGATGAACGCCATCGCGCTCAACAACACCGCGATGAACGCCACGCGCATCTTCTCGCCGCTCGCCGCGGGGCTCTTCATCTCGTGGTGGGGCTTCGACGTGAGCTACTACATCACCGGCGCGATGTACGGCATCGGCTGGCTCAGCGTCATCCTGCTCCCGCGCAGCACCGCGCACCTCAACCGCGAGAAGCGCGGGATGTTCGACGACATCGCCATCGGGCTGCGCTACGTGCGTGACACGCGCGCGCTGCGCGTGCTGATGTTCATGGCGTTCGTGCCGATCCTGCTCGGCATCCCGTACGTCACGATCCTCCCCGCCTTCGCCCGCGCCAGCCTCGGCCAGGGCGAGATGGGCTTCAGCGTGCTGGTCGGGCTCTCGGCGGTGGGGGCGCTGCTCGGCTCGCTCACGATCGCGACGCTCAACCCGAAGTCGAAGCTGCCGCTGATCCAGAGCTTCCTCGGCGCGGGTTGGGGCGCCGGGCTCGTCATGCTCGGCCTCGGCTCGGCGATGTTCGGCTTCGCCGGCGCGCTGGTGGCGATGCTCCTGCTGGGCGTCTTCCAGATGGGCTACATGGCGCTCAACAACTCGATGCTGATGATGACCGCGGCGCCCGAGTACCACGGGCGCGTGATGAGCCTCTACATGCTCACGTTCGGCATCTTCCCGCTCATGGGCGGACCGCTCGGCGTGCTGGGCGACGCGATCGGCGGGTTCGCGACCTTCACCGTCCTCGGCGTGATGCTGATCGGCTTCATCATCCTGATGGCGATCGTCGGCGGCCAGCGCATCTCGATGACAGCGGTGCGACGCGCGAAGGCATCGCACGAGGGCATCGCGGAGGCCGAGGCGGAGGCGGCGGAAGCCGCCGCCTGACGGCCCCGGACCGCCGGGCTCTCGCTACGCCGGCTCGAAGACGAGCTGCAGCTCCATCAGGCCGAAGTCCTCGATCGAGACCACGATGAAGGCGCTCGGCGTCTCCATCCCGTAGTCGGCGAACACGATCTCGATCGACCCGACGACCACGACGAAGCCGCCGGTGCGCTGGCCCTCCAGCGGGATGGTGACTTCGTTCGTGACGCCGTGGAGCGTGAGCTCCCCGACCGCCTCGATGGCGATCGTGTCGCCCTCGGCGGGCACGGCGTCGAGCGCGATCGGCTGCGTCAGCGAGAACGATGCGGTCGGGTAGTCGTTGATCTCGAGGCCCTGCGAGCCGAGCGCGCGGTCGCGGCGCGAGTCGTCGCTGGCGAGGCGGGTGAGGTCGGCCTCGATCTCCACGCTCGTGATGGCGGCGCCGTCGAAGGTCATGGAGCCGGTGACGCCCCTCGTGCGGCCCACGGCGGTGAAGGCGCCGACGCTCGCCAGCTCCTCGTTCACGCGGTAGCCGACGAAGGAGTCGCCCTCGGCGGAGATGACCCACTCGCCGGTGGGGTCGTCGGGCCAGGTCGCGGCCGCAGCAGGCTCCTCGGTGGCGGTGGCGGTCGCCGTGGGCGTCGAGGTGGCGGTGCCAGTTGCCGTCGCGGTGGCCGTCGCTGTCGTGTCCGGGGTCGACGTCGCGGGCGCTGCGGTGGGCGATGGTGTCGAGGTCTGCTGGACCGAGCTGACGGCGCTCTGGAGCGTGGGCGGCGGGGGCGCGTCGTCGCGCAGGAAGAAGTACCAGGCCCCGACGGCGACGATCGCAATCGCAGCCACCGCCAGGACCGCGATGCGTGTGCGTGGCTGACTGAGCATGGACGCCTCCCCGGCCGGTCCCGCGCGACCCCGGGCCGCGCGCACCCGATCAGGGTAGCGACTGGCGGGCTAACGCGACCGTAAACCGGCGTCGGGCGACGTTACAGAAGTTGAACGTGACCGTGGGGCGGGGGTGCGGCCCTAGTACTGCTCGGCCGGCTCGCCCACCTGCTCCAGCTCGATGATCTCGAAGTCGCCGTCGTCGAGGTCGCCGAGGCCGCGCGCGCTGCCGCCGTTGGCGCTGCGGGCGCGCTCGTACAGCTCGAAGAGCGTGCGCTTGTGCGGGCGCTTCGCGCCCAGCGGGCACTCCTCCCACGCCTCGTAGTCCTCGTCGCAGTAGCCCAGGCGGAACTCGCCGCACTTCGGCTGGATGTAGCGCGCCAGCTCGGGGAATGCCCGCTTCAGCTCGGCGCGCATCATCGCCACCACCTTGCGGAACTCCCACTGCGCGCGCGTGCACAGCCGCAGGTCGGCGATGTGCAGGAGCTCGAGGTAGTTGACGGAGACCTTGAAGTTCGTGTTCGTCGCGTTCGGCAACAGGAAGCGCGCGTCCTCGGCCGGCACACCGGAGTCGACCAGCTCGAGGTAGGCGTTGCCGGCGGCCTCGATGGCGCTCTCGAAGGCCTCCTCCTTGCCGGCGCGGCGGATGCTCTCCGGCGTGGTGAACGGGAAGGTGCCGTCCTTGTAGGTGACGTAGCGCTGCGACTGCTGCTCGAACGAGATGCCGATGTGGTGGCGCACGAACTGGTGCGAGAAGGCGCGGCTCACGCCGGAGATGCCGAACTCGAACCAGATCTGCTGCAGCGGCGAGGCGTGCCCGGTCCCCAGCCGCACGTCGATGAACTCCTGCATCTGCTCGCGCGAGATGCGCCCGTCGGTGATGCGCGCCTCGATCTGCGCGGGCGTCAGCGCCGAGTAGCAGACGCGGAACGCCGTGTAGAGCGTGCGCAGCGGATCCTGCGTGTGGTCGAGTAACGTGACTTCGATGGCCATGGTGTACCCCCGCGCGGCGGGCACAACGAGCCGGGGAGTTCCCGCCGACCCGATTATATGCTCATCCGCCTGTACGCGTCGACGGATGGAGCGAAGGCTCCTAGATGTCGGCCGACTCGATCTGGAGGCCGTCGATCCGCTCGAAGTGTCGGCGGTTGTTAGTGAGCAGCGTCAGGCCGTGTCGGAGCGCGGTCGCACCAATGAACAAGTCGAGGTCATCAATGCGCCTCCCCTCGGCCCGCAGTCGTCGCCGCTCGTGGCCGAAGATCCTCGCAGTCGCCTCGTCCACATCCAACAGCTCGACCCGTTCGAGGAAGTCCCCCAACTCGCGCTCGCTCTGTCGGGGATCGATGTCCCCCTGTACCCCATCGTAGAGCTCCCCGAGCGTCACCACGCTCAGGCTAAGGCCGTCCGGTGTCAGCTCTGTGACGCGATCAACTACACGAGGGATCTGATGCATGTAGTCGATCACCCAGTCGGTATCGATCAGGTATGGCACGGGCTAGGGGGCAGGGGGTTCGCGAGAACCTGTGATGCGTGCCTCGTAGAGCATCCGCTTCAGTTCCTCGGGGTCGTGCTGGCCGATCCAGCCGCCCGCTCCGGCGCGCATTGCCTCGGGGTCACGCTTCGGCGACGGGCGATCCTCGACGGTCAGGAGCACTTCCTGATCCTCGGCGAGGTCCACTTCGTCCAACGGCTCGAAGACGCCCTTCGAGTAGCGCGCCCGCACGCTCCTGAGCACCATGATCGTCTCCCGCAGCTCCTGGACCATCTTCGCATAGCCGCTGCGGGTCGAGGGCATCGCTACGGCTGCGGCGCTGCTCCGGCTGGCGTCAGAGCGCGGGGCGCGTCGAGACACGCATCGCACGTCTGCTCACCCAGCCGCTGCTCGGCGGCGAGCGACTCGACGAGCCAGCGGTCGGGGTGCGGCTCGCCGGGCACCCGCAGCGCGAGGTTGCTCCGCGCGGCCGCGACGCCGAGCTCGGCGGCGACCTTGATGGCCGTCACCTTGTAGTGGCGCGACAGCAGGTACGCATCCTCGATGGTCAGCGGGCAGCCCTCGCCCGGCCCGTAGCGCTCGACGAGGCCATAGAAGTGACGCCAGAAGCGCCAGGAGTGGCCCTCCTTCGGCGGCAGCACGAGGTGCGCGAGTTCATGCAGCAGCGTCGACGCGAGGGCCGCGTGGCCGCGCTCCGGGTCGACCCGGATCACGACCCGGCGACGCTCCGGCTCCGCCCAGCTCCTCGGCCGCGTGTCGCCCCAGCGCCACTCGATGCGGCAGTGCTGCGCGTACCCGGCGTCGTCGAGCACGCGGTGGGCGAGGTGCTGTGCCCACTCGGGCGTCGGGAGCCTCGGGAAGAAGATGTCGGCCATCTCGTCCCAGTCTGCACCACCCTCGGCGCTGACGCCCACCGGCGCTAGCATGCCCGCATGACGGCAGCGGCATGGCGCGTGAGCGGCGAGGTGATCGAGCGCGAGGAGCTCCTCGACGGCCGCTGCCAGGTCGTGCTCGACGGCGAGGCGGAGTCCGGCGGCGACGAGGCCGCCGCGGGCGTCGCCTTCGCCGTGAGCCTCGTCTGGCTGCTCGGCCGCGAGGGCGACGTGCCGCTCGCCGAGGGCTACGTGACCATCGCCGGCGACGCCGCCGAGCTCAACGCGTCGCTGGACGCCGGGAGCGTCGAGACGAGCGACGAGACCGGCGCGGCCGCCGTGCGCGCGCGCTTCGTCGTCGACGCCGCCGAGGGCGACCTCGGGGGCTTCCCGCAGCTGCGCGGCGACCCGGCCGGCGGCGCGCGGGTGGCGTGTGAGATCGAGGTAGGCGCCGAGTCGTGGAGCGGGGAGCTTCGGCTCGAGGAGCCGTCGTAGCCGCACTGCGCGCCGCGGCCAGGGCCCGGATTCGGGACTACCTCGGCATCAGGAACCGCGCCGCGAAGCGCCACAGCACGCGCCGCACGCGGAAGAGCACGCGGTTGCGGCGACGGCTCATCATCTCGCCGATGCCGCCTGTCGCCTCGGGCGACCCCATCGCGATGAACTGCCGCCAGTCGCGCAGCGACGGCTCACGGTCGGCCTGCACCTCCGCTGGAGCCTCGAAGCGCCCGAAGTCCTCGACGCCCCGCGCGCCGTTCGTCATCACGCTCAGGCCCGCCGACTGTGCGAGGCATACCCCGCCGGCCACGTCCCAGATGCTGGGCGCGGTGAAGACGGCGTACTGGAAGATGCCCGACGCCACGAAGGCGCACTCGATGGCCGCCGACCCGGTGACGCGGATGTCCCAGCCGCGGAAGCGCCCGGGCGACCCCGCCGGGCCCGCGCCCAGCTTGCGGCTGACGCCGCTCGCCGGCCGGCCGGTCGGCGTCGGCTCGCCCTCGAAGCACAGCGCGCCGCCGCGATGCGCGTGGTAGACGCCGGGCCGCAGCGCGTGCCCGGTCGAGCACCAGATCGCGCCGACGACGGGCAGTCCGTGGTGCAGCACGCCGATCGATACGGCGTAGAGCGGGAAGCCGTTGATGAAGTTGGTGGTCCCGTCGACCGGGTCCACGGCCCACACGAACGCGTCGTCGCGGTCGGGGTGGGTGTCCATCTCCTCGCCGATGATGCCGTGGTCGGGGAAGCGCTCTCCCAGGCGTTCCCGGAGAAACTGCTCGACCGCGCGGTCGACCTCGCTGACCGGGTTCGAGGGCGGGCGGCCGTCCTCGCCCTGGTCCTTGTACTCGACCGTGATCTCGCGGGTCAGCGTCTCCTGGATGCGCTCGCCTGCCATCCGCGCGAGCTCGACCGCGACGGCCTCGATCTCACGGAGCTCGTCCTCTGAGGGGGGAGGTGGCCCGTCCAGGGGCGCCGCCGGAGCGTGTGCTGCGTCGCTCACGGGGTGCTCCCCCGCGCGCGCCCGTGGCGCGGCGACGCCGCGTTCGCTAGCCTCGGCCCCGGAACGGGCATCGGGGAGGCAGGGACCTGCGTGGCGGACGACGACTGGGAGTACTCGACGGAAGGTGAGCTTGATCCGGACCTGACCGAGGAGGCGGGGTACGCGTACTGGGATCCGCCCACCCGCCGGTTCTGGACGCCGACGGTACTGCGCATAGGCGCCGCCCTGCTGATCACGCTACTCGTCGGCGGCCTGATCCTCGCGGTCGTCAACTGACGGGTCGGCGTACTCGATCGACGCGCCTCCGGCGTTGCCACCGATGATGCCAAGCTTGCGAAGCACGAACACAGCCGCGCCCGCCGCGGCCGCAAGAACGATGAGCGCGCGTAGCAGTCCTCGACCCGGCACGATGTAGCCCTCTCCCGCTGCGGAGCGGGCCTACCCGCACCACGTCCGGCATTGTCGCAGCCCGTGCGACCCGTTGTCACTTGCCGGGTCACTTGCCGGCCCGCTGCGCCGGTGGTGCGCATCGCTACCGTTTGTGGTACTCTGAATATGCGGCGGGGTAGCGAGAGAGCTTACCCTGCACGCTTCCCTCCGCCCGCTGGCCTTCGTCCTCATCACCGCCTTCGGCGTGCTCGTCCTGATCCTGGTGCACGCCTCGCCGTCCCCGGACATGGCGAGGCCGGCCGGGCCCAGCCCGGTGAGCGCCGCTGCCCTTCGTGACCCGACCGGCGCGCCGTCGATCGCCGTGCCCGCGCGCCCGCTCGAGGCCTCGGGCGCGGCGGATCACGTGTCGGAAGAGCCCGCTCCGCCGCTCCTCGCCGCCGAGCTCCCCGAACTGCCGGGGCCCGCCGGCGATGCACCGTCCGTCGCCGACGCCGTGGGCGTTGCTCCTGCCACCGAGCGGACGCCCGACCCTCCCTTCGCGCCCCTCTCAGATGTGATCGAGGGCATCGATTCGTTCGAGCTGTTCCTCGCGGTCAGCGGCATCCTCGTCATGGCGCCCGTGGAGCCGGAGCCGCCCGCCGCGGCGACGGTCGCGAGCGCTCCCGCGCCGGCCGCACCGGCCCCGGTCGAGCCGGCGCCGGCCGCGCAGGCCAAACCACTTCCCGCGCCGCGGGACACGACCCCGGCCGTCGGGTCCGTGTTCGACCAGGCCCAGGTCGTGTCGTTCTACGGGTATCCGGGCATCGGGGTGATGGGGGAACTCGGCCTGCACTCACCCGCGGACGCCGCCGCGGCCATCGCGCGCGTCGCAGCCGAGTACGACGCGCTCAACGGCGAGCGCGACGTGATCCCGGCGCTCCACCTCATCGTCGGCGTCGCGCAGCGCCATCCCGGCACCGACGGCCTCTACCTGCTGCGCATGGACGACGCGCAGATCAACGAGTACGTCGAGGCCGCGCGCGAGGCCAACGTGCTGCTCTTCATCGACACACAGATCGGATGGTCCGACACACTGACCGAGGTGATGCTGCTGGAGGACGCGCTCCGCGAGCCCTTCGTCCACCTCGCGCTCGACCCCGAGTTCGCGACGAGGAGCTCGGGCGCCGCACCGGGCGTGGCCATCGGCGCCCTGGGAGCGGACGACGTGAACGCCGTGCAGCACTACCTGGCCGAACTCGTGCGCGAGCACGACCTCCCGCCCAAGGTGCTGGTGCTGCACCAGTTCCTCACCAGCATGCTGACCGGCGTCGAGTGGTACGACGACGTCCCGGAGGTCGAGGTCACCGTGGACATGGACGGATGGGGCAGCCCGCACGTGAAGCTGCTCAAGTACGACCTCTTCGCCACGTCCAACTACTCCGAGCGCGCGGCCATCAAGCTCTTCTACCACTGGGACGCGCCGCTCCTCACGCCGGCGCTCCTGCAGGGGCTCGATCACCCGCCGGACCTCGTCATCTACCAGTAACGCCGACTCGCGGTAGGCTGGCACGAGGGTCGCGGCGCGGCCCCGAAGCTCCCCGCGAGAGGTAGTCCCGACCGATGGAGAACGGCGCCCCACCGATCGCCGTGATCGATGTCGGCTCTAACTCCGTCCGCCTCCTCATCGCCCGGCCCCTGCCGGGCGGTCACCTCGACATCCTCGACGACGCCCGCGCGACGCTGCGCCTCGCCCGCGTCGTCGACGCACACGGCGCGATCCCGCCCGACGTGCTCGACCAGACGCTCGATGCAGTCGGGGACTTCGTCCGGCTCGCCTCGTACGCCGGGGCCGAGTCCGTGCACGCCGTCGGGACGGCTGCGCTGCGTGACGCTGCGAACGCCGGCGCCCTGGCCCGCAAGCTGCGCTCGCGCTGGGGCGTCGAGCTCGAGGTGCTGAGCGGCAGCGAGGAGGTGCGGCTGGCCAGCCTCGGCGCGGTCTTCGGGCTGCCCATCACCGACGGGCTGCTGCTCGACCTCGGCGGGGGCAGCCTCCTGCTCGCGCGCATCGAGGACCGCGCGCCGGTGGAGACGTGGTCGTTCCCCTTCGGCACGCTGCGGTTGACCGACCGGTTCCTCGACTCGGACCCGCCGGACGAGGACGACATGTCGGCGCTGCGGCGTCACGTCCGCCGCGAGCTCCGCGCCGCGGGCGTACCCCGGCTCGGCAAGGGCGAGGTGCTCGTCGGGACGGGCGGCACGGTGCGCAACCTCGCGAACGTGAGCCGTCGCCGGCAGCGGTACCCGATCTCCCGCCTGCACGGCCACTCGATCACGATCCGCAGGCTGCACCGGCTCACCCGCCTGCTGGCGCGCATGACGCAGCAGGAGCGCCGCGACGTGCGCGGCCTCAACGCGGACCGCGCCGGCATCATCGCCGCGGGCGCCCTCGTCGTGGACGGCGTCGCCGCACACACCCGCACCGAGGCGGTGCTCGTCGCCGGGCAGGGACTGCGCGAGGGCATTGCCCGCTCGCAGTTCCTGCAGGCGCTCCCGCCCGTGAGCGAGGTCCGGCGCGGATCGGTGGAGGCGTTCGCGCAGCGCTTCGGCGACGCGGAGACGGACAGCGCGCACCATCGCGCGCAGCTCGCCGTCTCGCTCAGCGAGCTCCTCGACCCCGACGCCGGCGCCGAGGCGCACGAGACCGTCGAGTACGCCGCGATGCTCTACAACGCGGGCCTGCAGGTCGACTTCTACCGGCGCGCCGGGGCCACCACGGCGATCCTGCTGGACTCGAACCTGTCCGGCTTCTCGCAGCCACAGATCGCGCGCATCGCCGCCGCGGCACGGCTGGCGCGACGCCCGACGTGGGAGGTGCGATCGCTCCGGCCGCTCCTCGGGGCCGACGACGAACGCGCGCTGCACCGCGCCGGGGTCGTCGTCGCACTCGCCGAGGAGTTGCGCCGCCGCTCCGAGCCGGAGCGCGTGCGGGCGTCGCTCAAGCGCGGCGACCTGCGCATCTCCCTGCGCGGCCGCACGACGTGGCAGCCGGGAGACCTCGCTGAGCGTCTGCGGGAGACGTTCGGCGTGGGCCTGCGCGTCAAGGGCCGCTCCTAGCGGTCCCGCGCGGCCTCCTCGGCGAGCGCCCGGAAACGCCGCCACTCGCGCCGCAGCTCCCGACGCATCCCGGGGAACCTCGCGCTGACCTCGCCGACCACGGCGCGCTCACGCCCGGCGAGCTCGCGCATCGCGGCCACCGTGGCGTCGGGCAGCGATCCGCCGGCTGCGATCTCCTCGAGCATGCCGATCGCGACGGCTGCGTCCTGGCGGCGGCCGAGCTCGTCCTGCGCCTCCCGGAGCGCCGCGATGAAGTCGCGGGCGGCTCTCCCGTAGAGCCGGGCGGCGAACTCGGTCGTGTAGCGGATCCGCTTCACGCGGATCCGCGCGTCGTGGTAGTCGCCGTCCGACGAGTCCGGTCCAAGCTCCCTCGCGACGCGGTTGTAGCGCCTCCACCGCCTGCGCAGGAGGTCCGGGGCGGTGCGCACCGCCGGTGAGGCCCCGACGGGCGTCGTCTCGCCGGCGCGCAGCATCCCCGTCATCACGTCGATGAGGCTGGCGTAGCGCGGCGAGTCGAGCGCGGCAAGCATCCGCGTCCGGGCCTCATCGCGCCGCTCGTCCAGCGAGTCGATGAGCGGCGCGAGGGCCTCCTCGTCCACGCCCGCCAGGGCGGCGGCGTCCTCGCGCAGCCACGCGAGCTCGACGTCCAGGTCGCGGACCTCGCCCAGCACGTCGGCCACCCACCCGAAGTCCGGGCGCGCCGCCAGCACCTCCGGCGGCAGCGCGGCCGAGAACGCCGACACCGCGGTGCGCAGCCGCCGAGTGGCGACGCGCATGTCGTGCAGCGCCTCGATGTCCTCACCCAGGCGCGTGCCGGGCTCGTTGGCGAGGACGCGCGCGAGCTGCCGGCGCAGCGCCGCGTACGCCACGGTTCCGAGCGTCGAGGACTCATCGACCTTCGTCGATCCGAGGTCGGGCGGCTCCACCGGAGACTGCCCCGTCGCTGCGAGGCCGGCAGCGAACTTCGAGGTAGCGGTCGGCCTGAATCCCTCCACGGTCCGGAGCGCCGCCGCGAACGCTTCGACGGATTCGAGGGCTTCGGGGTCGGTGACCTCCAGCTCGATGCGGCGCAGCGCCAGTGGTTCCGCGCCGCCCGTCGCCACCTCGGTCGCGTCCAGCGCGACCTCGGCGATGGGGCGGTCGCTCCCGTTCGCGTGGACGTCGAAGGTGCGGCGCTCGGTGCGCAGCGAGAACAGCCCTCCCAGCTCGCCCTCTCCCACGACCGCGCGCACGCGGCGCGCCACCGGACCCGAGGCCGCCAGCAGCGCTGCGTGGCCGGCTGCTTCGAGCGGCTGGTTGATCTCATGACGCCGGAACGGGCCATCCGACTGGTCGCCGAAGCTCTTCAGCGTCGCCTCGACGGTCCCGCCGGACTCGCGCAGCCGCAGCGCGTAGCCGGCGCGGTGGAACGCCCAGTCCGTGGTGTCGAGGTACTCGTCGAGCAGCACGCGCGTCCTGGCTGGCGCGAGGGTCAGCCGGAGCGTCGCCGCGCTGGTGTGGAGCGCACGCTCGGCCGCGGCGAGGTCGTCCACGCCGAACTGCCACTCGACCTCGATGCCGTCCGTTGCGGGCAAGGTGGGAATCTCCGGCCTGATTACGTCTTGAAGTCTATGCGGAGCGGCCACCTGCGCGCAGGGCGGTTGCGGCCCGGCCGGGTTAATGTTGGCTTAACCGCTCGTAGCGAGGGTGGGACCCGTGGGGAATCAGCTGCTGCCGACCGGCTCCGACATGCGCGCCTACACCGCCGAGGCGGTGGGGACGTTCTTGCTCGTCTTCGCGGGGCCGGGCGCGGCGGTCATCAACGAGGTCTCCGGCGGGGCGGTCACGCACCTCGGGATCGGGCTCTCGTTCGGCCTCGTCGTCATGGTGGCGATCTTCGCGACGGGCCACATCTCCGGGGCGCACATCAACCCCGCCGTCACCCTCGCCTTCTCGGTCGCCGGGCACTTCCCGAAGCGCCACGTGCCGCCCTACATCGTCGCGCAGCTCATCGGCGCGGCAGCCGCCGCGCTCGTGCTGCGGTGGCTGTTCGGCGTCGTCGCCGACCTCGGCTCGACGGTGCCGACGGGCAGCGCGGGGCAGGCGCTCGGCCTTGAGGTGGTCATCACGGCGGGGCTGATGTTCGTGATCATGGCCGTCGCGACGGACTTCCGGGCGGTGCGCGACCACGCCGCGATCGCCATCGGCGGCTACGTCGCCCTCGCCGCGACGTTCTCCGGCCCCATCGCGGGGGCGTCGATGAACCCGGCGCGCTCGTTTGGCCCGGCCTTGCTGTCCGGGACGTGGGTGGACCACTGGGTCTACTGGGCAGGCCCCATCGCCGGGGCGCTGCTCGGCGCGGCCATCTACATGCTCATCCGCAGCGGCAACCCGCCCGCCGACGAGCACGACATCGACGAAGCGGCGTAACCATGGCCACGCGCGTGCTCTTCGTCTGCACCGGCAACTCGGCGCGCTCGCAGATCGCCGAGGCGCTGCTGCGCGAGCGCGGCGGCGAGGCGTTCGAGGCGCACTCGGCCGGCAGCGAGCCGGCCGGGCTCAACCCGCTCACGGTGCGCGTGCTCGCCGAGGACGGCATCGACGTGGGCGATGCCGAGTCGACACACGTCGACGCGTACGTGGGCGCGACGTGGGACTACGTGATCACGGTCTGCGACCACGCGCGCGAGTCCTGCCCGGTGTTCCCGCACGCGGGCGCGCAGCTCCACTGGAGCCTCGAGGACCCCGCCGCCGCCGAGGGCGGCGACGAACAGCGCATGGCCGCCTTCCGCGCGACGCGCGAGGAGGTGCGTGCGCGCATCGACGCGTTCGTGGGCGAGGTGGCGGCGGCGGACTGAGCCGGAGCGGGCCGGGCTAGTAGCTCGAGACGTCCATCTCGGTGAGCTCGCCGGTGACGGTGAAGATCACGCGCTCGGCGATGTTGGTGGTGCGGTCGGCGATGCGCTCGATGTTGTGCGAGACCCACAGCAGGTGCGTGCAGGGCTCCACGGTGGTGGGGTCCTCGATCATGATCTGCACGAGGTCGTGGTAGACGCGGTCCTGCAGCTCGTCGACGCCGTCGTCGGCCTCACCCACGCGGCGGGCCGCCTCCATGTCGCGCTGCACGAACGCGTCGAGGGAGTTGGTGAGCATCGCGCGGGCGCGCGTCGCCATCTCCGGAATGTCGACCAGCGGCTTCACCAGCGGCTCGCTGGACATCATCTGCACGATCGCGCCGATCCCCTTGGCGTGGTCCCCCATGCGCTCCAGGTCGATGTTGATCGAGAGCACCGAGATGATCGTGCGCAGGTCGACAGCCATCGGCGCCTGCTGGGCGAGCATGTTGAGCGCCTGCTGGTCGATCTCGAAGCGTGTGCGGTTCACCTCGGCGTCATCGCGGATGACGGCGTCGGCCAGCGCGGTATCGCGCTCCACGAGCGCGACCATGGCGCGCTCGATCTGGCGATCGACCATCGCGCCCATCTCGAGCACCCGATCCTGCAGGTGGACCAGGTCGGTGCGGAAGTGCTCTCGCGGCATTCGGACCATGATTCAGGGTACCCACCTCTGCAAGGCCCGCAGCGCGAAGGGCCACTGCGCCCTGCCCTGGAGAGCGTCCAGGGCTAGCCGAAGCGACCGGTGATGTACTGCTCGGTCCGCTCGTCCTCCGGGTTGAGGAAGATCTGGTCCGTGTCCTGGAACTCGACCAGGCGTCCGACGAGGTCGTCGCCGGCGAGCATGAACGCGGTGCGGTGCGAGACACGCGCGGCCTGCTGCATGTTGTGCGTCACCACGACGATCGTGTAGTCGCTCGCGAGGTCCTCCATGAGGTCCTCGATGTGCTGTGTCGCGATGGGGTCGAGGGCGGAGCAGGGCTCGTCCATGAGCACGATCTCGGGGTTCACCGCGATCGCGCGCGCGATGCACAGCCGCTGCTGCTGGCCGCCCGAGAGCGCGAGGCCGGACTTCTTGAGGTCGTCCTTGACCTCGTCCCACAGCGCGGCGCGCCGCAGCGACTCCTCGACCAGGCCGTCCATGTCGCCCTTGTAGCCGTTGATGCGCGCGCCGAACGCGACGTTGTCGTAGATCGACTTCGGGAACGGGTTGGGGCGCTGGAACACCATGCCGACGATGCGCCGCACATCCGGTGGGTCCACTTCCGGGCCGTAGATGTTCTCGCCGTTGATGTGGACGGAGCCATCGATGCGCACGCCGTCGATGAGGTCGTTCATGCGGTTGATGCAGCGCAGCAGCGTGCTCTTGCCGCAGCCCGAGGGGCCGATGAGCGCGGTCACGCGGTTGCGCGGGATGTCCAGCGAGACATCACCCAGCGCCTGGTGCGAGCCGTACCAGAGGCTCACGTTGCGGATCTCCACGGCAGGCGGACCCGTCACGTCGTCCGCGGTGGCCTTCGGCTGGAAGGTCACGCCGGCGGTGGCGGCTCCAACGCCACCCCCGTCCCGGGAAGCAGTGCGCTCAGTCTCTTCGGTCACTCGGCCGACCATCCCTGTACCCCTTACCGGCGACCCGCCGGTCGCTCTGTATTAGCGCCCGTGGCGGCGTCCTGTCCACTGCCGCAGGAATACGGCGAGTGCGTTCATCGAGAGCAGCACGACCAGCAGGACGATGATCCCCGTCGCCGCGAGGTCGTGGAAGTCGGCCTGCGGCCGGCTCACCCAGTTGTAGATCTGGATCGGCATGACCGTGAACGGGTCGAGGGGACTCTCGGGCCGGAAGGCCACGAACGTCAGCGCCCCAATCATGATCAGCGGCGCCGTCTCACCGATCGCGCGCGAGAGCGCCAGGATCGTGCCGGTCAGGATGCCGGGGAACGCCTGCGGCAACACGTGGTGCCACACGGTCTGCCAGCGCGTCGCGCCGACGCCGTAGGACGCCTCGCGCAGCGAGGGCGGCACGGCCTTGATCGACTCCTGCGCGGCCACGATCACGATCGGCAGGATGAGCAGCGCCATCGTCGCGCCGCCGGCGATGATCGAGCGGCCGAAGCCGCCGCCCACGCTCGGCCCGATGCCGATGGTGCCGCGCACGAAGATCTGCAGGCCGAGCAGCCCGAAGACGATCGACGGCACACCGGCGAGGTTCGAGATGTTGACCTGGATGATCCGCGTCACGAAGTTCCGGGGCGCGTACTCCTCCAGGTAGATCGCCGCGCCCACGCCGATCGGGAAGGCGAGGACCGCCGTGGTGGCGATCAGCCACAGGCTGCCCCACAGCGCGGACTGGAAGCCGGCGCGCTCCGGGAAGCGCGAGGGGAAGTTCTGGATGAACTCCCAGCGCAGGAAGCCGCTGCCGTCGCGCCACACGTCGGCGAGCAGGAACGCCAGGAAGACGATGCCGACCATCGTGCCCGCCATGCACAGCGCGAGGAATCCAGTGCCCACGGTCTGGCGGAACGACAGCCTCGGGACGTAGCTCTCGCGGGCGGCGATTGTGTTGCGGGTGGCCATCAGTCGTAGACCTCCCGGAAGCGCGCGGTCACGCGCGCGGCGATGACGTTCATGATGAGCGTGATGGCGAAGAGCGTGAGCGCCACCGCGAAGATGGTGCGGAACTCGATGGTCCCGTGCGGCGTGTCACCCAGGGAGACCTGGACGATGAACGCCGTCATCGTCTGGATCGACTCCAGCGGGTTCCACGTCAGGTTCGGCGTGGAGCCCGCGGCGATCGTCACGGCCATGGTCTCGCCGATCGCGCGGGACGACGCGAGGATGTAGGAGGCGATGACGCCGCTCAGCGCCGCCGGGTAGACCACCCGCGTCGTCACCTCGAACCGCGTCGAGCCCACCGCGTAAGCGGCCTCGCGGAGGTCCTGCGGGACGGCGTGCAGCGCGTCGTCGGAGAGCGAGGAGACCATCGGGATGGTCATGATCCCGACGACGACCATCGCCGAGGCCGCGTTGAAGATGCTGGGCTCGGAGAACGTGCCGAGGAACGGCGTCACGGCCGTCAGCGCGAAGTAGCCGTACACCACCGTCGGGATCCCCGCGAGGATCTCGAGGATCGGCTTCAGCACCGCCCGCACGCCCGGGCTGGCGAACTCCGAGAGGTAGATCGCGGTCACGCTGCCGATCGGCACCGAGATGAATGCGGCGCCGATGGCGACCATGAGCGTGCCGCCGATGAGCGGCAGCACGCCGAAGGCCTGGTTGGTGTAGAGCGGCGTCCACTTCGTGCCCGTGAAGAACTCCCACGGGGAGACGTCGCCGAAGAACTGCAGTCCCTCTACGACGAGGATCATGACGATGCCCACCGTGGTGAGCACCGTCACGGCCGCGCACAGGAACAGCGACCAGCCGATAGCCTGCTCGAACAGCTGGCGGCCGCGCCGGCGCTGGAACAGCACCGGCTGCGGCCCCCCTGCTGCTGCCGATCCGGCAGCCATCAGTCGCGTTCTCCTCGCTCGCGCCTGCCCCTAGCCGCCACCTGCGATGGCGGACTCGAGGCTGTTGCGTGACCCGGCCAGTTCACTGCCGCCAATAGCGGTGTAGCCAACCTGGGAGACGAGTGCAATGCCCTCGTCGCTCAGGTAGAAGCGCACGAACTCGCGCACCTGCGGCTTCTCCGCCAGTGACTGCTTGCTGACGTAGATGAACAGCGGCCGCGCCAGCGGGTAGCTGCCGTCGGCGACCGTCTCGTCCGAGGGAATGACGCAGCCGTCGCCGCCGTCAACGGCCACGACCTTGAGCTTGTCCTGGTTCTCTGCGTAGTAGGCGTATCCGAAGTAGCCCGCCGCGTTGTTCGTGCCCGAGATGCCCGTCACCAGCACATTGTCGTCGGTCGAGTTGGTGTAATCGGCGCGCGACGCGCCACCTTCGCCGTTCACTTCCTCCGTGAAGAAGTCGAACGTGCCGGAGTCGGTGTCGGGGCCGAAGAGCGTGATCGGCTCGCTCGGCCAGCTCGAGCGGACCTGGTTCCAGGAGGTGACGCTGCCCTCGGAGTCCGGGCTCCACAGCGTGGCCAACTCGCCCATGGTGATGCACTCGAGGAAGCCGGTGTCGGGGTGCGCCACCACGGCCAGCCCGTCGAGGCCGACACGCAGCGGGATGTACTCGATGCCGGCCGCGTCGCAGGCCTCGATCTCGCTCTCCTTGATGGGGCGCGAGGCGTCGGAGATGTCAGTCTCGCCGGCGCAGAACTTCTGGAAGCCACCGCCGGTGCCGGAGACGCCGACCGTCACCCGCACGTCCGGGGCGACCGAGCGGAACTCCTCGGCGACCGCCTCGGTGACCGGGAAGACCGTGCTCGACCCGTCGATGGCGACTGAGCCGGAGAGCTCCTCGGCGGGCTCGTCGTCCTCCGCTGCGGCGCCCTGGTAGTTGCCGGCGATGGCGTCCTCGAGGTTCTTGCGGGACGTTGCCAGTTCGTCGGACGGGATGGCGGTGTAGCCAACGTCCGTGACCAGCGTGATGGCGTCGTCGCTGAGGAAGAAGCGCACGAACTCGCGCACCTGCGGCTTCTCAGCCAGCGACTCCGTGCTGACGTAGATGTACAGCGGCCGCGCCAGCGGGTAGCTGCCGTTCGAGACCGTCTCGTCCGACGGGACCACGCAGCCATCGCCGGCGTCGACCGCGACGACCTTCAGCTTGTCGCTGTTCTCGGCGAAGTAGGCGTAGCCGAAGTAGCCCGAGGCTCCCTCGGTGCCCGAGATGCCGGTCACCAGCACGTTGTCGTCGGTCGAGTTGGTGTAGTCGGCGCGCGACGCGCCACCCTCGCCGTTCACTTCCTCGGTGAAGAAGTCGAACGTACCGGAGTCCGTGTCGGGGCCGAACAGCGTGATCTCGGTGGTCGGCCAGCTCGCGCGGACCTGGTTCCAACTCGTGACGCTGCCTTCGGAGTCGGGGCTCCACAGCGTGGCGAGCTCGTCCATGGTGATGCACTCGAGGAAGCCCGTATCGGGGTGCGTCACCACGGCCAGGCCGTCGAGGCCGACGCGCAGCTCCAGGTACTCGATCCCGGCCTCGGCGCAGGCCTCGATTTCGCCGTCCTTGATGGGGCGCGAGGCGTCGGAGATGTCGGTCTCGCCCGAGCAGAACTTCTGGAAGCCACCGCCCGTGCCGGAGACGCCGACCGTCACCCGCACGTCCGGGGCGACCGAGCGGAACTCCTCGGCGACCGCCTCGGTCACCGGGAAGACCGTGCTCGACCCGTCGACGGCGACGGAGCCGGAGAGCTCGCTGCGCTCCGCGGCGGTTGGGGTAGCGGGCGTCGTCGTGGTCGTAGTGGTCGTCTGGGTGGTCCCGGACGGAGCGTCGTCGTCGTCATCGTCGCCGCAAGCCGCGGCAATCAGAGCCACGGCTGCGACCAGTCCCACGAGGGACAGGAGCCCCCGCCAGCGGTTCCAGATCATGAGCATGTCACCTTCCACAGGGCGCCCTCACGCGCCCACCAACCGTGCGATGGCGTGCCCCTGCTCGCCTGGTCGTCGAGTTCCGCCACATCGCGATGCTCAGACGGTCGAGTTAAGGCGCGATTAACGGGGGAAGGCGGTCGGTTCAGTCGTCGCGGAGTGGCGCCGCCATGGGGTTGAAGCACGCCACGAGGTGCCCCGGCTCCACGCTCGACAGGCGCGGCGCTGGTTCCGTGCGGCACTGCGCGGTCGCCTTCGGGCAGCGCTCGAGGAACGGGCACTCCTCGGGCAGGTTGGCGAGGTCGGGCGGCTGCCCACGCATCGGCTGCAGCCTGTGCTCGCGGCGGTGCAGGCCGGGCAGGCTCGACAGCAACCCGAAGGTGTAGGGGTGCTTCGGCGTGCGGAAGATGCTGCGCACGTCCGTCGCCTCGACGACCTCGCCCGCGTAGACCACGGCGACGCGGTCCGCGAGGCGGGCGACCACGCCGAAGTCGTGCGTGATCAGCAGCACCGCGACATCGCGGTTGTCGCGCAGGTCCTCCAGGAACGTGAGGGTGGTGTCGCGGATCGCGGCGTCCAGGGACGCCGTCGGTTCGTCGGCGATGATCACGCGCGGCTGCAGCGCCGTCGCCATCGCGATCATCACGCGCTGCGCCATGCCGCCGGAGAGCTGGTGCGAGAACTGCTGGGCCACGTCCTGCGGCCGCGGCAGGAAGCGCCCGAGCACCTCGATACCGAGCTCGTACGCCTCGCCGCGGTCCATGCCATGCGCCGTGAACACCTCGGCGACCTGCTCGCCGATCCGCAGCGTGGGGGTGAGCGCGGACTGCGGATCCTGGAAGATCATCGCGATCTCGGCCCCGCGGATCTCGCGCAGCGCCTCCTCGTCCTCGAACGGCACGGGCTCCCCGCCGTACTCTACTCGCCCGGCGTCGACGGTGGCGTTCGAGGGCAGCAGCCCGAGCAGCGCGAGGGCGATCGAGGACTTGCCGGAGCCGGACTCGCCGACCAGCGCGAGGGTCTCGCCCGGGAACAGCTCGAAGCTCACGTCGCGGACGGCCTGGACGAGTTCGTCCTCGCCCTTGTAGGCGGCGCTCAGCCCGCTCACGCGGACGATGGGTTGGCGGCGCAGACGCGTGGTGACGGTGGCCCTCCCCGTGCAGCGGCGAGGGACAGCCTAGCGCATTCGCCCTGTCGCATCTGCTCCGAATGGGGGCACGACGGCGCGTCTTTCACGAAGCCCGGCTCGACACGCCCTGGAGGCCTGGTTGCACGGCTTCGCGGCAGTTCGTCGCGCGTGCCCGTATCATGTGCAGAGCACCCACCACCGCCCGGAGCTCACGCATGCACGAAGCACCTCGACTGGACCTCAGGCCGGCGGCGCGCGCGGCCGTGAAGGGGATCCTGGGCCTCCGTATGCTCGGGGTCGGCTCGCTTGCCGCGGGCGCGCTCGTGTGGTGGCTCGTGCTGGGATCCGCAGCGCTCGGCGGCCCCATGAACGTCGCGCTCGCGGCCGTCGGGGCGCTGGTGCTCGCCGCGCCCGGCCTGCTGTTGCTGCACTTCCAGCGGTCGCTGTGGCGCGCCGCGCTCATGCTCGCCGAGCTCGCCGACCGTAACGCCGCCGGAGAGCGGGTCGAGGGGCCGCCCGGCTTCTTCTTCCGCTCGATGCGCATGGCGATGCGCCGCCGCGGGATCGGGCTGCTGGCCACACCGTGGTACTGGGCCGCGGCGGCGTGGGGATTCGGCGCCTCGGTGGTGCTGATCCTGGCCGCGTGTGTGCTGATTATTACGGCCATAATCTAGCGGCCCGGATACATCCAGACGCCCGCCGTATTCGTAGCTCCTGAGACGAGGTGAGGATACGATTGTGCCTCGTGCTGCACGGCGCGGAGGCGCCGTGACACGGATGGAGGACACCACATATGAGTGACCAGGAACGCGACCCTCGCTGGTGGGAGTCAGGCCTGAACCGCCGCGCGCTGCTGCGAGGCGGCATGCTGGGCGGGGTCGGCCTCGCCGCGGCGGCCCTCATCGGCTGCGGTGGCGGCGACGACGATGACGACGACGACGACGCAACCACGGCCACCACGCAGACGAGCGGCTCGAGCACCTCGACCGGCACTGCCGACGCGAGCAGCGCCACGACCACGACCGCCAGCGGCGATGGCGACGGGGACGGCGCCGACGAGGCCCCCGTCCAGGGCGAGGGGATGCTCGTCCAGGATCCGAACCTCCCGTACCCGTACCAGTTCCCCGAGCCGGCGACGACGCCGAAGCCGGGCGGAACCCTGAAGGTCGGCGTGACGTTCGACGTCGCCAACTTCGACCCGACCGTCTCCTCGGCGGGCGGCACCATCACCGTGCCGAACATGACGTACAACCGCCTGCTCGGCTTCGTCGGCGGGCCGAGCTTCGACCCGTTCAAGCTGGAGCTTGAGCCGGAGCTGGCCTCGTCGTGGGAGCGCACGCCGGACGGCCAGACCTTCACGTTCCAGATCCGCGACGATGTCGCCTGGCAGAACATCGCACCGCTCAACGGGCGGCCGTTCGTCGCCGGCGACGTGAAGTACGCGCACGACCGCTACGCCGCCGAGGGCGCGCACAAGTCGTACTGGGCCAACATCAGCTCCACCGAGGCGCCGGACGACGTGACGTACAAGATCAACATGGGCACCGTCACGGCGGACTTCATCCTGCCGATGGCCGGCCGCTACCAGACGATCTTCCCGCGCGAGACCGTCGAGGACGGCTCGATCGAGCAGACCGCGGTGGGCACCGGCCCGATGATCCTCACGGATGTCGCGCAGGGCTCGCACATGAACTTCGTCAAGAACCCGGACTACTGGGAGCGCGACGTGCTCCTCGACGGCGCCGAGTTCCTGGTGCAGCGTGACGCCTCGGCGCGCCTGGCGGCGTTCCGCGTCGGTCAGATCGACTACGGCTACACGCTCGGCAACACGAAGTCGCTGCTGGAAGAGCTGCTGGAGACGAACCCGGATGTCCAGGTGAACCTGGTGCCGGCGACCTCGAGCTGGACGTTCGGGATGAACCTCTCCAACCCGAAGTTCCAGGACCCACGCGTGCGTCGTGCGCTCACGCTGGCGATCGACACCAGCCTGATCCGCAGCGTCATCTACGACGACTTCGCGAAGTCGCTCACGCTCCAGCCGTGGATCTACGCGGTGGACGAGGAGCCGTCGGCGGAGAACGGCCTGCTCGGTGAGTGGAACCCGCGGTACGACCCGGAGGAGGCGAAGAAGCTCCTCGCCGCTTCAGGCGTCGAGAACCTCAGCTTCGAGTCGATGTACTACATCTACGGTGGCTACATCACGCAGCACACCGAGATCCTGCTCAGCAACTTCGCGGACGTGGGCATCGAGATGACCCCGAACTCGGTCGACTACACCGAGTTCAACTCGACGTGGATCCCGCGCAAGCTCGAAGAGGCCAGCACCTCGGCGTGGCAGACGGCGGGCTTCGACACCGACAACTACTTCTACAACTCCGTGTTCTCGGAGTCGCCGGGCAACCGCTGGAACCTCAACGACCCGAAGGTCGACGAGCTGGCGAAGGCCCAGCAGGTGGAGCTCGATCCCGACGCTCGCAAGGAGATCATCCGCGAGATGTGGGACTACTTCCTGGACCAGATGTTCTGGCCGCCGCTCGCGAGCGGTATCCAGATCGTGGTCTACCAGCCGTGGCTGCGCGGGTTCCGCTTCGGCGGCCCGAACACCACGAGCTCGTACTACTACGACTGGGGCGACCAGGTCGCCGGAGCCTGGCTCGACAAGTAGTCAGCCTGTACGGGCAACCAACGAGCGGGCGGCCTTGCAGGCCGCCCGCTCTGCGTCCACGGCCATGCCCGGCGCATCGACGCGCCCCGGGGCGCTTGACGCCGATCGCTATGATTCCCCGTAACAACGCGCGTTATAGCGCAGCTCCCCGGGGGTGCACTCATGAACGAACACAGCGACGACACCGCCACGACCTGGTGGTCGGGGGCGATCAGCCGCCGAACGATGCTGCGAGGCGGCCTCCTCGGCGGGGTGGGCCTCGCCGCGGCAGCCCTCATCGGCTGCGGCGGCGATGACGACGATGATGACGATGCCGCGGGTACGACACAGTCCGGCGGCTCGACGACCACCGCCACGACGCAGTCGAGTGGCACGACGACCACGTCGCAGAGCGGCGCCAGCGCCGGCACCACCACGACCACCACCGATGACTCGTCAGACGACAGCGGCGACGCACCGGCGCAGGGCGAGGGCCTGCTGGTCCAGGATCCGGACCTGCCGTACCCGTACCAGTTCCCGGAGCCCGCGGGGAAGACGCCCAAGCCCGGCGGCACCCTGCGTGTCGGCGTCACCTTCGACGTGGTCACGTTCGACCCGTCGCTCTCAGCCGCGGGCGGGACGATCACCGTCCCGAACATGACCTACAACAAGATGCTCGGCATGGTGGACGGTATCCAGAAGGACCCGTTCAAGGTCGAGTTGAAGCCCGAGCTCGCCGCCTCGTGGGAACGCTCCCCGGACGGCGCGACCTGGACGTTCGAGGTGCAGGAGGGCATCAACTGGCAGAACCTGCCGCCGCTCAACGGCCGGCCGTTCGTCTCCGGCGACCTCAAGTACGCCCATGACCGCTACGCGTCGGAGGGCGTGCATCGCTCGTACTGGGCCAACATCAGCTCGACGGAGACGCCTGACGACAGCACCTACAAGATCAACATGGGCACGGTCACGGCGGACTTCATCCTGCCGCTGGCCAGCCGCTACCAGACCGTCTTCCCGCGTGAGACCGTCGACGACGGAACGATCGCCGACAACCCGGTCGGCACCGGGGCGATGATCCTGACCGAAGCCGAGCAGGGCTCACACATGAGCTTCGTCAAGAACCCCGACTACTGGGAGCGCGAGGTGCTCCTGGACGGCGCCGAGTTCCTGGTGCAGCGTGACGCCCCTGCGCGCCTGGCAGCCTTCCGGGTTGGTCAGATTGACTTCGCGTACGCCACGGGCAACACGCTTCCGAACCTTCGGAACCTGCTCGAGACGAACCCGGACGTGCAGATCAACCTCAGCCCGGTCACGTTCGGCGGCATCCCCTTCGGGATGAACCTCTCCAACCCGAAGTTCGCCGACGACCGCATTCGCCACGCGTTCACCCTGGCCTTCGACACCGACCTGATGGAGGACCTGATCTACGAGAACCTCTCGAAGACCCTCCCCCTCCAGCCATGGACCTGGGTCTGGGATGAGGAGCCGACGGTCGAGTCCGGCCAGCTCGGACCGTGGTTCGGCCGCTACGACCCCGACGAGGCGATCAAGCTGCTCAAGGCCGCCGGCGCCGAGGACCTCAAGTTCGACTCGATCTGGTACAACTACGGCTCCGACCACAACCAGCGCACCGAGATCATCCTTGCCCAGCTACTCGCGGTCGGCGTGGAGATGAACTCACAGAGCGTCGACTACACCGAGTTCAACTCGACGTGGGTGCCGGCCAAGCTGGAGGAAGCGACGACGACGGGCTGGCTCACCGCCGGCTTCGACGCCGACAACGCGTTCTACAACTCGGTCCACTCGTCCTCGCCGGGTAACCGCTGGCGCCTCAACGACCCGACGGTCGACGCGTGGGCGGAGGAGCAGCAGGTCGAGCTCGACCCGGACGCCAGGAAGGAGATCCACCGCACGATGATGGATTACTTCCTGGACAAGATGTACTGGCCTCCGATGCCCGCGGGCATCAGCATCAACGTCTACCAGCCGTGGCTGCGTGGCATCCGTTGGGGCGGCACCGACGCCACCAACAGCTACTACTACGACTGGGGCCACCAGATTGCGGGGGCGTGGCTCGACAAGTAGCCACGGACATTCGTCCCACCACCGAGCGGGCGGCCTCACGGCCGCCCGCTCCGCGTTCGCCGTTGACCTGCAACACCGAACCGCTTGACGCGCCCGACTAAGCTAGGGGCAATCCATAACGCACGTTTATAAACGTGCAGGCACGGGGGTACAGCATGCAGACCCGGAACGACGAACCCGCGACCACGTGGTGGGCAGCCCCGCTCGGGCGCCGCTCGCTGCTACGAGGGAGTCTGCTTGGCGGAGTGGGCCTTGCCGCCGCGGCGCTGATCGGCTGCGGCGGCGGCGACGACGATGACGATGACACCGGTTCGGCCGCACCCTCCGGCGGCGCCTCCGGCGGCGACTCCACCGCCGCCAGCACGTCGGGCAGCGACTCGGACACCGGCAGCGATGACTCGGCTACGGACGGCGGCGACGATGCCGAGGAGACCGGCCGTGGGATGCTCATCCGCGACCCGGATCTGCCCTACCCGTACCAGTTCCCGGAGCCGGCCGGGAAGGCCCCGAAGTCCGGCGGCACACTCCGCGTGGCCGTCACCTTCGACGTGGTTACGTTCGACCCGACGCTGTCCGCGGCGGGCGGGACGATCACGATCCCGAACATGGTCTACAACAAGCTGCTCGGCATGGTGGGCGGAGTCGACAAGGATCCGTTCGCCATCGAGCTGAAGCCCGAGCTCGCCTCCTCGTGGGAGCGGACGCCGGATGGCTCGACGTTCACGTTCGCCATCCGCGAGGGCGTGAAGTGGCAGAACGTGGCCCCGCTCAACGGCCGCGACCTGGTGGCGCAGGACCTCAAGTTCGCCTTCGACCGCTACGCCGCCGAAGGTGTGCACAAGTCCTACTGGCGCAACATCAGCTCCACCGAGACGCCGGACGACTACACCTTCACGGCAACGATGGGCACGGTGACGGCGGACTTCATCCTGCCGATCGCCAGCCGCTACCAGACCATCTTCCCGCGTGAGACCGTCGACGACGGGACCATCGGCCAGGTCGTGGTCGGCACGGGCCCGATGATCCTCACGGAGGCGGAGCAGGGCTCGCACATCAACTTCGTGAAGAACCCTGCGTACTTCGAGCGCGAGCCGTTCCTGGACGGCGCCGAGTTCCGCGTCATGACGGACCAGAACGCGCGCCTGGCAGCCTTCCGCGTGGGACAGCTGGACTACGCCTACTCGATCGCGCGGACCAAGCCGGACCTGGAGCAGCTGCTCAAGACGAACCCGGACGTGCAGATCAACCTGCAACCGGTGGTCAACGGCAGCGCCTTCGGCATCAACCTCTCCAATCCGAAGTTCGCCGACGACCGCGTCCGCCAGGCGATGGCGCTCGCGATCGACCAGGACCTGATCGAGGAACTCGTCTACGACAACCTCGCCACGACGCTCCCGCTGCACCCGTGGGTGTTCGTGTTCGACGAGCAGCCGTCGGTCGAGTCGGGCCTGATGGGCCCGTGGATGGGACGCACCGACCCGGACGAGGCGAGGAAGCTGCTGCAGGCCGCCGGCGCGGAGGGTCTGAGCTTCGGCTCGATCTACTACCGCTACGGCGACTACGTGCAGGAGCAGACGGAGATCATCCTCAAGAACTTCGCCGACGTCGGGCTGGACATGAACGCCCGCAGCGTCGACTACACGGAGTTCAACTCCACGTGGGTGCCGGGCAAGCTGGAGGAGACGAGCACGTCGGCATGGCTCACCGTGGGCTTCGACGCCGACAACTTCTTCTACAACTCGGTCCACTCGACTTCGCCGGGGAACCGGTGGCAGCTCAGCGACCCGCAGATCGATGCGTGGGCGGAAGAGCAGCAGGTCGAGATCGACCCGGACGCGCGCCGGGAGATCATCCGCAAGATGTGGGACCACATCCAGGAGAAGATGTACTACCCGCCGATCCCGTCGGCGATTGGCATCGAGGTCTACCAGCCGTGGCTGCGAGGTCTCCGCTGGGGCGGCATCTTCTACAGCAACGGCTCCTACTACGACTGGGGCCATCAGATGCACGAGGCCTGGCTCGACAAGTAGCCGGCCCTCAACGGCAGCGAACGGGCGGGCGGCCAGATGGCCGCCCGCTCCGCATGTGCCGCCCTCGAAGCCGGGAGCCGCTACCATCGGGCGCGCGTGGGAGGGGTGACGCGTGGACTTCGGCTGGACGGACGCGGAGCTGGCGTTCCGGGACGAGGTACGCGCCTTCATGAGCGCGCACTGGGACGCCGACCCGAGCGCCGCGGACGCCGAGGGCGGCGAGACCCATCGCAAGGTCGTGGAGCTCAACCTCGCCGCGGGGGAGCAGGGCTGGATCACGATGGCGTGGCCGCGCGAGTACGGCGGGCGCGAGGCGAGCCACGTCGAGCAGCTCATCTTCAACGAGGAGACGGCGATCCACGGCGTGCCGCTCGCCACCATCGGCAGCCTGATCGGCCCCACGCTCATGGTGCACGGCACCGAGGAACAGCGCCGCGAGCACCTCCCGTACATCGCCAGCGGGGAGCGGATCTGGGCGCAGGGATTCAGCGAGCCCGGCGCCGGCTCGGACCTCGCCTCCCTCGTCACGCGCGCCGAGCGCGACGGCGACCACTTCGTGGTCAACGGGCAGAAGATCTGGACGTCGAGGGCGCACCGCGCGGACTGGATCTTCATGCTCACGCGCACCGACCCGGAGGCGCCCAAGCACCGCGGGATCACGTTCCTCATCGCCGACATGCGCACGCCCGGCATCAACCCGCAGCAGATCGTGCAGATGCACGGCGACGCCGAGTTCAACGAGACCTTCTTCGAGGATGTCCGCATCCCCGCCGAGAACGTCGTGGGCGAGGTCAACCGCGGCTGGTACGTCGCCACGACCACGCTGGACTTCGAGCGCTCGGGCGTACACGTGGTCCAGTCGGCCCGACGCCAGCTCCACCGCCTGATCGACGCGCTGCGCTCGGGCGAGGTCAGCGCGACGCACGACCGCGCGAGCGTCCGCCGGGCCCTCGCGGACACCGAGATCGAGACCGAGGTGGGGACGTGGCTGGCCTACCGCGTGGCGTGGATGCAGTCGCAGGGCCTCGTGCCGAACTACGAGGCGTCGATGTCCAAGGTGCTGGGATCCGAGGCAGCGCAGCACAACGCGCGGCACGGCATCAACGTGCTCGGGCTCCATGGCGCGCTCCAGCCCGGGTCGCCGCACGCCCCGCTGCACGGCGTCTACTGCCAGCTCTACATGTGGACGGTCTCGCGCACGATCGCCGGGGGCACCAGCGAGGTGCAGCGCAACATCATCGCAACGCGCGGCCTGGGTTTGCCGCGCGCCTGACGCCCGACGCACGAGGAACGACCGGAGGTTGAACCATGGCTAACGACTACACGGACATCATGGCGGCGGCAGCCGCGGCAGCAGGCCTCGAACCGCCCGCGATCGTCGCTCCCACCGATCACTGGGTGGAGCTCAACGGCATCCGGTTCCACTACCTCGACTGGGGGAACGACCACCTCCCGCACGTCGTGCTGCTGCACGGCGGCTCCCTGACCGCACACACGTGGGACATGGCCGCGCTGCTGCTGCGCGACTCGTACCACCTCGTCGCGCTCGACCAGCGCGGCCACGGCGACACCGGGTGGACGCCCGAGGACCAGCTGGGCGAGGACAACAGCGACCTGATGCTGGAGGACACGCGGCAGTTCATCGAGCACCTCGGCTACGACCGCCTGACGCTCGTCGGCATGTCGATGGGCGGGATGAACACCATCCGCTACTCGGCGCGTCACCCTGAGCGCCTCGACGCGATCGGGATCGTCGACGTCGCGCCCGAGGCGATGCGCGAGGGGGTGCTGGAGATGGAGGCGTTCCGCGAGGCGACGGAGACCCTGCGCGCCTTCGACGACTTCCTGGACCGCGCGATCCAGTTCATGCCGCATCGCGCGCCGGAGCACCTGCGGTACAGCCTGACCCACAGCCTGAAGCAGGTCCCGGACGGCTTCACGTGGAAGCAGGACCACCGCCCCCGGCCGGGCATGGAGACGGGCGCCGAGGAGCGCGACGCCAACCGCGAGCGGATGGCCGGGGAGCTGTGGGACGACATCCGCGCGCTCCAGTCGCCGACCATGCTGTTCCGCGGCGCCGACAGCAAGATCGTCGCCCAGGAGTCGGCGGAGCAGGCGGTGGCGGCGATGCGCGACGGCCGCCTCGTCGTGATCCCCGCGGCCACGCATAACGTCCACTCGGACAACCCGAAGGACTTCGCGCGCGAACTCGATGCGTTCCTCGCGGACGTGCTGCCCTGAGCACCGCCTCGAGGGCGCGGAGCATGATCACGAGCGCGCGAGGCGTCTAGTTGGAGAGTGGGCCCTCCGGCCCGGACGCGAAGAGCGACGGGTCGGTGCCCTGGCGGCGCAGCACCTGCTCCCAGAGGTCGGTCGGCTCGGGGTCGAAGGGGTCGGACGGCGCCGAGTCGAGCACGATCCAGGCCTGCTCGGCGATCTCGCCCTCGAGCTGGTCCGCGCCCCAGCCGGCGTAGCCGCTGAACACTCGCAGCCCGACGAGGTCGCCCCACAGGTCGGCCGGGCTGCTGCCGAGGTCGAGCAGCCCGACCTCCTCGGTCACCGGGGTCCAGCCCGTGAGCGGAGCCTCGTCGCGCAGCCGCCCGATCGCGAGCGCCGCTTCGCGCTGCACCGGGCCGCCCTCGAACACCCGCGCCGGCGGGGACGCCAGCGGGCCCCACTCCGGCGCGTACTCGGCGACCTCGACGCGGAAGGGGCGGTTCAGGATGATCCCGAGCTTGCCCTGCTCGTTCTCGTCGCAGATCAGCACGACCGTGCGCACGAAGTTGGGGTCGAGCAGCGCCGGGGTGGCGACGACGAGCTTGCCGACCAGGGACTCAGCCATATCGTGCTCCACGCCCTCGCCGACTACCCGCCGGCATCCTCGGTGTAGACGGTGCCGATTGCCTCGTCGCGCTCGAGCTGCTCGTAGCGCTCCCGCGAGAGGCCGAGCATCCCGATCAGCACTTCCTCGTTGTGCTGGCCGAGGGTCGGCGCGGGGCCGCGCACGGGCGTGAGCGGCATCCGCTCGAACCGCGCCATCGGCGCGGGATGGCGGCGGACGCCAGCCTCGGGGTGGTCGACCTCGATGAAGAAGCCGCGAGCGGCCAGGTGCGGGTCGTCGAACATCTCCGCCTGGTGGAAGACGGCCACGGCCGGGACGCCGGCCGCCTGCAGCCGGTGCATCAGCTCGTCGTCGCCGTGCTGCGAGGTCCACGCCTCGATCAGCGGTTCGAGCTCGTCCTGGTGGCCGTAGCGCGCCGCCGCGCCGGCGAAGCGCTCGTCGCTCGCCAGCTCGGGCTGCCCCATCACCTCGCACAGCCGCTCGAACACCTCGTCGGAGGGCACGGCGAGCGCGAGCCAGCGGTCGTCGCCGTCGCAGCGGAAGACCCCGTAGGGGGCCATCGAGGGGTGGCGGTTGCCCCAGTGGGCGTTGCTGCGGCCATTCATCTGGTAGTCGATGAGGTCGTAGGACGTGTGGTGGATGACCGCCTCGGCTTGCGACATCTCGATGAGCTGGCCCTCGCCGGTGCGTTCGCGCGCGATCAGCGCGATCTGCACGGCGGTCGCCACGTGCGCGCCAGCGTTCGGGTCGCCGTGGTAGATGGCTGGCGTCTGCGAGGGGTCGGAGTCGCGGTAGCCGCGCAGCATCGTGTGGCCGACGACGGACTCCATGGTCGCGCCGAAGCCCTTGAAGTGCTCGTACGGCCCGCTGATCCCGAAGCCGGGGAAGCGCACCATGATCAGCCGCGGGTTGATCTCCGACAGCGTCTCCCACGAGATCCCGAGGTTGTCGACCACGTCGGCCGCATTGTTCTCGATGAACACGTCGGCGCCGCGCACGAGGTCGAAGAACAGCTCGCGGCCCTCGTCGCTGCCGAGGTCGACCGTGACGCTCCGGTGGCCGCGCTTGGCGAAGTTGAAGCCGGAGTTGCGGTTCCAGAAGCCCTCGGACCCGTCGCGGTTGAGGTAGATGGCGCCGCTCGGGCCGTCCATGAGCTCGGGCGGCATGTGCCGGATCGACCCGCGCGTCGGGCTCATGTGCCGGACCGACTCGACCTCGATCACGTCCGCGCCGAGGTCCGCGAGGATCATGGAGCCGAACGGTCCGGCCCATACGATCGCCTGCGAGAGCACGCGCACGCCTTCGAGCGGGAGCCGTCGGGGCTGCTCGGTCGTCATCGTCGCGCCCCCTTACACCACGCCGCGCTGCGCGAGCACGGCCACGTCCTGCTGCGAGTAGCCGAGTCGCTCCGTGAGCACCTCGGATGTGTGTTCCCCGAGCGCCGGCGCGGGGCGTATCTCGCCGGGCGTGCCGTGCATGCGGAACGGGAAGCCGGGGAGCCCGACGGTGCCGCCGCCCGGCATCTCGATGTCCTGGAAGAAGCCCCGTGCGGCGAGGTGCGGGTCGTTCGCGACGTCGGCGGTGGTGTTGATCGCGCTCACGGGCAGGCCCTGCGCCTGGCCGGCCTCCATCACCTCCTGCTTGGTGCGCTCCAGCAGCCACGGGTAGAAGACGGCGTCCACCTCGGGCGCGTACTCGACGTTGAGGAGGTTCGGCAGCAGGTGCTCGTCTTCGATGAGGTCCGGGCGGCCGATCATGTTGCAGAAGCGGTCCCACCAGTTCGGCCCGCAGATGACGTGCACGTAGCCGTCGGTGACGGGGTAGACCCCCATCGGCAGCGCCGTCGAGCGCGCCGACTCCTGGCGCTGGAAGAACAGCGACCCGGAGTACTCGTACGCGGCCAGGTTCGTGCCCCCTCGATCCATCGATGCGGCGAGGATGTCCTGCACGGAGATGTCCACGCGCTCACCGGCCCCCGAGGTCTGCGAGCCGCGCAGCGCCCCGAGCGTGAACGCCGCCACCACGCCGCCGGCGAGGAAGAACGGCGCATAGGTCGCGATCTTGAGTGGCTCGCGGCCCCACTCCGCGGTGATCGAGAGCACGCCGCCCATCGCGTACGCGAGCATGTCGTCGACCTCGAAGTCCCGATAGGGGCCGTCCTGGCCGAAGCTGGAGACCGAGACGAGCGCGGCGCGGGGGTTGAGTTCCTTGAGCCGCTTCGAGCCGAGCCCGAGGCGCTCGATCACGCCGGGCCGGAAGCTCTCGATGACGAGGTCGGCCTGCTGTGCGAGGCGTCCGAGGATCTCCCGGCCGGTCGTGGTCTTCAGGTTGAGCGTGACGCTGCGCTTGCTGGTGTTGAGTTCCAGGAACATCCCGCTGCGGTCGCGGTGTGGCACGTCGCCGGGGAACGGCCCCATCCGCCGCGAGACATCGCCGCAGTCGGGGTGCTCGATCTTGACGACGTCGGCGCCGTGGTCGGAGAGCAGCTTGGTGGCGTACGGCCCGGCGATGGCCTGCGTGAGGTCGAGGATGCGGATGCCTTCGAGCGGTCCCATCGGCGGTGACTCCCGGCGTCGCTGCCTCGTGCGGCTCGGCGTGCCGCTGCAACGTAGGGCGGCGCTGGCCGCGGGTCAACGTCACCACGCCGGGTCGAGGCGCCGTCGGGCGCCGCAGGCCCAAAGCGCCGCGGCCCCGTATGCTGCGCCGTACCCACCACCCACCGTGGCGCAGACCGCGCTCTTGGACTGACGTCCGGGCGGCACGACGCGTCGTCGTTGGGGGGCAGCGTGGCAGCTGAGCAATCGGCGGAGCCGGTCGAGGAGTTTCCAGGGCTCGACCTCGCGTACGAGCGGGCGATCGCCTCGTACCAGGAAATCTCAACGCGCGACGCCGCTACGAGTCAGCGCATCGACGGCCTGCTGACCCTCACCTCAACGGTCACGCTGGCCGCGCCGCTCGTTGTCACCGCAACCGGAGCAGGGCCTCCGTTGCAGTCCCCGCTCCTGGTGGCGGTTGTCGCCATCTTCGCCACAGTGCTCGTCCTTGGCGTCGCGGGGCGAGGCTTCGTGGGGAGTCCCAAGTCCGTCGACCCGTCCGACCTCTACGAGGCCTGGATCGATCTGGACGAAACCGAGTTCAAACTGGAATCCCTGTACTGGGCAGGCGCCCACTTCCAGCACGGCATGCGTGTCGTGTGGCGCAAATCGCTGATCGGGCACGCCATGACGACCCTGTTCATCGTCGAAATAGCCATGCTCCTGGCGTGGATCGCGAGTGATGCGTGAACTGGAGTGTCCGCTCAGCGTGAGCGGGAGCGACGCTCCGGACGCGGGCGCCGTTCCGGTGGTCGTAGGCCTTCCTTGAATTCGCGGCCGGGATCCGGGAGGCCACCTGTGCGGGCGCGGCGGCCCCTCTCAACCTTCGCAGGGCCAGGCGGGCGACCGCCTTCCTTGATCTCCCACCCAGGGTCGGGCGCGCTGGGAACACTCCGCTGCTTCGGTGTGGGCATGCGTGCCTCCTGCCACGACTAGTCTACCCGACGTCAGCAGGCCGCTCGCACCACGTCCGCCACTCGGCAAGCCCGCAACGTCGCGGCCCCGTATGCTGCGAGGCGGCCACGAGGCCGCGCAGGACGGGCAAGGGGAGCTACATGGCCGACACCGCAGTGAGTGCCATCGACGAGTTCATCGCAGCACAGTCGGTCGACACATCAGGCGACCGCTGGCGCACCCGGCTGGCGGAGCCGCCGCAGGTCGACTTCGATGCCGGCAGCACCTACTACTGGGACGTCGAGACCAACGTCGGCAGCCTGCAGGTCCGGCTCATGCCGGATGTCGCGCCGATGCATGTGTCGAGCACGATGTACCTGACGCGCCTCGGCTTCTACGACGGCCTGACCTTCCACCGCGTGATCATGGGCTTCATGGCGCAGGGCGGCTGCCCGCTCGGCTCCGGCACCGGCGGGCCCGGCTACACCTACGGCGGCGAGTTCGACCCGAGCGTGCGGCACGATCGCCCCGGCCTGCTCAGCATGGCAAACGCAGGACCCGGCACGGACGGCAGCCAGTTCTTCCTCACCTTCGTCGAGACACCGTGGCTGGACGACAACCACACGATCTTCGGCGAGGTCGTCGATGGGATGGACACGCTGAGGGCGCTCGAGGCGCGCGGCTCGCAGGGCGGGCAGACGACGGAGCCGCTCGGCATCACCTCGGCGGCCGTCCGCGTCGAGTAGGGCCGCCGCACCCGGCCCGTCCCGCGCGACGCGACACCTGCCACGGCCTTTGCTTCGGGGCACCGTTGCCGCGTGACGCGGCTGAGACGAGCCTGCTAGGATCGGCGCACGCTCTCCGCTCCCACCGTAGAGAGCCGAGAACACATGGCTACGTTCGAGACCCATCGCAAGCTGAGGGATGCCCTCGGAGACGAAGGCTCCGAGGCGGTCACCGAGTACGTCGAGGACTACACAAGCGAATTGGCCACCCGGGCCGACATAGTCGCCTTGCGGTCCGACCTCGACGTGCTCCGGGCGGAGATTCGCGGGGACATGTACCGCGCGCTCTGGATCCAGGGCGGCGTCATTATCACGACCATTACTGCCCTTGCTGGCCTCGGCGCAGCCATCGTCACTGCCCTGAGCTAACGCACCGCGCACCGGCACAGACCGGGAGTCACGCGCCCCAGCCCACGCGCGAGGGTAACGCTCCTCAAGGCAGCGCAATCTCGAGGCGGCAGTGATCGCTGGGGCCCCACTCGTCCGGCTCGTTGAGGGCGCGCACGCGCACGGCACCGGCGAGTGCGCGCGAGGCTAAGACGAAGTCGAGCTGGCGGGTTGCGGCAGCGGGCGTCCGCTGCTGGGCCGAGTAGTACGTCGGGACGTTGAGGCTCTCGCGCGGGAGCTCGTCGGGCCACGGATCGGCCTGGCGCCCGTGTGGGTGTCGAGGACCCACGAACGGCACACCCAGCGCATCCATCCGCTCGAACACCGTGGCGTACCGCGCGGCCCAGTACGCGCTCCCATCCTCGCCGTGCCCGCGGAGGATGTTGAGATCGCCCGCGGCCACGATGCGATGACCGTCCTGACGTCCGATGAACGCCGACAGGTCGGAAACGACGCGGTGGGCCGAGGCATCGGACACGATCCAGCTGCTGCCGGTGGACGCATGCGGCCTCGTCCACAGCGAGTACATGGAGACGAGGACGATCGGCTCCACGCCCGGTGACGACACCCTCGCCGCGGCGAGGGTGCCCGGACGGCTGACAGCGAGGTGCTCCGGCCCCCCGTCCTCAAGCCGACGCGCCTCGATCCACTCGACATCGACGCGGTCCGACAGCTTCACGACGGCCGTCCGCCACGGCCGTGTGCCGCCGCCGCCCGGCGCGCTCCACGGAGCCCGGTCGACCTCGATCCGGCCCGCCACGTCCGCAGGCGGCGGCCCGGCCTCCTGCAGCAGCGCGACGTCCGCGTCCATGCCGGCGAGGACGCGCCACGGCTCCGACCGTTGCGCGATGTTCCAGGAGACGATCTTCACGAGGGGCCGACCTTGGGCGGCGGCGGGCACAAACAAGGGCCGCGCCCTCGACGGCTCCGGGGAGCCATCGAAGCGCGCGGCCCTGTTGCGCTTCGCGTGGTGCGCCCGAGGGGATCCCCGAGCGCTGGAGCGCTACTGCGGCTAGCCGCGAGGCAGCCCCAGCCCGCGCGTGGCGATGATGTTGCGCTGAATCTCAGAACTGCCACCGGCGATCGTGCTCGGGATCAGGTGGAAGTAGTTCTGGATGAAGCGCGCGCCGTACGGCGTGTACTCGGCGTCCGGGTCCCAGAGGTTCGAGTAGAGCCCGAACATCTTGATGCCCGTGCGCGCGATGCGCTGACCCAGCTCCGAGGCGAACATCTTCGACGTCGACGCCTCGTAGTTCGGGATCACGCCGGCGGCCTGCATCGAGATGATGCGGAACGCGAAGTTGAACCCGACCTCGGTCTCGACGTAGCGGTCGGCGATCTCCGCCCGCACCGACGGCAGCTCGGAGACGCGCGAGATGTCGGCGCCCATGCCGCCGGCGGTGTACTCGATCACGTCGTCGAGCTCGCGCCGCGAGGCGACCGCGCCGCTGATGTTCGAGCGCTCGTAGTCGAGCAGCGTCATGCCGACGTACCAGCCGCGGTCGATCTCACCGACGACCTGGCTGACCGGCACGCGCACGTCCTCGTAGAACGTCTCGTTCGAGAAGTGCTGCCAGGCGCCGCTGACCAGCGGGCGCACCTCGATGCCGGGGGTCTCCATGTCCATCAGCATGAAGCTGATGCCGCGGTGCTTCGGCGCGTCCGGGTTGGTGCGGACGAGCGCGAAGATCCAGTCGGCGCGGTGCGCGTTCGACGTCCAGATCTTCTGGCCGTTGACCACGAACTCGTCGCCGTCGCGGACGGCGCGCGTCTGCAGCGACGCGAGGTCCGAACCGGCGCTCGGCTCGGAGTAGCCCTGCGCCCAGGCGATCTCGTTGGCCAGCGTGGCCGAGAGGAACTTGCTCTTCTGCTCGTCGGTGCCGTGCGCGATGAGCGTCGGCCCCAGCATCGAGACGCCCTGGCCGCCGACGTCGGGCGCCAGCGCCTGGGCCATCTCCTGCTTGAGGATGAACTGCTCCATGGGCGTCATGCCGGCGCCGCCGTACTCGGTCGGCCAGTGCGGCGCGACCCAGTTGCGCGAGGCTACTGCCTGCTCCCACTCGGTCGCGGCGGCCTTCGCCTCGTCCGAACCGAGGAAGCGGTCGTGCTGCCAGCCGCCCTCATGGCCCAGCTCACCGCCACGGTCGGCGATGTCCTTGTAGTACTGCGGCAGGTTTGCCTCGATGAAGCTCCGCACGTCCTCGCGGAACGTGGCCTGCTCTTGACTGTCGGCCCAATCCATCCGTACCTCCTCGATCTGCCCACGGGGGCGCGCCCATCGTGGGCGTTGCGACGCTGCGCGTCAACGCCACGCGTGTAGCCATGCACGCCGAGCCGGGCGCGTGTAACGCCCCGGCCCGGAACGAGCCCATTCTAGCCACATCGAACGGTGTTGTGTGGTACTGACCGCGTGTGAGTGGTCGCGCCGCTAGCGCGACCGCGCGAGCGCCGCCTCAACCTGGTCGAGGTGGCCGTCAAGGTGCCCCGTCGCGCCGCGCACGTGCTGCACGATCGAGCGACGGCCCATGTTCGGGTGCAGCCCGGCCCGGCCCCACGAGGAGTCGGGGAGGTGCTTGAGCAGGTCCCCGATCGCGTCGACCTCCTCGTTCAGCGAGGCCAGGAGCTGCTCCGGCTCCTGCGAGGTCCACGCGTTGCGCTCCGCCTCCGCTTCGTCGTCGACGACGGGCAGCACGGGGTCGGTCATCCACGCCATGCGCGTGACCTGGTCACGCAGCGCGCGCAGGTAGGCGATCATGTGCCCGAGGGTGCGCGACGCCGACCACTCGCCCTCGCCGGGCTCGGCGTGCAGCGCCGCCGCGCGCCGGCCCTCCAGCAGCTCGCCCGCGCGCACGCCGAGGCGCGCCACGGCGTCGACCTCGTCGACGTAGCGGCGCACGGCCCCCGTCACGAAGTCGATGCGGTTCTGCACGATGATGCGGTCGGGCTCGTTCGTCATCTTCTGCCCTGCTCCGTCGCGCCAGCTCTTCCGACCTGCCGCTGTGGTTACCTCTTATGCGGGGATGCCCCGCTAGCCCTCGTCGAGCACTTCGAGCTCGAGCGCGAGCTCCACCGGCGACTGTAGCGGGAGCGAGGATACGCCGAGCGCGAGGCGCGTGCCTACGCCGTGCTCCTCGCCGAGCGCGTCGCGCAGCAACTCGCTCGCCGCGTTGATCACCTGTGGGTGCTCCCCGAAGTCCGGCGTGGCGGCCAGGTAGCCGGTGAGCCGCACCACGCGCAGCCCCTCGAGGCTGCCGCGCAGCGCCTTCACGGCCGCCAGCGCGTTCAGCGTCGCCACCTGCGTGGCCTCGCGCGCGGTCTCGACCGTCTGCTGCGCGCCGACGACGCCCGGATGCACGATCGCGCCGTCGCGCATCGCGACCTGGCCGGAGACGAGCACGTGCGAGCCGGTCTGGATGGCCGGCCGGTACATGGCGAGGGCGCCCGGGGGGTCGGGCAGCGTGAACCCCAGCTCGCCCAGTCGCTCCTCGACGCTCATCGGTGGCCTCGTTCCGCCCGTTCAGCTAGGCGCGCCGAGGCTCGCGCCTGCGCGCCGTCCGGTCAAGGTGGCGCGACGCGTTCGCGTTACGAGAGCGCGTCTTCCGGGAGCAGGCGGTCGAGGACGCCGTTGAGCTCCTCGTTACCGCCGAAGTGGATCGTGAGCGTGCCGCGGCCGCGCGCGCCGCGGCGCATCGTCACCTTCGTGCCCAGCTCGCGGCGGAGCGCCTCGACGACCGCCTCGACGTTCGGGTCGGGCGTCGAGGGGCGGCGCGGCCCGGGGCCATCTTCGGCCATGAGCTGTGCGAGACGCTCGGTGTCGCGCACCGACAGCCCCGCGTCCTGTACGCGCGTGAGCGCGGCAAGCTGGTCGCCGGGGTCGCGCAGCGCGAGCAGCGCGCGGGCGTGGCCCTCGCTGATCGAGCCCTCGACGAGCGCCTGCTGCGCCTGCGGCGAGAGCTCCAGGAGCCGCAGCCGGTTCGTCACCGCCGCCCGCGAGCGACCGACGCGCTCCGCGACCTGTTGCTGCGTGAGCCCGTAGTCGTCGACCAGCCGGCGGTAGGCGCGCGACTCCTCGAGTGGGTTGAGGTCCTCGCGCTGTACGTTCTCGATCAGCGCCAGCACCAGCTGCTCGCGCGGGACGCTCTCGCGGACCGTCACGGGGACGCGGTCGAGGCCGGCCGCCTGCGCCGCACGCAGCCGTCGCTCGCCGGCGATGAGCTGGTAGCGCGGCGCACCGGGCGAGTCCGGCTCGTCCGGAAGCTGCGTCACCAGCAGGGGCTGGATCACGCCGTGCTCCCGCACCGACGCCGTCAGCTCCTCGAGCGCGTCGTCGTCGAACGCGGCGCGGGGCTGCTCCGGGTTGGGCGCGATCGAGTCGATCGGCGCCTCGTAGACCGCCCCGAGCGCGGCCTGCCGTGGCTCGGCGGGGGTGTCGGGGATGAGCGCGCTCAGGCCCCTCCCGAGGCCTCGTGGCACGTCCGGGGACCTATGCGTCGTCCGTCCCTGTCCGTTGGTATCCGCCATGGGATGCCTCCGTGGTGGGGAGAGCGAGTTGCTCGAGCAGCTCGTCGGCGAGCCGCTCGTAGGCCTCCGCGCCGCGTGAGCGCGGGTCGTAGCGCTGGACGGGAATGCCGTGGCTGGGCGCCTCGGACAGCCGCACCGAGCGCGGGATGACGCTGCGGAAGGTGTTGTCGAAGTGCCGGCGCACCTCGGCCTCCACCTGGTGGGCGAGGTTCGTGCGTCCATCGAACATGGTGAGCACGATACCGCGCACGAGCAGTTCGGGGTTGAGATTGCGCCGCACCAGCTCGATCGTCTGCGAGAGGTGCGCGAGGCCCTCGAGGGCCAGGTACTCGGCCTGCACCGGGATCAGCACCTCGTCGGCGGCCGCGAGGGCGTTGACGGTGAGCAGGCCCAGCGAGGGCGGGCAGTCGATCAGCGTCACGTCGTAGCGGTCGGCGACGGGCTCGAGGGCGCGCCGCATCCGGAACTCGCGCGCCATCACCGAGACCAGCTCGACCTCCGCGCCCGCCAGGTGCAGCGTCGCCGGAGCCAGGTCGAGGCCGGACGTGTCCGTCGCGACGATCACCCCGGCGAGCGCCTGCTCGCCCACGAGCGACTCGTAGAGCCCCGCATCGCCGCGCACGGCCGCCTGGCCGAGCGCCGAGGTGGCGTTGGACTGCGGGTCGGCGTCGACCAGCAGCACGCGCCGCCCGCGCGCGGCCATGGCGGCGGCGAGCGAGACGGCGGTCGTCGTCTTGCCGACGCCGCCCTTCTGGTTCACCACCGCGATCGTGACGCTCACCTCGCCACCTCCTCGGGCGTGGCGACGCGCGGGAGGCGCACGGGGCCTGCGTGCTCCACGGTGGCAGCCGCCACCCGCGCTGCGAGGACGCCTGCCCGCGCGTCGCTCCCGCCACAGGCGAGCGCGGCCGTAAACGCCGCGGCGAACGCATCCCCAGCGCCGGTCGTGTCGACGGGCGTGGCGGGCGCCGCGTCGACGTGCAGTGGCTCCTCGCCCGCCCGGTAGACATCGGCGCCGTCAGCACCACGCGTCACGACAACGCGCGCGCACGACCTCGCGAGGTCCTCGATGGCCCCGCCGGGCCACGGCGCAACCTCCTCGCGAGACAGGAACACGGACGTACGCTCGGTCGCCGCGGCGAGGAGCGCGGGCGCGGGATCGGCGAGGAGCGTCACGTCACCGGTGGGCGACACTCGACGCTGAATCCCTTGCGCCACAAGGGTGATCCGCGGTCCGGGCAGGTCGAGGAACGACGCAGCATCGAGGTCATCGGGAAGCAGCGGGGCGAGCATGATCGCGTCGGCGTCGCCCCAGGCGGCGGGCAGGTCGCCCGCCGTCAGCGCCCGCTCGGGCCTGGACAGGACACGCAGGCGGCGCTCCTCGCCGTCGAGCTCGATGCCGAAGCGAAGGCCCGTGGCCGTGTACACGAACGTACGTTCGTGTGCGGCAAGTGCCTCGGGTTCGGTGCGGGGTGGGGCCGAGGCGAGCACGCGGGCGCGGATGCGGAGCGCTGCGAGCGCCCTCGCCGCGTAGAGCACCGCGCCGCCGGGGCGCGTCCTGTCGCCGAAGCGGTCCTCGGTGACCGCTCCCACGACGACGATCTGCGGCGCTCCGCTGCGTGCTTCGCTCATACGCGGCGGCCGGCGTGCACGATCTACTGCTCCCCGGCCATGTCCTCCCCGGAATCCTCGTTGCTGCCGTCAGCGTCCTCGGCGTCTCCGGCATCTCCGGCGTCGCCCTCGTCCTCGTAGTCGCCGTCGCTCAGGTAGTCGTCGGCGCCGGGCTCGCCGGGCATCACCTCGACCTGCCGGTCGCTGCCGCGCCCGACGCTCTCCGTCACCACGCCCGGCTCCTCGCTGAGCGCGAGGTGGATGATGCGCCGCTCGGCGGCGGGCATCGGCTCGAGCGTGATCACGTCGCCGGTCTCGCGCACCTCGTCGGCCACGCGCTGCGCCATCTCCACCAGGGAGTCCTCGCGGCGGCGGCGGTAGCCCTCGACGTCCACGCCGAAGACCGTGTCCTGGTCGTCGTAGTTGCGGCCCACCATCACGTTCAGCAAGTACTGCAGCGACCCCAGCGTCTCCCCGCGGCGGCCGATGAGCAGCCCGAGGTCGTCCGAGGCGTCCTCGGTCATGCCGCTGATATCGAAGATCTGCGAGACGCGGCCCTCGCCGTCGCCCGGCGTCTCAGGCTGGCGCGCCTCGATCTCGGTGTCCTCGAGGCCGAGCAGCGTCAGCAGGTCCCG